>JAHJOO010000053.1 GCA_018820275.1 Alphaproteobacteria bacterium
CCTGACGAAGGAGGAGGGCGGTCGCCACACCCCGTTCTTCACCAACTATCGCCCGCAGTTCTACTTCCGCACGACCGACGTGACCGGCATCGTGCACCTGAAGGAGGGCGTGGAGATGATCATGCCCGGCGACAACGCCGAGCTGACCGTGGAACTGATCACCCCGATCGCCATGGAAGAGAAGCTGCGCTTCGCCATCCGCGAAGGCGGCCGCACCGTCGGCGCCGGCGTGGTGTCGAAGATCCTCGCCTGAGGCCTCAAGCCGCGAGCCTCCGCGAGGCGAGCATAGGCCGGCCAAAGGAAAGGCCCCGGGGAAACCCGGGGCCTTTCTGCATTCCGGGGGGTCAGGCCAGCCAGCCGTGACGGCGGCCGAAGGCGAGCAGGAGGTCCGGCCAGACGGCGGCGGGCCGACCGGCGATCAGGCGGATGCCGAAGCCGTGGCCGCCCTCCTCGAACAGATGGGCCTCGGCCGGCACCCCCGCGGCGCGGAGGGTGGCGAGCAGCATCAGACTGTTGTCGACCGGCACGGCGGCGTCGTCCATCGCGTGAAGAAGGAAGGTCGGCGGGGCGCCGCGCCAGTCCAGGGACTCCAGCGACCACGCCGCGACCTGGTCCGCCGTCGGGGCGTCGCCGAGCAACCGCCCGCGAGATCCGGCGTGGGCGAAGGGGTCCCGCAGGGTGACGACCGGATAGAGCAGGGCCGTCAGGTCGGGGCGCCAGCCGAGCTCGTCCGCCGCGTCGACGGACTCGTAGGCGGGGTGCGTCGAGGCGGTCAGGCAGCCGGCCAGATGGCCCCCGGCGGACGCGCCGAGCACGGCGACGCGCGCGGGGTCCAGGCCCAGCCCGGCGGCGCGGGACCGGATCAGCCGCATCGCCCTTTGCGCGTCCTGCAGGGCGACGGCCGGGCCGGCGGGCCAGCCGTCGCCCGGCAGGCGGTAACGCAACACGAAGCAGGTGACCCCGGCATCTGCGAAGACCCGGGCGCAGTCGAGGCCCTCCTTGTCCACGACGGCCCAGCGATAGCCGCCGCCGGGGATCAGCAGCAGCGAGGCCCCGTTCGGCCGGTCCGGCCGGACCACGGTCAGCAGGGGATCGATGGTCCGCACGGCGATGCGGTCGTGGAAGGCCGGATCGGTCGCGCGTTCCACGATCTCCGGAACCAGGGCCACCCGGTCCCGTCCCGGCACCCCCGCCGGCCAGAGGGGCCAGTCCTCGTCGGGCGGTCGCGCGACCGCGGGCGAGGCGGCGGTGAGGCCGGCGGCGATCAGGAGGGCGCGGCGGTCGACGTTGATCATGCGCCGAGTGACGCCCGACGGGCGTCCGCGCGCAAGGGGCACCGCCGGAATTCGGAACGGCTCATCCGGCCTCACGTTCACACGGCAACATCTCCAGGAGGACTTCCCATGCGACGCGCCCTGACCGGACTGGCCCTGTGTTCACCTCTGCTGCTGGGCGCCTGCGCGTCCACGGGCAACGACTATGCCTCGCAGTGCGAGCGCGACTACTGGGAGAACCGCCAGTATGCGACCGCGTCCGGCGCGGCCCTCGGGGCCATCGCGGGGGCCGCCATCGCCGGCGACGGGGACCGGGAGACGGGCGCGGCGGTCGGCGCCGTGGTGGGCGGCCTGATCGGCAACCAGCTGTCGGAAAGCGAGGATCCCTGCGGCTACGGCTTCGGCGGCTACAACCGCGACGGCCGCTACGGCTACGAGCGGGTGCCGCGCCGGGGCGACTACGGCTATCGCTACTGAGGTCTAGCGGAACTCCACCGTCACGCCGGGCTTCACGGCCGCGGCCAGCTGCTCGGCGTCCCAGTTGGTCAGGCGGACGCAGCCGTTGGACGCCGTCTTGGCGATTTCCGACGGGTCCGGCGTGCCGTGGATGCCGTAGCTTTCCTCCGACAGGTCGATCCACACGGTGCCGACCGGATTGTTCGGCCCCGCGGGAACCACGACCTTGCTGTCGCCGCGGTCGTAGCTGAGTTTGGCCGGGTCGTAGGTATAGTCCGGCTCGGGCGCGACGCCGAGGACCTTCAGCGTGCCGGTCGGGGCGGGGCGTTCGGTCGAGCCGATGGTGGCGGGGTAGAAGGCGACCAGCCGACCCCGGGCGTCGTAGGCCCGCAGGGAGGTCTCCGACTTGTCGATGACGATCCGCGCCACCGCCGGCAGGGCGGCGTCGGACACGGCGGGGACGACGATCTCCGCGCCCGCGCGGCGGAAGTCGACCCCGGGGTTCAGCGCCTCCAGCAGGCTCTCCGTGACGTGAAACCGCTCCGCGATCCGTTCGCGCGCGCTGGTGAAGCCGACGCCGTCGCGGGCCAGGTCGGAGAGGTCGCCGGAGGCCGGCGGGTCGAACGGACCGGCGACGTCGGCCGCGGTCAGGACCACCCGCCGCATCACCGGGCCGCCGTGGGCGGTGGAGAGGGCCTCCATCATGGCGGCGTCGACGGTGTCTCCGGTCATGCCGTTGGCCTCGCGCCAGGCGGCGACGGCGCGTCGGGTGTTGTCCCCCGGCAGGCCGTCGATCACGCCGGGCGAGAAGGCCGACCGGTCCAGCAGGATCTGGACGCGGATCAGGCCGGGGTCGGGTTGCACCGGAGCGTCCGTCGCGGCGGGGACGGTCCAGGCCGTCGGCGGGACGGCGCTCTCCAGCCCGGCGACGTCAAGACGCGGTGCCGGGGACGCCGGGGCCGCGGTGGATCGGGTCTGATCGGGGTCCGGGGCACCGCAGGCGGCAAGAACGAGGATGAGGGCGGTGGCGGGCAGGGCGCGACGGATGCGGAACATGGGCTCCTAACCGTCTGATACCTCGCGGCGTTCCCCGATCCGGCGAAGGACGCGGTTAATCCGCGTGCCGGGCGGTGCGGAGACTTGCGCGGAACGCGTCCCGGGAGCCTAGCGTTCGGCTCCGGTTCGTTAGGATTTCGTCAACCATGATGAAGGCGCTCCGCCTCGGCCTGTTCATCGGCACCCTGATCGGGGCCAGCGCCTGCGCCATGGCGCCCGCCGCCGACGGACGGGGCGGCTGGTACGGCTCGGGCGACGCGGGCCGCGGCGACCGGGACTGAAGCCGGCGCACGAATCCATGGCGCCCCGCGCCTTTCGCCCCTATCATGAAGTCTGCGGACGCCGACCGTCGCGCCGCGCCGGGCCCTTCCCCCTTAGATGTTAGCCGTCGCCATCGTCGTCGTTCTGCTCCTCGTGGTGCTCAACGGCCTGTTCGCCATGACCGAGCTCGCGGTCGTGTCCTCCCGCAAGTCCAAGCTGCAGAGCCGGGCCGAGAAGGGCGACCGGGGCGCCCGCGCGGCCCTGAAGCTGGCCGAGGAGCCGACGCATTTCCTGTCGGCGGTCCAGGTCGGCATCACCCTGATCGGCATCCTCGCCGGTGCCTATGGCCAGGCGGCCATCGCCGGCGAACTGAACCGCATGATCGAGGCGGCCTTCCCGGCCGTGGCCTCGTGGTCCGAGATCGCCTCGACCGCCGTGGTCGTGGTCTTCATCACCTACATCTCGCTGATCGTCGGCGAACTGGTGCCCAAGCGGCTGGCGCTGATCTTCCCGGAATCGATCGCGGCCAAGATGGCGGCGCCGATCTCGACCCTGGCGATCGTGCTGCATCCCTTCGTGGTGCTGCTGACGGCGTCGACCTCCGGCATCCTCAAGATCATGGGCGTCAAGGACCGCGACGGCTCCGACGTGACCCAGGAAGAGGTCGAGACCATGATCGCCGAGGGCACCTCCGCCGGCCTGATCGAGCCGGAGGAGCAGGAGATGATCGAGGAGATCCTGACGCTCGGCGACCGGCCCATCCGGGTGGCCATGACCCCGCGTCACGAGGTCTTCTGGGTCGCGCTGGACGACACCGAGGCGCAGCTGCGCGAGGAGGTGCGCACCTGCCCCTATTCCCGCATCGTGGTGGCGCGGGAGAACGACGTCGATAATCCGCTGGGCGTCGTCCACAAGAAGGACCTGCTGGACAGTCTGCTCGACAACGGCGAGTTCAACATCGAGAAGCACGTCCAGCTTCCGGCCTTCATCCCCCAGTCGACCTCGGTGCTGAAGGCGCTGGAGATCATGAAGTCGTCGAAGGTCCATATGGCCTTCCTCGTCGACGAATTCGGCGCCTTCGAGGGCGTGGTGACCGCCACAGACCTGCTGGAGATGATCGCCGGCGACTTCGACGAGGGCCACGACGAGGCGGACGCCATGATCCGCCAGCGCGACGACGGCACCTGGCTGGTCGACGGCCAGACCGATCTGGAGGAGCTGTCCGACGAGCTGGGCGAGGACTTCGGCGAGGCCGAGGGCTTCCACACGGTGGCCGGCCTGGTGCTGCACCAGCTGTCGCGCGTACCCGCCGAGGGCGAGATTCTCCAGCTCGGCCGGTTCGAGGTCGAGGTCATCGACATGGACGACCGCCGCATCGACAAGCTTCTGTTCCGCCAGGTCGTGAAGCCCGAGGACGAAGCCCGGGCGGTCGCCGAGCATCAGGAATGAGGCACTCTCGTCTCGCCCTTCGCCCTTGAAATCACGGGCGGGGTGGGGCATAGCCCCGCGTCTGGCGAAGACCACGAGCCGATCCGTCGGCCCGTCGCGATTTGTCTAGGAGTTTAGCTCAGCTGGTAGAGCACCGGTCTCCAAAACCGGGGGTCGTGGGTTCGAGTCCCCCAACTCCTGCCATTCCCCCCTGTCGCCGCAGCCTGGGCCTCCCCATCTGCGGGGCAGGACAAGCGATCGAGAAGAGACCACAGGACAGATGGCCAAGCCCAAATTTCCCGGCCGCCGCACGGGCAACCCGGCCGCCGGCGCCAAGGCGCAGGCGTCCGCCGCCGGCGCGACCGTGACGGTCGAGCCGACCACGCCCAAGGTCCGCACCTCGCCCGTCCAGTTCTTCAGCCAGGTCCGTGCCGAGGGCCGCAAGATCGTGTGGCCCAGCCGCAAGGAGACCTGGATCACCTCGGTGATGGTCTTCATCATGGTGGTGATCGCCGCCGCCTTTTTCTGGATCGTCGACCTGCTGCTGGGCATGGGCTTCGAACGCATCATCTCCTTCGGCTCATAAGAAGAAACCGCGCCCATGACCGACGCCGCGCCCGAAGCCGCCGCCAACCCGCGGCACAAGTGGTACATCGTCCACGCCTATTCGAACTTCGAGAAGAAGGTCGCCGAGCAGCTGCGCGAGCAGGCCGCGCGCCAGGGCCTGGCCGAGAATTTCTCCGAGATCCTGGTTCCCACCGAGGACGTCGTCGAGGTCCGCCGCGGCCGCAAGGTGAACAGCGAGCGGAAATTCTTCCCCGGCTACGTGCTGGTGAAGATGGAGATGACCGACGACGCCTATCACCTGGTCAAGAACACGCCGAAGGTGACGGGCTTCCTCGGGGCCGCGGGCGGCACCAAGCCGCTGCCGGTCTCCGACCGCGAGGTCAAGAACATCATCGGCCAGGTGGAGGAGGGCGTCGAACGTCCCAAGCCCACCATCCGCTTCGACATCGGCGAGACCGTCAAGGTCGTCGACGGACCCTTCGCCAGCTTCGACGGCCAGGTGGAGAGCGTCGACGAGGACGCCGCCCGCCTGCGCGTCGCCGTGTCCATCTTCGGACGCCCGACCCCGGTCGATCTGGAATACGGCCAGGTGGAGAAGGTCTCGGGCTGAGCCGCCCGGCAGACCGGACTTTCAGCGGCGGTCCCCCGGGGCCGCCGTTTGCTTTCGCGGGGCGGCTCTGATAAACGCCCGCCTCCCTCAGAGATGAGGGCAAATCCGTGGGAGGCAGCCATGCCGCACCACGGCTCATCCGTTCCGATTCAGTTCGGGGCTTCATAGGAGAGACCAATGGCCAAGAAGATTCTCGGCTACATCAAGCTGCAGGTGCCCGCCGGCTCCGCGACGCCGTCGCCGCCGATCGGCCCCGCCCTCGGTCAGCGCGGCGTCAACATCATGGGCTTCTGCAAGGAGTTCAACGCGCGCACCGAGAAGGAAGCCAAGGGCACCCCGCTTCCGACCGTCATCACCGTCTACCAGGACAAGTCGTTCACCTTCGTCACCAAGACGCCGCCGGCGACCTGGTACCTGAAGCAGGCCACTGGCCTGAAGTCGGGCGCCAAGCTGACCGGCCGCGAGACCGTCGGCAAGATCACCCGCGCCCAGCTGCGCGAGATCGCCGAGAAGAAGATGAAGGACCTGAACGCCAACGACCTGGACCAGGCCGCCAAGATCATCGAAGGCTCGGCGCGCGCCATGGGCCTGAACGTGGTGGAGAACTAAGATGGCCAAGCAAGCCAAGCGCATCCAGGCCTGGACCGGCGATCGTGAGACGCCGATGGCCTTCTCCGACGCCATCAAGGCCGTGAAGGACAACGCCAAGGCCAAGTTCGACGAGTCGATCGAGATCGCCGTCAACCTGGGCGTCGACCCGCGCCACGCCGACCAGCAGGTCCGCGGCGTGGTCAACCTGCCGTCCGGCACGGGCCGCGACGTCCGCGTCGCCGTCTTCGCCAAGGACGCCAAGGCGGCCGAGGCCACCGCGGCCGGCGCCGACATCGTGGGCGCCGAGGATTTGTTCGAGAAGATCAACGGCGGCTTCATGGAGTTCGACCGCGTGATCGCCACGCCGGACCTGATGGGTCTGGTCGGCCGTCTCGGCAAGGTGCTGGGCCCGCGCGGCCTGATGCCGAACCCCAAGGTCGGCACCGTGACCCCGAACGTCGGCCAGGCGGTCAAGGACGCCAAGGGCGGCGCGGTCGAGTTCCGCGTCGAGAAGGCAGGCATCGTCCACGCCGGCATCGGCAAGTGCTCATTCGACCAGGACGCGCTGGAAGCCAACGTGAAGGCGATCGTCGACGCCCTGGTCAAGGCCAAGCCGTCGGGCGCCAAGGGCACCTATGTGAAGAAGATCAGCCTGTCGTCCACCATGGGCCCGGGCTTCAAGATCGACCCCGCCTCGCTGGGCGCCTGATCGGTCTTTCGATCCCGGATTGAGAAAGCGGCGGTCCCGGAAGGGGCCGCCGCTTTTCTTTGCTTGGTCAGTCCCAGCGGTCTGGAATGCTCGTCGGCAGGGGCAGAAGCAGGTCTCGCAGCGAGAACACCGGGCCCGGGATCGTCATAGGCCCGAACGCGGGATGGGGATCGGAGGTGGCGAACGCCTCCAAGGCGATCCCGGGGGCTACCACGTCGCGGAGCGCGCCGACGACGGCTGCGGATGCCCGGCCTCCATTGCGGAGATGGGCGAGGGCTTCCGGACTGATGCCGACCTGCGCCGCAAGTTCGGTGTCCTGCTGCGGATCGTGCGCCTCGGTCCACCCCTTGTCCCGGAGGCCCAAGACCGCAGCGACGATCGAAGCATGCCCGAAGGGCTCACCCACGCCGCGTAGTTCGCACAGTTTCGCATGGGCCCGGACGACGGCGACGGCATTGTCATGCGTGGCGGGTTCGCGCCGCATGACTCGCCCAGCAAAGTGGGCCGAGAACGCCCGCATTCCCGGCTCCTCGGACGCGCGCACGAGCTCAGCGTTGCGGAACCCGCTTTCATGATCACCAGCGGCCCTCACGACCAGCGGGACGAAGCAGTTGGCGGACTGCTTGAGCGCATACCAGTGGGTCTCATCGACGATGACGTCAGCCAAGATTTTGGTCCCCAGACAGAAGGTAACCTAAGCAGTGAGGCTCGTTCTGCGCAAGCCGTCGTCAAACTGCGCCGCACCATAAGCTAACGCATTCAAGTGCTCTTCAATGAAGAAGCATGTAGCATGCTGTAAGTTGCAATGTCTTGGGGCTGCCCACCACGAAGAAGGGCCACACGTTACCGTGCGGCCCTGTGTCACCGGCCAGTGGACGGCGACGGTCTCAGCGAACTCTCCATGCCACAGGACGAGATCTCATTCAATGCCGTTCAGTGAGTTTCAGGCAGGACTTGCAAGTCCGAGCGTGGCCGCGAAGGTCGATGGCAGTACAAGATAACTATAGAACCGCGCGTGAAATTCAATGAGCTGACAAGTGTAGAACATATTAGGCGATGTCGATCTGTCAGTATGCAGGCACGGAGACGCGACATTGTCGGGAAGACATGCTGTTGTCGTCACCATAACGTCATGCCAACGTCACTCTCGGCGGGTAGTCGAGGCGGCAACTTGGAGGCGGCGGTCTCAGCAACTGACTTCATCCAGGTTCCGGATGGATGCGCCGGAGTTGCATCCGCTAAGGGAGCCTCGTCATGCAACGTCGCTATCTTCTCATTCCGATCGCTCTGGTGGGCGCCGCGCTGGTGCTGGCTGCAGGTCCCCCGCCGGGCATGGCGTACCTGCCGTTCGCGGGACCCAGCCTGGCTGTCTGGAGCTCGGCCAAGGCGGGGCTCGCCCATGCCGTCGCAGTGGGGCATGTGCTTCAGGTCGCGCTGGTCGCAGTCGCGGCCGGGCTGCACGCCCTGTCAGTCTATCGGCACAGGGAACCTGGCGTGGCGATGACCCGAGAGACCAAGGTGCTTATCGGCATCTACCTGAGCATCATGGTCATCGGTGGCGTCGAATGCGCCGCCAAGGTTCCGGGCTTCGGTGCGACGCAGATCGCCCACGTCTGACCGAGGGACGGCGGCGGTGGGCAAGCCGCCGTCCTTTCGGTTGCGCCAGCCGGTCCTCTTGTGTATGGAGCGCGCCTTGCCGTCACGGGTTCGCCCGTGACGGTCCTGTCCGAGAACTTCGGGGCGTGGGGGCCACCCACGCCGTAAATGTCGGGGAGCCCCCCGGCGCCGTGGGGAGATGGGTCGCAGACGATCCTCGTGCGCTCCGGCGCGGCGAGGGCCTGAGCTTCCTTCGGACATCGCTACCGGCCTGAACGTCTCGCGGCGACGCGCGGCGCTTTGGCCATCTTGCCGTCGGGAATGACCCCGGCGGCGACACCAAGACTGGAGACCGCAATGGACCGCGCACAAAAGGCCGAGTCGATCGAGACGCTGAAGGGCGTCTTCGCCGACGCCGGCGCCGTGGTCGTGACCCACAACCTGGGTCTGACCGTTGCGGAAATGGAAGACCTGCGTGGCCGCCTCCGCAAGGAAGGCGGCGCGTTCAAGGTGGTCAAGAACCGCCTGGCGCTGAAGGCGCTCGAAGCCGCCGAGGGCAGCGACTACCACGGCCTGTTCAAGGGTCCCGTGGGCATCGCCTACGCCGACGACGCGGTGACGGCCGCCAAGGTGACCGCCGAGTTCGCCAAGGGCAACGACAAGTTCGTCGTCCAGGGCGGGTTCATGGGCGACAAGGTGCTGGACGCCAAGGGAGTCGAAACCCTGTCCAAGCTGCCGTCGCTGGACCAGATCCGCGCCTCGCTGCTGGGTCTGCTGAACGCCCCCGCGACCAAGATCGCCGGCGTCGTTCAGGCCCCGGCCGCCCAGCTGGCCCGGGTGTTCAACGCCTACGCCACCAAGGACGCGGCGTAAGCCGCCCTTTCATCTCCGCATCTCCTCAAACCAAATCCCTCCGAAGGAACTGAAAAATGGCCGATCTCGCCAAAATCGTCGAAGACCTGTCCGCCCTGACCGTCCTGGAAGCCGCCGAGCTGTCCAAGCTGCTGGAAGAAAAGTGGGGCGTCTCCGCCGCCGCTCCGGTGGCCATGGCCATGCCGGCCGGTGGTGGCGGTGCCGCCCCCGCCGAAGCCGCTGAAGAGCAGACCGAGTTCACCGTCGTCCTGCTGGACGGCGGCGACAAGAAGATCAACGTGATCAAGGAAGTCCGCGGCGTCCGTTCGGACCTGGGTCTGAAGGAAGCCAAGGACCTGGTCGAAGGCGCCCCCCAGAACGTCGTCGAGAACGTTTCGAAGCAGAACGCCGAAGAAGTCGCCAAGAAGCTGACCGAAGCCGGCGCCAAGGTCCAGATCAAGTAAGATCGGGCTTCAAGCCAGACCGCGACGGGCCGGAGAGCGATCTCCGGCCCGTTTCGTTTGCGCGCTCTCCGGCCACCGCCTAGCGTGGCCCCGGGGAGGATTTCATCCATGACGCGCAATCTTCTGGCGGCCGCCGTCCTGCTGTTCGTCGCCGCCTGCGATCAGGGCACCGCCACGCCGGACCCCGCCGCGCCGCCGCCGCCGAAACGGGCGCCGCTGCCGGAGCTGCCGATGACCTCCGCCAAGGCGATCCAGGTCTTCGACGGGCTGCCGCTGCAGTGCAAGTCGATCGCCGTCATCCGGTTCGACATGAGCCGCTGCCTCGACACCACGCCGGAGGGGCTGCCCGACGACGCCAGGCTGCTGGCCGATCTGGTGGCCCTCCGCGCCGAGATCGAGGCCCTCGACCCGGACACTGTCGAAACCGTCTGCTCCACCCGCTACGCGGACCTGGAGGCGACCCCCATGCCCCGCGAATGCTGGGGCAGATAGGGTCGGTGCCCTAGTTGGTCCGCGGTGCCAGAATCTCGCCCAGACGATCGCGGGTCCCCGGGATGCGCTCGAGACGCGGGTAGCGCAGCCCGTCGTGGTAGTCGAACTGCACCGTCCGCTCGCGCGACCCGCTGCGGATGACGACGCTGATGGGTTGGCTGTTCCCTTTCGACGCCGTGATGGCGGCGGCCAGGTTGGCGGCGTTGCCCGCCTGGCCGTTGACGCTGGCCAGGCTCCACCCCGTGCCGATCCCCGCCTCCCAGGCCGGGCCGCCCCAGCGGACGCCGGTGATCCGGGAGCCCGAGAGATTGAACCCCAGGGAGTACTGGAAGTCGCCGCCGCCCGAGCCGTTGACGTACTGCTCGACCTCGGTGGGCGTCTCCCCATAGACCAGCCGCCAGCCGGACCGCTCCAGTCCGTCCAGCGGTGCCTCGGCCTCGGGGCCGGCGGCGTCCAGCCGCGCGCGCAGGAAGCCCGCCCAGTCGTAGGGGGCCACGGCGTTCAGCGCTTCGACCAGGCCGTTGAAGGTGTAGGGCGTCGCCTCCCACACGCCGTCCTGGATTCCGAAGAAACCCTTGGCGAAGTCGTCCAGTGAGCGACGGTCGCCGGTCAGCTCCCGGATCTTGCTGTCGACGTCCAGCCAGACCAGCAGGGACTCGCGGTAATAGTCGCCGGTCCCGCGCATCCAGGACGACCACGGCGTCACGCTGCGGTAGCCCAGCAGGTTGTGGTTCGTCGTGTCCTGCAGCGGCCGCCAGCCGCGGCCGGCCTGGTTGTCATAGAAGGCCGCGACGCCGGCGATGTTGGCGATCGTCTCCTCCGGCGTGACCAGACCGGCGCGGGTGGCCAGCACCTCGCCCCAGTACTCGGTCTGGCCCTCATAGACCCACAGCAGGGTGTTCTGGACCGGGGTGTTGAGATTGGGCGTGATCTGATCGGCGGGGCGTCGGAACTTGCCGTTCCAGCTGTGCACGTACTCGTGCGGCAGCAGGGTGCGGGCCCCGTGATAGGCGGTCCAGTTCTGGAAGAAGTTGGCGGGCACCGCATTCTCGCTGGAGCGATGATGCTCCAGCCCGATGCCGCCCAGCTGGTTGGAGTTGGCCAGCAGGAAGTCGTAGCGGTCGAAATGGCGCGAGCCGAACAGCAGGTCGGCCTGGGACACCATGTTGCGGAAGCCCGCAAGCTGGTCGTCGGTGATGGCGATGGCTTCGGGCGTGTCGCCCAGGATGTGCAGACGGACCGGCGAGCGGCCGCCCGGGTCGAGGTCTTCGACCCGATGGTGCCGTCCCGCGAACATGGGGCTGTCGGCCAGCATCTCCAGGTCGATGGGTTCGAACACGGCCAGACCCTCCTCGAACGAGCGGGTGTCCAGCGCCACGCCGTAGTTCCAGTCGTCCGGCAGCCGGACCGAGGTCTGCACCATGATGCCCGAGTGCCGGTATCCGGCGGGGTAGAGGATGGCCTTCTCGAACTGCAGGTTCGACACGTCCGGCGTCATCACGACGCGCCAGGTGGTGTTCTCGGGCTGGGTCAGCCACTGGAACTCGACCTCGATCTCGCGCACGCCTGCGGGCACGTCGATGTGGAAGGCATAGGGGTCGAGCGTGTCGCGCAGCCACTCGATCCGTCGCCCGTCGCCCGTCACCGTCAGACCGGCGATCAGCTGGATCGGCCCGGTCGGCGCGTGGTTGCCGGGGAGGAATTTCGGATAGAGCAGGGTCATCGGCCCGGCCGCCGGCACCGGGATGGTCTGCTTCACCCAGACGATCTTGCGGTCCAGATCGGTGGCGTCGACCTCATGCCGGATCACGCCCGGAAAGGCGTCGATCGTGGGCGCGGGAATGGCCGGGACGTCGCGCGGCAGGCTCTGGATCCCCGCCTGGGCCCACGCGGATCCCGCAGCGCAGGCGGTCAGCAGGGCGGCCGCGCAGGCGGCGGCCATGCGGGCTTTGGGGTGGGCGCGCGTCATTTGGGGCACTCTCAAGGACTGGACGGGGGGCAGGGCGACAGCCTTCACCCGCCCATCCGGCCCGTCAAGCTTGGCCGCGGGATCAGTCGGGGCGGACGACCTGGCAGGTGACGTTGCGGGCGACCAAGGCCTCGCAGGCCGCGCGGGCGGCGTCCTCGGTCATGCCGGTGAACCGCGATCGGAACCAGCCGGACGCGTTCATCACGCGCCGGTCGGCGCCGCGGAACTGACCGCGAAACCGTCGGCCGACCTCGTCCAGCCAGTCGCGCGCAACCGTCTCGTCCCGGAAGGCGCCGACCTGGACCGACCACAGGCCGGCGGGGACGGGGGGCGCGGTCCGGCGGGTGGACGAGGTCGTCGTGGGGGTCGACTGGCGGTTCAGCTCGCTGGTGCGGTCGGTGTGCGGGGCCGGCGCCGAGACCAGACGCACGTCGGAATCCTCGGGTTCAGCCCGGCTCCCCGCGGCCGAATCCCCGGGCAGGGAGGCGTACAGGACCGCACCGTCGCCGGCGTCGGGGCCTATGCCGAACCCGCGTCCCTCGAAAAAGGTCTGGGCCACCTCGATCCGTTCGCCGCCCCGGCGGCGCGCCGCGACCTCGAAGCCGGTGCTCATCAGCTCGGCGACGTGCTCGTTGCGCGTCGCCGTCGATCGGCCGCCCAGCACGATGGTGATGATCCGCCGCCCGTCGCGCACCGCCGAGGCCGCCAGATTGTAGCCTGACGCGTTGGTGAAGCCGGTCTTGATCCCGTCATAGCCCTGACCCGACGACAGCAGACCGTTGGTGTTGCGATACTCGCGGCCGCCGTAGAACCAGCTGTTCACGCCGAAATAGCGGTAGTGCTGCGGAAAATCGCGCAGCAGGGCGCGGCACAGCATGGCCAGGTCGCGCGCGCTGGTCAGCTGGCGGCTGTCGGGCAGCCCGTTGGCGTTGACGTAGCGGGTCTGGGTCATGCCCAGATCCTCGGCCTTCAGCGTCATCATGGCGGTGAAGCGCGCTTCGGACCCGGCGACGTGCTCGGCCAGGGCCACCGCCATGTCGTTGGCGGAGCGGATGGCCGTGGCGTGGATTGCGTCCTGGACCGTGATGGTCTGGCCGGCGGCCAGGCCCAGCTTGGACGGCGGCTGGCCGGCGGCGTGGGGGGAAACGCGGATCACGTCGTCCAGCTTGATCTTGCCCTGCTCCAGCGCCTCGAACACGAGATACAGGGTCATGACCTTGGTGATCGAGGCCGGGTAGCGCCGCGCGTCCGCGTGCCGGGCGAACATCACCTCGCCCGACTCCGCGTCGATGACGATCGCGGCATAGCGGAGGTTTTCCTGCGCGATCACCGGCGTCGCCGCAGGCGCGGCCGTCAGGGACAGCGTCAACAGGATCGAAAAGGCCGCCAGCGCCCGACGCACGATCAAAGCCATCGCATACTCACTTCAGCTGCTTCCGGTCGCCCGGGCGCCCCCCGGTCACGCAAGGGCTAGCATGACCCGCTTCAGTTTCGTGGTCCTTAACGCCGCGTCAACGCAGATTTGAACGGCTTCCCCGGTGACGGGATTGTGCAGTGCACAAATTCTCTTGACCTCCGTTCGCACTTGCACCATATGAGCCTCGCGAGCGGGACCGCCCCGCCCGAACATCATTCGCGGCGATCAACGCCGCATTCTGGTTCAGGAGAGACACCATGGCCGACGCCGCCGAGACCATCACCGCCGCCGCCAAGAAGAACGTCGAGACCGCCACCGCCCAGGTCAAGGCCTCCACCCAGCAGGCGCAAGCCCAGGCCGAGAAGTTCCAGGCCGCCGGCGCCCAGGCCTTCCGCGAAGGCGTGGACAAGTCGGTCGCCTCGCTGAGCGAGCTGAACGCTCAGGGCAAGAAGAACCTGGAAGCCGTCGTCGAGTCGGCCACCGCCGCCCAGAAGGGCGCCGAGGCCCTGTCGCACAACGCGATCGCCTTCACCAAGAAGACCTGGGAAGAGAACGTCGCCGCCGCCCAGTCGATGGCGCAGGCCCGCTCGGTGCAGGAGCTGATCGAGCTGCAGACGACCTGGGCCAAGTCGGCCACCGAGTCCTACCTGTCGGAAGTCACCAAGGCGACCGACCTGTTCACCGCCTCGATGAAGGACAGCTTCCGTCCGATCAACGAGCGCGTCACCGCCTCGGTCGAGAAGTTCCAGGCCGCTCGCTGAGCGACCTGAACGTCAGTAGAGTTCCGTAAGCGTACGAAGGGGCCCCGGCGGAAACGCCGGGGCCCTTTTTGCATTCGCCCCTGCGACGCCGACGCAAAAACCTGTGACTTGCCGCGTCTTCAAATCAGGCCATCATTCCCCATCTAGTCCATCGACTCCCCCCACCGGACGAAGAATGCCCACGAGACGTTCAGGAGAGACGGGAAGCGGCCAGGGCGTCGCCACCGTCACAGAGACGAAGCCGAAGCTTCAGAAGCCCTCGCTGTATCGGGTGCTGATCCTGAACGACGACTACACCCCCATGGAATTCGTCGTCTACGTGCTGGAGCGGTTCTTCCAGAAGGACCGCGAGGCGGCCACCCGCATCATGCTGCATGTGCATCAGCATGGCGTCGGGGTGTGCGGCGTCTTCACCTATGAGGTGGCCGAAACCAAGGTCGCCCAGGTGATCGAAACCGCCCGCCGGCACCAGCATCCCCTTCAATGCACGATGGAAAAGGACTGAGCGGCCCATGCCCTCGTTTTCGCGTCCTCTCGAAGAGACCCTGCACCGGGCCGTCCACTACGCCAATGCGCGGCGGCACGAGTACGCCACGCTGGAGCATCTGCTGCTGGCGCTGATCGACGACCCTGACGCCACCAACGTCATGGGGGCCTGCAACGTCGACCTGCCGGCGCTGAAGGCGGCGCTGACGCTGTACGTCGACAACGACCTCGCCGCCCTGGCCACGGCCGACGGGGACGACGCCAAGCCGACCGCCGGCTTCCAGCGGGTGATCCAGCGCGCGGTGATCCACGTCCAGTCCTCGGGCCGCGAGGAGGTCACCGGCGCCAATGTGCTCGTCGCGATCTTCAGCGAGCGCGAGAGCCACGCCGCCTACTTCCTGCAGGAGCAGGACATGACGCGCTATGACGCGGTCAATTTCATCGCCCACGGCATCGCCAAGAAGTCCGGGACGGGCGAGACGCGCCCGGCGCGCGCCGCCGGCCAGTCGCCCGAGGATGCGGAGGACGCCGCCGCCGCCAAGACGGGTGGCGAGGCGCTGGAGGCCTATTGCGTCGATCTGAACGCCAAGGCGTCCAAGGGCCGGATCGATCCGCTGATCGGCCGCCACGCGGAGGTGGAACGGTCGATCCAGATCCTGTGCCGCCGGACCAAGAACAACCCGCTGCTGGTCGGCGACCCCGGCGTCGGCAAGACGGCCATCGCCGAGGGCCTGGCCCGGAAGATCGTCAAGGGCGAGGTGCCGGACGTGCTGAAGGGGGCCACCATCTACTCGCTCGACATGGGCGCGCTGCTGGCCGGCACCCGCTACCGCGGCGACTTCGAGGAGCGGCTGAAACAGGTCGTCAAGGAGCTGGAGACCCACGACGACGCCATCCTGTTCATCGACGAGATCCACACGGTGATCGGCGCCGGCGCCACCTCGGGCGGGGCCATGGATGCGTCCAACCTGCTCAAGCCCGCCCTGGCGTCGGGCACCCTGCGCTGCATGGGCTCCACCACCTACAAGGAGTACCGCCAGCATTTCGAGAAGGACCGCGCCCTCGTCCGCCGCTTCCAGAAGATCGACGTCAACGAGCCGACGGTCGAGGACACGGTGAAGATCCTGAAGGGGCTCAAGACCTCGTACGAAGGCCACCACAAGCTGCGCTACACCGACGCGGCCATCCGCACGGCGGTCGAGCTGTCGGCGCGCTACATGACTGACCGCAAACTGCCGGACAAGGCGATCGACGTGATCGACGAGGCGGGCGCCGGCCAGATGCTGCTGCCGGAATCGAAGCGCAAGAAGGTCATCGGCCAGAAGGAGGTCGAGGCGGTCATCGCCAAGATGGCGCGCATCCCGGCCAAGTCGGTGTCCAAGTCGGACGTCGAGAGCCTGAAGGAGCTCGAGACCGACCTGAACCGGGTGGTGTTCGGCCAGTCGGCGGCCATCGAACAGGTGTCGGCGGCGATGAAACTGGCCCGCGCGGGCCTGCGCGATCCCTCAAAGCCGATCGGCTGCTTCCTGTTCTCGGGCCCCACCGGCGTCGGCAAGACGGAGGTGGCCAAACAGCTGGCCTCCACCCTGGGCATCGAGATGCAGCGCTTCGACATGTCGGAGTACATGGAGCGCCACACCGTCAGCCGCCTGATCGGGGCCCCTCCCGGCTATGTCGGCCATGACCAGGGCGGCCTGCTGACCGACGCCGTCGACCAGCACCCGCACGCCGTGGTCCTGCTGGACGAGATCGAGAAGGCGCACCCGGACGTCTACAACATCCTGCTGCAGGTGATGGACAACGGCATGCTGACCGACGCGGTCGGCAAGAAGGTCGACTTCAGGAACACCATCCTGATCATGACCACCAACGCCGGGGCCGCCGACAACGCCCGCGCCTCGATCGGCTTCGGCCGCGGCAAGGTGGAGGGCGAGGACGAAAAGGCCATCCAGCGCCTGTTCGCCCCGGAGTTCCGCAATCGTCTGGACGCCATCGTCGCCTTCAAGTCCCTGGACTCCGAAACCATCAAGTCGGTGGTGACGAAGTTCATCCTGCAGCTCGAGGCCCAGCTGGCGGACCGCAACATCACCATCCAGCTGACCGACGAGGCGGCCGACTGGCTGGCCAAGAACGGCTTCGATGAACTGTACGGCGCGCGCCCCCTGGCGCGGGTCATCCAGGAGAACATCAAGAAGCCGCTGGCCGACGACATCCTGTTCGGTCGCCTGACGAAGGGCGGCCACGTCAAGGTGGAGCTGAAGGACGGCAAGATCGCCTTCGACGTCGTCCCCCTCACGGGGGCGGCCGCGCGGGCGGCCGAGAAGGCCGACGAAGCCGCGGACTGATCCCCGCGACGGCGCAGAAAAAAGGCCCGGACGGCGACGTCCGGGCCTTCGTCGTTCGGGCGGGGGATCCTAGTGGCGACGGCGTCCGAGACCGCCCAGAATGATGGCCAGGCCGGCGACGATGCCCGTGGTCAGCAGCGGCTTGCGGCGGGCGAAGTCGATGCCCTTGCGACCATATTCGCGATATTCCGCCGGGGCCTTGGCCACCAGTCCGTCCAGCCCGTCGACGACCCGGCCATAGGCGTCGCGCGCCTTGCCCTTGTACTCGTCGACCCGGCCGTCGAGCTGCAGTTTGGCGTCGCCGGTCAGCCTGCCGAGGCCCGTCCGCGTCTTGCCGCCGATCTGGTCGGCCGCGCCCTGGATGCGTTGATCGGTCATGGAAAATCTCCTGATGCGAGGAATTGGGGGGAGGAGCCTGTGAAGCGCGCGCCGACCGGCGAAGGTTCCGCCCTCGCCCAGGTCACGGCGTCGCGCTAGGTTCACGCCGGACGGGAGACGCGACGATGACCGGAGCTGTGCTGACCGAACGCCAGAGGAAGTGGTTCGCCACGGTCCTGGCAAACCTCGAAACGAACACGGGCCGATCGCTGGAGCAGTGGCGCGCGGTCATGGAGACCTGTCCGGAGACGGCGCCCAGGGCCCAGGCCGCGTGGTTGAAGACGCGGTTCGGCGTGGGTGCCAATCACGCCGCCCAGATTCTGGACGCCTGTCAGCCGTCCGACGCGCCCGGCTGGGATGAACCGGGTGCCCTGCGCGCTGCCCTTTGGACGGACGCCGCTTCGCGGACGATCCTCGAGGCCGTCGAGCGCATCGCGGGGACCCACGCCGACGTCATCTCCGGGCAGCGCAAGGGATACACCTCGTTTTCGCGCTCGGTGCAGTTCGCGGCCATGCGCCCCCTGAAGGGCGGCAAGGCGCTCCTCGGGTTGAAACTCGATCCCGCGGAGTCCCCGCGCCTGTCCCCGTCGCTCCGCCGAGAAAGCTGGTCGGAGCGCCTGACGGCGGTGGTCGAGCTGGCCGCCCCGGCCGAGGTCGACGCGGGGATCGCCGCCCTGTTCGGCGCCGCCTCGAAGAACGGCTAGCGGGTCCCTCCCGCGACCAGCGCCGCGCGTTCGTCCGCCGTCAGGAGCCGCCATCGTCCTTCCGGCAGATTGTCCAGCTTCAGCGGGCCGATGCGGATCCGGATCAGGTCGACGACCTCCAGCCCGACCATCTCGCACATCCGGCGAATCTGCCGGTTGCGGCCTTCCTTCAGCACGAAGCGCAGCCGGTGCGGCTCCATCCGCGTCACCCGCGCGGGCTTCAGCACCCGTCCGTCCAGCATCAGGCCGTGGCGCAGCGTCGCCAGCTTCTTCTCCGTGACGTCGCCGGTGACGCGGACCAGGTATTCCTTGTCCAGATCCGACTCCGGCCCGATGACCGCCTTGGCCACCACGCCGTCCGAGGACAGCAGGAGCAGGCCGCGCGAGTCCTCGTCCAGCCGGCCGATGGGGGGCAGGGAGGCGTCGCGGGCGGGGGGCTCCCCCTCGCCGATCCGGTTCTCCCCGGTCAGCAGCCGCACCGCCGGGGTCTTGCCCGGCTCCGGCTGGCCGGAGACGTAGCCGACCGGCTTGTTCATCACGATCGTGATCCCCTCGGCCAGTCGGGCCGCGCCTTGATCTGCCAACGTCAGGGTCTGGCCCGGCTGGATCTTCCGCCCGGCGTCGGTGACCGTCTCGCCGTCGATCGACACCAGCCCTTCGGCGATCAGGGAGTCGGCCTCGCGCCGCGAGCACAGGCCGGACTGGCCCATGAACTTGTTCAGACGGACGGGCTCGGGGCCGTCGTGGGTCCGGGAGGTGGTCACGGCCAGGCCCGGAACAGCAGCATCAGATTGTTCGCGGGCATGGCCTTGCGCAGGGTGAAGGCCAGACCGTGCTCGCCCGCCGCGGCGATCACCGCATCCCGGTCGCGCAGGCCCCAGTCCGGATCGCGGCTTCTGAGGCTGTCGTCGAACGCGAGGTTTGACGGGGCGGTCGCCACGTCTGGCTCGAGGAAGGGCCCATAGATGACCAGCAGTCCGCCCGGCCGGGTCAGCACGCGGCCGGCGAGGCGCATCAGGGCCGAGGTCGCGGCGGCCGGCGCGATGTGGATCATGTTGGCGCAGAACACCGCCTTGAACGTCGCGTCCGGCCAGGTTTCCGCGTCCAGCACGTCGACCGGCAAACAGGGCTTCAGGTTCGCCGGCCCGTTGTCGCGCCAGGCCTCGACGCTGGCCCGCGCGTCAGCCGAAGGATCACTGGGCGTCCAGTCGAGGCCGGGGAGGGCGGCGGCGAAGGCGGCGGCGTGCTGGCCGGTGCCGGCCGCCACCTCCAGCACCGGGCCCGAGGCCGGCAGATGGGCGCGCAGCACCTCCAGGATCGGTTCCAGATTGCGGCTCGCCGCCGGGGAGGTCCGGGCGGCGTCGGGACTCGGGGCGGCGGGATCGAACGTGTGCACGGAGGTTGGATAGCGCGCTCCGGCGCGCTCCGCGACGACCGAATTGCACGTCCGATCCGCGACCTGCCTCGCGCAAGGTTGAAACGTGCCGCGGTTGACGCCGGGTCGCCACGGGTGTTCCTCCTGCTGAAACATTGCGTGAAGAGCGCAGCGAGGAAAATGCCCGAGACGACGCAGAGCGTCCGGGCCGTCCAGGAGAGTGCAGTATGACCGACGTCCCCGGCCTTCATCCGGCCCCGACCCCGCACGCCAGGCTGGTCGCCTGGGTGGAGCAGGTTGCCGCCCTGACCAGGCCCGCCCGCGTTCACTGGTGCGACGGATCCGAGGCCGAGAAGCAGGCGATCGTCGCCGACCTGATCGCGAAGGGCACCCTGCGCGCGCTGGACCCGGTCAAGCGCCCGGGCAGTTTCTACGCCGCATCCGACCCGCGGGACGTCGCCCGCGTCGAGAGCCGCACCTTCATCTGCTCGGAGAACGAGATCGACGCAGGCCCGACCAACAACTGGGCCGATCCCGTCGAGATGCGGGCCCGGATGGACGGTCTGTTCGACGGCTGCATGGCGGGGCGGACGATGTATGTCGTGCCCTTCTCCATGGGCCCGCTGGGTTCGAAGATCAGCGCGCTCGGCGTCGAGATCACCGACAGCGGCTATGTCGCGGTGTCGATGGGCATCATGACCCGGATGGGCAAGCCGGCGCTGGACGTGCTGGGGGCCGACGGCGAATTCGTGCCCTGCGTCCACACCCTGGGCGCCCCGCTGGCCGAGGGCGAGGCCGACGTGCCGTGGCCCTGCAATGCGGACAAGTGGATCGTGCACTATCCCGAGACCCGCGAAATCTGGTCCTACGGGTCCGGCTATGGCGGCAACGCCCTGCTGGGCAAGAAATGCTACGCCCTGCGCATCGCCTCGGTCATGGCCCGCGACGAGGGCTGGCTGGCCGAGCACATGCTCATCCTGAAGCTGACGCCGCCGCAGGGCGCGCCGAAGTACGTGGCCGCCGCCTTCCCCTCGGCGTGCGGCAAGACCAACCTCGCCATGCTTCAGCCCACCCTGCCGGGCTGGAAGGCCGAGACGGTCGGCGACGACATCGCCTGGATGCGCTTCGGCGACGACGGCCGTCTGTATGCCGTGAACCCGGAAGCGGGTTTCTTCGGCGTGGCCCCGGGCACCAGCCGGAACACCAACCACAACGCGCTGGAGACGCTGTCGCGCAACACCGTCTTCACCAACGTGGCCCTGACCGCCGACGGCGACGTGTGGTGGGAAGGCCTGACGAAGGAGGCCCCCGCGGGCCTGACCACCTGGAAGGGCGAGGCGCACGATCCGGAGTCCGGCCAGCCCGCCGCCCATCCCAACGCCCGCTTCGCCGCGCCCGCGCACCAGTGCCCGACGATCGCCCCGGAATGGGAGGATCCCCGCGGCGTGCCGATCGACGCCATCCTGTTCGGGGGGCGCCGCGCCTCGGCCGTACCCCTCGTCACCGAGGCCTTCGACTGGGAGCACGGCGTGTTCATGGGCTCGACCGTGGCCTCCGAGGGCACGGCCGCGGCCGAGAACGCCATCGGCGAGCTGCGCCGCGACCCGTTCGCCATGCTGCCCTTCTGCGGCTACAACATGGGCGACTATTTCGCGCACTGGCTGGCCCTCGGCGCGAAGTCGGATCCGGCGAAACTGCCGCGCCTGTATTTCGTGAACTGGTTCCGCAAGGGCCCCGACGGCAAGTTCGTCTGGCCCGGCTTCGGCGACAACGCCCGCGTCCTGAAGTGGATCGTGGAGCGCCTCGAGGGCAAGGCCGCCGCCGTTGACACGCCCGTCGGCCGCGTTCCGACGGTCGCCTCGCTGGACCTCGGCGGGCTGAATCTGACCGACGACCAGCTGGCCACCCTGCTGGACGTTGACCCGGCGGTCTGGGCCGAGGAGGCGTCGCTGATCCCGGACTTCTTCGCCCGGTTCGGCGACCGTCTGCCGCGAGCGCTGTGGGACCAGCACGCCGCCCTGACCGCACGCCTGAACGAGACGCGCGCCGCAGCTGTCGCCGCGCAGTAGTTCCGCGCCTTGCAAATCCCGGCCGGGCGGTCGATCTGACCGTCCGTGTCCTCCTCCTTCGACGTGATCGTGATCGGCGCCGGCGTGCTGGGCCTCGCCTCGGCCGCTGAACTGGCCGCGCGCGGCCTGGCGGTAACGGTGATCGATCCCGGCGGGGCCAACGCCTCGTCGGTCGCCGCGGGAATGATCGCGCCGGCGATGGAGGCGGCGTCGGACGATCTGCCGGCCGACGTCGTTGACGTCCTCGTGGCGGCCCGCGCGCTCTGGCCGGACTTCGCCGCGCGTCACGGGCTTGAGCTGATCGAGGAGGGGGCCGACTGGCGCGGGGCCGACGCGGCCGCCGTGGAGGCGCGGCTGCGCGCCCACGGCTTCCGGGCGATGCGGACCCGCGACGGCGTCCACGCCCCGGACGACGCCCGGATCGACGTCGGCGTCGCCCTTCAGGCTCTCGGACGATCCGTCGGACGGGCTGAGGCCCGGGCCGCGTCGGCGGCGAGCCGCGGGGACGGGTGGACGCTTCAGGCGGACGACGGCCGGACCTGGGCCGGCCGGCATCTGGTCGTGGCCACGGGCGCGGCGGCGGCCCTGCCCGGCCTGCCGCCTCGCGTCGCCGGACTGATCGCGTCCGTGACGCCGATCCGCGGCCAGCTCTCCTACGTCCGGGGAATGGCTCCGCGCGTCGTCGTCCGCACCCCGGCGGGATACGCCGTGCCCGCGCCCGGCGGCGTCCTGGTCGGTGCCAGCATGGACGCGGGGCGTCGCGACCTCGCGCCCGACGTGGACGCGGCGCGGACCCAGGTGAAGGCCGTGCGCGCCCTGACCGGCGTGGGGCCCGGCGAACCTGAGGTTCGCGTGGCCGTGCGCGGCGCCCTGTCCGACGGCCTGCCCGCGGCGGGAGAGATGGACGGCGTCGGCGTCGCCCTCGCGCCGCGTCGCAACGGCTGGCTGCTGGCACCGCTGGTGGCGAAGGTCGTCGCCGACGCGATCCAGGGGCGGCCTCCCGGTCCCCATGCGGCCGCCCTCGGACCCGATCGACCGGGCCTGACCCGTCCGGGGCCTACGGCTCCGGCTGGGTGAAGCGGAGGGTGACGTTCACCCGCGCGCCCTCCACCGCCCGGCCGTCGACCGTGCGCGGCGACATCCGGAAGTCGCGCGACAGACGCAGCGCCGCGCGGCCGAAGCCCAGTCCCGACGGCGTCTCCTCCGTGACGGAACAGCCGGTCAGCGTGCCGTCCACGCGGACCACGCAGTTCAGCCGCGCCGAACCGCCGATCCCCGCATTGAGCGCCCGCTCGGGGTAGGCGTCCATCAGGGCCTGGGCCGACGGCTTCCGCACCCAGTCGGGGTTGGTCACGACACCCGGCGGTGCCGGCTCGGCGGCCACGGTTCCGGTTCCGGTCGGCGTCGCTGCGGGCTCGGGGGTGAGGTCGATCACCGGCCCCGCCGCGGGCGTGGCGTCGGGCAGGGGGCGATAGTCGATGGTCGGGGTCGGCTGCGTCGGCGCCGGGGTCGGGTTGAGGGCGGGGGCCGCCGCCGGCTTCGCGGTGGTCTGCTCGACCGGTTTCGGTTCGGGCGGCTTGCGCCGCTCGAAGAAGACGTCGATCGGGTCGGGCTGGGGCTGGACGATCACCTCCGGCGGCGTCCAGCGCTGGGTCAGGAGCCAGGCCCCCGCACCCACGTGGGCCCCGACCGACAGCACCGCCGCCGCCCACATCCAGGCCGGAAGCTTCGGCTTCCGGGCCTCCCGCGTCCAAACAGGCGCCGCGGGGCCACCCGCCGTCCGCATCATCATCATGGCCGTCACTCCCTGTCAGAAGCGCCCCCGGCCTTTCCCCAGAAATCAGTGCGCGCTCACCTTGCGGCAAGTTTGCGGCGCGGCGCGGCTCTCTGGCGAAATTCGTCATGCGGTGTCAGACGGTTGTGCGTCGGGCGCCACACGCCGCCGAAGCGGGTCGTCCGGCCAGGTGTGAATTTCGTCCAAAGGCGCGCCGGTCGCGTTAAGGTCTCGTTAACCGCGTTCTTCGACCGTCTCCTTGTGACCCTGTCCGCGATTCGAGCACCCGGCGGCGTGGAGGCGGCGATCCGCCGCGCGGCGGATTCCACCGGGGTCGACTTCGACTTCCTCATGCGCACGGCCCGCCGCGAAAGCGGCATGAACCCCTCGGCCAAGGCGCCGACGTCGTCCGCCTCGGGGCTTTTCCAGTTCATCGAGCAGACGTGGCTGGGCACGCTGAAGGAGCACGGCCGCAAGCATGGCTACGGCCAGTACGCCGACCTGATCCACCGCGGCGACGACGGCCGCTGGCGGGTCAGCGGTTCGGCCCGGAACGTGGTGATGGATCTGCGCTTCGACCCGCTGGCCGCCTCGACCATGGCGGCGGAACTGACGGCGTCGAACGCCGCCTATCTGCGGGGGCGCACCGGCCGGGAGCCCAGCGCGACCGACCTCTACGCCGCGCACTTCCTCGGTCCGGCCGGGGCGGCCTCCCTGATGCAGGCCCTCGAGTGGCGTCCCGGGTCCAGCGCCGTGGCCCTGTTCCCGCAGGCGGCGGCGGCCAACCGGTCGATCTTCTACCGCGACGGGCGTCCGGCCACGGTTGAGGACCTGTACGCCAATCTGGGCCGGCACGCGGGCGCCGGCGCGCCGGCCGCGGCGGCCGAGGCCGTCGGGGGCGGTTTCATCCGCGACGCCCGCGGCGACCTGGACGCGCTCGCCCAGGGACGTCTGGAGCAGAACCGCGCGCTTCTGGCCCTCTTGCTGGGACAGGGAGACGAGGACGGCGCCGGGGCGTTCCGCGCGGCCTTCGGGGATCTGGATCGCTCAGCCTCATGACGTCGCCGTGCGTGCTCGGTAAACCGGCCGTTAAGCCTGTCGGCGCACCTTCCGCTTCATGACAGCCGTCCGCTCCCGCCTGACCGACGCCGACGTCCGGCGCTTCGTGAAGTCCACCGACGAGGACGAGCGCGCCGCCGCCGCCCACAAGCTGTGCCGCAGCATGGACCGGGCCGAACTCTCCGACGAGGACCGCGAGGCCGCGCACAAGATCCTGAGGCTGATGGCCCAGGACGCGGCGGAGCTGGTGCGGCGCGCGCTTGCGGTGACGCTGAAGGCGTCCGACCTTGTTCCCAACGACGTGGCCCGCCGCCTCGCGGCCGACGTCGACAGCGTCGCCCTGCCCATCATCGGCTTCTCGCCGGCCTTTTCGGACGACGACCTGATCGAGATCGTGCGCGCCGGGTCGTCCGTCCGGCAGGTCGCGGTGGCGGCCCGCCCTTTCGTCACCCGCGACGTCTCCCAGGCGGTAGCGGACGTCGCCTGCGAGGAGGCGGTCCGGACCCTCGCCGCGAACGACGACGCCGACATCGGCGAACGGGGCCTGAACCGCGTCGTGGACCGTTTCGGGCGGTCGCCGGAGATGGTCGCCGCCCTGGCCTACCGGCAGGCGCTTCCGCTGTCGGTGACCGAGCGCCTGATCGAGCTCGCCTCCGACGCGGTGCGCGAGCATCTGACCTCCCGCCACGCCCTCGCCCCGGAGACGGCGATCCGCCTCGCCGCCTACGCTCGCGAACGCGCCACCGTCGACCTGATCGACCAGGCTGAGCGCGAACCGGACCTGTCCCAATTCTGTGCGCGCCTGAACGGGCGCAAGGCCCTGACCGCCTCGCTGCTGCTGCGCGGACTGGCGCGCGGGCAGATGGCCTTTCTCGAACACGGCCTCGCCGAGCTGGCCGGGACGCCGCCGTCCCGCGCCGCCCTGATGGTGCACGACGCCGGCCCGCTCGGTCTTCGGGCCATCTATGACCGGGCGGGGCTGCCGCCGCGCCTGTTCCACGCGTTCCGCGCCGGGGTGGACACCTTCCGGGGCATGCAGGCCGAGGGCAAGGACACCACCGGTGAAGACTTCCGGCACCGCATGCTGGAGCGGTTTCTGACCCAGCGGCCGGCGGCGCCGCGGGAGGATCTGGCCTGGCTCATGGAGCGGCTCGATCGTCCCGTCGAACCCCGTCAGACGGCGCGCGCCGCCTGAGGCTTTCCTCGACTACGACCGGAGCGCCGGCCGTCAGGCGAGGTGTTCGGCCGTGCGGGCCTCGAGTTCCTCGACCACCGCCTTGCCCACCGGATGATCGTCGGTCTGGATGCGGTCGCGCACCACGGCCTTGATGGCGTCGATGTGGGCGTCGACCAGCAACATGGGCGCGTGCTGCCGCTTGCTGGCGTCGTCCAGAAGCTTGCACAGGGAGCCGGCGATGCGCGTCACCAGCGGATACTGGTAGGTCCCGCCCAGGCCCTTCAGGTCATGGGCCCGGAAATACAGGCCTTCGCCCGTTTCGGCCGTCAGGCCCTCGGCCCGGACCGCGGCGCGGGCGGCTTCCAGCTTGTCGAGCTCGTCCTGCAGCCACTGGCCGAATTGGCCGGCCATGGCGGCCAGCGCCTCCTCGGCCTTGGCAATGGCCCGGGCGTCGATCGCCCCGAAGCCGCCGCCGACCTTCAGGCGCAGGGTGTTGGGCGGTTGGATCACCTGGGCGGGGTTGCTCACGCGGGACTCCTGAGACGTTCAGGGTCAGCCTGACCGCCTGGCGTTAAGAACCCGTGAGCGCGCGCGGCGTCGACGTCACGCCGCGAACTGTTCGGCCAGCACCCGCTCCTCGAACGAGCGCCCGGCGTCGAAGAGCATGGTCAGGGCGACGTCGCGCCGCTCGCAGACCTCCACCCGCGTCACCCGGCGGACCTCGAAGCCGTCCGCGGTCGCGCTGACCGGTCGCTTCTCCGCCTCCAGAACGTCGAAGGCGACGCGCGACTTGTGCGGCACCAGCGCACCCCGCCAACGTCGGGGGCGGAAGGCGCTGATCGGCGTCAGGGCCAGGACGTTGGCGTCCAGAGGGATGATCGGACCGTGGGCCGAGAGGTTGTACGCCGTGGACCCGGCCGGCGTCGCCAGCAGACAGCCGTCGCACGACAGCTCCTCCATGCGGACCCGCCCGTCGACCTCGATGCGCAGCTTGGCGCTCTGGCGGGTCTGGCGCAGCAGCGACACCTCGTTGATGGCGAGCCCCGAGTGGACGCGGCCGTCTTCCGTCCAGGCGTCCATCTGCAGCGGGTGGATCACGGTGGCCACGGCCCCGGCGACCCGCTCAGGCAGATCATCCTCGGCGTAGTCGTTCAGCAGGAACCCGACCGAACCCCGGTTCATCCCGTAGACGGGCGTACGGCGCTCGAGGTTCCGGTGCAGGGTCTCGAGCATCAGCCCGTCGCCGCCGAGGGCGACGATCACCTCCGCGTCCTTTTCCTCGACCTGACCGTAGCGGGCGGTCAGACGCGCCAGCGCGGCCTGGGCCTCGGGGCGGTCGCTGGCGGAAAAGGCGAGGACGGGAAGGTCGGTCACGTCTCAGGCAAGCCGGAGAGCCGCGTCCTTGTCAAACCGGGGCCGCGCCGGGCGCGCGCAGCAGGCCGCGAAAGGCCCGCTGGGCCGCGGGCGCCGCGAGCGTGCCGCGGTTCCAGACCTCGCCGCCGGCATGGCCGGGCAGGCCGCCGTTGATCTTCCGGATCTCATGGATCAGGGCGGGGAAGACCGCCCGGTCGATGCCCACCGACACGCAGGCGCAGTAGAGCGCCTCGGGCGAATCGTGGGCGAGCGCCGCGTCCACCTCGGGAACGGTGAAGCCGCTCAACGTCGCCAGCGCGTGACGGAACAGGGAGAGGCGCTTCTCGCGCGCGGCCCTGACCAGGAAGCCCGCCCTCAGCTGGCCGGAAGCATGCAGCTTGTCGACGAGCCGCCGCTCCATCTCGTCGCGCTCGGCGTTCATGGGCTCCGTCGCGACGGCACCGCGCGGGTTTCCGGGAATGATCGCCGTCGCAGCCTCGTCCACCGCGGCCGCCAGTCGGGCTTCGTCGACCTCGAACCGCTCGCCGATCGCCTGCCGCAGAGCCGATCCGACCCACATATACATCTGGGTCGCCAGGGCCTCGTTCATGCGGGGGTGGCGGGTCAGCGGCAGTCGCAGGGCGGCGATCCGGCGCGAATGGTCGACGAGGCGGCGCATGCCTTCCGGGCTGACGTCGGCCGTCCGGTTACCCGCCAGAGCCGTCAGGGTCGCCGGTTCGCCGCGTTCGATGATGACGTCGCTGACCCGGCCGCTCAGGCGCGGGCGGCGCGCCACCTCGACCTGATGCTCGAGACTGGCCTCGACCAGCAGACGGATCAGGGCCTCGTCCTTCAGCAGCGGGCTGGCGGCGATCACGGGCCGCGCGATCTCGATCTCGTCGAGGGCCAGCATGTTGACGAGCGCCGGCGGGGCCCATTCGGCCTCGGCCATGCGGCTGGACAGCAACTGGCGCATGTCCCGCTCGGCCTGCCGCGCCAGGGTCAGGAAAATGTCCTCGAGCACCGGCGAAAGCCCGCCCTCCGGAGGATGGGTCTCGCACAGGGAGACGACGCCCAGCAGCAGCCGCTCGCGATCGTCCGCCGCGCGGCTGCGGGCCAGCGCGATCAGATCCGCCGGAGTGGGCGCGGCGGCGGGGGCAGGGGCGATCCGGGCGACGGCGGTCACGGCGAACTCCGCATCAGGCCAAAGCTTGGCCGGTAGCGTGATCTAGAGGGATTTACGGTGAAGACCGGGTTAACCAGCACATGTCGAGAAGCGCGCCGGACGCTTGACGCCCCGCGCCGGCGGCGCGACGGTCGCGGCCTGTCAGCTCAGGAGGTCGCCATGGCCGACGGTCACGCCCCGTCCCTCAGATCCCGGGTCTCGGACGCGGAATGGCAGGCGCGCGTCGATCTGGCCGCGCTTTATCGCCTCGTCGCCCTGCACGGGTGGGACGACATGATCTTCACCCACATCTCCGCCCGCGTGCCGGGGCCGGAGCATCATTTCCTGATCAATCCGTACGGCTTCTACTTCGAGGAGATCACCGCCTCGTCCCTGGTCAAGGTCGATCTGGACGGGAACGTGGTCCAGGAGACGACCAGCTTCATCAATCCGGCGGGGTTCACCATCCACTCCGCGATCCACGGGGCGCGCGAGGACGCCCATTTCGTCATCCACCTGCACACCGTCGCGGGGGTTGGGGTCGCCGCCCAGCAGGAGGGGCTGCTGCCGATCGGCCAGAACGCCTGCCTGTTGCAGCATCAGGTCGCCTACCACGGCTATGAGGGCCTCGCCCTGAACCACGATGAACGCGAACGTCTGGTCGCGGATCTGGGCGACAAGCCCCTGATGCTCCTGCGCAATCACGGCACCTTGGCGGTGGGGCAGACCGCCGCGGCCGCCTGGGTCGGGATGTTCTTCCTCGAACGCGCCTGCGCCCAGCAGGTGGCGGCGCTTTCGGGCGGGCGTGCGCACGTCCTGATGGCCCCCGACGCGGCCCAGGCCGAGACGAAGGAACAGGGCAGGGGGATCGGCTTCATCTCCGCCCTCGCCTGGCCGGGCGCCCTGCGGATGCTCGACCGCAAATCGCCGGGCTACGACGCGTGAAACCGCTCCCCGGCCTCGTCGCGGCCGGGGCCTTGGTCCTTGCCGCCCAGCCGGCCCTCGCCCAGGCCTGGGTCGCCCCCCGGGGAGCCGGGCAGGCCATCCTCAAGGTCGAGACCCTGCGCGCGGACGAGGGCTTCGATCCGTCCGGCGATCGCCGGCTTCTGCCGGAGGACCGGCGGGACGACATGGCGTCCCTGTTCGTCGAGTACGGCGTCGCCGAGGGAGTCGCCGTCCTGTTCAAGGGCGACTGGCAGCGCGGCGAGGACGCCTTTGTGGACTATCAGGGGCGCGGCCCGCTGGAGGTGGGCGTGCGCTGGCAGGCCTGGCGCGACGACCGGGGCGCCGTCTCGCTTCAGGCCTCGGTCGCAGACGGCGGCGAAGGGCGCAACGCCGGCTACGCCGCGCCGGGGCAGGGCGAACGCGACTGGGAAGTCCGCGTGGCGGCCGGACGCAACTTCCGGGTCGCCGCGCGCGACGTCTTCATCGACGTCCAGGCGGCGCGGCGGATGCGGGATGGTCTGCCCGACGAAACGCGGGGCGACGTCACGGTGGGGGTGCGGCAGGGCGCCGACTGGATGCTCCTGGCCCAGGTCTTCGGCGGGCGCGCCGACGACGGCGGGCCGCAGTGGATCAACGTCGAGACCTCGCTGGTGCGCGACTGGGGCGACTGGAGCCTGCAGGTCGGGTGGCGCAGCGCGGCCTGGGGACGCGAGACGCCCGCCGCCTCCGGTCCGGTGCTGGCCGTATGGCGACGCTTCTGAAACACAAGTTGTGACGAAATGGCGCGCCGGGAATCTCCCGCCGCGGCGTTAATTGGACATCCGGCGCGCGATGGCCCAGGTCGTCCGCGCCATTCGGCACGACTCCAATCCCCCTGAGGCCTCGCCGCGTGATCAAGCGTCACTTCTTCCTCGTCGCCGCCGCCGTGCTGGTGGGCCTGATGGCCGTCGCGGCCGTCATGCGCATCGCCTTCGCTCCGGAGGAGGGCGGGGGCGGCCCTGGCGGCCGGGGCGGTCCGGGGGGCGGCCGGGGCCAGGCCGTGGCCGTGGCGGTCGTCGGCGAGCGCGAATTCTCCGACCAGCTCCGCGTGCTCGGCGTCGCCCGCGGCCTGCGCTCGGTCAACATCACCGCCCCCGCCAGCGAGCTCATCACCCGCGTCCTGTTCCGCGACGGCGAGTCCGTGCGCGCCGGCCAGCCGCTCGTCGAGCTTCAGGCCCGCGAGGAGGACGCCGCCATCATCGAGGCCCGCGCCCGGGTGGCGCAGGCCGAGCGCGACTATGAGCGCACCAATGCCCTCGCCGAGCGGGGCATCGCGCCGCGCGTCCTGGCCGAGCAGGCCCTGTCCGATCTGGAGGTCGCGCGCGCCGGCCTCGAGGCCGCGCAGGCCCGGCTGGGCGACCGGGTCATCCGCGCGCCCTTCGGCGGCGTTCTGGGCCTGACCACGATCACCCCGGGCACCCTCGTCGGGCCGAACACCGTGATCACCACCCTCGACGACGTGTCGACCATCCGCGTCGACTTCCCGATCCCGGAGCGCTTCGTCACCGTCCTGCGCCCCGGCACGCCGATCACCGCCAGCGCGGACGCCTTCGGCGGTCAGAGCTTCGGCGGTCGCATCGCCCTGCTGGACACCCGCGTCGACGAGTCGACCCGGGCGGTGGTCGCCCGTGCGGAGATCCCCAATCCGGGCGGTCGCATTCGTCCCGGAATGTCCATGAACGTCTCGGTCGCCCAGGGCGTCCGCACCAGCCTGGCCGTTCCCGAAGCCGCCGTTCAGTACGAGGGCGAGAGCGCCTTCGTCTTCCGCATCGCCGCCGGCGAGCGCGGGACCGTGGCCCAGCGCGTCGAGGTCGAGACCGGGGCCGTCGAGGGCGGCTTCGTCGAGATCCTGTCGGGCGTCGCGGCCGGCGACCGTCTGGTCGGCTCGGGCCTCAACCGCATCCAGCCGGGCGCGCCCGTAACGCCCGCCGACCAGCCCGGCTCCCGCGGCGGTGCCGCGCCTGCCAAGGCCGCCGCCCGATGATGTTGTCCGACCTCGCGGTCCGTCGACCCGTCTTCGCCGCCGTGGCGGCCATCGTCCTGTGCGTGGTCGGCGCGGCGGCCTTCTTCTTCCTGCCGGTGCGCGAACTGCCGGACGTGGATCCGCCGATCGTCTCGGTGTCGACCAGCTACGCCGGGGCCTCGGCCGAGGTGATCGAAAGCCGGATCACCGAGCCGATCGAGCAGCAGGTCGCCGGCATCCCCGGCATCGAGCGCATCAACTCCACCAGCCGCGACGGCCGCTCCAACGTGTCGATGGAGTTCAGCCTCGACCGCAACATCGACGATGCCGCCAACGACGTGCGCGACCGCGTCTCGCGCGTGCTCGGCCGCCTGCCGGATCAGGCCCAGCCGCCCGAGGTGTCCAAGGCCGACTCCGACAGCCAGCCGGTGATGATCCTGTTCCTGCGGTCGTCGGCGATGAACCGCCTGGAGCTGACCGACTACGCCGACCGCTATCTGATCGACCGCCTGGCCACGGTGCCCGGCGTCGCCCAGGTGCAGATTTACGGCGAGCAGCGCTACGCCATGCGGATCTGGCTGGACGCGGCGGCGCTGAGCGCCCGCGGCCTGACCGTCACCGACGTCGAGAGCGCCCTGACCAGCCAGAACGTCGAGCTCCCGGCCGGGGCGCTGGAATCCGGCGAGAAGGACTACACGGTCCGCGTCGCGCGCAACTACGCCACCGCCGCCGACTTCGCCCAGATGCCGATCGGCTCCGACGGGTCGGCCTCCCGGCCGGGCGGGACGAACGCCGTGCAGGGGCCGGCCACCTACGTCACCCGCCTCGGCGACGTCGCGCGCATCGAGGAAGGCGCGGTCGAGGACCGTCGCCTGTTCCGCGGCAATGGCCTCGACCAGATCGGCCTCGCCGTCACGCGCCAGGCCCAGTCCAACGACCTGGCCATCTCCGAAGGCGTCCAGGAGATGATCGGCGAGGTGCAGGCCAGTCTGCCGCCGGGCACCGAACTGGTCGTCGGCTCGGACAACTCGGTCTTCACCAAGCACGCCATCGAGGAGGTCTGGATCACCATCGGCATCTCGCTGGTGCTGGTGGCGTTCGTGAACTTCATCTTCCTAGGCAGCGCCCGCGCCGCCCTGATCCCGACCATCGTGGCGCCGATCTGCCTGCTGGCCACCTTCATCGTGCTGGCGCCGCTGGGCTTCTCCCTGAACCTGCTGACCCTGCTGGCGCTGGTTCTGGCCATCGGCCTGGTCGTCGACGACGCCATCGTGGTGACCGAGAACATCCAGCGACGGCTGGATCACGGCGAGCCGCCGCTGGTCGCGGCCGAGCGCGGCGCGCGCCAGGTGTTCTTCGCCGTCGTGGCGACCACCATCGTCCTGCTGGCCGTGTTCGCGCCGCTGCTGTTCCTGCCCGGCTATGTCGGCCGCCTGTTCGTCGAACTGGCCGCCGCGATCGCCGCCGCCGTGGCCTTCTCCGCCTTCCTGGCGCTCAGCCTGTCGCCCATGCTGGCGTCCAGGATCCTCCGACCCGCCTCCTCTTCGGGATGGCTGGTGCGAAAGGTCGACGGGGCCATGGACTCGGTCCGCCGCTCCTACGAGCGGTCGCTGGACGCGATGATGGGTCGGCGCGCCGCCGCGGTGGGCGTGGGCGTGCTCGTCGTCGCCGTGGGGCTGGGGGCCTTCCTGATGTTCCGCAGCCTGCCCAACGAACTGGTCCCCGCCGAGGATCGCGGGCGTGTCACCGTCCGGGTCCAGGGCCCCGAGGGCGCGGGTTTCGACTATACCCGGCGCATCATGCTGGGCCTCGAGCCGATCCTCGCGGAGTACCGCGAGGCCGGGGAGGTGGACTCCTATCTGGTGTCCGCGCCCGGTTTCGGCGGCGGCAGCTTCAACTCGGGCAACGCGGTCCTGACGCTGAAGGACTGGTCCGAGCGCGACCGCTCGGCGGACGACATCGCCCAGGAGCTGAACGGCAAGCTCCGCAGCCAGACCGACGCCCAGGTGAATGCCTCTGTGCCCGGCGGATTCCAGCGCGGCGCGGGCAACTCCAACTCGATCGAGATGGTCGTCACCGGTTCGGACTACGGCGATATCTTCGCCTGGATCCAGCCGATCCTCGCGGCGGCCCAGGAGAATCCGGGCTTCTCGCGTCCCCGCCTCAACTATGAGCCCAACGCGCCGCGCCTGCTCGTCGACGTCGACCCCGAGAAGGCCGCCGCGCTCGGCGTCTCGTCACAGCAGATCGGCCGCACGCTGGAGACCATGTTCGGCTCCCGCCGTTCCACGACCTACATCAAGGGCGGGCAGGAGTACGACGTGATCCTGCAGACCCGGCGCGACGACCGCCGGACGGTCGCGGATCTCGAAGCGCTGTACGTCGAGACCGGCTCCGGCTCCCTGGTGCCGCTGTCGGCGGTGGTCCAGACCCAGACCTCCGGCGCCACGCCCGATCGTCGTCGCCTCGACCGCCAGCGGGCCATCACCCTCTCGGCGGACCTGAACCCCGGAACGACCCTCGCCGACGCCATGACCTTCCTCGAGGCGGAGATCGCCGAGCAGCCCACGGGCGTTGGCGCGGTCCAGTGGGGGGGCGCGGCGCGCGATCAGAACGAGGCCGGCGGCGCCGTGGCCGCGGCGTTCGGCCTGGCGCTTCTGCTGGTCTTCCTCGTCCTGGCCGCCCAGTTCGAGAGCTGGATCACCCCGGCGGTCATCATGCTGACCGTGCCGCTCGCCGCCGCCGGAGGTCTGTTCGGCCTGGTCATGGCCGGGTCCAGCCTCAACATCTATTCCCAGATCGGGCTGATCATCCTGATCGGGGTGGCCGCCAAGAACGGCATCCTGATCGTGGAGTTCGCCAACCAGCTGCGCGATCAGGGCCGGTCGGTGCGCGAGGCCATCATCGAGGCCTCGGCCCTGCGCCTGCGCCCGATCGTGATGACCTCCATCGCCACCTCGTTCGGCGCCCTCCCGCTGGTGCTCTGGCAGGGCGCGGGCGCGGGCAGCCGCCAGACGATCGGCGTGGTCATCTTCGCGGGCGCCCTGTTCGCGACGATCCTGACGCTGTTCGTGGTGCCCGTGATCTACGGCCTGCTGGCCCGCTTCACCCGCTCGCCGGAGTACACCGCCCGGAGGATCGAGGAATGGGAGGCCCAGGAGGTCACGGCCAACGACGCCGTGCCCCGGGCCGCGGAGTAGGGCTCAGGCCGCGGGCGGCGCCGCCGTCTCGACCATCAGCCAGGCGATCAGGTCGCGACGGTCGGTCGCGTCCGCCACGCCGGGGAAGCTCATCTTGTTGCCCGGCAGGAACTGCTTCGGGTTTTCCAGCCAGTGGTCCAGCCGCTCGCCGTCCCAGACGAAGGACGCGTCCTTCAGGGCGTTGGAATAGTTGTACCCGTCCTTGCCGCCCGCCTTGCGGCCGAAGACGCCGTGCAGGTTCGGCCCGGTCATGTTCGACCCGCCCGGCGTGAAGGTGTGGCAGGACCGGCAGCGGGCCGCGGCGCGCCGGCCGTTGTCCAGATCGCCCTGCGCCCACGGCGCCGGCAGGCTTTCGAACACCGCGACCTTCTGCGCCTCGGTCAGGGGCGGAGGCGGCGGTGCCTCCGCCTTGCCCGCGTCGCCTTCGCTCCCGGACGAACAGGCCGCCAGCAGGGCGGCGGTCGCGGCGATCAGGACGGCGGTGCGGATCATGGCGGTCTCCCCGGTTCCGCCTGTGATGGCCCGCTCCGGCGCGTCGGGCAAGGGCGCTGGACGCCGCGCCCGTGCGGCTGTTACCCCCGCGCATGGCTTTCGCCGCCGCGCCCGATCCCGTCGTCGTCGCCGCCCTGCTGGGCGGGCTGGGGCTGATCGTCGGCAGTTTTCTGGCCCTGGTCTCCGTGCGCCTGCCACAGGGCGAGGGCGTCGTGGGCGGGCGGTCGCGCTGCCGCTCGTGCGCGGCCCCGATCCGCCCGCGGCACCTGGTCCCCGTCGCGTCCTGGCTGGTCCTGCGCGGGCGCTGCGCCGACTGCGGCGCCGCCATCTCGCCGCGGCACCCGCTGATCGAGCTGACCGCCGCGGGACTCGCCGTCTGGGCCGCGCTCGCGGCGCCCGGCCCCCTGACCGCGCTCGCGGGGGGCGTCCTCGCCTGGCAGTTGCTGCTGATCGCCGTGATCGACGCCGAGCGGTTCCAGATGTTCGACGTCCTGCTGATCCCCCTGATCGCGACCGGCCTGCTGCAGGGCGTCGTCGCGGGGTGGGACGAGGCGGCGATGCGAGCGTTCGGTGCGGCGCTGGGCTTCGGCCTGCTGTGGGGCATCGGCTTCCTGTACGCGCGCCTTCGCGGCCGCACCGGGCTGGGCGACGGAGACCCCATCCTGTTCGCGGGATCGGGGGCGTGGGTCGGCGCCGTCGGCCTGCCCTCCGTCCTTCTGTGGGCGGCGCTGGCCGGGCTCAGCGTCGTGGCCGCGCGTCTGGTCCTGCGCCGGACCGTGCGGGGCGACGACCGCATGCCGTTCGGTGTCTTCTTGGCGGTGGGGACCTGGCTGGTCTGGCTGTACGGTCCGATCGGGCTCTAGCGCCCGGTCGTCAGCCTCACCACCATGTGCGCCGTCGTGTCCAGGATGGCCGCGTCGTGGTCGGCGCGCCGCAGCAGGCCGAAGCCCGCGCCGACCGACTCGACCAGGCTCACCACCTCATAGCTGGCCAGTCGCGGGTCCAGTCCCGAGGGGTGAAATCCCGCCGCCCGCGCCCGGGCGATCCGCCGCTCCAGCGCCAGGTGCAGCCGCCGCAGGCGCCGGATGCGGCTGTCGGCGAAGGCGGCGTCGCCGCGGTCGGCCATCAGCCGCTCGACCCGCAGCGCCGCCCCGTGCGTCGTCCAGACGGTCGCCATGGCCTCCACGAAGGTCCGGCAGGCGCGGAACGCCTCGTCCCCCGACCAGTCGCCCTCCAGCAGAGGTGCCAACGCCTCGGTGTCCGGCAACGCTGCCTCGCACAGGGCCAGCGCCGCCTCGTCCACGGTCTTGAAATAGGTGTAGACGCTGGGAGCCGAGACGCCCGCGCGCTGGGCCACGTCGGCGATCCGGACCGCGCCGGGCCCGCGTTCTTCCAGCAGGTCCCGCACCGCCGTCAGCAGGGCGTCCCGCGTGCGCGCGCCGCGCGAGCGGATCCGGTGCCCCAGCTTGTTGGTCAGCGGTTCGGACATCGTCGCCCCGGGGAGGGGAGGGGAAGTGGTGCCGGTTGCAGGAATCGAACCCGCGACATCCAGTTTACAAAACTGGCGCTCTACCAACTGAGCTAAACCGGCCGGTAACAGGCGTTCGCCGCTTATGCCCAGCGCCGGGGCGTCAGTCCATGGCCGCGGCGATGCGACCCGCCAGCGCCTTCAAGGCGTCGGTCTCCGCCATCGGGGCGTGGCCGTGGCCCTTCATCGGCCGGTCGGTCCAGCGCGGCACGACGTGGAAATGCAGGTGGAAGACCGTCTGCCCGCCGGCCTCGCCGTTGAACTGCATCACCGAGACGCCGTCCGGGGTCAGGGCCTTCGCGACCGCCCGCGCCGTGCGCCGCACGCCCTCGGCCAGCTCCGCCGCCACCTCCGGCTCGACCTCCAGCAGCGTGCGCGCCCTCGACGCCTTCGAGATCACCAGCACATGGCCCTCGGACTGCGGAAAAACGTCCATGAAGGCCAGGACGTGGTCGGTCTCCCAGACCTTCACGCAAGGCAGCTCGCCGCGCAGGATTTTTGCGAAGACGTTGTCGGGGTCATAGGCGCCGGTCAGGCTCATCGGGCTCTCCTGTTCGGCCCTGACTAGCAAAACCGTCCGGGCAAGGGGAGCCGAAGCGCCCGTCATGCGCTAACACAAGCGTGACCGTAGCGAAGGATGTCCGCCCATGATCCGCTTCATCGTCCAGGCCCTCGTGACCATGCTGGGGCTGTGGCTGTCAGCCCAGGTCGTCCCTGGCGTTGACTTCACCTCGACCGGAAGCCTGATCGCCGCGGCGGTCATCCTCGGCCTCGTCAACGCGATCGTGCGGCCCATCCTCGTCGTCATCACCTTCCCCATCACGGTGGTGACGCTGGGCCTGTTCCTGCTGGTCGTGAACGCCGCCATGATCGGCCTGACCGCCATGTTCCTGGACGGGTTCGCGGTCGCGGGACTGTGGGCGGGCGTCGGCGCCGCCATCGTCACCGGCGTCGTCAGCTGGATCGCGGGGGCCTTCATCCCGGACGGCGGCAAGCGCGACTGAACTGGACGCGGCCGACCGCCCGGTCCAGCGTGGGCACATGACCGACTCGTCGCCGCGGCCTCCCTCCGTGTCCCTGATCGGCCCGGGCATCGTCGTGGCCGCCACGGGCGTGGGCGCCGGCGACCTGGTCGCCACCCTGGTGGCGGGCGCGCGCTTCGGCCATGTGCTTCTCTGGGCCGCGATCCTCGGCACGGTGCTGAAGATCGCGCTGGCTGAAGGCGTCGGCCGTTTCACCCTGACCTCGGGCCGCACGATGTTCGAGGGCTGGACGGATCTGCCCGGACCGCGTCTGGGGCGGCTGAACTGGGCCGGCGGCTACTTCGGCGTCTATGTGGTGATCTGGGGTTTCGTCTACGGCGCGGCGGCGATGACCGCCTCCGCCCTGCCGTTGACCGCCCTGTTTCCCGTCCTCGACCTGAAGGCGTGGGGCATGATCATGGGGGTGCTGGGCCTCGGCCTGACCTTCCTCGGCGGCTACGGCCTGTTCGAGAAGATCATGGCCGGACTGGTCGGGATCATGTTCGTCACCGTCGTCGGTCTGGCCGTGATCGTCGCGCCGGACCTTCCGCGCCTGCTGACCGGGCTGTGGCCGACCTTGCCGGGCGGCTCGGGCTTCTACGTGCTGGGCCTGATCGGCGGCGTCGGCGGGACCATCACCACGGCGGCCTACGGCTACTGGCTGGCCGCCAAGGGCTGGAAGGGGCCGGCCTTCGTCCGCACCATGCGGATCGACAACCGCGTCGCCTACGCCATGACCGGCCTGTTCGTGATCGCCATGCTCGTGGTCGGCGCCGAGCTGCTGCATGCATCGGGCACGGCGCTCCAGAACGGCGACCGCGGCCTGCTGGATCTGGCCCAGGTGCTGGAAGACCGCTTCAACCGCCCCGTTGCCGTCGCCTTCCTCGTGGGCTTCTGGGCCACCGCCTTCTCCAGCCTGATCGGCGTCTGGCAGGGGGTCAGCCTGATGTTCGCCGACTTCACCGCCCACCTGGCCGGGCGGCCCGACGACGAGGCGCTGAAGGGTTCGCGCAGCCCGGCGTTTCGCGCCTACGCCCTGTGGCTCACCTTTCCGCCGATGGCGCTGCTGTTCCTCGAGCGTCCCTATGCCCTGATCATCGCCTACGGCGTCCTCGGCAGCCTGTTCATGCCCTTCCTCGCCGGCACGCTGATCTGGCTGCTGAATTCCGGCCGCACGCCGGCCGAATGGCGGTCCGGCCCGGTGTCCAACGGCTTGCTGATCGTCTCCGCCGTCCTGTTCGCCGTGCTCGCCGGCCGCGAGATCGTCGCGCTCGCCTGAGTAGCGGTCTGAATGTTGATCACCTGCGCGGTTCCGCCTAGGGAGCGCTCCACATGAACCGCTTACAGGGGTCCTTATGACCACGGCATTCCTCTTCCCCGGCCAGGGCAGTCAGGCGGTCGGCATGGGCGCGGCGCTGGCCGACGCCTTTCCCGTGGCGCGCGAAGTCTTCGCCGAGGTCGACGACGCCCTGGGCCAGCGCCTGTCGCACCTGATGCGCGAGGGGCCGGAGGATCAGCTGACCCTGACCGAGAACGCCCAGCCCGCCCTGATGGCGGTCTCCGTCGCCGTCATGCGGGCGCTGAAGAACGAGTTCGGCGTGGAGGTGACGGCCGCCGGCTTCGTCGCCGGACATTCGCTGGGCGAATACTCCGCCCTGTGCGCCGCCGGGACCCTGTCGCTGGCCGATGCCGCCCGGCTGCTGAAGCTCCGCGGCCAAGCCATGCAGCGCGCCGTGCCGGTGGGGCGGGGGGCGATGGCGTCCCTGATCGGCCCGAAGACCGATCTCGCCCTCGCCGAGGCCGCCGCCGCCGCGGGCGCCGAGGTCGGCGTCTGCGTCGTGGCCAACGACAACAACGCCGGCAACGTCGTCATCTCGGGCGACAAGGCCGCCGTCGACCGCGCCATCGAGAAGGCCAAGGAGCTGGGTGCGCGGGCCATTCCGCTGAACGTCTCGGCGCCCTTCCACTGCCCGCTGATGGCCCCCGCCGCCCAGGAAATGGCCGACGCTTTGGCTGACGCGGCGCTGGTCGCACCGGCCGTGCCGGTCGTGGCGAACGTGACCGCCCGCCCCGAAACCGATCCCGCGATCATCCGCCGCCTGCTGGTCGACCAGGTCACCGGCCGCGTCCGCTGGCGCGAATCGATGGAGTGGATGGCCCGCGACGGCGGCGTCGCCCGCTTCGTCGAGGTCGGCTCCGGCAAGGTGCTGGCCGGCATGGCCAAACGCATCGCGCCGGACGCCGAGAGCGTGTCCCTGAACGCCCCTGCCGATCTCGAGGCCTTCGCCCGCGTCTGAGCGGCCCGCGTCGTACGTACCTCGTCCGCGTCCGGATATGCCCAAGGGAGCCGAGCCCTCATGAGCCGTCGACTCACCGCCCATTCCGCCGCCCTCACCTGGGGTTGGGCCAGATGGCCCGTTTTCGGCGGACTCGTCGCGGCGACCGTCTGGATCGGCACCCACCTGCACGACGGCGGGGTGCTGCAGCACGGGATGGCGGCGACGGTGGGCGTGCTGCTGGCCGGCGGCCTCGCGGCCGTCTACCCCCGCTGCCCGCGCTGCGGCCAGCACCTGTTCGCGCCCATGCCTGACGGCGGCCGCCGCCTGCTCCGTCCGCGCCAGCGCTGCGGCAAGTGCAATCTGGACCTGACCCGCTATTCTCCGGCCGACCCGCGCGCGAAAAAGGAGTGATCTCCGGTTTGCCCCGCGCCGCCTCGGGGCGGTAAGACCGGGCGAAACTCGCGGAGACACATATGTTTGACCTCACCGGCAAGACCGCCCTCGTGACCGGGGCCACCGGCGGAATCGGCGGCGCGATCGCGCGCGCCCTGCACGCCCAGGGGGCTGCCGTGGTCCTGTCCGGCACCCGCGAGGCGGTTCTGGCCGATCTGGCGAAGGATCTCGGCGCGCGCGCCTTCGCCGCCGCGGCCAATCTGTCCGACGCCGACTCGGTCGACGGCCTGGTCGGCCGGGCGGAGGAGGCGGCGGGCGCGCCGCTGGACATCCTGGTCGCCAACGCCGGTATCACAAAGGACGGCCTGCTGATGCGCATGAAGGACGAGGACTTCCAGTCCGTCCTGGCCATCAACCTCGAAAGCTATTTCCGCCTGTCGCGCGCGGCCATGAAGGGCATGATGAAGCGCCGCGCGGGCCGCATCATCGGCGTCACCTCGGTGGTCGGCGTCACCGGCAACCCCGGCCAGACCAACTATGCGGCGTCCAAGGCCGGCATGATCGGCTTCTCGAAATCCCTGGCGCAGGAGGTCGGCAGCCGCGGCATCACGGTGAACTGCATCGCCCCGGGCTTCATCGCCTCGCCCATGACCGACGTGCTGAACGACCAGCAGCGCGAGACCATCCTGAAGAACATCCCGACGGGCCGTCTGGGCACCGGCGACGAGATCGCCGCCGCCGCCGTCTATCTGGCCTCCGACGAAGCCGCCTACGTCACGGGCCAGACCCTGCACGTGAACGGCGGCATGGCGATGATCTGATCACGCCCTGCAACAGGCTGTTTCCCCCGTCGCAGCGTGTGCTAAACCGAAATTGAGCTTCGGCGTTGAGTCCCCGACGGACTTGCGCCGTCGTCGCCGTCGTGAGACGGCAGGCCTGACCGAAGACCCCGCCGCTCGCGGCGCTTAGAGAACAGAGACACCCATGTCCGACACCCTGGAACGCGTCCGCAAGATCGTGATCGACCATCTGGACGCCGACCCCGACAAGGTCACCGAAAAGGCCTCCTTCATCGACGACCTGGGCGCCGACTCGCTCGACAACGTCGAGCTGGTCATGGCCTTCGAGGAAGCCTTCGACATCGAGATTCCCGACGACGCCGCCGAGCACATCCAGACGGTCGGCGACGCGGTCAAGTTCATCGACGAGAAGCTGGCGGGCTGATTTCCGTCCCTCCTTGACGGCTTGATGGCCGCCGCGGCGCGTCCCTGTCGGGCGGGTCCGGCGGCCATCGGCGTTTAGGCAGATCGAATCGACAGGAGACACCTCATGCGTCGCGTCGTCGTCACCGGACTGGGCCTGGTCTCCCCGCACGGCACGGGCGTGGAGCACGGCTGGAAGGCCGTTCTCGAAGGCCGCTCGGGCATCCGTCCCATCACCGGCTTCGACACCACGGGCTATGCCTGCACCATCGCCGGCGAGGTGCCGTGGACCACGGGGCGGGGCGGCGGCACGCCGGAAACGCCCGGGGCCTTCGACGCCGACGCCGTCATGTCGGCCAAAGACCGCAAGCGCGTCGACGACTTCATCCTGTACGGCATCGCCGCGGCCGACGAGGCCCTGGCCGACGCCGGCTGGACGCCCGAGAGCGAAGACGACAAATGCCGCACGGGCGTCATGATCGGCTCCGGGATCGGCGGCCTGGGCCCCATCGCCGAGACCGCCCTGGTCCTGCAGGAGCAAGGCCCCCGACGGGTCAGCCCCTTCTTCATCCCCATGTCGCTGATCAACCTCGTCTCGGGCCAGGTCTCGATCCGCCATGGGCTGAAGGGCCCGAACCACTCGGTCGTCACCGCCTGCGCCACCGGGGCCCACGCCATCGGCGACGCGGCCCGCATGATCGCGCTGGACGACGCCGACGTCATGGTGGCGGGCGGCGCGGAGGGCTCCATCGTGCCCATCGGCATCGCCGGTTTCCTCGCCTGCAAGGCCCTGTGCACCGCCTACAACGACACGCCGGAGAAGGCCTCGCGCCCCTATGACCGCGGCCATGCCGGCTTCGTCATGGGCGAGGGGGCCGGCATCGTGGTGCTCGAGGAGTACGAGCACGCCCGGGCGCGCGGCGCGAAGATCTACGCCGAGGTCGTCGGCTACGGCATGAGCGGCGACGCGCACCACATCACCGCCCCGTCCGAGGACGGCGACGGCGCCTTCCGGGCCATGGTCGCGGCGGCGAAGCGCGCCGGGATCGCCCCTTCCGACGTCGACTACGTCAACGCCCACGGCACCTCCACCATGGCCGACTGGATCGAACTGCGGGCGGCGGAGCGGTTTTTGGGCGAGGGGGCGAGCGCCGCCATGTCCTCGACCAAGTCCATGACCGGGCACCTGCTGGGTGCCGCGGGGGCCATCGAGGCGGTCTTCTCCATCCTCGCCATCCGCGACCAGATCGCGCCGCCGACGATCAACCTGGACGACCCCGAGGAAGAGACCGCGCTCGACCTCGTCCCGCACACGGCGAAGCCGATGAAGATCGACGTCGCCATGTCCAACTCCTTCGGCTTCGGCGGCACCAACGCCTCGCTGATCTTCCGCAAGGTCGACTGACGTGGCGCTGAAGTTCCCGCGGCTCGGCGGCGGCGACCGCAAGCCCTTCGCCATCGCCATGCTGGCCGCCACGGCCACCTTCAGCGTCTTTCTCATCGGCCTGCTGGCCGTGGTCTGGAGCGTCTTCTACGCGCCCGGGCCGTCGGCCCGGACCGGCGACGCCACCATCGTCACCCTGCCCAGCGGGGCCGGCGTCTCGGCGATCGCCCAGCAGCTGAAGCAGGCCGGCGTCATCCGCTCGACGGACATGTTCAAGGCCGCCGTGACCCTCACCGGCGCCGACCGCCGCCTGCGCGCCGGCGAGTATGAGGTGCCCAGCCGCGCCTCGCTGCGCTCCGTCGTCAGCCTGCTGGTCTCCGGTCGTGTGGTCCGCCACTACGTCACCCTGCCCGAAGGCTGGTCCTCGGCCCAGGCGGTCGACATCCTGATGCGCAATGCCCTGCTCACGGGCGAGGTCGAGACGCCACCCGAGGGCAGTCTGTGGCCCGACACCTACGAGATCAGCCGGGGCGAAACCCGCGCTTCGGTCATCCGGCGCATGCGGCTGGCCCATGATCGCAACCTGGCCGAGCTGTGGGCCACGCGCGGGCCCAACAGCGTCGTGTCTTCGCCGGAGGAGGCCGTGATCCTCGCCTCCATCGTCGAGAAGGAGACCGGCGTCGCCGCCGAGCGACCGCGCGTCGCCGCGGTCTTCTCCAACCGCATCCGCATCGGCATGCGGCTGGAGAGCGATCCGACCATCGTCTACGGCATCACCCAGGGACGTCCGCTGGGCCGCGGCCTGCGCCGTTCCGAGATCGACGCGCCGACGCGCTGGAACACCTACCAGATCGACGGCCTGCCGCCGACGCCGATCGCCAATCCGGGCGGCGAGGCGCTCAAGGCGGTGCTGAACCCCCCGGTGACCCAGGACCTGTTTTTCGTCGCCGACGGCACCGGCGGGCACGTCTTCGCGCCGACCTACGAGCAGCACCTCCAGAACGTCGCCCGCTGGCGCGCCATCGAGCGTCGCCGCGCCGGCTTGCCGGCCGAGCCCGTGGCGGAGGTGACGACGGGAGAGGACGCTGCCGCGGCCCCGACCGGCGAGATGGCCCCGGACGCCGGCGCCGAGGTCACCATCCTGCCGCCCGGACAGGCCCCGCGGTGAGCGCCGACGGCCGGATTTCGGGCATGACCGGCTTTGGCCGGGCCGACGGCGCCGGTCACGGCTGGGCGTGGTCCGTGGAGGCGCGCTCGGTCAACGGGCGCAACCTCGAGGTCCGTCTGCGCGCGCCGTCCGGGTTCGACGACCTCGAGCGTCTGACCAAGGCTGCCGGCCAGGCCCGCTTCGCCCGGGGCCAGGTCTCGCTGACGGTCCAGGCCAGGCCCGAGGCGGGGGCCGTGACCGTCGGCGTCGATTCCGCGGCGCTGGACCGCTACCTGACCCTGGCCCGGCAACTGGTCGAGGCCGGGGCCGCGCCGCCGACCGCCGACGGCCTGCTGGCGCTGCGGGGGGTCATCTCGGCCGATGACGCAGGCCCCGACGCCGCCACCCAGGAAGCCCTGCAGGCCGCCATCGCCGGTGCCGTCGAGACGGCGCTGGACGCCCTCCAGGCCTCACGCCGGCACGAGGGCACCCAGCTGCTGCCCGTGCTGACCGGGCTGATCGACCGGATCGAGGCACTCGTCGCCGACGCCGGGCGCGAGGCCGCCGCCCAGATCGAGGCCGTGCGGGAGCGCTTCACCCGCCGCATGGCCGAGCTCGCGCCCGACGCGCCGGGTCTGGAAGAGCGCGTCTTCCTCGAGGCCGCCGCCCTGGCGGCCAAGGCGGACGTGCGCGAGGAACTGGACCGCCTGGCCGCTCACGTGGACTCGGCCCGGCTGCTGCTCACGACCCCGCCTGCGGGCCGCAAGCTGGACTTCCTGATGCAGGAGTTCATGCGCGAGGCGAACACGCTGTGTTCCAAATCCGCCACCGTGCCCCTGACCGCCGTCGGCCTGGACCTGAAGGCCGCCGTCGAACAGCTGAGAGAACAGGTTCAGAATGTCGAATGACCGCACCCCGCGCCGGGGCGTCCTGCTGATCGTGGCCAGCCCCTCGGGGGCCGGCAAGACCAGCCTGTGTCGCCGCCTGATGGCCGATCACGGGGGGCTGGAGCTGTCGGTGTCCGTCACCACCCGCGCCATCCGTCCGGGCGAGGTGGCGGACCGCGACTATCATTTCGTGGACCACGCCGAGTTCCAGCGTCTGATCGACCAGGACGCCTTTCTCGAGTGGGCCGACGTGCACGGCAACCGCTACGGCTCCCTGCGCGGGCCGGTGGACCGGGCTCTGGCCGAGGGCCGGGATGTCCTGTTCGACATCGACTGGCAGGGGGCCGCCGAGGTCGCGCGCAGGTGCCCCGACGACGCCGTCCGGGTCTTCATCCTGCCACCCAGCCTCGCGGAGTTGCGTCGTCGCCTGGTCACGCGCAGCCAGGACGCCGAGGACGTCATCGAGCGCCGCATCCAGAACGCCAAGGGCGAGATCGAGCACTGCGACGTGTTCGACTACGTGTTCGTCAACGACGACTTCGACCGTTCCTACGCCGAGCTGGCCCACATCTATCACGCTGAACGCAGCAAGCGCCGCCGCAACCTGTGGGTGGCCGGCTACCAGAGGGCGCTGCTGGACGAGGCGGTCTAGGCGTCAGGACCGCTTGCGGCGCGCCAGCGTCGGCCCGGCGTCCGTCTTCTCCGCGGCAGGTGCCTCGCGGCCCGACCACGCCCTTGCCAGCCGCAGGAAGCCGTCCAGGTCGATGACTTCGGCCCGGTCTTCCGGACTGATCCCGGCCGCTTCGCACAGGTCCGCCCCACCCAGCTGTTTCAGGCTGGAGCGCAGCATCTTGCGCCGCTGGCCGAAGGCGGCCGCCGTCACGCGCTCCAGCGCCTTCAGCAGGGCCCGATCGGGCCGGTCGGCGCGCGGAACCAGATGCACCACCGCGCTGGCCACCTTGGGCGGCGGGGTGAAGGCCGCGGCGGGCAGGTGCATCACCAGCTTCGCCTCCGCCACCGCCTGGGCGATCACGGCCAGCCGGCCGTAGGCGTCCTCGCCCGGCCGGGCAACGACGCGCTCGGCCACCTCCTTCTGGAACATCAGCGTCAGGGCGTGCGGCGTCCACGGGCCGGTCAGCCATTTGATCAGCAGCGGCGTGCCGACGTTGTAGGGCAGGTTCGACACCAGATGCGCCGGGCCCTCGACCAGTCCGTCCTCCCGCACGTTCAGGGCGTCGCCCTCGACGATCGTGAGCCGGCCCGAGCCGTCGTCCAGCTCCTGCAACAGCGGCACGAAGCGCGGGTCCTTCTCGACCAGCACCACCCGGCCCGCGTCGCTCTCCAGCAGGGCCCGCGTCAGCCCGCCGGGCCCCGGGCCGACCTCGATCACCGCCCGCCCCTCGAACGGCCCGGCCAGCCTGACGATCTTCCGCGTGACGTTCAGATCCAGCAGAAAATGCTGGCCGAAGCTCTTCTTCGCCGCCAGCCCGTGGGCGTCCAGCTGCGCGCGCAGGGAGGGCAGGGCGTCGGTCATGCCAGGCCGCGACGCCGCTTCGCCATGTCCGCGGCCAGCCGGATCGCCGCGATCAGACTGTCCGCGCGGGCCATGCCCTTGCCGGCGATCTCGAACCCCGTGCCGTGATCGGGGGACGTCCGCACCACCGGCAGGCCCAGGGTCACGTTCACCCCGCCCCAGAAGTCGATCGTCTTCACCGGAATGAGCGCCTGGTCGTGATAGAGGCAGATCGCCGCGTCGTATCCGGCCCTTGCCTCGTCGTGGAACATCGTGTCGGCGGGCAGGGGGTCGGTGATCGCGATCCCCTCCGCCCGGAGCGCGGCGGCCGCCGGACGCAGGACCTCGATCTCCTCCAGCCCGATGGCACCGCCCTCGCCCGCGTGGGGGTTCAGTCCCGCCAGCGCCAGACGGGGTCGGGCGATGCCGAAGTCGCGCCTCAGCGCCTCATGCGTGACGCGGGCGGTGCGCATCACCCGCTCCTGGGTGACCAGTTCCGGCACCGCGCTGAGCGGGGCATGGATGGTGACGAGGGCGACGCGCAGGTCGCGCGCCGTCAGCATCATCACCGGGCCGCGCGTCCCGTCGTGGGGCAGGTCGCCGGTCAGCTCGGCGATGAATTCGGTGTGGCCGGGAAAGGGAAAGCCCGCGGCGTACAGCGGCGCCTTGGCGATCGGGGCCGTCACGACACCGGCGGCGCGACCGTCCATGGCCAGATCCACCGCCCGGGCGATCCAGTCGGCGACGCAGGTCGCATTGCGCGGAGCCGGGACCCCCGGGATCACCGGGGCCGCGGTGGGGGCGTGGATCACGGGGACGGCCCGGCGGAACGCGCCCAGGGCCTCCGCCGGCTCCGACACCTCGGCCACCGGCGCACCCGCGGCGTCGATCACGCCCGCGTCGCCGACCACGACGAAGGTCGGCCCGTCGTCCCTGAGGGCCGTCCAGGCCCGGGCCACGATCTCGGGGCCGATGCCGGCCGGCTCTCCCAGGGAGAGGGCCAGCGCCGGAATCATTTGCGCTCGATCAGGGCGTCCGCGCGCAGGTCGCGCATGTAGCGGCGCTCCAGCATCGACAGCTGGGAGCGCTGCAGCCGGCCTTCGACCTCCGCCCGGCTGGGCAGGGCGGCGGATCCGACCCGGCGGCCGCAGACGCCGACCAGATGGACGCCGAGCGGCGTGCGGACCGGGCCGACGATCGTGCCCTGGGGCGCGTCGGCCACGGCTTCCTGGAACTGCGGGATCACGCTCTGCAGGTCGCTTTCGCCCAGGTCGGTGCCCAGCAGGCCGGTCTCCGAGGTCGCGCGGGCCAGCATATTGTCGCACGTCAGCTCCGGCTGCAGCGCGTCCAGCCGGCGGCCGGCCGTCAGGACCGCGTCGTCGGACGCCGTATCGGGAAGCTCGATCATGACCTGCCGCAGGCTGACGAGCTGGGTCGCCGTGCCCTGACGCTTGTCGCGCATGTAGATGATGTAGACCCCGCCATCGACGACAATGGGGTTCGACAGCTGGCCGACGTCCAGATTGTCCATCGCCTGCTGCAGGGCCGGGTGCAGCGTGCCCTCGACGACCCACCCGGCGTCCCCGCCGCGCACGGCCGACGGCGCGTCCGAGAACTGCTGCGCCACGTTCTGGAAGGGCGCGCCCTGGATCATCTGGCGGATCAGTTGCTGGGCCCCGTTGACCGCGCCCTGCATGCCGCCCTGGGTCTGCGCGGCCTCGAGGAAGATTTCGCCGATCAGATACTGGCGCTTGGTCGCGGCTTCCTCGACCTGGCGCATGGCCTGGTCGACCTGGGCCCTCGAAACGCGGGACCGGCTGCCGAAGCGCCCGCCGTAAAGACGCCGCCAGCCGATCGAGACGCGGACCTGTTCGCGAATGGTCTGCGGCTGGATTCCGACCTGGCCCAGAAGGTTCAGATAGGCCTCTCCCGTGGTGCGGAGCTCCGCCGCCATGGCCTCGATCTCTTCGGCCACCTCCTCGTCGGTCACCTTGAGATCGGGATAGCGGGCGATCTCCTGCGCCTGGAGGCGTTCGTCGATCAGGCTCTCGAGCGCCTGCCGTTCGATCTGCGGCAGATCCTCCGGCGTCGGCTCCACCTCGCTCATGGCGATGATCAGCAACATGCGCTGACGCAGGTCGAAGCCGGTGATGATCTGGTCGTTGACGGTGGCGACGACGCCGTCGGCGATCTGGAAGTCCGGCCGCTGCAGCATGCGGGGCTCGCGGCGCACCTCGGTCGGCTGCAGCGTGCCCGCCGCCGTCGCCCCGCGGGCCGGCGGATCCTGCCGCGCCGGCGCCGTCTGGGCCGCGGCGCTTCCGGCCATCAGGGCGGTCATCGCCGCGGCCGTCGCAATACGCATCACTCGCATCGTTCGTCCTGAACCCTTATGGCGGCGTGGCCGCACGCGCCGATCATGGAGAATCGACCCTCGCGCCCCTCACCGGCGCCGGTCGCCCCGCTATTAGCCTGTACCGCCGAAAGTGGCGAGCGTTAGGCGGACATAGGCGCCTTCCGACGCGCCGCTGGGCCTGACCCGCGTGTTGTCGCGGCGGAATCCGATCTCGAACCGCACGCAGTCGTCGTCGAACAGCAGGCCGACTTCCGAGCGGACGAACAGGTCCCGGTCCAGGTCGTAGACGCCCGAGCTCGCGATGCCCCAGTTGCCCGCCACGAACTGTTGCACCGAGGCCTCGACGAAGGCGTAGTTGCGGTTCAACGGCCCCTCGACGGGATTGCTGTCGTCCATCACATAGATCATGGAGCCGCCGCTGCGCCGGCCCCAGCGGCCTTCGACCGCCGCCTCTGCGCGCCGGACCTCGCCGGAATCGTCAAGCGTCGCCCGTCCCCACGCGCGCACGCCGTCGTGCGGCTCGAACGTGCCCTGGACGACCCAGTCGGACGTTGTGCCGGCCAGGCCGGTGGCGTCGTAGAGGACCGAGGGATCGTCGCCCGACGCCGTCAGCAGGCCCGGCTCGGCGTCCGATCTCCAGCTGCGCCCGATAAAGAGCGACGCCTGTCGATCTTCGCTCCAGCGCAGGGTCGCCCGCGCGCCGCCCGTCGCCCGCAGCCCGCCTTCGTAGAGATCCTCGCCCGGAAACCGGTCGATGCGGAACAGGGTCGAGCCGTCGAGGTCCAGAACCTGGCTGTCCTCGTTGGGGATGCGGGGATCGAGGTCGGCGTCGGTCGAGGCGGAGATCTGGCCAAGGGGCTCCAGGATCAGGTCCGCGCCGCCCGTCAGCGGGCGGATCAGCGGCCAGCTGACGTCCAGCCCGGCCGTGGCCCGACCGCGGGTGACGGTCTGATCCGACTCCAGCCCCGGCACCGGCAGGTCGGCGATCGAATACAGGTCCACGCGGGCGTCGACGAAAGGCTCCCACCTCACGCCCGCGTCGGAGATCAGGGTGCGTCGCCATTCCGCCCGCCCGGTCGCCCGCCGGCTGTCGACCCCCTCGGCCGACCCGGTGCCGGCCGGCAGCACCTCGGGCCTCAGCACCGGCGCGCCGGTGAAATCGTCCCGGTACAGGGCCACGGCTGATCCGGTGAGGCGCAGCCGGCCTCCGAACACCGGCCGCCCCGGCTCCCACCGCGCCTCGACGAGCGGCGCGGCGACCGGCAGGGCACCGTCGGACTCGAAGACGTTCAGGCCGGGAGCCGTGTCGTTGAACTGGGTGACGCGCAGGCTCTGGATGGCGAAGGTGGCGAACGACAGGTAGGACCGGGGCGTCTGCCGCTCGGCGTAGACCTGGCTGATCAGGCGACGCTCGTCGCCGTGATAAAGCCCGTTGTCGGCGTACGGATCCCGCACGTCGTAGCGGTCGAACAGCGTCTTGTCGGAGGTCCGCTCGGCGGTGAAGCCCCACCGCCACGGGCCGGCGGGGTCGAAGGCGCCGGAGGCCAGCAGATAGCTGCGGTGTTCCCGGTCCAGCGGCCGCGGCGCGTCGTCGACGCCGTCGTCATCCGAGTCGAAGTCACCGAAATTGCGCGCGTGGGTGTAGCCCCCGCGGGCCACGACGGTCCCCCCTGAAAACCGCCGGCGCCACTGCAGGTTCAGCAGGGGTTCGACCTCGCTGTTGAACTGGGGGCTGATCAGCCAGTCCTCCGACGGCGAGACCACGATCAGATAGGGCTGCTCCCAGCTCAGGCCGCGCTCCTGATCGAAGCCGATCTCGGGCACCAGGAAGCCGGAGGCCCTGTCCACCGTCGGATCGGGGTGGGCGAAGAACGGCAGGAACAGCACCGGCACGCCCTTCACCTTGAAGACGGCGTTGCGGTACAGCACGGCCCGCAGGCTCTCGTCCTGGATCACGCGCTGGGCCTGGATCGAGATGGTGGGCTCCTTCGGCCGCCCTTCCTCGTCGCAGATCGGGCAGGGCGTGAAGACGGCATAGTTCAGTTCGTTGACCGTCTCGGAGCGCCGGACGGCCGTCGCCGCCATGAGGCTGGACCCGTCCTCCTGCCGTGTGGCCAGGTTGACCGCCACGCCGGTCCCGGCGCCGTCCGTCAGCTCCAGATAGTCGGCGAAGACGGTCACGCCGTCGGGCGCCGTCAACTCCACCTCGCCCTGGGCGGTCGCGATGCCGGTCGCCAGATCGTAGGTCAGCCTGCGCGTCCAGAGGGAGTGATTCTGGAACCGCGCGAACAGCCGGTCGCCCGCCTCGCGCGAGGCTTCCAGACGATCCCCGACGCGCGCCACCTCGGCGGCGTCCAGGTACAGGGCCCGGTCGTCCAGGCCGTCGTCGACCGGCGCGGGCGGCGCATCCTGCGCCTGCGCGGCACCGGCTCCGAGAAGACAGGCGCCCACGCCCGCGAGAAGCAGCGATCGGTGGGTGCGGAGGTGCTTGAGGCCGACGCGCATCTGGCTGGTCTGATCCGTGTTCCTGACTGCCTCGCCCCCGGCTTCCCTAAGCGACGATGCCCGGCGGCGCTAGCCGTCCTCTGTGTACACCAGCAGGGTGAGGGCCGCGAGCAGGGCGAGCAGCGGCGGCAGCCAGGCCGCCACCCAGGGCGCGATCACCTCGGCAGAGCCGAAGGCTGCCGCCATCTGGTTCACGAAGAAGAAGGCGAAGCCCAGCACCACGGCCGCGCCGCTCATGCGCGCAAGGTCGCCGAGACGCATCAGCCGCAGCGAGAAGGCCGCGGCCAGGATGGACATCGCGGCCAGCACCAGGGGCGTGGCGACGAGCTGGTGCAGTCGCAGTCGATAGGCGGTCGTGGAAAACCCTGCGGCCTCGACGCGCGCGATCTGGGCGGGCAGGGACCAGATGGGGGTCGACTGCGGGCGGGCGAACCGGTCAAACGCCTCCTCGTCGGCCAGGCTGGAGCGCAGGTCCAGGGTGGCGTAGCGCACGCCCCGCTCGCCGATCCGCGCGCCGACCGCGTCCACCAGCCGCCAGCTGCCGGCGCGCAGCGTCGCCGACGCCGCGTCGATCCGCTCGGCGAACCGCCGCCCGCCGTTCGCGTCGTTGGCGTAGATGAAGAAGCTGACGCCCAGCAGCCGCCCGCCGGCCCGGTCCTGACGATCGGCCCGGATGATGACCTGTCGCTGGTCGTCGCCCTCGCGCAGCCAGACCGCCTCAGGCGCGCCGATCCCGGCGGCCTGCCCGGACAGTCGCGTGCGCTCGCGCTGAAACACGCCGTCGCCATACGATGCGAGGGGACTCAACGCCGCCACGATCACGGTCCCGCAGGCCAGGGCCATCAGCGCGGCGGGCAGGACGAACCGCCACGCCGACACGCCGGCCGCCCGCATGGCGATGAGCTCGCTGCGACGGTTCAGGGCAACGTAGGCGCCCAGGGTGCCGAACAGAAACACGAAGGGCGTCAGCTGAAGGATCACGGCCGGCGACTTCAGCAGCATGAGCCCGAGGATCCGTGCCCCCGAAAGATCCACGTCGGACCCGACGCCGCGGGAGATTTCCACGAAGTCGATCAGCATGATGAGGGCGGAGATCACGCCGAGCGCGACCAGCAGCGACCGCGCCTGCTGCGTCAGCACATAGCGCTCGATGCGGCCGATCCTCAGGCGGGACGGCGCGCTCATGCGCCCGCCCCCGCCACGGCGCGGATGCGGCCCGACCGGCGCCGGCGCGGCTTGAGGGACCGGAACAGCAGCCGCAGGGCGACCGCGGCCGCGACGAGCGGCAGCAGGTACTGAAGCACGTTGACCCACGGGTTCCACGCGCCCGCCGCCACCACCCCGTAGCCGACGATCCGGACCATCAGGAAGGCGCCGGCCGCCTTGGCCACGCGGAGCCCGTAGCCCGTCCGGCTGAACGCCCCGCCGAGGATGGCCGTCAAGGCCATGGCCATGGCGGTGAGGGCATAGAGCGGCGACGAGAGCCGGGCGTGACCTTCGGCCAGCAGCTCGGTACGCGATCCCGCGCTCGCCGAGATTCCGGGCGTGGGGTCGAACAGTTGATGCAGATACAGGTCGGAGGGCTTGTACTGCACGGTCGGGTCGGCCTCCTCCATGAAGGCCGCGAGCGGGAAGGCGTGGTTGTCGAACGACAGGTAGTTCAGGACTCCGTCCGAGGAATACCGCTGCCATGAGCCCTGCCCGAGCAGCAGATAGGGCTCGCCCGCGATGCGGCTGAAGCGGGCCTCGGCCGCGTCCCACGTCGAGACCGACCGGCCGTCGTCGATATGGACGAAGAGATTCGTCATCAGGCCGTTCTGCGCGATCTCCTGGACATAGACCGTCAGCCCGTTCGGACCTTTCACGAATCGCCCTTCCTCGACCAGCAGGGCGGCCAGGTCGGACCGCACCGCAAACGCCTCGTCGCGCGCCGCGCGCTGCGCCCAGGGCTGGACGACCACATTGATCGCGAGGGTCGTCGCGACGACGACGAGGGCCAGGGCGAAGGCGGGACGAATCGCGTCCCACCGGGTCATGCCGGCGGCGAAGGCGGCGATCAGTTCCTGCTCGCGCTGCAGCCGCGTGAGCGCGATCAGCGCCCCGACGAACAGGCCGATGGGCAGGATCACGGCCAGGAGCTGCGGGGTCGCGAGACTGGTCAGCTTGACCATCACCCAGAGGCTCGCGCCGCGTTCGACGACGAACTCCAGCTGCTCGAGGGACTGGCTGAGGATGCCGATTCCGGCCAGCGCGGCGCACGCCCCGACGACGGGACGGCCGATCTGCCGAAAAAGATAGCCTTGAATTAGCGTCATGGACGAAAGGAAATCGCCCCGTTGCGGGCGGCGGCGGGAACGCCCTAATACATGCCCATCGTTCCCCGCGACAGTGCGCGGGTCGTGCCGCATCAGCGCCGGGAGTCTTTTTCCGGCAGGAGTATTCCGATGAAGATCGAGTTCGCCGCGTCCGCGGGCGCCGCCCCGGTTCTGGCCGTCCTTGCGCACGAGGGCCGCGTCCTGGCCGGTGCCGGCGTCCAGCTGGACGCGGCCACCGGCGGCGCCCTTTCCCGCGCCATGAACGCAGGCCGGTTCACGGGCGCCACCAACTCGACCCAGCTGGTCGCGGGCGTCTCGGGCTGCGACGCCGCCACCGTCGTGATCACGGGTGCCGGCGCGGCCGGGGCGCTGGACGACCTGGCGCTCGAGGCCGCCGCCGGTGCCGCCTATCACGCCGTCAAGATGTCCGGGGCGGACGTCCTGGCCCTGGACGTCTCCCACCTGTCCGCCGACCAGGCCGCGCGGGCGGCCTTCGCGGCGCGCCTGGCCGCCTATCGCTTCCTCAAGTACCGCACGACGCTGAAGCCGGAGAAGACGCCGTCGATCGACACGATCCGGATCGTGACCGCCGAGGCCGGGGCCGCTCAGGCCGCCTACGACGCCGACTTCGCCCCTGTCGCCGAGGCGGTCGAGTTCAGCCGCGACCTCGTCTCCGAGCCGGCCAACATCCTCTATCCGGAGGAATACGCGCGTCGGGTGAAGGCGCTCGAGAAGCTGGGTCTCGAGGTCGAGGTCCTGGGCGAGACGGAGCTCGAGGCGCTGGGCTTCCGCACCCTGTTGGCGGTCGGTCAGGGCAGCGTCCGCGACAGCCAGGTCGCGATCATGAAGTGGAACGGCGGGGTCGAAGGCGAGCAGCCGATCGCCTTCGTCGGCAAGGGCGTCTGCTTCGACACGGGCGGCATCTCGATCAAGCCCGCCGAGGGCATGGAGGAGATGAAATGGGACATGGGCGGTTCGGCCGCCGTTGTGGGTCTCATGCACGCGCTCGCGGGCCGCAAGGCGAAGGTGAACGCGATCGGCGTCGTCGGCCTCGTCGAGAACATGCCCGACGGGAACGCCATCCGGCCGGGCGACGTGGTCGAGACCCTGTCGGGCCAGACCGTCGAGATCCTGAACACCGACGCCGAAGGCCGGCTCGTTCTGGCCGACTGCCTCTGGTACACGCAGGAGCGGTTCAAGCCGAAATTCATGGTCGATCTCGCCACGCTCACGGGGGCGATGATCGTCTCGCTGGGCCTGGAATACGCCGGCGTCTTCTCGAATTCCGACGACCTGGCTGAGGACATCGCCCGGGCCGCGCCCAAGGTCGGTGAAAACGTCTGGCGGATGCCGATTCCGGCCATCTATGAGCGCCACATCGACAGCTCCATCGCCGACGTCAAGAACATGGGCAATGGACGCGCCGGGGGGTCGATCACGGCCGCCCTGTTCCTGCAGCGCTTCACCAACGGCGTGCCGTGGGCCCACATCGACATCGCACCGACCGCCTGGGTAAAGGATTCGAAGAGCCCGACCGTGCCCGACGGCGCCGTCGGCTGGGGTGTCCGCACCCTCGACCGGATGGTCCGGGACTCCTGCGAGTCCTGACCCCGTGCCTCGCCGTTCCGGACGCCGCCTGGCGGCGCTCCGGGGCGGTTCAGGCGTAGTTGAAGCTGATCGAGATCCGCTCGGTCTTCGCGGCGTTGGGCGGCACCTCGTGCCGCAGCCAGCTCTCCCACATCAGCACCGTGCCCGGGCGCGGCGCCAGATAGACGAAGGGCCGTTCCGCCTCCGGCGCGTCCGCCCGCACGCCCGGCCGCGCCATCATCATGGGCAGGCGGGGATCCTCCAGCTTCAGCGCCGAGGCCCCGTCCGGCACCTCCACGTAGACCGTCCCGCTCAGGAAGGCGTGCGGATGGATGTGCCCGGAATGCCCCCCGCCGGGCTTCAGGACGTTGACCCACAGATTGTCCAGCCGCGGCCGGCGCGCCAGGTCGAAATTCAGAGCCTGAGCATAGGTTTGCGCGTGCTTGTCCAGGCGGCGCTTCAGCTCCGCGAACTCCGGGAACCGCTGCGGAAGGTCGTTCAGGGAACCGTACGACGTGTAGCCGCGATAGCCGTGCGCCCGGCACCACGCCCGGCCCGCGCCGTCCTCCGCCGCCAGCATGCGGCAGGCGTGGGCCAGTTCGGCGTTGAAGGCGGCGAAGTCCGCCGCCCCGGACAGGCCGGCCTCATAGATGCGGGTGACGAAAAGGGGGCGCAGTGACATGCGCCTCCCTTAGCGCGCCGCCGTCATCCGCGCGACAGGGGGCGATCCCCGGCCGGTCGCTGCGAGGCGTTGCGGCGTCTCCACGGGCGCCAGGCGTCGGTCGTCGAGGCCGGATCGCCCAGCTGCCACTCGGCGATGATCCGCTCGACCGCCGTCGGGGGCGTGGCCCCGAGTGGCGAGAGCCGCCCGGAGTTGAGCTTCAGGATCGCCTGACCCATGGACCCGAACAGCGCCTCGGCGGCGGCGAAGGCGGCGCCCTCGACCCCGAGAAAGTGCGCGATCGAGCGATGGCGGAACGCCTCCACCGCCGCGCGGCCCTCGGCCGTGTCGGGCTCGATCGACAGGTCGCACTCGGTGTCGAAGCCCATCGACCGGTTGTTCAGATTGGCCGAGCCGATCCGCAGCAGGGTGTCGTCGATCACCGTCACCTTGGCATGCACGATGATCCGCTCGCCGCGGCGGGTCGTCGGGCTGAAGGCATGGAAGCGGTCGTGGGCGTCGGCCTGCTCGAGACGGTACAGGACCTCGGACCGTGCCGTGTCCATGGTGATGCCGTCGAACCAGCTGGGGCTCGAGCCCGTCGACACCACGACGATCTCGGGCCCGTCCGGCTCCTCCAGCCGCCGGGCGAGGGCGGCGGCGATGGCCGGCGAGGTGAAATACTGGTTCTCGAAATAGATGCGCCGCTTCGCCGAGCGGATCGCCTCGAGGTGCAGCGCCTCCACCTCGCGCGCCGCGCCGCGTCCGCCATACGCCGGCTCGGTGCGCGAGATGCCGACGGGAACGTCGCGGAACTCCGGTTCGACCCCGTCCGGCCAGGGATCCGACGCGCCTTCGGGATCGGGCAGGGTCCGCTCCCACGTAGCCCGGAACCAGCGGTCCCGCGCCAGGTCCCCCAAGGCCCGGGCCGCCGGTCCGTCGACCACGCACATCGTCTCGTGCCGGGCCGGAGCCAGCCTGCCGTCCGGCTGGACGCGGCGGGGGTCCGCGTCCCGGTGGTCGAGGGTGTCCCAGCGGTCGGGGCCCAGATCGCCGCTGCCGCAATAGGCGACGGCGTCGTCGATCACGACCATCTTCTGGTGATGGCAGGCGCCGATCGGGCCGGGGCTGTCCAGCCGGAACTCCACGAACCGCTTGCGGAACCAGCGTTGGGCGCGGTGCGGGAAGAACCCTTGCGAGGCCGCGATCAGGATCGGCGAGTTCCAGATCAGCAGCCGGACGTCGAGGTCGGGCCGCGACTTGACCATCATCCGCAGCTGGTGCCCGATCTCGGCATGGCGGTCGCCGTGGCGGCTGTCGGCGTCCAGCCGGGTGCGCGGGTCGAACTGCCAGCCCAGGATCACGACGGACCGCCTGGCCTTGTCCAGCGAGGACGCCAAAGCGTCGAACCAGGCCTGGCCGTCGATGAGGGTCGCCACCCGGGGAGCCCGGGCGGTGCGCCAGCACAGGCCGGGGCGGGACAGCAAGGGGGCGTCGCCGCCGGGCACCGGGTCTGGGGTCATGGCTGGGCCTAACGGTCCGGAGGGGATTTCGTGCCGTGTTTTGCGTCACACGGGCAACCATCGATCGTCAATCGTGACGGCTTGTTCATCGCGGGGCGATTGTCCCGCCGCGCGAATTGGCGCATAACGCCGCTCGCAGACAGGGAGAGGGTCGGCGATGCACGCGCTGATCGAATTCATAGCCGGTATCGTCGCCGCCCTGGCCATGGCGGCGCTGTCGCAGTTCGGGGTCGAGCTGCGCGACCGACGCGCCGACGAACCCGAGGTGCGCCGCGTCAAGGACGACTGCCCGCCGGCACCCGCCCGCACGGTCCTGATCTCCGCATCCTCCCGGAAGTGCTGAATCGGGATTCGGCCGCGTTCGCCTTTCCGGCGAGCGGGCGAGTGGCTAGGGTCGCCCTTCCGCGTCCCTGAGCCTGAAATCCGCATCCGATGAAGAACCGCCAACGGCCGCCGCTCAATCTCACCGCCCCGGAAGCGGAGACGGCCGCCCAGGCGCCCGCGGCGAACGGTGCCGCGACCGCCGACGCCGTCGAGCCGGCCCCGGAGGTCGAGGCCGCTGCTGCGCCACCGGAGCGGCCGATGTCGGAACGCCGCCGTCGCCGCCTGGCCGAGGAGTCCGCGCGTCGCGAGGCCGAGACCGCCCGGCGCGCGAGCTCTGCGGAGGTCGCGCCCGACGTCAACGCCGAGGTGGCGCTCGAGGCCGCCCGCCCGCCGGCCCCGACGGCTCCCGCGGCGCTCCCGGATCCGGCCCCCCCGACGCCCGCCGTGATCTCCGCCCCGGTCGCCGCCCGGCCCAGCCCCGCCCCCTACTGGATCGCCGGCGTCGCCTCGGCCCTGTGGGCCGCGGGCGTCGCCGCCCTGGCCGCCTATGAGACCGGGTTCGGCTCGGTTCAGCTGGAGCCGTTCCGCCTTGCCGTCTATGCCCTGATCGCCCTTGCGCCGGTCGGCCTCGCCCTGCTGCTGGCCCGCTCCCTGACGGATTCCGCCCGCCTGGCCGCCGAGACGCGCCGCGCCCACGATCTTTCGCAGGCCCTGCTGGCGCCCACGGCGCTCGCGGCCCAGGAGGCGGGCGGGGTCCTGACCCTGCTGCGCCATGACGTGGATCAGGCCGCCCTGTCGGTCGAGCGCGCGCGCCGCGACATGAACCTGCTGCGCGAGGCCCTGTCGGAGGAGACCCAGCGCCTCAACCACGCCGCCGAGACCGCCGCGACCACCGCGCGCCGCCTGTCCGAGTCCCTGTCGCAGGAGCGCCAGGCCATGGACCGGTTGAACCAGCAGCTTGACGGCCAGGCGCTGGTCGTCGTCGAGGCGGTCGAGCGCCAGTCGCGCATGGTCATGGACGCCTCCGACCTCGCCCAGACGCAGCTCCGCGAGGCGGAGGCCGCGCTGGCCGCGCGCGCAGCCGACCTCGCCGCCGCCGCCGGAGAGGCCCAGGACGCAGCGCGCGCCGCCGCCGACGACCTGTCGCGCCAGACCATCCGGCTGGAGAACGCCGGCGCCGGCGTGGCCGAGCAGATCCAGTCCGTGGAGGAGGGATTGGGCCAGCAGCGGGCCGCCCTCGTCACCGCTGCCTACGCCCTCCGCACGGATCAGGAGGACTTCTCCGCCCAGGTCGAAAGCCAGCGCGCGCAGTTGACCGAACAGCTCTCGGCCGCCCGTGCGGCGGGCGGCGAACTGTCGGAGACCTCGGCCGGTGCCGTCGAAACCGTCCGGGACCTGATCGAGGCCGCTACGGACCAGTTCCGCGCCCTCGTGGAGATGTCCCAGCGCGAGGCCGACGGTTTCGACGCCGCAACCAAGCTGGCGCTCGACAAGTTCGAATCCCTCGCCGCCGAGGCGCGCGACGTGCAGATCGAGGAGACCCGTCGCGCGCTCGAGGCCTTGCAGGCCACGGCGGAGGCCGCGCGCTCGACCGCCCGCCAGTCGGCCGAGGAGGCCCAGCACCGCGCCGACCGCCTGGGCGAGGCGCTGTTCGCCGCCGCGCAACAGGCCGACCAGGCCGCCGACGCGCGCATTGAAGGTGCCCGCCGCCTCGTCACCGCCAGCGCCGGGCTGGTCGACGAGGCCGGACAGCGGGCGCAGGATCGTCTGGAAACCCTCGCCGACCGACTGGGCGTCATGCTCGAACAGGTCGAGGGCGCCATGACCGAACTCGACGGCAAGGCCGCCGAACTGCCCGAGGCCGCCCGACAACGGGCCGAGGCCGTGCGAACCGTGGTCGAGGACGGCCTCAGGGCCCTTTCCGAGGCGTCGCGCAAGGCCGCCGAGGACACCGAGGCCCTCGACGCCGCCTTCCAGGAGCGGGTACGCCGGAACTACGAGATGCTGACCGAGGCCGTGCGCCTCATGGGCGTGGTGTCGGGTGACCCGCAGGGCCGCCGGCGCGACGCCGAACCGCCGCGCCCCGCGCCGCCTCCGGTGTCTGAGCCGGCGCCGGCCGAGGGCGCGCCCCCTTCCGGCCGCGGATTCGGCCTCCGGCGGCTGCAGCTGACCGCCGGCAAGCCCGTGCCGCCGGCCCCCGTGGCCCCGCTGGACTGGGCCGATCTCGAGGGCGACGCGCCGCTCGACCTCGACACGCCGGTGATGCCGGCGGCCGACGCCGCAGGACTTTCGGCGCGCGTCGTCGACTCGATCCGTCGCATGGGCGTGGACCCCAACGCCCTACTGCCCCGCGCCCGCATCGAGGAGGCCGCCGCGGCCATCGGCCGGGGCGATCCCGCCGCCGCCCGCGCCGTCGTCCGTCGCGTGGCTCCGGCGGCCGTGCGCAGCGTCTCCCGGCGCGTCATGAGCGACCCGGCCATGCGGGCGGACGCCGAGGCCTATGTGCGCGAGACCGCGCGCCTGCTCGCGGACCACGCCCGGGCCGGCGATCCGTCGCTGATCCTCAACCGTCTGGCGTCCGATGCCGGACGGGCCTTCATGCTTCTGGACGCCGCCGTCGGCGATCTCGCCTGATCGGTGAATCCTGATCACCTTTGTCGATCAGCCGACGTTTCCGGCTTGACGCACGGCAGACGGCGCGTGAGGGTCCGCCTCGCTGTCACACAACCGTCATGGCCTCCACCCCATGCCCGACCTCCCGCCCGCCGGCTCCGACACGCGTCCGGAGATCGTCGTCTGCGTCTGCGATCCGGCGGTGGAGGCGGCTCTTGGCGCCGCGTGGGCCGTGACCGACGGTCTGGCTTCGGCCCGGGCCCGCCGGGTAGTCGCCGCCGATCCTGAGGCCCTGGCGAACGCTGTGGAGGGCCAGCTTCGCGACCCCGGATGCCGCGCCCTGCTGATCCTCGGGCGCGCCCGTGCCGACGGCTTCCGCATCCAGACGCGGGCCGAGAACCGCGCGCTCAACGGCAAGACCCGGTTCCACCCGACGGGCCCCGGCGTCGTGCGCGCTACCGCCTCCGCCCAGGAGATCGTTCGTGCACTGACGGATGCGGGCGAGTCCGCGGAGGTGTCCTCCGAAGCCGAGGCCGACGCCGCGAGTTATCTGCTGTTCCGCGCCATGTGCGGCCTTCCGGACGGGGTCGACGCGCCCTCGGTGGCCCTGCTCCGGGTCCCGCCCGGCGATCCGGAACGGGTCGGCGCCGGCCTCGGCGTGGCCATGACCGCGATCGCCCGTCACCTGTCTCCCGGCGTCCGCGGCTCCGCCCACTGAGTTCCTCTCAGACGGGTGCCCGGCGACGCATGCCGGCCGCCACCGCGCCCCCGGCGACGGCCAGGGCCACCATCGCCCAATACCCCTGCGCGCCGTGGGCGTCGTACAGCGGTCCGGAGATCAGGGTCGCCAGCCCGATGACCACGCCGGAGGACAGGGCCGAAGACAGGGTCTGCGCCGCCGTGTGCGAGTCCGGCGGGCTGAAGCGGTCGACCAGTTCCAGTCCGGCGAGGTAGGAGGCGGCGAAGCTGAGGGCGTGCAGCGCCTGCAGCGCGACCAGCCAGCCCAGTCCCGGCTCGGTCGTCAGGGCGGCCCATCGCAGGGCGCCCGCGGCGGCCGCGATCAGGATCAGGGTCCATGGGCTGATCCCGGCGCGTCTCCGCCACGGCTCCACCACCCACATGAAGGCGATCTCGACGATCACGGCGAAGCCCCACAGCGCCCCGGTGACCGTCGCGCCCAGGCCCTGCGCCGTCCACAGCACGGCCGAGAAGGCGTAGTAGAAGGCATGCGAGGCGTGCAGCGCCGCGGTCGCGGCCACCGCCCCGACGAACGGGGCCGAGCCCAGCAAGGCCCCGAGCCCGCGGAAGCGGTCGCGCGCCCGCGTCCTGACGCCGTCGGCCACCGGTTCGCCGGGCAGCCCCACCAGGGCGAAGACCGCGAGCGCCGCCGCCCCGCAGGCGATCCACACGCCCACGGCCTGGGACGGGGCGCGGGCCAGTATCGCGCCCATGACGACGTTGGCCGCGACGAAGGCGGCCGACCCGAACCCGCGCGGCAGGGCGAAGGTGAACCCCTCCCGGCGCGCGAGCCGCAGGGTCAGCACGTCGCTGAGCGGCAGCAGGGCCGCCGCCGCCGTCGCGCCCACGAACCAGCAGACCATCCACGGCCCGAACCCGTCGACGAACAGGGCGCCGCCGTACCCGGCCGCCGCCGCCGCCGCGAGGCAGGCGATCGGTGTCCGCCTGCGGACGAATCCGTCGGCCCAGACGGCCAGCACCGGCCCCGTGATCAGCCGGGCCAGCATCGGCACGGCCAGCAGAACGCCGATCTCGGCGCCCGACAGCCCGCGGTCCTTCATCCACAGGCCGGCGTAGGGCAGGCTGACCCCGGTGACGCCGAACAGCAACACATAGCCCAGCGAAAGCCGAAGCTTTGCCGTTCCGGCGGCGGGGGCGGGAGACTCGGGCATGACCGGCGGTCTAGCCTGCTCCTTGGCCGGCGTCTTCGGGCGATTCCGCATCCGGGCGACGCGGCCCGTTGCGCCTCGCGCCGCAATGCGGTCACATTTCGGTAAGCATCGGTGCGGCACTGGTAGGAAAAATCAGGATTCCATGGCCTTCCTCTCACCCGACCGTCCCCGCCGCGACCTGCATCCGGAGATCGAGCCCTACGCCTCGGGCTGGATGTCCACCGGCGGGCCTCACGAGGTCTGGTACGAGGAATCCGGCAATCCGCAGGGCCGGCCGGTCGTCGTCCTCCACGGCGGCCCGGGCGGGGCCGTGAACCCCGGCATGCGGCGCTTCTTCGATCCGAAGAAATGGCGGATCGTCATGTTCGACCAGCGCGGCTGCGGCAAGTCCCGGCCCAACGCCTCGCTGGAGGACAACACCACCTGGACCCTGATCGAGGACATCGAGCGCCTGCGGGAACTGCTGGGCATCGACCGCTGGGCCGTGTTCGGCGGCAGCTGGGGATCGACCTTGGCCATGGCCTACGCCATCACCCATCCGGAACGGGTCCAGTCCCTGCTGCTGCGCGGCATCTTCCTGCTGACCCGGCCCGAGCTGCGCTGGTTCTACCAGGACGGCGCCTCGAACATCTTCCCCGACGCCTGGGAGCGGTTCGTCGCCCCCATTCCCGAGGACGAACGGCACGACCTCATGGGCGCCTACTACAAGCGGCTGACCGGGCCGGACAAGGCGGAGCGCGAGCGGTGCGCGGTGGCGTGGTCCAGCTGGGAAGGCGAGACCGTCAGCGTGCAGGGCCCCGACGCCCGCCCCGACAAGTTCGCCGATCCCGAGTTCGCCGTCGCCTTCGCCCGCATCGAGTGCTGGTACTTCATGAACGGCGGTTTCTTCCCGGAAGAAAACTGGATCCTCCGGAACGTCGCGCGCATGCGTCACATCCCTGCCTGGATCGCCCAGGGCCGGTTCGACGTGGTCACGCCGATCTCGGGGGCCTGGGCGCTGCACCGGGCCTGGCCGGAGGCAAAGCTCGACGTGGTCCCCGACGCCGGCCACGCCTCCACCGAGCCCGGCATCGTCGACAGTCTCGTGCGCGCCACTGACTGGGCCGCGGACCTCTAGGTCCTCATGGCGAAGCTGAAGGTCTTCAGCTGGTCCAACGGCTTCCACCGCTTCACCGTGGCGACGACCTCGCGGCCGAAGGCGCTGGCGGCGTGGGGTCTGTCGCAGGACATCTTCAAGACCGGTCTCGCCGCCGAGGCGCCCGACTCTCCCGACGCGCCGGCCGCGCTCGCGTCTCCGGGAGAGGTCGTCCAGCGGGGCGAGGCGGTCGACGTCGGCGAGATCGCGCGCCCGAGCCGCCGCGCGAAGACGAAGTCCCGGGTCAAGCCGCCCGAACCCAGGGGACCCTCCGCCGCCGACCGCGAACGCGTGGCGACGCTGGAGCGCGATCTCGACGCCCTCGACGCGGGTCACGAGGCCGCCAGGGCGGACATCGAGGCGCGCCGACAGGCGCTGGAGACCGAGGCCGCGAGCCTTCGCACGACCCATCGCAAGGCCCGGGCGGAGCTGGCAAGGAAGCTGGACGCCGCCCGCGCCCGCCTATGACTCCGGGGACGTCGCCGGTCGGGGGTTGGTCTTCTCGACCAGTTCGGACAGCTGGAAGCCGATCCGCCGGGCCTCCCGCTCGTCGGGCTTCTTCGACACGTTCAGCATGACGTTCAGCGAACTGTAGTGCTGCACCACGCGGGTCGGCTTGCCGTCCGCGTTCCGCCCCGTGAACAGGATCAGGTCCGGGCTCCAGAAGCCGACCTCGTCGAACTTCATCGTGGCGTCGCCGGGCAGGCCGACCACGGTCGCGCCCACCTCCTCGTCCTTGTCCAGGCCCTTCTCGAAATCCTCGATCAGCTTGGACAGCCGGACGAAGGCCCACTCCGCCGGGCTCTCGCGCATCCTGACCCCGTCGGTCATGGCCTTCAGCCGCTCCGGCGGCGCGCCCGGCAGAACCGGTTCGGGGCACGGCCTGTCGGCGCAGTCGTCGAACATGTCGGGCGGGGCCACGACGGGCTTGGCGTCGGTCATCCTCAGAAAAGCCCGTGGCCCTTGGGCAGTTCCGAATAGCGGTGGACCCGGGTCGACAGCACCAGGCCGAAGCCGAACATGATCGTCATCATCGACGAGCCGCCGTAGGACAGCAGCGGCATCGGCACGCCCACGACCGGCGCCAGACCCATCACCATCGCCCCGTTGATCAGCACGAACAGGGCGAAGAAGGCGACCATACCGCTGGCCGCGATCCGGCCGAAATGACTGTGCGACAGGCTGGCGATGCGCAACCCGATCAGGATGATGCCGACGTAGCAGAGCAGCAGCGAGAACGAGCCGACGAAGCCGAACTCCTCGGCCACGGTCGAAAAGATGAAGTCCGTCTCCCGCTCCGGCAGGAACTCCAGCTGGCTCTGGCTGCCCAGGCCGTAGCCGCGTCCCAGGAACCCGCCGGACCCGAGGGCGATCTTGGACTGGATGATGTTGTAGCCCGTGCCCGACGGATCCTTCGTCGGGTCGAGGAACGTCAGCACCCGGTTGCGCTGGTAGTCGTGCATGCCGAACAGGACGAACAACGGCGTGCCGACCGCGGCGATCACCCCGCCGGTGGCGATGATCTTCCAGCTCAGGCCGGCCACGAACATGACCGCCGCGCCGGTCAGGCCGATGATCATGGCCGAGCCGAGGTCGGGCTGCTTGGCCACCAGCAGGAAGGGCACGCCGATCATGGCGGCGGGCACGATCAGCTTCCAGCTGAACCGCGCCTCCTGTGCCGTCTGGTTGTGGTACCAGCGCGCCAAGGCCAGCACGAGGCCCAGCTTCATGAACTCGGCGGGCTGGATGCGGATGAAGCCGAGATTCAGCCAGTTCCGCGCGCCGCCCGCCACGTAGCCCAGCGGGGTGAAGTCCACCGCCATGACCATCAGCAGCAGCACGGCGTACATCGGATAGGCCGCCCGGAACCACCATTTCGGGTGCACCAGCGCCAGCACCAGAGCCATGACCAGCACGACCGTGTAGCGGATCAGCTGATCCGCCGCCCACGGCTGCCAGTGGCCGCCCGCGATCGAGTACAGCATGGCCACCCCCGTGCCGGCCACGACCGACAGCAGGATGACCAGGGTCCAGTCGATCTCGCGCACCTTCACCGACAGCCGATCGCGCTCTCCCGGACGGGTCAGGGCCGAGGCGGTCATTGCGGCGGCTCCGCCGTGGGGGCGGCCGGGACCGGGGCGTCCGCGGCCGGATCGGCGGCGCCGAGCGCGTTGGCCTCGTGCGCGCCGGGGTCTTCGGTTTCGGCGAACCCGGAGCGTTCGATGCGCGCGCGGATTTCCGGGTCCTTGAGCAGGGCCACGCGCATGACCTCGCGCGCGCGGGGTGCCCCGGCGGTCCCGCCGCCCATGCCGCCGTGCTGCACGATCACCGACACCGCGTAGCGGGGATTGTCGATGGGCGCGTAGGCGATGAACAGGTTGTGGTCCTTCTGCGACCAGACGTTCGACTTGCGCGAGCCGGAGCCGTAGTTGCGCACCTGCGCCGTGCCGGTCTTGCCCGCCATGCGGACCGCGCCGAGGCCCAGCTGGCTGTTGCTGAAGCCGGTCCCGCCCACGTCCGTCACCCGGTTCATGCCGTCCCGCAGCACCGCCAGAAGGGCGGGGTCATAGGGCAGGTCCTCGACCCTTCCGACCGGGGCCTGCTCCTTGCCGCCGATCGACTTGATCAGGCGCGGCTGCACCGCCTTGCGTCCGTTGGCCAGCCGGGCGGTATAGACCGCCAGCTGGAGCGCGTTGACGGTCAGCGCGCCCTGACCGATGGCGTAGCTGGGCGTCTCGCCCGGATACCACTTGCCGTCCCCCCGCACCGGATTGCGCCGGCGCCAGGCCGTGTCGGGGACCAGCCCCGGGTTCTGGTTGCCGACGCCCAGGTCGAAGGTCTGGCCGAAGCCCATGGCGCGCGCGACCTCGGCGATGGGGTCGGGCCCCATCTCGACCGCCAGGGTCATGAAGTAGACGTTGCAGGAGTTCTTGATCGCATCGCGCATGTCCTGCGAGCCGTGGGTGGCGTGGCAGGCGAAGCGTCGGCCCAGATAGAAGCCGCCGTTGCAGAAGATGCGCCGGTCCGGATTCGCGCCGCGGATCAGCGCCGCCAGCCCCGTCACCGGCTTGAAGGTGGAGCCCGGCGCGAACACGCCGTTGATGGCCTTGTCGGTCAGGGGGCGGCGCTCGTAGTCGGCCCAGGCGCGATAGATCGGACTGGGGACGCCGCTGACGAACAGGTTGGGATCGAACGACGGGGCCGAAACCATGCACAGCACGTCGCCGCTGCGCACGTCCATCACGACGCAGCTCCCGGACTCCTCGCCGAAGACCTGAAGGGCCTTGTTCTGGATGTCGGCGTCCAGCGTCAGCACCACTTCCGCGCCCGGGACCGCCGGGCGGGAGTTGGCGTCGTCCTCGCCGACCACGCGCCCCCGCGCGTCGACCTCGACGCGATTGCCGCCCGGCTCGCCGCGCAGGGAGTCCTCCAGAGAGCGCTCGATCCCCTGCCGGCCCACGCGGAAGCTGGGATTGAACAGCAGCGGCGGCACGTCCTCGCCGCGTTCGCGATAGGCCTCCACGTCCCGGGAGTTCGGCTTGGCGACGTAGCCGACGACGTGGGCGAAGGCGCCGCCGTGCGGATAGAAGCGCGCCTCGTGCATGTCGGCCATCACGCCGGGCAGTTCATTGGCGTACAGGTTGACCCGCGCGAACTCTTCCCAGCTCAGGTCGCTCTTCACCGGCACCGGGGTGAAACGCGGCGCGGCGTTGACGTCGCGGATGATGCTCCGGCGCCGCTCCAGCGTGTCCGGCAGCAGACGCCCCAGCAGATCCAGCGTGCCGTCGAGGTCCTTGGTCTCGTCGCGCACCACCAGCACGCGGAAGCTGGGCCGGTTTCCGGCGATGATCACGCCGTTGCGGTCCTTGATCAGACCGCGGGGAGGAGGGACCAGACGGAAGTTGAACTGGTTCTCGGCCGCCAGGGTGGCGAACTCCCGCGCCTGCACCACCTGCAGCTGGCCCAGCCGCAGACCCAGCCCCACGACCCCCAGCGTCGTCAGTCCGCCGACCACGAGGGTGCGGCGCAGGAACGATCCCTGCCGCTCGTTCGGGTCGCTGAAGAAGATGGACGGTTCGGAGCTCATCGGTAACGGGAGTCGACGTCGTCGAACCGCTGGATCAGGGCGTTCGACAGGGGGAAAAGAAGCAGGGTGGGGATCACCTGACCCAGCAGGGCCAGCAGGCTGGGCGGCCGCCCTCCCGTCAGGGTGACGATCAGATACGCCAGAACGAAGGCCGCCCCGCTGGTCAGGCAGAACCAGAAGAACAGCACCTGCGTCTCCTGCCCCGCGAGGATGGAGCGCGAGATCAGCACCACGCCGTACGGCACGAGCAGCGCAAGGGGCCACAGGCCCAGCGGCTGATAGAGCACCACGTCCAGCAGCAGACCGAGCAGGAACAGCACCGCCGGGGCGACCAGCGACGGCCGGATCAGAGGCCAGGCGAAGGCCAGCAGCAGCGGCAGGATCGGCTCCGGCAGATGCAGGCCGAACAGCTCGACCGGCGTGGCCAGGATCAGGGTCCCGGCCGCGGCGGCCAGCGCCGGCCAGCCGATCCATTGCATGGCCCCGCCCGTCCGCACGGTGACCGCGGCGCGTCTCACTCCGTCGCTCCCGGCGTGGTCGTCGCCGGTTGGGCGGCGGGCAGGGGGGCCGGCTCCGGCGGCCGGGCCGAGGCGTTGGAGTCCAGCGCGGCCAGCGGCGGGGCGTTCAACGCCTCCGGTTCGACCAACTGGCCGAAATCCTCGAATTTCAGAACGCGGACATAGTCGATGGCGCCGCGGTCGCTGAACAGCTTGACCCGCCACGAGCCGTCCACCCCGCGCGCCACCACACCGACCGGCAGTCCGCGCGGCATGCCGCCGCCGTCGCCGGAGCTCAGCACGCGGTCGCCGACCTTCAGGGCGTCCTCGCCGCGCACGTATTCCAGCCGCGGATTGCCGCTGCCGTCGCCGCTCAGGATGGCCCGGGCGTCGGAGCGGTCGATCAGGACCGGGACCTGGCTGGCCGCGTCGGTCAGAAGCACCACGCGCGAGACGTTCGGCGACACCCCGGCGACCCGCCCGACCAGTCCATGCTCGTTGATCACCGGATTGCCGATCTTCACGCCCCCGCGCGCCCCGACGTCGATCAGCCGGGCGTTGGCGAAGGGGCCGCGGGCATCGGAGATCGAGCGCGCCGACGCCATCGGCACAGGGGGCTGGGTGCGGATGCCCAACAGGGCCTCGTAGCGTCGGTTGACGTTGCTCAGGGCGATGTTGGCGTCGCGCACCGCCTGCAGCTCGGCGATCTCCGCCTTCAGCTTGCGGTTCTCGGAGACGGCGAAGAAATAGCCGCCCATCCAGTCGCTGACGTGGCCGACCCAGCGGACCGGATAGGCCAGCACGCCGTTGACGGGCCCCAGCGTCGCCTCGGCGCCCGCGCGCGCCGGCGCGAGCGGCCCCGCTTCGGCCCGGCGGTCGGCCAGCAGCAGCAGGATCGCCGCCAGCACGGCGGCGATCACGGCCACGCCGGCGCCCAGCATCGCCGGCACCTTCAGGTTTTCGAACGGTCCGTCGCGAAACGCCACGGCGCGCCTTCCGGAAAAGGGGTTTGAGAATCGACGGACCGACCCCGCCGATCCGTTCAGCCTATCGCAAAATCCGTGCCGCGTGGGAACCGCCCCGGCGGATCAAATCAGAGCGCGGAGTCCAGCACGCCCTTCATCCAGCGCGGATGCTCCAGCACCCGGCCGCAGCCGATGGCCACGCAGCTCAGCGGATCGTCGGCGACCGAGACCGGCAGGCCCGTGTGATCGCGGATCTCCGCGTCCAGGCCGCGCAGCAGGGCGCCTCCGCCGGTCAGCATGATGCCCTTGTCGGCGATGTCGGCGGCCAGCTCGGGCGGCGTGGCCTCCAGCGCGACCTTGACGGCCTCGATGATCTGGCTGACCGGCTCGGCCAGGGCCTCGGCGGCCTGGCGCTCGCTCATACGCACCTCGCGCGGCACGCCCTGCATCAGGTCGCGGCCCTTGACCTCGATTGACAGGCCCTCGCCGTCGGCCGGGATGCGGGCGGTGCCGATGTCCTTCTTGATGCGCTCGGCGGTGGTCTCGCCGATCAGGAGGTTATGGTTGCGGCGCATGTAGCTGATGATCGCCTCGTCCATCTTGTCGCCGCCGACGCGGACCGAGCGCGAATAGACGATGCCCGACAGCGACAGCACGGCGACCTCGGTGGTGCCGCCGCCGATGTCGACGACCATCGAGCCGGTCGGCTCGTGGATCGGCAGGCCGGCGCCGATCGCGGCCGCCATGGGCTCGTCGATCAGGCCCACCCGGCGGGCCGAGGCGTTGAGGCACGAATCGTTGATGGCGCGGCGCTCGACCGCGGTGGCACCCGACGGCACGCACACGATCACCTTCGGGTTCACGAAGCCCTTGCGGTTGTGAACCTTGCGGATGAAGTGCTTGATCATCTCCTCGGCGACCTCGAAGTCGGCGATGACCCCGTCGCGCATGGGACGGATGGCCTCCATGTGGCCCGGCGTGCGGCCCAGCATCTGCTTCGCCTCGATGCCCACGGCGTGCACGATCTTCCGTCCACCGACGTTTCTCAGCGCCACGACCGAGGGCTCGTTCAGCACGATGCCCTTGCCCTTCATGTAGATCAGGGTGTTCGCCGTGCCGAGGTCGATGGCGATGTCGTTCGAGATCATGCCGAAAAGGTGCATGGGCGTGGGATACCGTTCGGATTGGGGCCTTTGAGGGGCGATCAGCGTTCCGGCCCGCTGCGACGACGCCCCGTTCCGCACGCATCCCCTCGCGCGATCCGTCCTGATCGATTTCGTCGTGCCGACCGAGGGCTCGTTTGCCCTTGTGCGCGGGGGATTACAACCCCCGTCGCCGCCGGCACCTCACGCTCCGGCTTCTGCGGTCGGCAGGGACTCGGCCATGGGGTACAACCGCTCCTCCTCATCCTCGATCCGGGCGGCCAGCGCGCCCAGCACCGAGGCGCAGCAGGAGCGAAAGCGCGACGGGTTCTGCAGCATCTCCCCCGGGCCGCTCGCGGCGACGAAGGCCGCCCATGCGCCGGCCAGTCCCCCCATGTCAGCCACGGCCTCGTCGGCCATCGCCTTCATCCGCGCGTCGCCCTGCCTCTGCACGTGCGGATAGAACTGGGTGTCCTCGCGCGCCAGGTGCCGGCTGATCAGCAGGTCGAGGCGCAGGATCATGGCCCGGGCCTGGTCCGCGTCGCCGGCGGTGCGGACGTCCTGCGACCAACCGCGCAGCTCCGCCGCCCGCCGCAGGATTCGCCTGTGTTCCGCCCTGTAGGTCCCGGTGTCCATCGCGCCGCTCCACCCGGACGCGAAGCTGCTGCCGGAGGTGTCAACTTCGGGTTCAAAACGCTTGCCGGGCGCAATCTCACACCGGAGTCAGGCCCTCGTCGGCGAGCATGCGCTTCACCGCCTCGCGCGACTGCACGAGGTCGAGGTGGGCGTTCAGCTTCGGGAACCGCGCGGCGTCCAGCAGTTCCGCCTGCCGCGCCCACCGCTCGAACACCATCAGATAGCCGTCGGCCAGGGTCCAGGTCTCGCCGAACACCCAGGGGCCGTCGACCAGATGCTGCTCGGCCAGATCCAGCTTGACGCGCGCGGCCTCGACCGCCTCGTCCTTCGCGGCCCCTTCCAGCGGCGGCCGGCTGAACAGCACCTTGCCCAGGGCCGGGTGTAGCGACGACGCCAGCCAGCCGTTGAAGGCGTTGAACCGGGCGTAGGCGAAGGCGTCGTCGAGCGGCGCGAGGGCCTTCTCCGGCGTCGTCTGCGCAGCCCAGGCCAGGATGGCGGCGTTCTGGGTGATCACGCCCTGATCCGTCTTCAGCGCGGGCGTCGATCCGGCCGGATTGACCGCCAGGAACTCCGGCGTCCGCTGGTCCCCCTTCTTCAGGTCGACGACCCGGGTCTCGTGCGGGATGCCGGCTTCCAGCAGGGCCACGTGCGAGGCCATGGCGCAGGCGCCGGGCGAGATGAACAGGGTCGTGGTCATGGGGCGATCTCCTTCGTGAACGGGAACGCGGTCCAGATGGAACCGCTCCGCCAAAAGCGCAACCACGTCAGTTGCGATTGATTTCCCGCCGCTTCACCCACTCGCGCACCAGCAACATGATGCCCAGCCAGACCACCGCGACCCCGGCCAGGATCAGGCTGGTCCAGGTGCCGTCGCCGCTGGCCGCCGCCGCCACCGCCCCGCCGAAGAAGGCCACCAGCGCCGTCTTCGGCAGCACGCCCAGCGCGCAGCCCGACAGAAAGGCCCAGAAATTCGCGCGCGTCGCCCCGAACGCCATGTTCACGACGATGAAGGGCGCCGAGGGCACATTGCGGATCATGAAGCTGGCGTAGAAGGCGTTCCTGCCCACGAACCGCTTCAGCCGCGCCGCCGTGGTCCCGCCCAGCCGCTCAAGCGTCCGCGCCGTCGGCCCGCGCCCCAGCCAGTAGGTCACGCCCGCCGAGATCACCGTGGCCGCCCAACTGTACCAGAACCCCAACGACGGCCCGAAGGCGACCACGCAGGCCGCGATCAGGATGAACTGCGGCGCCCCGATGAAGGCTGCGCCGACGAACAGGGCGACCGTGGCCGCGAAGGCCCAGGGGCTGCCGGCATAGCCCTGAAGCCAGTCCCTCAGCCGCTCCTCGGCGTGCAGCCCCAGCGCCTGCTTGCCGATCAGGAAGAGCCCCACCACCGCCAGCAGCAGCACGGCCGTCGCCAGCACCGCGCGCCACCGCGCGGCCTCCATGTTCAGGACGAAGTCGAGGACGCGGCGGATCATCCCCCATTTGCCCTCACGCCCCCCCGCCCGTAAACAGCCGGAGCCTCCCCGCACGCGAGAATCCCCGCCGATGACTCAGCTCCAATCCTCCGCCCTGGCCCGCGTGAAGCCGTCGGCCACGCTGGCCGTCACCGCCCGGGCGCGCGAGCTGAAGCGGGAGGGGCGCGACGTCGTCGGTCTCGGTGCCGGCGAGCCGGATTTCGACACGCCCGAGAACGTCAAACAGGCCGCGATCGCCGCCATCACGCGCGGCGCGACCAAATACACCGACGTCGACGGCCTGCCCGAGCTGAAGGCCGCGATCGTCGCCAAGTTCGCCCGCGAGAACGGCCTGACCTATGCGCCGAACCAGATCCACGTCGCCCCGGGCGGCAAGGCGGTGCTGTACAACGCCCTGGTCGCCACCCTGTCGCCGGGCGACGAGGTCATCGTCCCCGCGCCCTATTGGGTCAGCTATCCCGACATGGTCCTGCTGGCCGGCGGCGAGCCCGTCACCGTGATCGGGCACGAGGCGGACGGGTTCAAGCTGCGGCCCGAGGCGCTGGAGGCGGCGATCACGCCGCGCACCCGCTGGCTGATCCTGAACAGCCCGTCGAACCCCACCGGCGCGGCCTACACGGGTCCCGAGCTGGAGGCCCTGGCCGCCGTCGTGCGTCGCCACCCGCAGGTGTGGGTGATGACCGACGACATGTACGAGCACCTGATCTACGGCGACTTCGAGTACTTGACCTTCGCCCAGGTCGCGCCCGACCTGATCGACCGCACCCTCACGGTCAACGGCGTCTCCAAGGCCTATGCCATGACCGGCTGGCGCATTGGCTACGCCGGCGGCCCCAAGCCCCTGATCGACCTGATGCGAAAGGTCGCCGGCCAGACCACCTCCAACCCCTCGTCGATCAGCCAGTGGGCGGCGGTGGAGGCCCTGAACGGTCCGCAGGACTTCATCCGCGAGCGGGCCCGGGCCTTCGAGCGTCGCCGCGATCTGGTGGTGTCGATGCTGAACCAGGCGACGGGGATTCGCTGCCCGAACCCCGAAGGTGCCTTCTACGTCTATCCGTCGATCGAGGGCCTGATCGGCAGGACCGCGCCCGACGGCACGCTGATCGACGGCGACGACGCCTTCGTCTCGGCCCTGCTCGACGCCGAGGGCGTGGCCGTGGTCCAGGGCTCCGCCTTCGGCCTCAGCCCCTATTTCCGCATCAGCTACGCGACGTCGGAAGACGTGCTGGAAGAAGGCTGCCGCCGCATCCAGCGGTTCTGCGCCAGCCTGCGTTAAGCCGCCCGGCTGACGGCGAAGTCGGCGAGATCTTCCAGCGCGGTCTTCCAGTCCGACGCGGGCAGGGTGCCCAGCGCCGCCTTGGCCCGGTCGGCGAAAGCCCCCGCCTCGTCGAGCGTCGCGCCCAGGGCGCCGGTGCCGATCACCAGCTCGCGCGCCCGGCGGAAGTCGTCCTCGGTCCGCTCGCCCTTCGTGATCGTGCGCTCCCAGAAGGCGTCCTCGCGCCCGTGGGTTCGCGCCACGGCCAGCAGCAGGGGCAGGGTGGCCTTGCCCTCGCGGAAGTCGTCGCCCGCGTTCTTGCCCAGCGCCTCGGCGGCCCCGCCGTAATCCAGCGCGTCGTCCGCCAGCTGGAAGGCCAGCCCCAGCGCCATGCCGTAGTCGCGCAGGGCCGCCGCCGCGGCCTCGGACGCGCCCGCGCCCACGGCACCGGACTCGGCCGCCGCGGCGAACAGCTCGGCGGTCTTCGCGCCGATGATGGTCAGATAGGTCTGCCGGTCCAGGTTCAGGTCGTGGGCCCGCGTCAGCTGCAGCACCTCGCCTTCCGAGATCACCGACGACGCCTTGGCCAGAATGCCCAGCGCCCGCATGTCGTCGGTCTCGACCATCAGTTCGAACGCCCGCGCGAACAGGAAGTCACCGACCAGCACGCTGGACGGGGCGCCCCAGATCAGATGCGCCGCCACCTTGCCGCGCCGCAGCTCCGACACGTCGACGACGTCGTCGTGCAACAGGGTGGCCGTGTGGATGAACTCGACCGCGGCGGCCAGCTTCAACGGCGCGTCCAGCGGGCCCGCAGCGCCCGTCGCGCGCGCCGCCGCCACCGTCAGCAGGGGACGCAGCCGCTTGCCGCCCGCGCCGACCAGATGCTCGGCCAGCATCGGGATGACCGGCACGTCGGACTTCATCCGGTCCAGGATCAGGGCGTCGACCGCCGCCATGTCCGGTCCGGCCATCCGCACCAGGTCGTCGACCTGTCCGGCGGGGCGGGGATGGGGCGCGGAAACGGCGTCCAAAGGCGGCACTTTCGGGCGTGAGGGCAGGGGGAACACGGACGCCGCCTTGCCTCATGACGACGCGGCGCACAATGGTGACCCCCCATGAACGGGTCAAGCGCGTGACGGTCGCACCGGAGGTCGAGGAGAACGGGCTGCTGGGCGGGCGCGTGCGCCTGCTGCAGCCCCGCGACGGCTATCGGGCCGGCATGGACGCGGCCCTGCTGGCCGCCGCCGTGGCCGCGCAGACGGGCGAGACGGTGCTGGAAGCGGGCTGCGGTGCCGGTGCCGTCCTTTGCCAGGTCGGGGCGAGGCGCGCGGGCGTCCGCCTGCTGGGCGTGGAGCGCGAGGCCCCGATGGCCGGGCTCGCCGCCCGCAATCTGGCGCGGAACGGGCTGGACGGCGAGGTCCTGACCGCCGACGTGGCGGCGGGCTTTGGCCCGCTGGATCGGCCCCGCGCCGACTGGGCGGTCAGCAATCCGCCCTTTTTCGACGACGCCTCGGCGCTGCGCGCGCCGGCGCCCGGCAAGCGCGCGGCCTGGATGGCCGACGACGGGCTTCAGGCCTGGACGGACTTCCTGCTCGCGGGGGTCCGGGATGGCGGCGCGATCGTCATGATCCACCGCGCCGATCGGCTGGGCGACCTCCTGTCCCTTCTGGGGACGAAAGCAGGTTCGTTCCGCATCCTGCCCATTCATCCGTATACGGATCGGCCCGCCAAGCGCGTGCTGGTCAGAGCGCTCCGGCTCGGCAAGGCACCGCTCGTCCTGCTGCCCCCGCTGGTCCTCCACGATGCGGGGGGCGGTCATTCCCGGCTCGCCGGGGAGATCCTCCGCGGCGACGCCGCCCTCGACCTGGGCTAGCCGTCCACCTCGAAATCGAACGCCAGCGGCAGGTGGTCCGACGCCATCCGCGCGAGAGGCGAGAAGGGCGCATGGGCGCGCGTCACCCGGATCTCCTTGCTGACGAAGGCATGGTCGATGCGGATGGCGGGGTAGGCCGAGGGAAAGGTCTTCACCGAGGGCTTCAGCCCCAGTCGTCTCTGCGCGTCCTCCAGACCGGTGCCGCACAGGATCCGGTAGGGCCGCGTCAGGGAGGTGGCGTTGAAATCCCCGCACAGGATGGTCGGACCCGTGCACAGGTCCGAGCCCGCCCACTCCCGGCCGGTCAGCGCCGTGGCCTGCAGGCGCTGTTCGCGCGGGACGAGTCCCAGATGGGTGTTGATCACATTGACCGTCGCCCCGCCCAGGTCGATCTGGGCCCACAGGGCACCGCGCGGCTCCAGCCCGGGCACGTTCCGCAGCGTCGGCAGCGCGCCGGCCTTCACCAGCCGCTCCGGATGCGGAGTCAGGATGGCGTCGCCGTAAAGCTCGGCCTCCACCCGCATGGCGGCGTGAAAGCGCACCGCCATCGACAGCTTCTCGGCGATCGAGGTGGCCTGATCCACCCAGCCGGTCCGGGCCCGGCCGACGTCCAGCTCCTGCAGGCAGACGACGTCCGGCTCCAGCTCGGCGATGACGGCGACGATGCGGTCGACGTCCAGCCGGCGGTCGACGCCGACGCAGCGGTGCACATTATAGGTGACGAGACGGGGCATGACGCTCGCGTCGCCTAAAGGCCGATCATGGCCGTCAGGGGGCGCTCAGATCTCCACCAGCCGGTCCGCGACCTCGTTCGGATTGCCCGCGCGCGGCGGAAAATGCTCCGCCAGCACGCCGCCGCACAGCCCGACCGCGCGCACGAAGCCGTCGCCCGGCGTCTTCTGCTTCATCCCCGCGACCAGAGCCGCCGCGGCCTCGGCCCAGACCGTCTCGTCCACCCTGGCGTGGATGCCCTTGTCGGCGATCACCTCGACCCGGTGGTCGGCGTCGGCGGCGAAGATCAGCACCCCGGTGCGGGCTTCGGTGACGTGCAGGCCGTGCGCCAGGAACTGGTTCAGGGCCGCCCGCCGCACGCGGTCGCGGCGGATCGAGGGCGGCGTCAGCCATCGCCGGACCGCGGGGATCAGGCCCAGAAGCAGGACGATGAGGAAGGTCGCCAGCTGCAGGATCGCGTGCACGGCGACCGCCGTCCCTGCCTCTGAGCCGGCCGCGGCTGCATGGCCGACGCTCCAGCCATGGGCAAAACTCGGCAGGTCGGTCGGATCCAGACCCAGCGGAATCGCCAGCAGGGGCAGGATCAGCGCCGCCGCCGCGGCCCAGCCCACCAGCACGTCCCAATAGCCGGATACCCGGCGCGCGAACACGCAGAAGATTTCGCCGCTGGTCGCCTTTTCGGCGTCGGCGATGGCCGCGGCCACGCGGGCGTGATCGTCGGGGGTCATCTTCATCACCAGCCTCCCGAGGCGCCGCCGCCGCCGAAGCTGCCGCCGCCGCCGCCGAACCCGCCCCCGCCGCCCCAGCCGCCGCCCCGGCCGCCGCGCGACGAGCTCTTCAGCGCTTCGGCCGCCGCCCAGATCAGGATCGGCGTCAGGCCGTCGCCGCCGTCCTTGCCCTTGAAGCGGCGTCCCGCCCGCGACAGGGCGCTGACGAAGCTGATGAAGACCATGAAGACGACGAACAGGATGAACAGGATGATCGCGACAGGCACCTCGGCGCCGGGTGCCTCGGCCGCCGCCGCCCGCGCCTGGGCCTCTTCCGGATCCAGCCGCAACTGCGCGTCGATCGCGTCCACACCGTCGGTGATGCCCCGCTCATAGCCGCCCTCGCGGAACGCCGGCAGGATCCGCTCATGGATGATCAGGGCCGACAGGGCGTCGGTCAGGATCGGCTCCAGCCCGTAGCCGACCTCGATCCGCACCTTGCGCTCGTTCGGCGCCACGATCAGCAGGACGCCATTGTTCTCCGCCGACTGGCCGATCCCCCAGGCCCGCCCCAGCTGATAGCCGTAGTCGGCAATGTCGCGGTCCTGCAGGCCGTCGACCGTGACCACGACCAGCTGGTCGGAGGTGTCGCGCTCCAGCGCCTCCAGCCGTTCCGTCAGCTCGGCCTCCTTGGCCGGCGACAGCAGGTTGGCCTGGTCGACCACCCGCCCCGTCAATGCGGGAAACTGCAGCTCCTGCGCCAGACCGGGGCCGACGGAGCAAATCCAGGCGGCGGCGACGACCAGCGCCGCCGCGACCGATCGGAAGGACGCGATCACTTTGCCGCGGGCGGGGCGGACCCCGGGGCGGCCCCGGGCGCCGACATGTCAAAGCTGACCGTCGGCGCGCTCTGCGCCGCCTCATTGGCCTGGAACGGTTGCATCGGCTCCGAACCGGCGTGGATCGTGTTGGCCCACAGCACCGTCGGGAAGGTCCGCAGCGCCGTGTTGTGGACGCGGACGGCGTCGTTGTAGTCGCGCCGGGCGATGTTGATGCGGTTCTCGGTCCCCTCCAGCTGGCTCTGCAGGGCGATGAAATTCTGGTTCGACTGGACCTGCGGATACTGTTCCACGACCAGCATCAGCCGGCTCAGCGCCTGGCTCAGCTCGCCCTGAGCGGCCTGATAGCGCTGCATGGCCGCCGGGTCGTTCAGCATCTCCGGCGTCAGCTGGATCGACGTCGCCCGCGAGCGCGCCTCGATCACCTGGGTCAGCGTGGCCCGTTCCGAGACCGCGGCGGCCTGCACCGTGGCGACCAGATTGGGGATCAGATCGGCGCGCCGCTGATAGGCGGCCTGCACGTCGGCCCATTTGGCCCTGGCGTTTTCCTCGTTGGTCGGAATGGCGTTGACGCCGCAGCCCGACACCGCCGGCGCCAGGACCACGACCGCGGCGACCGCGGCCAGACGGGGGTTCACACGCATCATCGAGACAGCCCTTCCCGAATGCGGCCGGATCGCCGCTTCCGGGGATATATCAGCCGTTCGTGACGCCGCTTCAAGCGTCCAGCGGCTCGACGACGACGCCGGCGGTCGCGCACGCCGCCGCATAGGTGTTGGCCAGCAGCACGCCGATGGTCATCGGCCCGACCCCGCCCGGCACCGGGGTGATGCCACCCGCCACCGCCGCCGCCTCGTCGAAGGCCACGTCCCCGACCACCCGGGTCTTGCCCTCGGCCGCCTTCGCCGGATCCTTCGAGGGGACGCGATTGATGCCGACGTCGATCACCGTCGCGCCCGGCTTGATCCAGTCGCCCCGGATCATCTCCGGCCGTCCGACGGCGGCCACCAGAACGTCCGCGCGCCGGCACACCTCCGGCAGGTCGCGCGTCCGCGAATGCGCCACGGTGACCGTGCAGCTCTCGCCCAGCAGCAGCTGCGCCATCGGCTTGCCGACGATGTTGGACCGGCCCACCACCACGGCCTCCAGCCCCGACAGGTCGCCCAGCTCGGCCTTCAGCAGCATCAGACAGCCCAGCGGCGTGCACGGCACCAGCCCGCGCCCGCCGGTCGCCAGCCGCCCGGCGTTGACCACGTGAAAGCCGTCGACGTCCTTGTCGGGATCGATCGCCGCCAGCACGGCTTCCGGATCGATCTGTCGGGGCAGGGGCAGCTGCACCAGGATGCCGTGGATCGCCGGATCCCGGTTCAGCCGGTTGACCACGGCCAGCAGCTCCGCCTGGGTCGTCTCCGCATCCAGACGCACGGTTTCGGAGTGGAAGCCCGCCGCCTCGGCCCGCTCGCCCTTGGACCTGACGTAGATCCGGCTGGCGGGGTCGTCACCCACGATCACCGCCGCCAGCCCCGGCCGCACGCCGGTCGCCTCCCGAAGCCGTCCAGCGGCCGCCGCCACCCGGTCCACCAGTCCGGCGGCGAAGGCCTTGCCGTCGATGATGCGCGCGCGGGCGGGGTCTGCGGACATGGGCCGGGCCTCGGAAGTCGGTTTCGGGGACGCCCGGCGATTTACAGGGGCGGGGGGCTGGCGTCTATGATCGCGCCGTTCCTCCGGAGATGCGCCGCCATGACCCGTCCTGATCCGCTTCCTGGCGTGGCCGTCGCGGCCCTTCTGCTGGTCGCGGCCCCCGCTGCCGCGCAGGACGCCCTGTCCTTCGGCCGCACGGCGGCGGGGGAACTGACCGCCGACGACGCCCGGGTCGAGGACGGCGGCCCCCGCTTCGACGCCTGGACCTTTTCGACGCGCGAGGGGCAGAGGGTCGAGCTGACCCTGGCCTCGGCGGACTTCGACGCCTGGCTCGAGGTCTGGCCGGCCGGCGGCGAGGCCGAGGGCCCCGCATGGTCCGACGACGACTCCCTGTCCGGCACCGACGCGCGCCTCCGATTCACCGCGCCCGCCGGCGACTGGGTCGTCCGCGCCCGGGGCTTCGAGAGCGACGCCCTCGGCGCCTATGCGCTCACCCTGACCGAGCGTCCGCCCGCGCCCCGGGCCCCGCGCCCCGCCGGGATCCGCGTCGGGCGGTCCGTGGCCGGCGAGCTTTCGGACCGCGACCCCGAGACGGAAGACGGCCTGAAATACGATGCCTGGGCCCTGCGCCTGCGGCAGGGCGAACGGGTGCTCGTCACCCTGACCTCGGACGCCTTCGACCCCCTGCTGCAGATCGGTCGCGGCGCGGGCGACGACTTTGCCGAACTGGCCGTCAACGACGACGACGGCCAGGGGCTGAACTCCCGTCTGGTGTTCGAGGCCCCGGCGTCGGGCGAATTTCTCATCCGCGTGAGGCCCGTCGGCGACGACGACGGCGCCTATGTGCTGGCCGTGGCCGAGGCCCCGCCCGTCGCGCCCGCCCTCGCCATGGACTGGGGGGCGACGGTCGAGGGCGACCTGACCCTCACCGACGGCCTGAACGCCGACGGGGCGGTCGTGGACGTCTATCGTTTCTCCGGCCGCGAGGGCCAGCGGGCCCAGGTCGACGTCGTCTCCGCCGACTTCGACGCCTATGTCGAACTGCGCGCCGACGCCGATCCGGCGCTCATCCTCGCCGAGGACGACGACGGCGGCCCCGAGGGCACCGACTCCCGTCTGCTGTTCACCCTGCCGGCCGACGGCGACTATCGCGTCGAGGTCCGCGCGTTCGCCCCGGGTGGCGTCGGCGCCTATGCCGTGTCCCTGACCGAGGCCGCTCCGGAACGCGCGGCGGATCCGCTCGCCTTCGGCACCCGCATCGAGGGGGTGATCGACGACACCGACCCGCGGGACTCCGCCGACCGGGGCTACGACTCTTTCGTCTTCTCCGGCGTCGAGGGGCAGCGCGTCCAGGCGATCCTGCGGTCGGGCGACTTCGACGCCTTCCTGCGCATCGGCGCCGCCGAAGGCGACTTCAGCGACCTGGCGTCCGACGACGACGGGCTGGGCGAGGGCACCGATTCGCGGCTGAACTTCACCCTGCCGGCGGACGGGGACTACGTCCTGCGCGTCTCGCCCCTGGCCCCGGACACCGACGGACTCTACGCGCTGGAACTGATCGACCGCGGGCCCAAGCCCGAGCCGGGCAGCCTGCTGGTGGGTGCCTCGGTGCGCGGCACGCTGACCGAGGCCGACGACGCGGCGGCCGACGGCAGCTGGTTCGACAGCTATCGGGTCCACGCCAAGGCCGGCGAGCCCCTGCGCATCGAGCTGGCCTCCAACGCCTTCGACGCCTTCGTCATGGTCGGCCGGGAAAAGGCCGACGGCGGCTTCGAGGTCCTCGGCAGCGACGACGACTCCCTGTCCGACACCCATGCCCGTCTCGACTGGGAGCCGGACGAAGACGGCGACTACGTCATCCGCGCGGGCAGCTTCGGGCCCCAGGAGGCCGGGGGCTATGTTCTGTCGGTGGCCCACGCGCCGAAGCCGTGATGTGCGCCCCGGTCGCCCGTCAGGCGGCGTCAGATGACGCCGTCATGCGGACGATGTAGCGTCTCTCCATGGCCGCTTCGGGCCGAGGGATTCTCAAGACCATGCGCCGCACCGCTCTCTTCGCCGCCGTCTCGCTGACGGCCGTTCTCGTCGCCGGCGCCGCCTCGGCCCAGTCGATCTCGGTCGGCCAGACCGTCAGCGGGTCGATCACGACGTCGGATCCCGTGGTCGAGGAGGACGGCAGCCACTACGACTGCTGGGTCTTCCGCGCGCCGGCCGGCAACTACACGGTCGACTACAGCTCTTCCGACTTCGACGCCTTCGTCGGCGTGGGTCGGGGTTCGGACTGCGGCGTCCCGGTCGAGTTCTACAACGACGACGGCGACGTGAGCCTGGATTCCCACCTCGAGTTCGCCACCGACGGCGGCACCTGGTTCATCAAGGCGAACACGCTCGAGGGCGGCGAGACGGGCGACTACACCCTGACCCTCACGGCGGGCGGCGATCCGTCCAGCATGGACGACATGGGCGACGACGACTTCGGGGACGAGGGCGAACTCGACATGGCCTGGATCGACGACCTCGCCGAGCGCGAGGGCGGCGACGCGCACCTGCTCAACGTCCTGTGCGCGGCGGTCGACACCCTCGACCTCATCGTCACCATGGAGGGCATGGACGAGGATCGGCTGATGGCCCGCATCGAGGAGGGCGTCGTCTTCACCGAGGCCGCCAACCGGTCGGGCGCCGGTCTTGGCTTCAGCGAAAGCGACGTCGAGAACCAGATCGCCGAACTGGGTGCCACCCTGCTGATGGACCCCGAGTCGTCGGGGGACTTCTCCGGCGCCCGGCAGGAATGCATGGACCTGGTCTGAGCCGGGCGACGGGCAGTCCGGCTCGCCGATGAGGACCCGGATCATGAACTGGCCGGTACGGGGTCTGATCGCCGGGTGCGCCCTCGTGGCGGCGCTTCCGGCCGTCGCCCGGGCCCAGTCACTGGGTGTCGGCCAGTTCGTCGTCGCCGAGGTGGCCGAAGATGATCCCCGGCTGGCCGACGGGACGTCGTTCGACTGCTGGGTCTTCGACGCCGGATCGGGTGGGGCCTTCACCGTCCGCGTCGCCTCCCACCTGTTCGATCCGGTGGTCGACGTGGGGCCGGGCGCGGACTGCACCGCCCCGCTCCACGACGGCAACGACGACGACCCCGAAGGCGGCAACTCCGCCCACCTCCAGTTCGCCGCCGACGGCGGGCCCTGGTACGTGCGCGTCAGCACCGTCGACCCGGGCGAGACGGGCCAGTACCGCCTCAGCCTCCAGGCCGGCGGCACGCCCGGCTTCGGCGGCTACGCCTCGATGATGTCGCCGACGGACTCCCCCGACTGAGCATGCGCCGCGGCGGGTCTCAGGTCGCCAGCAGGTCGGGCATGAAGCCCCGCCACACGCCGGCGCGCACCTGGGCCGTGGCCCGCGCGATGTCCGGCGCGAAGTAGTGGTCCGACGCATACTCCGGCGCCGCCTCCCGCACGGTCGACCACGCCCGCTCAAGCGGCTCTGAACTTCTCAGCGGCCGTTGGAAGTCGATGCCCTGGGCCGCCGCCAGCAGTTCGATCCCGACCACGGCCGCCGTGTTCTCCGCCATCTCCAGCAGGCGCCGCGCGCCGTGGGTGGCCATGGAGACGTGGTCCTCCTGATTGGCGCTGGTCGGAACCGTGTCGACGCTGGCCGGATGGCTCATCATCCGGTTCTCCGCCACCAGCGCCGCCGCCGTGACCTGGGCGATCATGAATCCCGAGTTCAGCCCGCTCTCGCGCACCAGGAAGGCCGGCAGGCCGCTCATCTTCGGGTCGACGAGGATCGAGGTGCGCCGCTCCGAGATGTTGCCGATCTCGCACAGGACCAGCGCGATCTGATCTGCCGCAAAAGCAACGGGTTCTGCGTGGAAGTTTCCGCCAGATATGACGTCGCCTTCGGCAAAGAAGACCAGCGGATTGTCGGTCACGGCATTGGCCTCGCGCACCAGCGTCGCGGCCGCGGCGCGCAGCACATCCAGCCCCGCGCCCATCACCTGCGGCTGGCACCGCAGGGAGTAGGGGTCCTGCACCTTTTCGCAGTCGTCGCGGTGGCTGTCCCGGATCGCCGACCCGGCCAGCAGCTCGCGCAGCACGCCCGCCACCACGATCTGCCCCGGCTGGCCGCGCAGGGCGTGGATGCGCGGGTCGAACGGCGCGTCCGACCCCTTCAGCGCATCGACCGACAGGGCACCCGCCACCAGTCCGGCCGTGAAGACGTCCTCCGTCGCGAACAGCCCCGCCAGTGCCAGCGCCGTCGAGCACTGCGTGCCGTTCAGCAGCGCCAGACCCTCCTTCGGCCCCAGCACGACGGGCGCGCGGCCCACGGACTTCAGCGCCTCGATCGCCGGCACGACGCGTCCGTCGATCATCGCCTCGCCCACGCCGATCAGGACGCAGCTCATGTGCGCCAGCGGCGCGAGGTCGCCGGACGCCCCAACCGACCCCTTGGCCGGAATGACCGGCAGCACCTCGCCGTTCACCAGGTCGATCAGCGCCTGCAGCGTGTCGCGCCGAACCCCCGACGCCCCCTTCGACAGGCTGGCGATCTTCAGGACCATCAGCAGCCGCGTCACGCCCGCAGACAGCGGCGCCCCGACCCCGCAGGCATGGCTCAGCACCAGATTTTTCTGAAGCGTCTCAAGATCTTCTGCCGCGATCCGCGTGTTGGCCAACAGGCCGAACCCGGTGTTGATCCCGTAGACTGTGCGGCCCTTCGCCAGAATGTCCGCCACCGTCGCCGCCCCCGCCTCGACGTCTGCCCACGCCGCGTCGGTGAGCGAGAGGGTCACGGGCCCTTCGAGGGCCGCGCGTAACTGGGACAGGGTGAGGGGCGCCTGGCCGATGGTGATCCGGGACATCGTCACGCCTCCAGGCTCGGCAGCTTCAGCCCAAGCTCCCGCGCGGCCTCTTGTGCGATCTCATAGCCCGCGTCGGCATGGCGCATGACCCCCGTCGCCGGGTCGTTCCACAGCACCCGCTCCAGCCGCCGCGCCGCCTCCGGCGTGCCGTCGGCCACGATCACCACGCCCGCGTGCTGGGAATAGCCCATGCCCACCCCGCCGCCGTGGTGCAGGCTGACCCAGCTCGCCCCCGACGCCGTGTTCAGCAGGGCGTTCAGCAGCGGCCAGTCCGACACCGCGTCCGAGCCATCAATCATGGATTCGGTTTCCCGGTTGGGGCTGGCGACCGAGCCGGAATCCAGATGGTCCCGCCCGATCACGATCGGCCCGGACACCTCGCCCGACGCCACCATGTCGTTGAACATCAGGCCCGCCCGGTGGCGGTCGCCCAGACCGATCCAGCAGATCCGCGCCGGCAGGCCCTGAAACGCGATCCGCTCGCCCGCCATGTCCAGCCAGCGGTGCAGGCCCGCATTGTCCGGGAACAACCGCTTCATCGCCGCGTCGGTCTTGCGGATGTCGTCGGGATCGCCCGTCAGCGCGGCCCAGCGGAACGGCCCGATGCCCCGGCAGAACAGCGGGCGGATGTAGGCCGGCACGAACCCCGGGAAGTCGAAGGCGTCCTTCACCCCCTCGTCGAGGGCGACCTGCCGGATGTTGTTGCCGTAATCGGTCACCGGAATGCCCGCCGCCTGGAAATCCAGCAGGGCCTGCACGTGCACGGCGCACGACCTGCGCGCGGCAGCCTCGACCGCCTGCGGCTCGGTCTCGCGCTTCGCCTCCCACTCCGCCACGCTCCACCCGGCGGGCAGATAGCCGTTGACCAGGTCGTGCGCGCTGGTCTGGTCCGTCACCAGATCGGGCCGGACGCCGCGTCGCACCAGTTCGGGCAAAACCTCCGCCGCATTGCCCAGAAGCCCGATGGATATGGGCTTCTTGTCGGCCAGCGACCGCTCCAGCAGCGCCAGCGCCTCGTCCACGCTCTCGGCCATGACGTCCAGGTATCGGGTACGGATCCGGAACTCGATGCGGCTGCGCTGGCACTCGACCGCGAGGCACGACGCGCCGGCCATGGTCGCCGCCAACGGCTGGGCCCCGCCCATGCCGCCCAGCCCCGCCGTCAGGATCCACTTGCCGGTCCAGTCGCCGCCGTGGTGCTGCCGCCCGGCCTCCATGAAGGTCTCATAGGTGCCCTGAACGATGCCCTGGGTGCCGATGTAGATCCACGACCCGGCGGTCATCTGGCCGTACATGGCCAGCCCCTTGCGATCCAGTTCGTGGAAATGCTCCCAGGTCGCCCATTTCGGCACCAGATTGCTGTTGGCGATCAGCACGCGCGGCGCGTCGGCATGGGTCCGGAACACGCCCACCGGCTTGCCCGACTGCACCAGCAGGGTCTCGTCCTCCCCGAGGGCCCGCAAGGCGTCGACGATCCGGTCGAAACTGGCCCAGTCGCGCGCCGCCTTGCCGATGCCGCCGTAGACGACCAGGTCCTGCGGCCGCTCGGCCACCTCCGGGTCGAGGTTGTTCATCAGCATCCGCAGCGCGCCCTCGGCGGCCCAGGTGCGGCAGGTCTTTTCCGGTCCGCGCGGAGCGCGCACGACGCGGGCGTTCGGGGTCGGTTGTTGAGTCATGCCGGCGTCTCTACGCTGCGACACCATGACCATGGAAGCCTCCGAAGCCTTGGGGTGGCGCTCCGTCGCCGACCTGATCGGCGATCACCCGGACGCGCGCGTCGCCCTGATCGGCGCGCCCCTGAACGAGCGCTCCCTCACCCCCGGCCGGTGTGATCTGGGGCCGAAAGCCCTCCGGGCCGTCCTGCCGCGCTTCTCGACCTACGACGTCGAGACGCGGCTGGAGTTGACGACGGCCGTCCACGACGCCGGTGACGTGCCGCTCAAGGCTGTCTCGCCCGCCGACGCCTTCGCCCCCGTCCGCGACGCCGTAGCGGGGCAGGCGCCCCGTGATCTGGCCGTCCTGATCGGCGGCAACAACGCCGTCACCCGGCCGGGCGTCCATGGGCTCGGCCTCGAGCGCGTCGGCGTCCTGACCCTCGACGCCCACTTCGACCTGCGCGACACGGATCAGGGCCTGACCAACGGCAATCCGATCCAGGCCCTGCTCGACGACGGCCTCGACGGCCGCCGCATCAGCCAGGTCGGCCTCGCCCCCTTCGCCAACACCCGACGCGCGCATGAGAAGGCGCTGGCCGCCGGCATCTCGGTCCACACCGTCGCCGACTGCCGCGCGCGGGGGCTGGCGGTGCTGGTGGCCGAGGAACTGGAACGCCTGTCCGGCCTTGTGGATCGGATCTACGTTGATTTCGACATCGACGTCATCGACCGCTCCCGGTGGCCCGCCAGCCCCGGGGCCCGCCCCGGCGGCGTCCCCGTCCACGATTTCTTCGCGGCCACCCGTGTCATCGGCGCCCATCCCAAGGTCCGCGCCGTCGACCTGACCGAGTACGACCCCTCGCTGGAGGTCGGCGACCTCGGCGCGCTCACCGCCGGCCGCTGGTTCTGCGAACTGCTGGCGGGGTTCCAGTCGCGTGGCTGAACGCATCGACCTCCTCCTGACCGACTGCCGCCTCGCCACCATGGTTGAGAGCGGTGAGCCCTATGGCGCGATCGAGGACGGTGCCGTTCTCATCCGCGACGGTCGCCTCGTCTGGGTCGGCCCGCGCGCCGACCTGCCGGCGCATGAGGCCGCCGTCACCGAGCGTCTCGACGGCCGCTGGATCACCCCCGGCCTGATCGACTGCCACACCCATCTGGTCTTCGGCGGCAACCGCTCGCACGAGTTCGAGCGCCGTCTGACCGGGGTCCCCTATGAGCAGATCGCGCGCGAGGGCGGCGGCATCGTCTCGACCATGGCCGCCACCCGCGCCGCGACGGAGGACGCGCTGGTCGCCTCGGCGCTTCATCGCCTGCGCGGCCTGACCGCGACCGGCGTCACCACGGTGGAGATCAAGTCCGGCTACGGCCTCGACGCCGCCCATGAGCTGAAGATGCTGCGCGCCGCCCGCCGCGTCGGCGTCGAGGGCGGCGTGCGCGTCTCCACCACCTTCCTCGGCCTCCACGCCCTGCCGCCCGAGCACCGCGCGGATCGCGCCGCCTGGCTCGACCTGATGATCGACGAGGTCCTGCCCGCCGCCCATGCCGAGGGGCTGGTCGACGCGGTCGACGCCTATTGCGAGCCCATCGCCTTCACCCGCGACGAAGTCGCCCGCCTGTTCGAAAAGGCCCGGTCGCTGGGCCTGCCGGTCAAGCTGCACGCCGACCAGCTGTCGGATGGAGGAGGGGGCGCCCTGGCCGCCGCCCACGGCGCCCTGTCGGCCGACCACGTCGAGCACACAGACGAGGCGGGCGTGGTCGCCATGGCCGCCGCGGGCACCGTCGCCGTTCTTCTGCCCGGCGCCTACCTGATGCTGTGCGAGACCACGCCCCCGCCGGTCGACCTGTTCCGTCGCCACGGCGTCCGCATGGCGGTCGCCACCGACTGCAACCCCGGCACCTCGCCGGTGGCCAGCCTGACCGCGGCCCTCAACCTCGCCTGCGTCCAGTTCCGCCTGACGCCGGAAGAGGCCTTGGCCGGCGCCACCCGCCACGCCGCCGCGGCTCTGGGGCTTTCGGGCCAGATCGGCACGCTGGAGGCCGGCAAGGCCGCCGACCTGGCCGTCTGGGACGTCGAGCGGCCCGCGGAGCTCTGCTACTGGCTGGGCGCGCCGCTGCTGCACCGGCGTTGGGTCGCGGGCAATCCGGGGTAGAGCGGGTTCCGCTCAAGGTGGTGCGTCGCCGAATCGTGGCATCCTCCGGGGCGGAGAATCTCCCATGCCCCGACGCCCTGACCGGGTCGAAATCCTGATGATCGTGGCCCTCGCCGCCTCGACGCTGGTCTACATCGGCTTCAGCGTCATGGACCTGCTGGCGGCCTGATCCGCGCGTGGTAGACGCATCCCATCAGGGAGCGGCCATTGCCCACCACCGAAACCGACGTCGTCATCCTGGGCGGGGGTCACAACGGCCTCGTCTGCGCCTTCTACCTCGCCCGCGCCGGCCTGAAGGTGACCGTGCTGGAGCGCCGGTCCGTCGTCGGCGGCGCGGCGGTGACCGAGGAATTCCACCCCGGCTTCCGCAACTCCACCGCCAGCTACACCGTCAGCCTGCTGAACCCCAAGGTCATCGCCGACATGGATCTGGCCCGGCACGGGCTGCGGGTCGTGCTGCGCAAGGTCGCCAACTTCCTGCCCCTTCCGGGCGGCGACCGGCTGTTGGCCGGAGAGGGGATCACCCAAGCCGAGGTCGGGCGCTTCTCGCAGACGGACGCCGACCGCCTGGCCGAATACGAGCGCCGGCTGGAGGTCGTGGCCGACGTCCTGCGCGACTGGATCCTGAAGCCCCCGCCCAACATGAGCTCCGGCGGCTGGCTGTCCGCCTTGCCGGGCCTGCTCTCGGCCGGGGCGCTGGGTCGTCAGGCGGCGGCGCTGGACGTTCAGGGCCGCCGCGACCTTCTGGACCTGTTCACCAAATCCGCCGGCGACTGGCTTGACGGCTGGTTCGAGAGCGACCCGATCAAGGCCCTGTTCGGCTTCGACGGCGTGGTCGGCAACTACGCCGGGCCCTACACCCCGGGCAGCGCCTACGTGCTGCTGCACCACGTCTTCGGCGAGGTGAACGGCAAGCGCGGTGCCTGGGGCCACGCGATCGGCGGCATGGGCGCCATCACCCAGGCCATGGCCGCGGCCTGCGCCGAACGCGGCGTCGACGTGCGTCTGGACGCGCCGGTGGCCGAGGTGCTGACCGAACAGGGCAGGGCGGTCGGCGCCGTGACCGAGGCCGGCGACGTCGTCCGCGCCCGCGCCGTGGTCTCCAACCTGCACCCTCGCCTGCTGTTCGACCGCCTGGTCGACCCGGCCGCCGTGCCGCACGACTTCCGTGAGCGGATGACGCGCTATGCGTCGGGCTCCGGCACCTTCCGCATGAACGTGGCCCTGTCGGAGCTGCCGCGCTTCACCGCCCTGCCCGGGCCCGGCGATCACCTGACCGCCGGCATCATCATGGCCCCCAGCCTCGACTACATGGAGCGCGCCCACGCCTCGGCCCGGCTGGACGGCTGGTCGCGCGAGCCCATCATCGAGATGTTGATTCCGTCCACACTGGACGACACCCTCGCGCCACCGGGCCAACACGTCGCCAGCCTGTTCTGCCAGCACGTCTCGCCCGACCTGTCCGACGACGACCGCGAGACGGTGGCCGACCACATGATCGACACCGTCGACACATGGGCCCCGGGCTTCAAGGCCTCGGTGCTGGGCCGGCTGGCGTTGGGGCCGCGCGATCTGGAGCGCCGCTTCGGCCTGGTCGGCGGCGACATCTTCCACGGCCGCCTGACCCTGGACCAACTGTTCAGCGCGCGCCCGGTGCTGGGCCACGCCGACCACCGCATGCCCGTGCCGGGCCTCTACCTGTGCGGCTCGGGTGCCCATCCCGGCGGCGGCGTCACGGGCGCGCCCGGCCACAATGCGGCGAAGATCGTGCTGCGCGATCTGCGCTGATCCCCAGCCCTCGGGCCGGCCAAGCTTGAACGCGTCCCGATCCGGACCACATACTTCCGCGAAGGCCGCCACAAGGCGGGTCGAGTCGAAACGGTCGGGTCCCTTGCCCCCCACGCCGACACGACGGGTCCGGGATCAACCCGGGCTCCAGGAAGTCCGCATCATGTCCGAGTCCAAAGTCCTCCCCGTCCTGCCGCTCCGGGACATCGTCGTGTTTCCGCACATGGTCGTGCCGCTGTTCGTCGGCCGCGAGAAATCCGTGCGGGCCCTCGACGAGATCATGAAGGGCGAGAAGCAGATCCTGCTGGCGACGCAGAAGAACAGCGTCGACGACGACCCCGCCGCCGACGCCATCTATCCGATCGGCGTCCTGGCCACGGTCCTGCAACTGCTGAAGCTGCCCGACGGGACGGTGAAGGTGCTGGTCGAGGGCAAGCGTCGCGCCCGCCTGACCCGTTTCACCGACCAGAGCGAATATTTCGAGGCCGAGGCCGTCGTCCTCGACGACGAGATCGCCGACCCGGCCCGCGCCGAGGCCCTGTCGCGCGCAGTGATCGAGCATTTCGAGCACTATGTGAAGCTGAACAAGAAGGTGCCGCCCGAGGCGCTCAGCTCCATCCCCCAGATCACCGACGCGTCCAAACTGGCCGACAGCGTCGCCGCCCATCTGTCGGTCAAGATCGCCGACAAGCAGAAGCTGCTGGAGACGTTCGACGTCGCCGGCCGGCTGGAGCAGGTCTACGGCCTGATGGAGGGCGAGATCTCGGTCCTGCAGGTCGAGAAGAAGATCCGTTCGCGCGTCAAGCGACAGATGGAGAAGACCCAGCGGGAATACTATCTGAACGAGCAGATGAAGGCGATCCAGCGCGAGCTGGGCGAGACCGACGACAGCCGTGACGAGGTCATGGAGCTGGAGAAGCGCATCCGGAAGACCAAACTGTCCAAGGAGGCGCGGGCCAAGGCGGACGCCGAGGTCAAGAAGCTGCGCAACATGTCGCCGATGTCCGCCGAGAGCACCGTCGTGCGGAACTATCTCGACTGGCTGCTGTCCATCCCCTGGGGCAAGGCGCGCCAGAAGCCGATCGACCTGCAGAAGGCCGAGGACATCCTCGAGGAGGACCACTTCGGCCTTGAGAAGGTCAAGGAACGCATCATCGAATACCTGGCGGTCCAGGCGCGCACCGGCTCGCTGAAGGGCCCGATCCTGTGCCTCGTCGGCCCTCCGGGCGTCGGCAAGACCTCGCTGGCGAAATCGATCGCCAAGGCGACCGGGCGGGAATACGTCCGCATGTCGCTGGGCGGCGTGCGCGACGAGGCCGAGATCCGCGGCCACCGCCGGACCTACATCGGCTCCATGCCGGGCAAGATCATCCAGTCGATGAAGAAGGCGAAGACCACCAACGCCTTCATCCTGCTGGACGAGATCGACAAACTGGGTGCCGACTGGCGCGGCGACCCGTCGTCCGCCCTGCTGGAGGTGCTGGACCCGGCCCAGAATTCGAACTTCGGCGACCACTACCTCGAGGTCGACTACGACCTGTCCAACATCATGTTCGTCACCACGGCCAACAGCCTGAACATGCCGCAGCCGCTGATGGACCGGATGGAGATCATCCGGGTGTCGGGCTACACCGAGGACGAGAAGGTCCAGATCGCCCGGCGTCACGTCCTGCCCAAGCTGCTGACCGATCACGGTCTGAAGGCCGACGAACTGGTCGTGCCGGACGACATGATCCGCGACCTGATCCGCTATTACACGCGTGAGGCGGGCGTGCGCTCGCTGGAGCGGACGCTGGGCGGCCTGGCCCGCAAGGCCGTGCGCGAGATGGCCAAGACCGGGGCGACGTCGGTCACCATCGACGACGCCAAGCTGGCCGAATACGCCGGCGTGCGGAAGTTCCGCTATGGCGAGACCGACGAGGAGGACCAGGTCGGCATCGTCACCGGCCTGGCCTGGACCGAGTTCGGCGGCGACATCCTCACGATCGAGGCGATCCGGATGCCGGGCCGCGGCCGCATGACCGTGACCGGCAACCTCAAGGACGTGATGAAGGAGTCGATCTCCGCCGCCGCCTCCTACGTCCGGGCGCGCTCCCTGGCCTTCGGCGTCAAGCCGCCGGTGTTCGAGAAGACCGACATCCACGTGCACGTGCCGGACGGCGCCACGCCCAAGGACGGCCCGTCCGCCGGCGTGGCCATGACCGTCGCCATGGTCTCGGTCCTGACCGGGGTGCCGATCCGCAAGGACATCGCCATGACCGGCGAGATCACCCTGCGCGGCCGCGTCACCGCCATCGGTGGCCTCAAGGAGAAGCTGCTCGCGGCGCTGCGCTCGGGCATCAAGACGGTGCTGATCCCGCAGGAGAACGAGAAGGACCTCGCCGACGTGCCCGACAATGTGAAGTCGGCGCTGGAGATCGTCCCCATCTCGACCGCCGACGAGGCGCTGAAGTGGGCCCTGACCGGCACGCTGACGGCCGTGGAATGGGACGAGGCCGCCGAGCCCCTGCCCGCCGCGCGGCCGGTGGAGGACCCGGGCACGGTCACCATCAGCCACTGAGCCGGGCAGGGGGCGGCTAGCTCAGCTGGTCAGAGCACCTCGTTTACACCGAGGGGGTCGGGGGTTCGAACCCCTCGCCGCCCACCACCCGGCGCCGGACCCCGCGCATTGCGCAGGTCGCGAGACGAAAAAGGGCCGCCGGATCGCTCCGGCGGCCCTTTGTCTTTCGCGGTCCGCCCGGATCAGAACCGGAAGCTGGCCCGCAGCAGCAGCATGTAGCGCACGTAGTCGTCGATCATCTCGGCGTCGGCGCTGACCGACAGCATGCCCAGTTCGTTGCCGACGTTCAGGCGGAAGCCGACGATCGGGCCGCCGCCCTCGATTCCGTCCGGCGAGATGGCGAAGTCCGAACCGCCCCCGGTGAACCGGCCCCGGGTGACGCCGGGGTCGACCGAGATGTTCTGGCGCCAGCCCAGGCGGAGTTCGGGCCGCAGCCAGCTGCCCTCGCCCATGGCCATCGACACGTTCATGGCCGCGGTCGCCGAGAACATGTGGCCTTCGCGCTCGTCGATCTCCAGATCGAAGGCACCGCCCCCGCCGGTCTCGACGTGGGCGTCCTCGTTCAGCATGAAGTACTCGGCATAGACCTCAGGGCGCAGGGTGAAGCGGCCGTAGTTCCGCTCGTAGGAGGCGCCCCCCGCCAGGGCGGCGGTCCAGCCGTTCCAGCTCGAGGTGTTGGTCAGGTTCAGGCCCGAGCCCACGAAGCGGCGCGTCGAGTCGAACGTGGCGTAGCCGCCCGCGGCCCGCGCCCAGGTGGTCCAGTACTGGCCCTGGGCGCGCCAGTAGAGGCCCAGCTCGATCAGGCTGGCGGAGACGACCTCTTCCGCCGCCGACTCCGGGTCTTCCAGGTCGGCCGAGGTGAAGGCCAGGCTCACCCCGACGTTGCCGTAGTCGGTGCCCATCTCGAAGCCGCCCGCGACGCCGAAGCCCTCGGACCGGAAGCCGTAGGTGTCGGTCTTGTCCTTGTCGGCGTAGAAGGTGATCTCCTGCAGCCAGGCGCTGCCCTGGCCGGGCGCGGCGGCGGCGTTGCGGCCGACCAGCGCCCGGGTCACGGCGTCCACGCCGCCGGCCAGCGACAGCAGCGGTCCGCCCGAGTGCTCGGGCAGGAGCTGCTCGTACAGGTCGATGAACTCCGCCCGCTCCGTCTGCGACAGGAAGGCGTTGAGCAGAGCGTCGTCGGATTCCAGGGCCCCGTAGAAGGCGTCGAACAGGCCCGCCTCGGCGGAGATCAGGCCGGCTTCATCGGCCGTGCGCCGACGGACGTCGACGTAGACCTGGCCCGAGGCGACGTCCGCGCCGCCCTCGACCCGGAACAGATAGGGCGAGTTTTCCTCGATCGAATCGAACGCGACGTCGCCCAGCACCAGGGTGCCGGCGTCGACGATGGTGAACCGTTCCGGCGCATCGATCAGCGACCGGAAGCGGACGCCCAGCGCGGAGTCGTCCTCGAACGTCGCCGTCCCCGACACCTGGTAGCCGCTGACCTCTCCTGCGTCGGGATCGATCGTCACGATCAACCGGCCCTCTTCCCCGACCGTCAGGTTGGAGATCTGGACCGCGGAGTCATGCCGGCTGACCAGCTCGCCCTCGATCACCTCGACGTCCAGAAGGCCGTCGGTGTCGGACAGGGCCGTCGTCACCGAAGCGTCGCCGGTGATCGTCAGACGGTCCGCGCCGTCCCCGAACGCGATGTCACCGATCACCGTCCCGTTGCGCACGTCGATCAGGTCGGCACCCGAACCGAGCAGGATGTCGCCGACCATGATCGGCTCCCGCGAGTCCGGAACCCCGTCGCCGTCGGTGTCCGAGTCGCCCGATCCGGGCGTGCTGGTCACCCCCTCCTGCAGCAGGGTGACGCCGGTCGTATTGGCCCGAACGTCGATCAGGGTCGTCGTCCCGGTGATCGGGTCGCCGTCGGCGTTGGCGCTCAGCGTTGCCTGCATGGACCCCGTGTTGGTGATCGACGTCAGCGTGCCGCTGAGATCCAGAATGCCGGTCACCGTCGCCGCGCCGCCGCCGGCCGACGCCAGCAGGGATCCGCTGTTCGAGAACGACGGCAGGCTGGCGCCCGCCTCGATCAGCAGGGCCGTCACGTCGACGTCGACCTCGCTGGACGCGCCGGCGGTGATGAAGCCGCTGCTCTCAAGGCGCGGCGTCGACACGCCGGCCCCGACCCGCACCGCCGTGGCGTCGGCTTCGAACGCGAGCGCGGCGATCTGGCCCCCGTTGCGGACGCCGCCGTCGATCGTCACGGCCTGGCCGCCGTCCATTCCCAGCCGCACGCCCTGGGCGGCGACGCCGTCATAGATGCCCTGGCCGGTGATCAGCCCGTTGTTGATCAGGCCGTAGGCGTTGGTGCCCGTGCCCACGACGCCGAGCGTCACGGCCTGGGTCATCGAGCCGACGAGAACCGCGGGCGCCTCGCCGAAGCTCTGGATCCGCGCGGAGATCTCCTGGCTGTCGATCACGCCGTCGCCGTCGTCGTCGGTGGAGTTCGCGTCCGTCTCGGTCGGCAGGCCGTCGATCAGCAGGCCGGCGGCGACGTTGGCACCGATCCACAGCGCCGGCCCGCCCTGCAGCAGGTCGTCGGCGTCCAGCTTCTCGATGATGCTGTCGGCGGGACGGGTCGTGTAGCGATAGCCGGACGCCGTGATGTTCGACTGGACGTTCACGCGACCGGTCACGTCGCCGGTGAAGCGCGCGCCGATGGCGTCTTCGCCGAAGGCGTTGACGGTTCCGCCCAGATAGGCGTCTCCGTCCAGCGTGCCGGTGACGCCGACGCCCGTGGTCCGGTCGCCGAAGACGCGGAGGTCCCCGAGCATGCGCAGATCACCGGTCAGACCGTCGTCGATCGCGATGCCCCAGGAATCATTGCCCTCGACGAGGATGGCGCCAGAGGTCTCGACGCGCACGTCTCCGGTCACCGGACCGGCCAGGCGGATACCGTAGCGGCCGGAGCCGGTCGCCCACGGACCGTCCAGGTCGCCGTCGCCGTCGGTGTCCGGGTAGGAGGTGATCGTGTCCGCCAGGCCGATGGAGCCGGACAACAGGATCGTGGTGTTCACGCCCCCCGCGACCAGCACGCCGATCGCCCCGTCGGCGGCGTTCGTCATGTTGATCGAACCGCCCGTCGAAATGGTCAGGGTGTTGTCGGAATCGACCGTGACTCCCACGCCGGAGTTCACGTTGACGGCGCCGCCCGAGGCGATCTCGACGTTGGCGGGGACGCCGCCCGCGCCGGCGTTCGAGGTCTGCACGGGCGTCGTGCGGGCCGTGTTGATGACGACCTGGGCCTGGGCACCGGCGGCGAAGAGAAGGGGCGCGAGCGCCGCAGCGGTCGCATAGAAAAGACGCATAACCGGGATCACCCCTCACGGCGCACGAGACGATTTCCGGGGCCGTTTAGCAGCCCCGTCGGACGTTTGTCCCAAGTTTCCCGAATTTGAGGCGAATGCAAGGCCGCTCCCCCCTTTCGGGCTTGCGGCCACCGATCGCACAATGATATCACTTCGCCATCGTCCAAGGGGGGTTCCATGACCGAGAAGAGAGCGCGTTCCACCGAGCGGCCGGCGAAGGCGGCCGGAGGCATCCCGATCCTGCTGGTCACGCTGGCGATGGTCGTTTTGGGGCCCGTGCTGGTGGCGCAGAACCCGGACGCCTGGCCGTTCCTGGTCGGCGGAACCGGTCTGGCCACGCTCGGCCTGTTCCTGATGTGCGGCTTCTACGCCCTGCAGCCGAACGAGGCGGCGGCCATCCTGCTGTTCGGGGACTATCGCGGCACGGACCGCACCACCGGTCTGCGCTGGGTCCTGCCCTGGTACACGCGCAAGAAGATCAGCCTGCGCGCCCGCAACCTGACCAGCGACAAGCTGAAGGTGAACGACAAGCGCGGCAACCCGATCGAGATCGCCGCCAACGTGGTCTGGCGGGTCGAGGATTCGGCCCAGGCCCTGTTCGACGTCGACGACTACCAGGCCTTCGTGAACATCCAGGTGGACACCGGCCTGCGCGACCTGACCTCGCACTACGCCTACGACCACGGCGAGGAGCACGAGCTCACGCTGCGCGCCGACGCCGAGGACGTGGCGGACCGGCTTCGCGGCGAACTGGCGTCGCGGGTATCGGTGGCCGGCGTCGTGGTCGACGAGGCCCGTCTGGCGCACCTCGCCTATGCGCCGGAAATCGCCCAGGCCATGCTCAAGCGTCAGCAGGCCGAGGCCGTGCTGGCGGCGCGGCGCCTGATCGTGAAGGGTGCGGTCGGCATGGTCGAGAGCGCCCTGACCGACCTGGGCGAGCGCGGCGTGGTGGAACTGGACGAGGACCGCAAGGCGGCGATGGTCTCCAACCTGCTGGTCGTTCTGTGCGCCGACCGCGAGGCCCAGCCCGTGGTCAACACCGGCACCCTCTACGGCTGATGGCGCCCGGGGCGAAGAAGGCCTTTCTGTTGCGCGCCTCCCCGGAGGTGATGGCGGCGGTCGAGCGTCTGGCCGCCGCCGAGCTGCGCTCCGTGAACGCCCAGGTCGAGGTGCTTCTGCGCGAGGCCCTGGGCCGGCGCGGAAGGCCCGTGGCGGCCCCCCCGGGCTCCGGAGACGACAAGGACGGCGCTTGAGCTTGATCCCGCGCGGCGCTACGGCGCGCTGATGGTCAAGTCGCACATGTCCAGGGTCCGCAAGGCCCGGCGCATCCAGAAGCGGGTCCGCAAGGGCAGAATCGGCGTCAGCGCCGCCGAGCGGGAGCTGATGAACCTCGCCGGCCTGGAGGTCCAGGAAGGCGAGTTGCGCCTCTTCCCGGGCTGGGACGAGGAGGTGTCGGAAACCCTGCGCGCCACCAAGGCGGCGTCGGAAGATCCGCGCGCCCGCATGGTCGACACGACCATGCTCTACGCCCCCAAATCCGGCGGCGTGAAGCGCTATCTGCTGTCCAAGAAGGCCTGGCTCGAGACCAACCGGCCCGACGTGGCCCACACCCTCGTCGTACCCGGCGCGCATCACAAGGCCGGCGACGACGGCATTGTTCACCTGCACGCCACCAAGCTGCCGTTCGGCGACGGCTATCGCTGGCCCCAGTCGGTGCGCCGATGGGCGGCCTGGGTGGCGTCGCTGGAGCCCGACCTGATCGAGGCCGGCGACCCCTACACCCCGGGGCAGGGTGCCCTGGAAGCCGGGCAACGGGCCGGCTGCCCTGTGATCGGTTTCTGCCATTCCGACCCGGCCGGCCTGGCGGCGCTCCATTTCGGCGAGTGGGCCAAGAAGCCGGTCGAGCTGCGCTGGGCCCGCCTGTTCGGCCAGTTCGACCGCGTGATCTCGCCCAGCCGCTACATCGCCCGCCGTCTCGAAGAGGCGGGCATCCGCGACATCGTCATCCAGCCGCTGGGCGTCGAGGTCGACACCTTCCGCCCGGATCGTCGGGATCGCGACTGGCTGCTGAAGCGGCTGGGCCTGCCGGCGTCGGCCCGCCTGCTCTGCTTCGCCGGAAGGCCCGCCCGGGAGAAGAACATCGACGTGCTGATCCAGGCCGTCCAGAAGCTGGGCGACCCCTATCACCTGGTCCTGGTGGGGGCGGGGCAGGGGCTGCCGCACGAGGACCGGGTCATCTCGCTTCCCTACGAGGCCAATCCCCGGACCGTCGCAAAGATCATCGCCAGCTGCGACGCCTTCGTGCACGCCAACGACAAGGAGCCGTTCGGCCTCATCGTGCTGGAGGCCATGGCCTGCGGTCGTCCGGTGGTCGGGGTCAATGCGGGCGGGGTGAAGGAGACGGTCGATCCGACCGTCGGCCAGCTGGCCGACGTGGCCGAGCCCGGCCCCTATGCCGAGGCGGTGGCCGCCCTGTTCGAGCGCGATCTCGACGCCGTCGGGGCGGCCGCGAGGCGGAAGACGGTCGAGACCTTCGCCTGGGACCGCGTCTTCGAGGGTCTGTGCGGGACCTATGCCGACGTCAGCGGCAAACCGGCGTTTCTCGCCGCGAAAGGACAGCCAGGATGACCCTCCCCGGAAAGGCCCTGCTGAGCGCGGCCCTGTGGAGCCTGGCGTCGGTCGCCACGGCCCAGCACGTCGTACTGGTGCGTCACGCGGAGAAGGTCGACGCCTCCCGCGATCCGGTCTTGTCGGGGGCCGGCACGGCGCGCGCCGAGGCCCTGGCCGGGGTCTTCGCCGGGACGGGCCCCGACCTGATCCTGGTCAGCCCGTTTCAGCGCACCGCCCTGACGGCCGTGCCGACGATCGCCGCATCCGGCGCGCCCGTGCGGGTCATCGCCCTGGACGGCGGCGTGGACGCCCACCTCGCCGGGATCCTGGCGGAAATCGCCCTCCAGCCGGATGACGCCGAGATCCTGATCGTCGGGCACAGCAACACCGTCCCGCTGATCGCGCGCGCCCTCGGGGTCGCGGCCGCCGACATGCCCGACTGCGAGTACGATCGCCTGACGCGGATCGACCTCACGACGGCCGCCCCGTCCGGCACGGTCGACCGCTACGGCGCCGCGTCCGACTGCTGACGGAACAGGCGACGCCCGCAGCCCGTTGCCTCTGCGGATTCGCAGGAGGCCGCCATGAATGACCGCTTCGACCCCCGGGCCGGGAAGACCGCCGACCACGAGCGCGAGGTCCAGGCGCGCATCGACGCTCGGGACGCGATGTCCGGGGGCGCGGAGCAGGAAGGCGGGGCGGTCCAGGCGGGTGCCCGGCGCTATCCCGAGCCGCCCTTCCCGAAGCAGCACCAGACCAAGCCCGGCGATGAGTCGGCGCTGGATCCCGCGCCGATGTATGACGCGCCCTTCTGGAAGGGGTCGGGCAAGCTGAACGGCTTCGCCGCCCTGGTGACCGGCGGCGACTCCGGAATCGGCCGCGCCGTGGCCGTCCTGTTCGCCCGCGAGGGCTGCGACGTGGCCATCTGCCACCTCGACGAGGACCGGGACGCGGCGGACGCGAAGGCGGCCGTCGAGGCCGAAGGTCGCCGCGCCATCGTCCTGAAGGGCGACGTCGCCGATCCGGCGTTCGCGAAGGCGGCGGTGCAGGCCGCGCTGGACGCCTTCGGCCGTCTGGACGTGGTGGTGCCGAACGCCGCCTTCCAGGAGCACGTCGGCGCATTCGAGGACCTGGAGTTCGACCACTTCGACCGGACGCTGAAGACCAACCTCTACGGCTATTTCAACATCTGCCAGGCCGCCGTGCCGCATCTGAAGTCCAGCGGCGCCATCGTCATGACGGGGTCGGTGACCGGCATCATGGGCAACAAGGACCTGCTCGACTATTCGATGACCAAGGGCGGCATCCACGCCTTCGCGCGGTCGCTGGGCACGCACCTCGCGCCGCGCGGCATCCGGGTCAACGTGGTGGCGCCGGGCCCCGTCTGGACCCCGCTGAACCCCGCCGACAAGGATGCGGAGAAGACGTCGAAATTCGGCGCGGAAACCGTGATGAAGCGCCCGGCCCAGCCCGAGGAGATCGCGCCCGCCTACGTCTTCCTCGCGTCGCCGCAGATGTCGAGCTACATCACCGGCGAGGTGCTGCCGATCATCGGTGGCTACTCGGGCGGGTGAAGAAGGGGATGGGCGGTAGCCATTCCGACGTCCGTCAGGAATGGCGCGAGTGACGGGGCTCGAACCCGCGACCTCCGGCGTGACAGGCCGGCACTCTAACCAACTGAGCTACACCCGCACATCCCGGCCGAAGCGCTGGTGCGCCGCGGCGAGGGGCGTCGTTTAGGCGGGGGCCGCGCGCCCGTCAAGCGCGGCCCCGACCGTTTTTTCGCCGATCAGCGGGCGGCGGCCAGCGGGGGCGTCTGCGGGCCCAGGATGCCGCCGTCCGCCGGGGGCCGGGCGGCCTCCAGCGGAGGCGGCGGCTCGTAGTGCACGCCCACGCCCGGGCCCAGCGGCAGGTCCAGCGCCACCCACATGGCGACCATGGCCAGACCCGCGATCAGGAAGACCCCCGCATACGGCAGCATGGTCGACATCAGGCTGCCCAGACCGAACTTCGGGTCCCAGCGCTGGGCGAAGGTCAGGATCAGCGGGAAATAGCTCATCAGCGGCGTGGCGATGTTCGTCACCGAATCGCCCATGCGGTAGGCGGCGGTGGTCATCTCCGGGCTGATGCCCAGCAGCATGAACATCGGCACCACGATGGGGGCCAGCGCCGACCACTTGGCCGAGGCCGAGCCGATGAACAGGTCGAAGAAGCACGACACCAGCACGACCGCGATCAGCAGCAGCGGCGTCGGCAAGGCCACGCTCTTCAGATACTCCGCGCCGCTGACCGCCAGGATCGGGCCCAGGCCGGACCAGTTGAACATGGCCACGAAGTGGGCGGCGAAGAAGGCCAGCACGATGTAGGGGGCCATCTGGGCGATGCCGTCGCGCATCATCACCACCATGTCGCGGTGGCTCTTCACCGTGCCCGCCCCGATGCCGAACGCCCCGCCGGCCAGGAAGAACAGGATGGCGAAGAAGGCGACCAGCGACTGGTACAGCGGGTTGAACCGCTGGTTCGGCTCCGCCTCGGCGTCGACGAAGGGCGAGCCGGGCAACAGGACGATCGCCGCCCACAGGGCGATCATGCCCAGCAGCGTCAGGCCGGCGAAGGCCAGTCCCCGCTTCTCGGCCGCCGTCAGCGGCGTTTTCTCGTCGGCCTTGGGGCCTTCGGTGTGGATCGGCGCGCGGGCCTTCAGCCGGGGCTCGATCACCACGTCGGTGAGAAACCAGATGATCGGCGTGAAGACCACGACCATGCCGATGGAGAAGAACCAGTTGCCCGCGATCGTGACGCTGTAGTTCGGGTCGATCAGCTGCGCCGCCGGCTCGGTGATGCCCAGGATCAGGGCGTCCGACGCCCCGGGGAACAGATTGCCCGCGAACCCGCCGGAAACCGCAGCGAATCCGGCGGCCAGTCCGGCCAGCGGATGGCGCCCGGCCGCGGCGAAGATCACCGCCGCCAGCGGGATGACGACCACGTAGGAGGCGTCCGAGGCGTGGTGCGACACCATGCCCGTGACGGCCACCGCCGGGGTCAGGATGAAGCGCGGCGCGTTCAGCAGCATGCCGCGGAAGGCCGTGGTGAACAGGCCCGCGCGTTCCGCCACCGCGGCGCCGTAGACCACGGTGAGCACGATCCCCAGCGGCGGGAAGGCCGCCAGCGTCCGCGGCATCTCGATGAACAGCTTCTCGAGGTTCTCGGTGGACAGCAGGCTCCTGGCCTGCAGCACGTCGCCCGTCACCGGATTGACGCTCTGCCAGCCCAGCCCTGCGCCGACCATGCTCAGAATCATGAGCGCCAGGATGAACCACAGGAACAGAAAGACGGGGTCCGGCAGCTTGTTGCCGACCCTTTCGACGGCGTCGAGAACGCGGGCGCCGAGCTTCATCGAGGGACTCCGTTGACGACGGGGTCGGGCAAGGGAGACGGTCGCGCGTCAATTCGCAAGTGCGACATCTCGCACCATGCGAATGAGTCGCAGAAATTCCCGGGCCGACGGGGTTTGAACGGCGGTGTCAGTCCGTCTAGAAAGCCGCGATTCCGCCCGCCTCCCTTTCCGGGCGACCGAGGTCCTCTCGATGAACGAATTCCTTCTCGAATATCTCCCCGCCGTCATCTTCCTGGCGCTCGGCGGGGTGATCGGCGTCCTGTTCACGGTGGCCGCCCTCGTGGTGGCGCCCAAGAACCCGGACAGCGAGAAGCTGGCCGCCTACGAGTGCGGCTTCAACGCCTTCGACGACGCCCGCATGAAGTTCGACGTGCGCTTCTACCTGGTGTCGATCCTCTTCATCATCTTCGACCTCGAGGTCGCCTTCCTCTTCCCCTGGGCGGTGTCGCTGTTCGACCTGTCGCAGGCGGGCATGGTGTTCGCCTTCTGGTCGATGATGGTCTTCCTCGGCGTGCTGACCGTCGGCTTCATCTACGAATGGAAGAAGGGAGCCCTGGAATGGGAGTGATCGTTCCCGGCGCGACCCCGCCGGCCCCCTCCAGCGCCTACGGCCTCTCGGCCCGCTCGTCGGTCGAGGGCTACGACCCCGCCCTGCACGACAGGTTCTTCGAACAGGTCAACATGGAGCTGGGCGAGCGCGGCTTCATCACCACCTCGCTGGACGACGTCATCACCTGGGCCCGCACCGGCTCGCTGATGTGGATGACCTTCGGCCTGGCCTGCTGCGCCGTGGAGATGATCCAGGCGTCGATGCCGCGCTACGACCTCGAGCGCTTCGGCATGGCCCCGCGCGCCAGCCCGCGTCAGTCGGACCTGATGATCGTGGCCGGCACCCTGACCAACAAGATGGCCCCCGCCCTGCGTCGGGTCTACGACCAGATGCCGGACCCGCGCTACGTCCTGTCGATGGGCAGCTGCGCCAACGGCGGCGGCTATTACCACTACAGCTACAGCGTCGTGCGCGGCTGCGACCGCGTGGTGCCGGTGGACGTCTACGTGCCGGGGTGCCCGCCGACGGCGGAGGCGCTGGTCTACGGCCTGCTGCAGCTGCAGAAGAAGATCCGCCGCACGGGGACGATCGACCGATGAACGCGATCATGGCCATGGAAGAGGCCCTGACGCCGCTGGGCGCCGAGATGGTGGCCGAGCTCGACGTCGCGGCCGAGCTCGCCTTCGGCGAGCTGACGCTGGTGGCGGAGCGCGACAGGATCGTCGAGGTGCTGACCGACCTGCGCGACCGCTTCGGCTTCCAGCAGCTGCTGGACCTGTGCGGCACCGACTACCCCGATCGGGAAGAGCGGTTCGAGGTGGTCTATCACCTGCTGTCGATGACCCGGAACGCCCGCGTGCGGGTCAAGGTGGCGACCGACGAGGTCCAGCCGGTGCCCAGCGTCATCGACGTCTACCCCTGCGCCAACTGGTTCGAGCGCGAGGCCTTCGACATGTACGGCATGCTGTTTTCGGGCCACCCCGACATGCGCCGCCTGCTGACCGACTACGGCTTCGAGGGGCATCCGCTGCGCAAGGACTTCCCCATGACCGGCCACGTCGAGGTGCGCTGGGACGAGGAGCAGCGCCGGGTCGTCTATGAGCCGGTCCGTCTGGCGCAGGAGTTCCGCAACTTCGACTTCCTGTCGCCCTGGGAGGGCGCGGAATATCCGGCGCCCGTCCTGCCGGGCGACGAGAAGGTGAAGGGCTGACCATGGCCGACGGAACCCACACCCCGGCGCCGAAGCCCACCACCGTTCTGGGCACGGACGTGTTCGACGACGCGCCGCACGACGGCCGCACCTCGCACGCCCGCGAGATGGACGACCGAAAATTCACCATCAACTTCGGCCCGCAGCACCCCGCGGCCCACGGCGTGCTGCGCCTGGTGCTGGAGCTGGACGGCGAGCTGGTGACGCGCGTCGATCCGCACATCGGCCTGCTGCACCGCGGCACCGAGAAGCTGATGGAGGCCCGGACCTACCTCCAGAACGTGCCGTACCTGGACCGACTGGACTACGTCTCGCCGATGAATCAGGAGCACGCCTTCTGTCTGGCGATCGAGCGCCTGCTGGGCATCGAGGTGCCGTACCGGGCCCAGCTGATCCGGGTGCTGTACTCCGAGATCGGCCGCATCCTGTCGCACATGCTGAACGTGACGACCCAGGCGATGGACGTCGGTGCCCTGACGCCGCCGCTGTGGGGCTTCGAGCAGCGCGAGAAGCTGATGGTGTTCTACGAGCGCGCCTCCGGCGCGCGCCTGCACGCCAACTATTTCCGTCCGGGCGGCGTCCACCAGGACCTGCCGGGCGAACTGATCGACGACATCGCCCGCTGGTGCCAGGAGTTCCCGGCGGCGATGAAGGACATCGACGCCCTCGTCACCGAGAACCGCATCTTCAAGCAGCGCAACGTCGACATCGGCGTGGTGTCGAAGGAACAGGCCCTGGCCTGGGGCTTCACCGGCGTAATGCTGCGCGGTTCGGACGTGGCATGGGACCTGCGCCGGAACCAGCCCTACGAGTGCTACGCCGAGCTGGAGTTCGACGTGCCCGTCGGCAAGAACGGCGACTGCTGGGACCGGTACCTGTGCCGCATGGAAGAGATGCGCCAGTCGGTGCGGATCATGGAGCAGTGCATCCACCGGCTGCGCAACTGCCCCGGCGCGCCCGTGATGATCGAGGACAACAAGATCGCCCCGCCGCGCCGCGGCGAGATGAAGCGGTCGATGGAAGCCCTGATCCACCACTTCAAACTGTACACCGAGGGCTTCCGCACGCCCGTCGGCGAGGTCTACGCCGCGGTCGAGGCGCCCAAGGGCGAGTTCGGCATCTATCTGGTCTCGGACGGCACCAACAAGCCGTACCGGGTCAAGATCTCGGCCCCCGGCTTCCGCCACCTGCAGGCCATGGACTGGATGAACCGCGGCCACATGCTGGCCGACGTCTCGGCCATCCTCGGCTCGCTGGACATCGTCTTCGGGGAAGTGGACCGGTGATGTTCGACTGCGATCCGGTGGAGGTGGTGGAGCGCCAGTTGCAGGCCTTTCAGGCCGGCGACCTGAACGCGTTCGTCGCCATGTACGCCCCGGACGCGGTCGTCTCCAACTTCCCGGGCACGCCGGTGATGACCGGACATGCGGAGATGCGCGCGGGCTACGCCTCCAGCTTCGAGAACCGCCAGTTCACGCTGACCCTGGGCCAGCGGATCGCCAACGGCCCGTTCGTCATCGACGAGGAGATCATCGCCGTCGGCGGGACCGAGATGATGCGCGCCGTGGTGATCTATCAGGTCGAGGGCTGCACCATCGCGCGGTCGTGGATCCTCGCGGACGCGGAGGCGGGGCAGTGAGCGCCTTCGTCGTGGAACCGCTCTTCACCGCAACGCAGGTCTGGTGGTTCGCCGCCCTGCTGGCCGTCGGCGTGGCCGTCGAGTTCGCCGTCTCGCCGCGTCGGCGCGCCCGACTGGGAGCCGGGGGCTTTCTGATCGGGTCCGCCCTGCTGCAGGCGCCCGCCGCCGCCGGGGTGACGCTGGTGCGCGGCGCCTACCGGCTGGGCTATCTGGAAGACGGCCGCGGCTTCGTCGAGGCCAATCTGCGCAGCATCCCGTGGATGATCGGCGCCATCTTCCTCGGCCGCCTGGCCGCGCGGCGCCTGCCGCCGTTCTCGTTCGCGACCGGGGCCCTGGTCCGCGCCGACCGGGAGATCTGGCGCGAACGTCTGGGCCGCTGGTTCGGAGGACGCCGATGATCGCCGTCGCCCTGATGTCGGTCCTGTCGGTCTGCGAACCGGGCGCGGTCGTGCGCACGCCGGCCGAGACGGTCGACGCCTTCGTGGCCGCCTACAACGCCCGCGACGTCGCGGCCGTCGGCGCCGTCCTGTCGCCGCAGGCGCGCGTCTTCGACGGGCAGGGGGGCCTGACCGGCGCCCAGGTGATCGCCAACTACGGCACCCGCATCTTCGTGATCGACCCGCCCTACGTCATGCGCCCGCTGCAGCGCATGGCCGCCGGCGACATGGTGGCCCAGACGGAGGCCTACACCGGCGGCGAGCTGGGCACGTTCGAGGGGCTGACCGTCTATCGCGTCGAAGGCGGCTGCATCGTCGAGATGAGCGTGAACCGATGACCGATCGCGCGCTCACCACCTGGCTCTCGCAGGGCTGGGAGCTGGAGAACTATTCGGCCACGGCGCCCTATGGCGAGACCGTGCATCACTGCTTCCTGCTGCGCCGGCAAGGCCAGAGGAAGATCGTCAGCATCAGGAAGAAGATGATGGGCAAGGGCGTCGTGGTCACGGAGATGGACGTCTGATGGGTGTGCGTCGTCTCGCCAAGATCCAGCCGGATTCCTTCGTCTTTTCAGAAGAGACGAAGGAAAAGGCGTACTGGTGGATCAACAAGTATCCGGGCGATCGCCGTCAGTCGGCGGTGATCCCGATCCTGTGGCTGGTCCAGAAGCAGGACGGCTGGATCTCTGAGCCCGCCATGCGGTCCATCGCCGAACTGCTGGGCATGCCGGTGATCCGGGTGCTGGAGGTCGCGACCTTCTACACCATGTTCATGCTGGAGCCGGTCGGGAAGACCGCCCTCATCCAGGTCTGCGGCACGACGCCCTGCATGCTGCGCGGCTCGGGCGAGCTGATGAAGGTCTGCGAGAAGAAGATCGGGCCGAAGGACAGGCTCAGCGCCGACGGCCGCTTCACCTGGCAGGAGGTCGAGTGCCTCGGCGCCTGCGCCAACGCGCCGATGGCCCAGATCAACGACTACTATTTCGAGGACCTGTCCGCGAAGGACATGGAGCAGATCATCGACGACTTCGCCGCCGGCAAGTCGCCGGAGCCGGGGCCGCGCGTGGACCGCGTCAACTCGGCCCCCGAGGGCGGGGCCCTGACCCTGACCGATCCCTCGCTCTATGACGGCTCGGCCGCCGAGCCGATCAAGAAGCTGCCGAATTCCGAGCCGGTGAAGGCATGACGAAGCCGGACTTCAGCACCGACGCGGGCGTGGCCGCCTATCGGGCCGAGCTGCGCGCCGTCGCGCGCACGCCGCGCCTGGCCGGCTTCGCCCTGGTGGTGCTGGGGGCGATCGCCGTCTATGCGTCGCCGCAGGCGGGCGGGGCGGCCCAGGCCGTGCAGTGGGGCGGCTACGCCGCTCTCGCCGCCGGCTGGGCCCTGATGCTGGCCGCCATCTTCATGCGCACGCGCCATCACCGGCGGCGGATGCGCGAGACGGAAGGGTCGCAATGACCGGCGCGTCGCAGATTCGTCAGCTTCTCGCGTCAAAACCGCAACGGCGGTCGATGCGGACCGGGTGGGGGCCCGATCATGAAGTCGCGAAACAACGGTTCGAAGACCTCGGCGCGGCTGGCGCGCGGCGCCCGGGCGGCCGGGGTCGCCCTGGCCAATCTGGCGGGGGTCGCCTCCATGGGGCTGGGCGCGGCGCAGGCCCGCGCGGAGCCGCCCCCGTCGCCGGCCGCGCCGGCTCCTTCACCGCAGTCCAAGAATGCTCCTGATCGAAATGCACCGACGCCCGGCCCCCAGACCCCGACGCGCCCCGAGCGCGACCCGCGCGACCGGCGCAGCGAACTGTCGCGCCCGCGTTCCGGCGGCGGCGGCGGAAGGAAGGGCGTCCCGATGATCGGCCTGCTGGAAGACAAGGACCGCATCTTCACCAACCTGTACGGGCTCCAGGACTGGACCCTGGAAGGGGCGAAGGCGCGCGGCGCGTGGAACGCCACCAAGGACATGCTCGACCTCGGTCGGGACTGGATCATCACCAACGTCAAGAACTCGGGCCTGCGCGGCCGCGGCGGCGCCGGCTTCTCGACCGGGCTGAAGTGGTCCTTCATGCCCAAGGAGCTGCGCGGGGACCGGCCGCACTATCTGGTCGTCAACGCCGACGAATCCGAACCCGGGACCGCCAAGGACCGGGAGATCATGCGGCACGATCCGCAACTGCTGATCGAAGGCTGCCTGATCGCCAGCTTCGCCATGCAGGCCCACGCCTGCTACATCTATCTGCGCGGCGAGTACGTCTTCGAGCGCGAGCGGATGGAGGCGGCGGTCGCCCAGGCCTATGAGGCCAAGCTCATCGGCAAGAACAACGTCCACGGCTGGGACTTCGACGTCTACATCCACCACGGTGCCGGGGCCTACATCTGCGGCGAAGAGACGGCCCTGCTGGAGTCGCTTGAGGGCAAGAAGGGCCAGCCGCGTCTGAAGCCGCCGTTCCCGGCCGGCGCCGGCCTGTACGGCTGCCCGACCACGGTGAACAACGTCGAGTCGATCGCCGTCGTCGGCACCATCCTGCGTCGCGGGGCGGACTGGTTCGCGGGCTTCGGCCGGCCGAACAACACCGGCACCAAGCTGATGACGATCTCGGGCCACGTGAACCGCCCGTGCAACGTCGAGGAGGCCATGTCGATCCCGCTGAAGCAGCTGCTGGAAGAGCACTGCGGCGGCGTGCGCGGCGGCTGGGACAATCTGAAGGCCGTGATCCCGGGCGGCTCCTCGGTGCCGCTGATCACGCGCGACATGGCCGAGGTCGCCCTGATGGACTTCGACAGCCTGCGCGACATGCGCTCGGGCCTGGGCACGGCGGCGGTCATCGTCATGGACCAGTCGACCGACCTGGTCCGCGCCATCGCCCGCATCAGCTATTTCTACAAGCACGAGAGCTGCGGCCAGTGCACGCCGTGCCGCGAGGGCACCGGCTGGATGTGGCGCGTGCTCGAACGCATGGCCGTGGGCGAGGCCGACCCGTCCGAGATCGACCTGCTGCTGGATGTCGCCGGCCAGGTCGAGGGCCACACCATCTGCGCCCTGGGCGACGCCGCGGCCTGGCCGGTCCAGGGGCTGATCCGCCACTTCCGCCACGAGATCGAGGACCGCATCGCCTCCTACCGCAGCCGCCGCGCCAACTTCGCCGGCCACGCCGTGGCGGCCGAATGATGCGCGCCCTGTCCGTCATCCTGCTGGCCACCCTGTCTCTGGCCGCCTGCGGTCGCGAGGAGAAGGCCGAGGCCCCGCCCGCCGCGCCGCCGCCGCCCGCCAAGGACGGCACGGCCCCCGCGCCGGTCGCCCTGACCGAGGCGCGCCTGCGTCAGGTCTGCCGCGCCGGCGTGGCCGCGATCCACGGCCAGCAGCTGGCGGCCGTCACCATCGCCGGCGTCCGCGAGGGCATCGTCGACGCCACCTGGCGCGCCCCGGTGGACGGCGGCGAACGCCGGGCCCAGTGCCGCGTCGACGGCGACATGATCATCTGGAAGCCGCTCGACCGCCCGGACGAGGACCAGAACCGCTGGATGAACCAGGCGGGCGATCCGCTGGTGCGCTTCACCGTCATGGAGCGCGGGATCACCGTCACGACGACCCTGCCCGACGGCGCCGTCTCCGCCGAGACCTTCCCCGTCGCCGCCGAACCCGAAGAAGAGGCCGCCTGATGCCCGTCGCCAAGGTCAATGGCATCGAGACCGAGTTCGAGCCCGGCATGACCGTGCTCCAGGTCGCCGAGCGCGCGGGCCATGAGATCCCGCGCTTCTGCTACCATGAGCGTTTGTCGATCGCCGGCAATTGCCGCATGTGCCTCGTCGAGGTGAAGCCCGGACCGCCCAAGCCGCAGGCCAGCTGCGCCCTGCCGGCCGCCGACGGCCAGGAGATCTTCACCGACACGCCGATGGTGAAGAAGGCGCGCGAAGGGGTGATGGAGTTCCTGCTCATCAACCACCCGCTGGACTGCCCGATCTGCGACCAGGGCGGCGAGTGCGACCTGCAGGACCAAGCCATGGGCTATGGCCGCGACGGCTCCCGCTATGCGGAGAACAAGCGGGCCGTCGAAGAAAAGCACATGGGTCCGACCATCAAGACCTTCATGACGCGGTGCATCCAGTGCACCCGCTGCGTGAGGTTCATCACCGAGGTGGCCGGCGTTCCCGACATCGGCATGATCTCGCGCGGCGAGGACGCCGAGATCACGACCTATCTGGAAAAGGCCGTCGACAGCGAGCTGTCGGGCAACGTCAACGACCTGTGCCCCGTGGGCGCCCTGACGCATCGGCCGTGGCAGTACCACTACCGGCCGTGGGAGCTGAAGAAGACCGAGACCATCGACGTCATGGACGGTCTGGGCTCGGCCATCCGCATCGACGCCAAGGGCGCCGAGGTCATGCGCGCCCTGCCGCGCGTGCATGAGGGCATCAACGAGGAGTGGCTGTCGGACGCGTCGCGCTACGCCGTCGACGGGCTGAAGCACCGCCGGCTGGACCGGCCGTGGGTGCGCCGGGACGGCAGGCTGGTCCAGGCGACCTGGGACGAGGCGCTGGACGCCGCGGCCTCGGCGATCAAGGCGGCCGCCGCCGACCGCATCGGCGTGATCGCCGGCGACCTGCAGGACGCCGAGTCGATGAAGGCGGCGCTGGACCTGTTCCGCGCCCTGGGCTCGCCGCACACCGACTGCCGCCAGGACGGCTCGGCCCTGGGCCACGGCCCGCGCGAGGGATGGCTGTTCAACTCGGGCATCGCCGGCATCGAGCAGGCGGACGCCGTGCTGCTGATCGGCACCAACCCGCGCCTCGAGGCGCCGATCCTGAATGCGCGGCTGCGCAAGGGCTGGCTGGCCGGGACTACCCAGATCGCCCTGATCGGCGAGCGCGTCGATCTGACCTACGACTACGACCTGATCGGCCACACCTCGCGCATCCTGTCGCGCGTGCCGAAGGCGGCGATCGACGCCCTGGCCACGGCCCAGCGGCCGGCGATCGTGGTGGGCGCCGGCGCGGTGTCCGGCGCGAACGGCCCGGCGGCGCTGAACCTGATCGGCAAGCTGGCGGCCAAGGCCGGCGTGATCCGCGACGGCTGGAACGGCTTCAACGTCCTGCACCACGCCGCGGCGCGGGTGGGCGGCCTGGACCTGGGCTTCATCCCCGCCGACGGCGGCCTGTCGGCGACCGACATGGTCAAGACGGGCGCGCTGGACGTGCTGTTCCTGCTGGGCGCCGACGAGATCGACGCCTCGGCCAGCAAGGCCTTCAAGATCTATCTGGGCAGCCACGGCGACCGCGGCGCGCACGGCGCCGACGTGATCCTGCCGGGCGCCGCCTTCACCGAGAAGTCGGGCCTCTACGTCAACACCGAGGGCCGGGTGCAGATGGCCGAGCGGGCCGTCTTCCCCAAGGGCGAGGCCAAGGAGGACTGGGCCATCCTGCGCGCCCTGTCCGAGCGCGTCGGCCAGACCCTGCCGTACGACAGCCTGACCCAGCTGCGCGAAAAGCTGATCGCCGCCCATCCGACCTTCGGCCAGCTGGACTGGAAGCCTGTCCCCGCCGCCTTCGACCCGGCGAAACTGGGCCGCGCCGGCGACCTGGAGGACGTGCCGTTCCGCAGCCAGGTCCGCGACCCCTATCTGGCCAACCCCCTCGGCCGCGCCAGCCCGACCATGGCCGAACTGTCGGCGCGCCGCGTCGGCGGCCGCCTGGCCCTGGCGGCGGAGTGAGAGCATGACCGACTTCTGGACTTCTCCCCTCGGCTGGACCCTGGGCACCGTGGGCGCGATCCTGCTGGTGGCCATCGGCGTGCTGCTGGCCGTGGCCTTCCTGCTGCTGGCCGACCGCAAGATCTGGGCGGGCGTGCAGATGCGCAAAGGCCCGAACGTGGTCGGCCCCTTCGGCCTGCTTCAGTCCTTCGCCGACTTCTTCAAATTCGTGCTGAAGGAGGTCGTCGTCCCGGCCGGGGCGGACAAGGCGGTGTTCCTGCTGGCGCCCGTCCTGACGGTGATCGTGGCCTTCGGCGCCTGGGCGGTGATCCCGTTCGCCCCGGGCTGGGTCATCTCCGACCTGAACGTCGGCATCCTGTACGTCTTCGCCATCAGCTCGCTGGGCGTCTACGGCATCATCATGGGCGGCTGGGCCTCGAACTCGAAATATCCCTTCCTGGGGTCGCTGCGGTCCGCGGCGCAGATGGTGTCCTACGAGGTCTCGATCGGCCTGGTGATCATCAACGTGATCCTGCTGGCCGGGACCATGAACCTGACGACCATCGTCACCGAACAGGAGGGCTGGATCTGGAACTGGTTCGCCTTCGGCGGCGGGGAGGGGACCTGGCCCCTGATCCTCATCATGTTCCCGATGGCGATCATCTTCTTCGTCTCGGCGCTGGCCGAGACCAACCGCCCGCCGTTCGACCTGCCCGAGGCCGAGTCCGAGCTCGTGGCCGGCTATCAGGTCGAATACAGCTCCACGCCGTACCTGCTGTTCATGATGGGCGAGTACGTCAACATCGTCTTCATGTGCGCCATGATCAGCCTGCTGTTCTTCGGCGGCTGGAATCCGGGCTTCGACGTCGCCCTGATCGGCCTGCCGGACTGGCCGCAGTGGCTGGCCAACCTGTTCTATCTGCTGGTCTTCTCGGTCAAGATCGTCTTCTGGTTCTTCATGATCGCCATGGTGAAGGCCTTCGTGCCCCGCTATCGCTACGACCAGCTGATGCGTCTGGGCTGGAAGATCTTCCTGCCAACCTCGCTGGTCGCCGTGGCGCTGGTGTCCGGCTGGCGGGTTGCCACGGAGGCGGGCCTGATATGAGCCGCGTTCTGATCCTCTCACTGGCCCTGACGTCGGCTGCCTGCACCTGGCCGCGCGAAATCACGCCGACCCCGAACGAGACCGCCCAGCAGCGGGTGGAGCGCGCCGACCGGCAGGCCGAACAGGACCGTCGGTGCCAGGCCGCGGCCAACCGCAACGCCGACCGCGACTACGACCGCGACATGCCAGCCTGCCCGCGGAACTGACGACGATGACCCTGACCCTGATGACCCAAGGATCGACCCGATGATCGCCCGCGTGAGCCAGACCCTGCGCGGCGCCCTGCTGGTCGACGTCGTCGGCGCCTTCTTCCTGACGTTCAAGCACCTGCTGCGCCCGAAGATGACGGTGAACTATCCGTTCGAGCGCGGCCCGCAGTCGCCGCGCTTCCGCGGCGAGCACGCCCTGCGCCGCTATGCCAACGGCGAAGAGCGCTGCATCGCCTGCAAGCTGTGCGAGGCCATCTGCCCGGCCCAGGCCATCACCATCGAGGCCGAGCCGCGCGAGGACGGCAGCCGCCGCACGACCCGCTACGACATCGACATGGTGAAATGCATCTACTGCGGCCTGTGCCAGGAGGCCTGCCCGGTGGACGCCATCGTCGAGGGCCCCAACAGCGAGTTCGCCACCGAGACGCGCGAGGAGCTGTACTACGACAAGGCCCGCCTGCTGGATAACGGCGACCGCTGGGAACGGCAGATCGCCAAGAACCTGGAGATGGACGCGTCATGGCGTTGATCCGGGCGGTGATCAGCCTTGTCGCCGCCGGAACCCCGGCGCTAGAAGGGCGCCGCATCGCGGGGCGCACCGACTCGCGCGCGCCCCTGAACCGTGGAGCTCGGACGTGATCGCCGGCATCGCCTTCTATCTGCTGGCCGCGGTGACCGTGGTCTCGGCCCTGCTGGTCGTGACCGCGCGCAACCCGGTGCACTCCGTCCTGTGGCTGATCCTCAGCTTCTTCTCGGCCGCCGGCCTGTTCGTGCTGCTGGGGGCCGAGTTCCTGGCCATGCTGCTGGTCGTCGTCTACGTCGGCGCCGTGGCGGTGCTGTTCCTGTTCGTCGTCATGATGCTGGACGTCGACTTCGTGAAGCTGCGCGAGGGCTTCGCCAAATACTTCCCGCTGGCCGCCATCGTGGCGGCGGTCCTGCTGGCCGAGATGATCGTCATCACCGTGACGGTGGCCAACGGCGGCGCGGCGGCGGACGCCGTCGGCCCGGCGGTGGCCACGGCCGACCGCACCAACATCGAGGCCATCGGCCGGGTGCTCTACACGGACTACGTCTACTTCTTCCAGGCGGCCGGCATCGTGCTGCTGATCGCCATGATCGGGGCCATCACCCTGACGCTGCGGCACAAGCCGGGCATCAAGCGGCAGCAGGTGGCGACCCAGGTCGGCCGCGACGCCAAGAAGGCCATGGAGCTGAAGTCCATCGAGACCGGCTCGGGCCTGAACCCGGAGGATCTGCGCTGATGGTCGTCACCCTGGCCCACTATCTGGCGGTCGCCGCCATCCTGTTCACCATCGGCGTGTTCGGCATCTTCGTGAACCGCAAGAACATCATCATCATCCTGATGTCGATCGAGCTGATCCTGCTGGCGGTGAACATCAACTTCGTCGCCTTCTCGACCCACCTGAACGAGGTGTCGGGGCAGATCATGGCCATGTTCGTGCTGACCGTCGCCGCCGCCGAGGCCGCCGTCGGCCTGGCCATCCTGGTGACCTTCTTCCGCAACCGCGGCGACATCGCCGTGGACGACGCCTCGGTGATGAAGGGCTGATCGTGGACCTGCAGCTTCTCGTCATCCTGGGCGTCTTCGCCCCGCTGCTCGGCGCCGCGATCGCCGGCCTGTTCGGCCGCCGCATTGGCAACGTCGCGTCGCAGACCGTCACCACGGGCCTGCTGTTCGCCTCGTGCGCCGTGGCCTGGACGGTCTTCGTCCAGCACACCTGGTTCGGGCTGGAGGCCTTCACGGTCCAGATCGCACCCTTCATCAACGTCGGCGACTTCCAGTCGAACTGGGCCATCCGCATCGACGCCCTGTCGGCGGTGATGCTGGTCGTGGTCACCAGCGTGTCGTCGCTGGTCCACCTGTATTCCTGGGGCTACATGGCCGAGGACGACAGCAAGCCGCGGTTCTTCGCCTATCTGTCGCTGTTCACCTTCGCCATGCTGGCGCTGGTCACCGCCGCCGACTTCATGCAGCTGTTCTTCGGCTGGGAAGGCGTGGGCCTGGCGTCCTATCTGCTGATCGGCTTCTGGTACAAGAAGCCCACCGCGTCCGCCGCCGCCATCAAGGCCTTCGTGGTCAACCGCGTCGGCGACTTCGGCTTCGCGCTGGGCATCATCACCGTCTTCTGGATGTTCGGCACGATCCAGTTCGCCGAGCTGTTCCCCCAGATCGCCGCCTGGGAAGGGCGCGGCTGGGACTTCCTGGGCCACACCTGGTCGGCGCTGGATCTGGCGGGCGCCCTGCTGTTCGTCGGCGCCATGGGCAAGTCGGCGCAGTTCTTCCTGCACACCTGGCTGCCCGACGCCATGGAGGGCCCGACGCCGGTGTCGGCCCTGATCCACGCGGCGACCATGGTCACCGCCGGCGTCTACATGGTCTGCCTGCTGAGCCCGATCTACGAGTATGCGCCGGTCGCCTCGCTCATCATCGCCATCGTCGGCGCGGTCACGGCCCTGTTCGCCGCGACGGTCGGTCTGATGCAGAACGACATCAAGCGGGTCATCGCCTATTCGACCTGTTCGCAGCTGGGCTACATGTTCTTCGCGGCGGGCGTGGGCGTCTACGAATCCGCCATGTTCCACCTGTTCACCCACGCCTTCTTCAAGGCGCTGCTGTTCCTCGGCGCGGGCTCCGTGATCCACGGCATGCATCACGAGCAGGACATGCGGAAGATGGGCGGGCTGTGGAAGCTGCTGCCCGTGACCTATGCCGTGATGATGATCGGCACGATCGCCATCACCGGCCTGGGCATCCCCGAGATCGGCGGCTTCGCGGGCTTCTACTCCAAGGACTCGATCATCGAGAGCGCCTATGCGGCGGCCACGACCGGCCATTCGCCCGCGGGCTATTTCGCCTTCATCGTCGGCCTGCTGGCCGCGGCGCTGACCAGCTACTACTCGTGGCGTCTGATCTTCATGACCTTCCACAACAGGCCGCAGTGGACCGAAGAGGCGCACGCCGCCCACGCCCACGGCCATGACGATCACGCCTCGGACGCCCAGCTGGAGACGCACGCCGAGCCGCTGCCCGACGCCCACGACGACCATGCCCACGACGATCATCACCACCACGGCCCGCTGCATCCGCACGAGAGCCCGCCGGTCATGCTGGTGCCGCTGATCCTGCTGGCGCTCGGTGCCGTCGCCGCCGGCTTCGTCTTCGCGCCGTGGTTCATCGGCCATCACGAGGGCGAGTTCTGGCGCGGGGCCATCTTCTCCGGCGCCGACAACCACGTGCTGCACGACAGCCACGAGGTGCCGAAATGGGTGAAGTGGGCCCCTCTGGTCGTCACCCTGATCGGCGCGGCCTTCGCCCTCTACTACTACGTCCTGCGCGAGGGGCTGGCGAAGCGGATGGCGGAGGCCAAAGGTCCGCTGTGGAGCTTCCTCTACAACAAGTGGTACTTCGATGAGCTGTACGACGTGGTCTTCGTCAAGGGCGCCAGGGCGCTGGGCGACCTGTTCTGGAAGGTCGGCGACGTGAAGATCATCGACGGACTGGGCCCCAACGGCGCGGCCTGGGCCTCGCTGAAGTCGGCCGCCCGCCTGGGCAAGATCCAGTCCGGCTACGTCTACCACTATGCCTTCGTGATGCTCCTGGGCGTGGCGGGCCTGCTGGCCTTCGTCATCGCGACCTTCGGAGCCTGAGCCCATGGCCGTGACCGATCACATCCTCAGCCTCGTCACCTTCCTGCCGCTGGTCGGCGCCGCCCTGATCCTGCTCGCGCGCTTCGCCGCGAAGGGGGAGGGGGCCGCCGCCGCCGCGCGCTGGATCGCCCTGGGCACGACCCTGGCGACGCTGGCCGTCGCCGGCTGGCTGATGGCGATCTTCGACCCGTCGAACGCCGCCTACCAGTTCGTGGAACGCTATGAGTGGTTCCGCGCGGCCCAGTACCATCTGGGCGTGGATGGGGTCTCGATCCTGTTCGTCCTGCTGACCGCCTTTTTGATGCCGATCTGCATCCTGGCCAGCTGGACCACGATCAAGGACCGCGTCGTCGACTACATGATCGCCTTCCTGGTGCTGGAGACGCTGGTCATCGGCGTGTTCACGGCGCTGGACCTGTTCCTCTTCTACATCTTCTTCGAAGGCACCCTGGTGCCGATGTTCATCATCATCGGGGTGTGGGGCGGGGCGAACCGCATCTACGCGGCGTACAAATTCTTCCTCTACACCCTGCTCGGCTCCGTCCTGATGCTGCTGGCCATGCTGTGGATGGCCTTCGAGGCGGGCACCACCAGCATCCCGGCGCTCAAGGAGTACGCCTTCTCGGCCCAGGCCCAGCCGCTGCTGTGGCTGGCCTTCTTCGCCTCCTTCGCGGTGAAGATGCCGATGTGGCCGGTGCACACCTGGCTGCCCGACGCCCACGTCCAGGCGCCCACCGCGGGGTCGGTCATCCTGGCCGGCATCCTGCTGAAGCTGGGCGGCTACGGCTTCATCCTGTTCAACCTGCCCATGTTCCCGCTGGCCTCGCAGCAGTTCGCGCCGCTGGTCTTCGCCCTGTCGGTGATCGCCATCGTCTACACCTCGCTGGTCGCCTTCCGGCAGACCGACATCAAGAAGCTGATCGCCTATTCCTCGGTCGCCCACATGGGCTTCGTCACCATGGGCATCTTCGCCGGCAACGCGCAGGGCGTGCAGGGCGCGGTGTTCCAGATGCTCAGCCACGGCCTGATCTCGGGCGCGCTCTTCCTCTGCGTCGGCGTGGTCTACGACCGCATGCACACCCGCGAGATCGCCTTCTACGGCGGCCTCACCAGCCGGATGCCGTGGTTCGCCGCCATCTTCCTGATGTTCACCATGGCCAACGTCGGCCTGCCGGGCACCTCGGGCTTCATCGGCGAGATCCTGACCATGACGGCGGTCTATGAGGTCTCGACCTGGGCCGCCCTGTTCGCCGCCTCGGGCGTGATCTTCTCGGCGGTCTACGCCCTGACCCTGTACCGCAACGTCATGTTCGGCGAGATCACCAACCCGGCGCTGAAGGCGATCGCCGACATCGACCGCCGCGAACTGGTGATCTTCGTGCCGCTGATCGTCGGCACCCTGTGGCTGGGCGTCCAGCCCGGCCTCGTTCTGGATGTGACCGCCGCGTCGGTCGAAGGCGTGACCAGCGCCTATCGCGCCGCGATCGGGGGCTGAGATGATGATGGACCTCAACGGCGCGCTGCAGATCGCGGCTTCCGAACTGACCCTGGCCATCGGGGCCTTGGTCCTGCTGATGCTGGGCGCCTTCCTCGGCGAGAAGTCGGCGCGGCTGATCTCGATCCTGTCGGTCGGCCTGCTGATCGCGGCCTCGGCCGTGGCCGCCACCTCGCCGCTGGGCGTCGCCTTCGACGGCGCCTTCGTCTCCGACCGGCTGGCCGTCTTCGCCAAGATCGCCATCTTCCTGTGCTCGGCCGTGGCCATCGTTCTGGCCGACGGCTGGATGCACCGCCAGCGCATCGCGCGGTTCGAACTGCCGATCCTGATCGTGCTGGCCTCGGTCGGCATGGCAATGATGGCCTCGTCGGGCGACCTGATCTCGCTCTACGTCGGCATCGAGCTGCACTCGCTGGCGCTGTATGTGCTGGCCGCCTTCCACCGCGACGACCTGAAGGCGTCCGAGGCGGGGCTGAAGTATTTCGTGCTCGGGGCCCTGTCGTCGGGCCTGCTGCTGTACGGGGCCAGCCTGGTCTACGGCTTCACCGGCTCGATGCGGTTCGAGGACATCGCCGCCGTCGCCTCGGCCGACCCCGGCCCGGGCCTGATCTTCGGCCTCGTGTTCCTGATCTGCGGCCTGGCCTTCAAGGTCTCCGCCGCGCCGTTCCACATGTGGACGCCCGACGTCTACGAGGGCGCGCCGACGCCGGTCGTGGCCCTGTTCGCCACGGCCCCCAAGCTGGCGGCCATGGTGCTCATCGCCCGGGCGCTGGACCAGGGCTTCGGCGGCATCCACGACCAGTGGGCCCAGGTGCTGGTGCTGATCTCGCTGATCTCGTTCGCGGTCGGCGCCTTCGGCGGTCTGGCGCAGAAGGATCTGCAGCGCCTGCTGGCCTATTCGTCGATCGCCAACATCGGCTACGCCCTGCTGGGCATCACGGCCGGCACCGAGGCGGGCGTCCAGGCCATGCTGATGTTCATGACGCTGTACGTCATCGACCAGTTCGGCTTCTTCGCCATCCTTCTCAGCCTGTCGCGCGGCGGCCGCCCGATCCGGCGCATCGCCGATCTGGCGGGGCTGAAAAAGGACCGGCCGGTCACCACCATCGCCCTGACGGTGCTGTCGCTGTCGGTGCTGGGCATGCCGCCCTTCTCGGGCTTCTGGGGCAAGTACTACGTCTTCGGCGCGGCCGCCGACGCCGGCTACTGGCAGGTCGCCGCCGCCGGTCTGGTCGCCTCGGTCGTGGCCGCCTTCTACTATCTGCGCATCATCAAGCTGATGTGGTTCGACCCGGCCCCGGAAGGGGTGGAGGCCACCGACAGGGCCCCGATCGAGGCCCGGACCATCGCCCTGGCCTCGGCCGCCTTCGCCTTTCCGCTGGTGATCGTCGGCCTGACCTGGCTTGAGCCGCTGACCCGGATCGCGGCCGGGGGCTACGGCGCGGCCGGATGACGGCGTCGCAGGTCGAGATCCTGCGTCTCGACGAGGTCGACTCCACCAATGCCGAGGCGCGGCGTCTGGCCGAAGCCGGCCGGCTGGCCCCCGTCTGGATCACCGCGCGCCGGCAGACCGCGGGGCGGGGCCGGCGCGGCCGGGTCTGGTCCAGCGAGACGGGCAATCTGGCCGCCACCCTGCTGGCCGTGACGCGCCGTCCGCCGGCCGAGGCCGCGCAGGTCACCTTCGTCGCGGCGCTGGCCGCGCATGAGCTGATCGCCGCCTTCGTCGAGCCCGATCGCGTCCGCATCAAATGGCCCAACGACGTCCTGATCGACGGGAAGAAGGCCTGCGGCATCCTGCTGGAATCCGGCGCCCATCCGACGGGAGGCCTGTGGCTGGCGGTCGGCATCGGCGTGAACCTGGCCCACGCGCCCGACGCGGTGGAGCGCCCGGCGATCGCCGTGGCGCAGGCGCTGCGGCCCGATCTGGCCTACGCCCCCTCCCGCGACGCCGCGCTGGACCTGCTGGCCCAGGCCTTCGACGCCTGGTGGGAGCGGTGGGAGCGCTACGGCTTCGCCCCCCTCCGCGACGCCTGGTCGGCGCGCGCCCAGGGGCTGGGCGGCCCGGCCGTCGCGCGCCTCGGTCACGAAACCGTCGAGGGTCTGGCCGAAGGTCTGGCCGACGACGGCGCCCTGCGCCTGCGGCTGGCGGACGGGAGCCTCAGGCTGATATCCGCGGGCGACGTCTTCTTCGGGGAGAATGCCTGATGCTTCTGGCCATTGAGCAAGGCAACACCAACACCCTGTTCGCCGTCCACGACGGCGCCGACTGGATCGCCCAGTGGCGCACGGCCACCGAAAGCACCCGCACGGCCGACGAATACGCCGTCTGGCTGGCCCAGCTGCTGGGCATGCGGGGTCTGTCGCTGGGCGCGTTGACGACCTGCATCATCTCGTCGGTCGTGCCGCAGTCGATCTTCAACCTGCGCAACCTGTCGCGTCGCTGGCTGAACGCCGAGCCGCTGGTCATCGGCGACCCCGGCGTCGACCTCGGCATCCAGGCGCGCATCCTCAAGCCGACCGAGGCGGGCGCCGACCGTCTGGTCAACGCCGTGGGCGCCCATCTGAAATATCCCGGCGACCTGATCGTCATCGACAGCGGCACGGCCACCACCTTCGACGTGGTCGCCGCCGACGGCGCCTTCGAGGGCGGGGTCATCGCCCCGGGCATCAACCTCAGCCTCCAGGCCCTGCACGAGGCGGCCGCCATGCTGCCGCGCATCGCCATCCAGAAGCCGGACCGGGTGATCGGCAAGGACACGGTGTCGAACATGCAGTCCGGCGTCTTCTGGGGCTACGTCGCCCTGATCGAGGGGCTGGTGGCGCGCATCAAGGCGGAGTGGGCGCGTCCCATGACCGTCATCGGCACCGGCGGGGTCGCCAGCCTGTTCGAGGGCGCCACCGACGCCGTCGACGTCTTCGATTCCGACCTGACCATCCGCGGCCTCCTCGAAATTCACCGACGCAACACCCACATGGGCGCATGACAAAAACAAAAAACGACGAACTCGTCTTCCTGCCGCTGGGTGGGTCGAACGAGATCGGCATGAATTTCAACGCCTACGGCTTCGGCCCGGCGCATGACCGCAAATGGATCATCGTCGACGTCGGCGTGACCTTCGGCGACCTGACGACGCCGGGCGTGGACATCATCGTGCCCGATCCGACCGCGCTGGAGGGCGAGACCATCCTCGGCATCGTGCTGACGCACGCGCACGAGGACCACATCGGCGGCCTGGCCTGGCTGTGGCCGCGGCTGAAGGCGCCGCTCTACGCCACCCCCTTCACCGGCTATCTGGTGCGCGAGAAGCTGCGCGACGCCGGCATCGACGACGCGCCGATCCACATCGTGCCGGTCGGCGGCACGATCGATCTGGGACCGTTCCACATCGAGATGGTCACCATGACCCACTCGATCGCCGAGCCCAGCGGCCTGGCCATCAAGACGCCCCTGGGCACGGTCTTCCACACCGGCGACTGGAAGCTGGACGACGATCCCGTCCTGGGGTCGAACACCGACATCGAGGGCCTGAAGCGGCTGGGCGACGAGGGCGTCCTGGCCATGGTCTGCGACTCCACCAACGTCTTCCAGGACGGCATCGCCGGCTCCGAGGGCGGGGTGCGCACGGCGCTGGCCGAACTGATTGCGGATCTGAAGGGGCGCGTGGCCGTCGGCTGCTTCGCCTCCAACGTGGCGCGCATGGACAGCGTCATCCACGCCGCCGAAAAGGCCGGCCGCCGCGTCGCCCTGGCCGGGCGCTCCATGCACCGCATCACCGCCGCGGCCAAGTCGGTCGGCATGCTGGCCGACGTGAAGCCCTTCCTGACCGAGCAGGAGGCGCGCATCTGGCCCGCCGACGAGATCCTGTATCTCTGCACCGGCAGCCAGGGCGAGCCGCGCGCCGCCCTGTCGCGCGTGGCCGACGGCAGCCACCCCTTCATCAAGCTGGGGGCGGGCGACCACTGCATCTTCTCGTCGCGGATCATCCCCGGCAACGAGGTGCCGATCGGCCGCCTGCAGGACCGCCTGTCGGAGCGCGGCGTGCGCATCTACACCGACAAGGACCACCCCGGCATCCACGTCTCCGGCCACCCGTGCCGCGACGAGCTGAAGCTGATGTACCAGTGGGTCCGGCCGCAGATCGCGGTGCCGACCCACGGCATGCGCCGCCACATCGCCGAACACGCCCTGCTGGCCAAGGACATGCAGGTGCCGCAGACGGTCACCCCGCGCGACGGCGACATGGTGCGTCTCGCGCCCGGACCCGCCGTCATCATCGACGAGGTCCCCTCGGCCCGACTGTTCGTCGACGGCGGCATGCTGGTCGAGGAGGCGGGCGAGGCCCTGCGCGAGCGCCGCCACGCCGCGTCCAACGGCGTGCTGATCGTCAGCTTCGCCCTCGACAAGCGCGGCAAGATCGTCAGCGACATCGACGTGCGCGGCCTCGGCCTCCCCGGCGACGCCGACCGCCCTCTGGGCGACATCCTCGACGACATGGCCGAGCGCGTCGAACAGGCCGTCCGCAAGCTGAAGGGCGAGGCGCTGGAGGACGAGATGGTCGTCGAACAGGCCGTCGCGCGCACGCTGAAGAAGGCGAGCCAGTACATCTGGGATCGGCGACCGATCGTCGAGACCATCGTGCTCAGGCTGTGACCGTGCGGCGGCGCGCGCGGGATCTGGCCGACCGGCTGGTCACGCGCGTCCGCCATGCCAAACACCCCGTCACCGGATGGCGGCGCGCCGCCGTCATCGCCGCCCAGGCGACGGCCGGGCTGGTCGGCCTGTTCGCCGCGGCCAACCTCGCGCTCAGCCTGTCGACCTTCCGCGGCGACGAACCGCTGGAGCGCATGCGGCACGAACTGGTCGCCCTGTGGCACAGCCCGCCGCCCGGGCGACCGCCCGGCGACCGCGCCCTGTCCCGGACCTGGCCCGAACTGGGCGACCGGCCCGAGGCGGCCGAGATCCGCGCCCACCTCGAGGCCCAGGCCGCCGACGACGAATTCCTCTTCGACCACGTGCTGGCCGACCACATCGTGCGACGGTGGGGCAGGGTGGACGCCCGCACCCTGCCGGTCGGCGTCTACGTCGGGGCCCACGCCCTCGGGCCGGACGGCCTGCCGTTCGTGCCGGTGACCAAATATCTGGCCCACTATCTGCTCTTCCCGCGGCACGCCTACGTTCTGATCGTGCCGGAGACCGGACCGGCCGTCGTCTTCTCGGCCAGCACCGGAGAGAAGCTGGGCGCCGGCGGCGGTGCCGACCGGCTGCGGGCGGTGCTGACGCCCTATGCGCCCGGCGCCTACGACTTTCCCGGCTCGGGGCAGGCGCTGCACGAGCTGACGCGCGTCGCCGCCGGCGGCGACGACGTCGACGGCATGCTGCGGCGGCTCGACGCCGCGCGCCGGCGCCTGGAGGCGTCGGAGATCACCTACGGCCTGCTGGCGCCCAACTCCAACACCGTGGTCGGCTGCATCCTGCAGGCGGCGGGCGAGATGTCCGAGCGGCGGCGGTCGACCATGCTGCTGGCGCTGCGGGCCCCGGGCTTCGGCGCCGACTGCGACCTGGACTGACCGGTCGCATCGACAGGACCTTCGCCGCGCGCTAGGCCGACCGCATGATCGGACGCCTGAATCACGTGGGGGTCGCCACCCCCTCCATCGCGGCCTCGGTGGCCCTGTACCGCGACCTGCTGGGCGCGACGAAGGCGCACGCGCCGTTCGACCTGCCCGCCCAGGGCGTGCGGGTCTGCTTCGTCGACCTGCCCAACAGCCAGATCGAACTGATCGAGCCGCTGGGCGAGGACAGCCCGATCCACGGCTTCCTTGCGAAGAACCCCAGGGGCGGCCAGCACCACGTCTGTTTCGAGGTCGAGGACATCCTCGCCGCCCGCGACGCCCTGAGGGCGAAGGGCGCGACCCTTCTCGGGACCGGCGAGCCGCGCCTCGGCGCCCACGGCACGCCGATCCTCTTCCTGCACCCGAAGGACATGGGCGGCGTGCTGGTCGAACTGATGGAAACGCCGAAAGACGGAGCGCATTGATGGACTTCCCCATCGGCCGGATCACCATGGCGGCCATCTACATCACCTGCTGGTGGACCGTCCTGTTCGCCATCCTGCCCCTGGGCATGAACCAGCGGGACCAGGAGCGCCCCACGGACGGGGCCCAGTGGGGCGCCCCGGCGAACCCGGACCTGAAGCGGAAATTTCTCACCACGACCTGGGTCTCGGCCATCGTCTGGGCGGTCATCATGGTCCTCATCGGCACGGGCTGGCTGCCGTTGCCGGCCCTGAGGTGAGGGCGGCCTAGCTTTCGCCCCGTCCTCCCGGCTAAAGCTGGCGGCCCACTCCCCGCCTGCCCGGATTCCCGACCATGCGCCTGTCGCGCTACTTCCTGCCCACGCTGAAAGAGGCGCCTTCGGACGCCCAGATCGTCTCGCACCAGCTGATGCTGCGCGCCGGCCTGATCAAACAGGAGGCCGCCGGCATCTACGCCTGGCTGCCGCTGGGCCTGCGGGTGCTCAGGAAGATCGAGCAGATCGTGCGCGAGGAGCAGGTCCGCGCCGGCGCGGTCGAACTGCTGATGCCCACCCTGCAGCTGGCCGACCTGTGGCGCGAGAGCGGCCGCTATGACGCCTACGGCCCGGAGATGCTGCGCATCACCGACCGGCACGAGCGCGAACTGCTGTACGGCCCCACCAATGAGGAGATGATCACCGACATCTTCCGGGCCTATGTGAAGTCCTATAAGTCGCTGCCGCTGAACCTCTTCCACATCCAGTGGAAGTTCCGCGACGAGCGCCGCCCCCGCTTCGGGGTCATGCGCGGCCGCGAGTTCCTGATGAAGGACGCCTATTCCTTCGACGTCGACGAGGCCTCGGCCCGCAAGGCCTACAACCGCATGTTCGTGGCCTATCTGAACACCTTTGCCCGCATGGGGCTGAAGGCCGTGCCGATGCGCGCCGACACGGGCCCGATCGGCGGCGACCTGAGCCACGAGTTCATCGTTCTGGCCGACACCGGCGAGAGCCAGGTCTTCTGCGACCGGCAACTGGTCGAAATGCCCGCGCCCGGCCCCGACGTGGACTGGGACGACCTGCAGACCATCGTCGACGACCGCACCGGCCTGTACGCCGCCACCGAAGAGATGCACGACGCCGCCGCCTTCGAGGCGCAGACGGCCGCAGCCGACCGCCTGACCGCGCGCGGCATCGAGGTGGGCCACATCTTCTACTTCGGCACCAAATACTCCGCCCCGATGAAGGCCAAGGTGGCCGGCCCCGACGGCCAGGACGCCGAGGTCCACATGGGCTCCTACGGCGTCGGCGTGTCGCGCCTGCTGGGTGCCATCATCGAGGCCAGCCACGACGCCGGCGGCATCATCTGGCCCGACGCGGTCGCCCCCTTCGACGTCGTGGTGATCAACCTGCGCACCAACGACGAGGCGGTCTGCGTCGCCTGCGAGGAGGCCGTGGCCCGGCTGGAGGCGGCCGGCAAGGACGTCCTCTACGACGACACCGACGAGCGGCCGGGCGGCAAATTCGCCACCGCCGACCTGATCGGCGTGCCGTGGCAGCTGACCATCGGGCCCAAGGGTCTGGCCGACGGCGTGGTCGAGCTGAAGCGGCGCGCGACGGGCGAGAAGCTCTCCGTGCCGCTGGCCGAGGCGCTGGAAAGGCTGACGGCATGAAGGCGGCCGGTCCCTTCTCCGCCTGGGAGGTCGGCCTGGCGATGCGCTACCTCCGCGCCAAGCGGAAGGAGGGCGGCGTCGCCCTGATCGCCTGGATCAGCTTCATCGGCATCATGCTGGCCGTCACCGTCCTGATCTCGGTGATGAGCATCATGGCCGGCTTCCGGGCCGAGCTGCTGGGCCGCATGCTCAGCTTCAACGGCCACATGTACGTGCACGGACAGGTGCTGAACGTGGACGACCGCGAGCAGCGTCTGGCGACCCTGTCGGATCTGCCCGGCGTCGTCAGCGTCACCCCCCTGACGGAGTCGCCGGCCATGTTCCGCGCCGGCGGCCAGATCACCGGCGGCCTGGTGCGCGGCATCCGGCCGGGCGATCTCGACTCGATGAAGTTCGTCTTCGCCAGCCTGGACGACCAGGCGAAGCGCACCTTCGGCCAGGGCGACTGGGGCGGCGATCACGTCCTGATCGGCAAGTCGCTGGCCCAGCAGCTGGGCGTCGGCGTGGGCTCGCCCATCACCCTGTATTCGCCCACCGGCGCCGACAGCGCCTTCGGCAATCTGGGCGGTCAGGAGAAGACCTATGTGGTCGGGGGCGTCTTCTCCTCCGGCGCGGCGGACTTCGACCGCGCCTACGTCTTCATGCCGCTGGAACAGGCCCAGCTGTTCTTCGGCAAGGAAGGCCTGTGGGACGTCGTCGAGCTGAAGGTCGAGGATCCCGACCGGGTCGAGCGCTATCTGCCCGCGGTGCGCGAGGCGGCCGGCCCCGGCACCCTCGTGACCGACTGGCGCCAGAGCCTCGCCGCCTTCTGGGGCGCGCTGCAGGTCGAGCGCGTGGCCATGGGCATCATCCTGGGCATGCTGGTGGTCATCGCCACGCTGAACATCATCTCCGGCATCGTCATGCTGGTGAAGAACAAGACGCGCGACATCGCCGTGCTGCGGACCGTGGGCGCCAGCCCCTCGTCCATGCTGCGGGTCTTCTTCATCGCCGGGGCCACCATCGGCATAGCGGGCACGGCCGCGGGGATCACGCTGGGCCTGCTGTTCTGCCTGAACATCGCGGCCATCCAGCACTTCCTCGAGGGCCTGTTCGGGGTCCAGCTGTTCAACGCCGAGGTCTATATGCTGGACGCGGTGCCGGCGCTGGTCGACATGGGCGACGTCTTCTGGGTGGCGATCCTCGCGGTCGGCGCCTCCTGCCTGGCGGCCTTCCTGCCCTCGTGGCGGGCCAGCCGCCTCGATCCGGTTGAGGCGCTGCGCTATGAGTGAGCCCGTCCTCTCCGTCCGCAACCTGACCCGCACCTACGTCACCGGCTCCGGCGGGCTGACGGTGCTGAAGGGCGTCGATCTGGACGTCCTGCGGGGTCAGGTGGTCGGCCTGATCGGCCCCTCCGGTTCCGGCAAGTCGTCCCTGCTGCACGCCGCCGGCCTGCTGGAGCGCCCCACCGAGGGCTCCATCGCCATCGACGGCGAGGACGTCGGCGGCCTTGACGAGCGCGCGCGCACCCGCCTGCGCCTGTTCAAGATCGGCTTCGTCTACCAGTTCCACCACCTGCTGCCGGAGTTCGACGCGCGCGACAACGTGGCCCTGCCCATGCGTATCGCCGGGGTGGGGGAGGCCGAAGCCCGCCGCCGGGCCGAGGAGACCCTGTCCTCGCTGGGGCTCGGCGAACGCCTGACCCACCAGCCGGCCCAGATGTCGGGCGGGGAGCAGCAGCGCGTCGCCATCGCCCGCGCCCTGGGCAACCAGCCGCGCCTCCTGCTGGCCGACGAGCCGACCGGCAACCTCGACCCCACCACCAGCCAGGCCGTGTTCGACGACCTGCGCACGCGGGTGAAGGCCACCGGCGTCGCCGCCCTGATCGCCACCCACAACATGGAGCTGGCCGGCCACATGGACCGCGTCTTCGCCCTGAAGGACGGCCATCTGGAAGAGCGCCCGGCGCAGAGCCAGGCCTGGTAAGGCCGCCTACTTCTTGCCGGGCGGCTGGGTGAACGGCGAGGTGCCCACCTGGATCGCCGGCTTAGGCTTCTCCGCCTTGGGTTTGCGGACTTCCTTGTTCTTGCGAACCTGCCCCTTGGCCATGGCCGGGCTCCTGCGGCGCCTGTCGCCGGATCGGCGGGTGGTGGTCGACGCGCTCGCCATTCTGGCAGACGCCCCGGCGCGGCGCGAGCGAATGCCGTCGAGTCCTGACGAAAGTCGGCGCCGCCGGACCGCGGGCTTGCCGGGACGGGCGATGTGCGGAATGGTCACGCTTGAGGCCCGCTCGGCCGGGCTCCGCGTAGCTTTCTCGCGCCGATGAATCCCGGAGATCTCCGATGAGAAACGCCTTTGCCGCCATCGCCCTGACCGGCGCCCTCGCCCTCGCCCCGGCCGCCTTCGCGGGTGACCCGACCCCCAGCGCCGATCCGGTGACCGTGGAGGCCCAGTTCGCCGCCCCGGCCGCCCGGGCCGTCGACGAGGAGACCCTGGTCGCCGGCCATCGCGCCGCCGACGTCCAGGAGCAGGGACAGGCCGCGGGCCGCATGGAAGGTCAGGACGGCTGGACCGTGTTCGCGATCGGCTTCCTCGTCGTGTGCGCGGTCATCGTCGCCGTCGTCTGAGCATGACGACACGGAAGGCTCCCGGTCCGGTCCTCGCCTCCGCCCGTGGGCGCCGGGCCAGCGTCGCGATCGGGAGCCTTCTGCTGCTTTCGGCCTGCGCCGTGGTCCCGGTCAACGCCGATCGCGCGGCCTTCGCCGCCGCCCCGTCGCGCAATGCGGTGCCCAGGGCGACCGTCCGGCTCGTGCCGGCGTCGACGCTCCTGCTCGACGTGCGGCTGGACCGACAGATGAGCTCGAACAGCTGCGGCGCCCACGCGGCTGCGGCGGTCATCGACTACTGGAGCCGGGCCGATCCGCCGTCGCCGCCCCGCCCGGTCCCGACGGGTCTGGACATCCACGCGCGCACGCCGCCGGCCTCGCCCGCCGGCTACAGCCTGTCCGAGGTCGTCGACCTGCTCGAGCGCGCCGGCATGGTGGCCGCCGCCGTCGGGTCGACCCCGGACGCGATCCGCAGCGAGCTGGCGGCCGGTCGGCCCGTCATCGCCCGGGTGTCCGTGTCGGCCGGTTATCTGGCCACCGTCCGTCTGTTCGCCGGGGACGCCCCGCTGGTGGGCGAGGTCGAGTCGATGGCCGCCGACGTCACGGCGCGCCTGCTCGAGCCCCTGCGCGCGGCGCGCATCGACCACTACTGGGTCGTCGTCGGCCACGACGCCGACCACCTGATCGTGCTGGACCCGGCGCTGGGGCTCCGCGCCGTGCGGACCGAAGCCTTCGCCCGCGCCTTCGGGCGCGGCGGTTCGCTGGCGGTGGTGGTGGGCGGCTGGCGGTGATCAGGTCCAAAGGGCTTGACGAGAACAAAGCGACAACATAGAACATAGCCGGAACATCATTTCTGGGGACGGTCCTATGGCTCGGTGGATGCGGGAAGCGATGGCGCTGGCGTCGTGCGGCGGTTTCGTCTGGATGGTCTGGCAGGCCGCGCTGATCGCGCACGCCTGACGCGGGGCGCGTCGGCGCCCCGATTGAAGCGCCGCGAGTGGACCCAGTAGACTCTGTGCACCCGATTTTTTCATCAGAGTCTCGAGAGTCTCGAGAGTCTCGGGAGTCCACATGCCGGTCGCCGTCCCGGGCCGACTCGGGGTCTGATCCCGCGATGAAGCGGGGGACAGCGTGAGCGAGGCGGCGGCATCGACGGGGTTCGTGCACCTTCGGGTGCGCTCGGCCTATTCCCTGCTCGAGGGCGCGCTGAAGGCCGGCAAGATCCCGAAGATGGCGGCCGAGGCCGACATGCCCGCCGTGGGCGTGGCCGACCGGGCCAATCTGTTCGGGGCGCTGGAGTTCAGCCAGGCCGCGCGCGACGCCGGGGTCCAGCCCCTGATCGCCTGCGCCCTGCCGGTCACCGGCATCGGCGGCCAGGTGAACGCCCGCTGGGCCCGCTGCGCCACCGTGGTGCTGATCGCCCAGGACGAGGCCGGCTGGCTGAACCTGTGCGACCTGTCGTCGGCGGCCTACCTCCACGCCGACGACGCCGTCGAGCCCTGCGTCCCCTGGGCGCGCGTGGTGGAGCGCAGCGCCGGCCTGATCCTGCTCTCCGGCGGGCCCGACGGCCCGGTCGACCCCCTGTTCGTCCAGGGCCGCCAGGGCGACGCGACCGCCGCCCTCGATCAGATGGCCGCCGTCTTCGGCGACCGCTTCTACATCGAGCTGCAGCGCCACGGCCGGCCGGAGGAGGCGCGGGCCGAGGCCGGTCTGGTGGCCTGGGCCTATGCCCACGACGTGCCGCTGGTCGCCACCAACGACGTGCACTACGCCCGGTCCACCCAGGCCCGCAGCCACGACGCCCTGCTGTGCATCGCCGACGGCGCCTTCGTTGGCCAGGACGACCGCCGACGGATCACCGATCAGCACTGGTTCAAGCCGCCTGCGGCCATGCGGCAGCTGTTCGCCGACCTGCCCGAGGCCTGCGACTCCACGCTGGAGATCGCCCGCCGCTGCGCCTTCCTGGTCAAGACCCGCGCGCCCATCCTGCCGCGCTTCGACACGGGCGACGGCCGGTCCGAGCCGGACGAGCTGATGCATCAGGCCCGCGAGGGCCTGAAGGCGCGGCTGAAGCAGGTCACCCCCGCCGCGCCGGAGGAGGACTACTGGATCCGGCTGGAGTGGGAGGTCGGGATCATCACCCAGATGGGCTTCCCCGGCTATTTCCTGATCGTCGCCGACTTCATCAAATGGGCCAAGGCGCACGGCATCCCCGTGGGCCCGGGGCGCGGCTCGGGCGCCGGGTCGCTGGTGGCCTGGGCGCTGACCATCACCGACCTGGACCCCCTGCGGTTCGGCCTGCTGTTCGAGCGCTTCCTGAACCCCGAGCGGGTCTCCATGCCCGACTTCGACATCGACTTCTGCCAGGAGCGGCGGGAAGAGGTCATTGCCTATGTGCAGGAGCACTATGGCCAGGACCGGGTGGCCCAGATCATCACCTTCGGCACCCTGCAGGCGCGCGCCGTGCTGCGCGACGTCGGCCGCGTGCTGCAGATGCCGCTCGGCCAGGTCGACCGCCTCTGCAAGATGGTGCCGAACAATCCGGCCAATCCGACCACCCTGGAACAGGCCATCGAGATCGAGCCGCGCCTGAAGGAGGCGCGCGACGCCGAGCCCGCCGTGGCCAACCTGCTGTCCGTCTCGCTGGAGCTGGAGGGGTTGTACCGCAACGCCTCGACCCACGCGGCCGGCATCGTCATCGGCGACCGGCCGCTGACCCAGCTGGTCCCCCTGTACAAGGACCCGCGCTCCGACATCCCGGCCACCCAGTTCAACATGAAGTGGGTCGAGCCGGCCGGTCTGGTGAAGTTCGACTTCCTCGGCCTGAAGACCCTGACCGTGCTGGACCGGGCCCGCCGGTTCCTCGAACGCCGCGGCGCCGCGCCCGACTGGAACGCCCTGCCGCTGGAGGACCCGGCCACCTATGAGCTGATGGCCTCGGGCCAGACCGTCGGGGTGTTCCAGCTGGAATCCCAGGGCATGCGCGACACCCTGCGCAAGATGCGCTGCGGCTCCATCGAGGAGATCACCGCCCTGATCTCCCTCTACCGGCCCGGGCCGATGGAGATGATCGACACCTACATCGACCGCAAATTCGGCCGGCAGGAGGTCGACTACCTCCACCCGACCCTGCAGGAGACCCTGTCGGAGACCTACGGCGTCATCATCTACCAGGAGCAGGTGATGAAGATTGCCCAGATCCTGGCGGGCTACAGCCTCGGCGAGGCCGACCTTCTCCGCCGCGCCATGGGCAAGAAGAAGAAGGAGGAGATGGACATCCAGCGGGCCCGCTTCATCGCGGGCGCCTCGGAGAAGGGCGTGCCCGAGGCCCAGTCCGGCGGCATCTTCGACCTGGTGGCCAAGTTCGCCGGCTACGGCTTCAACAAGTCCCACGCCGCCGCCTATGCCCTGATCTCGTTCCAGACCGGCTGGCTGAAGGCGACCCACCCGGTCGAGTTCATGGCCGCGTCCATGAGCCTGGACCTGTCCAACACCGACAAGCTGGCGGTCTTCTACCAGGACGCCCGCCGCTTCGGCGTGACGGTCGAGCGGCCCGACGTGAACCGCTCGTCCGCCGACTTCGACGTGGCCTGGGCCGACGGTCCGGAGGGGCGGCAGGGGGCGGTCCTCTACGCCCTGGGCGCCGTCCGCAACGTGGGGCTGGAGGCCATGCGCCACGTGGTCGAGGTGCGCGAGACCAGCGGGCGCTTCGCCGACGTCTTCGACTTCCTCGAGCGCGTCGACCCCCGCGCGGTCAACAAGCGCGCGCTGGAGAACCTGGCTCGCGCCGGCGCCTTCGACTCGATCCATCCCAACCGCCGCCAGCTGGTCGAACAGGCCGACGTCCTGATCGCCTATTGCCAGTCGGTCGCGGCCGAGCGCGCCTCCAGCCAGGTCTCGCTGTTCGGGGCCGACCAGGCCAACGCCGCCCGGCCGCGCCTCAAGGCGGTGGAGCCGTGGAGCGGGCCGGACGCCCTGGATCAGGAGCTGGCCGCCGTCGGCTTCTACCTGTCCGGCCACCCGCTGGAGGACATGGCCTCGGCCCTGAAGCGTCGCCGCGTCACGTTTGCGGCCGAGGTCCAGGCCCTCGCCGAGAGCGGCCACGAGGCCTTCCAGATGGCCGGCGTGGTGCGTCGCCGTCAGGAGCGCGCCAGCCAGCGCACCGGCGAGAAGTTCGCCTTCGTCACCTTCTCCGATCCGACCGGCGAGTTCGAATGTCTGTTCCCGCCCGAGCAGCTGCGCAAATGCCGCGACCGGCTGGAGACCGGCGCGACCGTGCTGGTCAAGGTCCGCGCCAAGGCGGCCGACGGCGAGGTGCGCTACTTCGGCGACGACGTCTCGCCGCTGGACCGCGTCATCGACGACGCCAATGCCGGCCTGCGCGTGCACGTCTCGTCGCGCGCCGCCGACGCGGCGGCCCTGAAGGCCCGGCTGGACCGCGCCCGCGCCGACGACCGCGGCGGCGAGGTCTGGCTGGTCGCCGCGCTGGAGGGCCGGCGGGAAGTCGAGATCCGCCTGCCCGGCCGCTACCGCCTCGACGCCGCCGTCCGCGGCGCGCTGAAGACCGCCCCGGGGGTCACCCTGCTGGAGGACGCCTGATCAGGCGTCGGGCGTCGGCGGCGGCGCATTCAGCAGGCGGCCGTAGCTGTCCGTCAGGCTGGAGTAGGTCGGCACGAAGATGACGCCCAGGTCGTCGGAGCCCGACACCACCGGTGCCTTGATCTCGAAATGCAGGTGGATGGTGGTGGCCGAGCCGCCGAAGTCGTCCGACACCCGGCCGATCCGCTGGGCGCGGGCGACCCGCTGACCCTCGGTCAGGAGGGTCAGCACGTGGGCGCGGTCCATGTGCAGGTAGCGGTACAACCGCCCGCTGTCGCCGCGGATGAAGACCGAATAGCTGCCGATCGAGGTGACCACGCCGGCCTCGGCGGCGACGACCCAGTGCACCTTCTTGACGCAGGTGGCCGGGCGGATGTCCTGGCCCTGATGCCCCTTGCCGGCCGGGCACATGCCGTTGGTCCAGGACCGGCTCTCACAGAAGTTGTCGCGCCACGGATAGGCGTAGTTCCGCGCGTCGCACTGGCCGCCCGGGCCGGGGGCCATGAAGCCGCCGTAGCCGTAGACCTGCGAATTGGCATAGGCGGGCGCGGCCTCCATCGGGAAGCGCATGCCGGGCGCCCACAGGGTCGGATCGGTCGCGCCGGAGCCGGAACCCGGATACAGCGATCCGCCGGGCTCGTGCGGCCAGCTGACGGGTTCGGGCGCGGGCGCTTCCGGCTCGGTCGGCGGCGTCGGCTCGCCGGGCGGCGGCACGACCTCGCCGGGGGGCACGGGCGACGTGCCGTCGGGCCCCGCGGCGCCCGGCGTGCAGCCCGAGGGCGAACAGGCGGTCAGCAGCAGCAGACCCAGAAGGGGCAGGGCGCGTCTCATTGTCCGCCCCCCAGCAGCACCAGCGACGCGGCGAAGGCGACCGCTTCCGCCTCGGTGCAGTCCTCGCCCCCCGGCGCGCCGCAGATGAAGCTGACGTTATAGACCGCCCCGAACCGGCCGAAGCTGACGTCGACGCCGTATTCCGTGCGCTCGGCCCGGATCTGCTCCAGCCCCGCCTGCGTCGCCTGCGCCAGCGACCGCTCCAGCGCGGTCGGCCCCCGGGTGGCGGCACCGCGCGGCGGTGGCGCCAGCGGCGCGGGCAGGGGGCCCGCGGCCGGACTGCGCAGCGCGCGCGTCGTGCCGAAGATCTCGATGATCGTCTCGCCGTCCCGGACCACCAGCGTGTACTGCCGGTCGCCCGGGAGGAACCGCGCGGTGGCCAGCAGGGCCGGGTTGGACGGGCCCAGCACCGGCACGGTCGAGGCCTGGATCTGCGGCACGGCGGCGCGCGCCGGGCTCTGGGCCAGGACGGCGCGCAGGCGCGTCGCCAGCGGGTCCTGCCGGGCGCGGGCCAGGGCGGCGGCGTCGGCCCGGTCGGGCGCGAGGACCACGGCGGTCGGCGCCGGCGGCGCGTCGGGGTCGACGGGCGGCTGGGGTCGGGTCTGGGTCCAGGCCGTCCCGGCCAGCAGGGCAGCCGCCAGCAGCCCCGATCCCGTGAGCACTGATCTGCGCATCGTTCGCCCTCCCCGGAGCGGTCGAGGTCTTGGCATATCACCGTTCGGGATCGGGCGCGACCTCGCCCTTGCCATCGCGGGCGGTTTCCCCTACATCCGCGCCCACTTCACACGCAGGCGTGGCGCGTGCCGGGAGACATCCGGTCCGCTCCGTTCCGAGGACTTCGGTCTTTACAGCGCCTGCGGCGGATCAATCGGATAAAGGACTTACCGCAGATGGCTCTGCCTGAATTCTCCATGCGCACCCTGCTCGAAGCGGGCGCCCACTTCGGCCACCAGACGCACCGCTGGAACCCGAAGATGGAGCGCTACATCTTCGGCTCGCGCTCGAACATCCACATCATCGACCTGTCGCAGTCGATCCCGCTGCTGCACCAGGCGCTGGTCGCCGTGCGCGACGTCGCCGCCAAGGGCGGCCGCGTGCTGTTCGTCGGCACCAAGCGTCAGGCCGCCGATCCCATCGCCGAAGCCGCGAGGCGCTCGGCCCAGTACTACATGAACAACCGCTGGCTGGGCGGCACGCTGACCAACTGGAAGACCGTGTCGGGCTCGATCGCCCGCCTGCGCGAGCTGGACGGCCTGCTGGAGTCGGGCGGCGAGGGCCGGGTCAAGAAGGAACTGCTGACCCTGCAGCGCGAGCGCGACAAGCTGGAGCTGTCGCTGGGCGGCATCAAGGACATGGGCGGCCTGCCGGACATCATGTTCGTGATCGACACCAACAAGGAAGCGATCGCGATCCAGGAAGCCCGCAAGCTGAACATCCCGGTCATCGCCATCCTCGACACCAACTGCGATCCGGACGGCATCACCTATCCGATCCCGGGCAACGACGACGCCGCCCGCGCCATCCAGACCTACTGCGACCTGATCGCCGACGCCGTCCTCGACGGCCTGGCCTCGGGCGCCGCCTCCTCGGGCGTGGATCTGGGCGCTTCGGAAGCCCCCGTCGAGCCGATGCTGCGTGAAGCCAAGGCCCCGGCGGCCGAGGCCGAAGCCGCCCCGGCCGGTACGGAAGATGTCGCCGCCGAGCTGGAAGCCGCCGCTGAAGCCGAAGCCCCGGCCGCCGAGGCCGAGCCGACCGCGGATGCCGAGGCCCAGGCCGCCACGACCGAGGCGCTGGACGCCGTCGAAACCGAGCAGGCGGCCGGCTGACGCCGGAGCGGCCTGCTCACCCGGGCCGCGCCTGACACAAAAGAGCGCGGCCGGGCTGATATCAGCCCGGCCGTTCCCGCATACGAAGACCAAGGAGCTATCAAATGGCCGAGATCACCGCCGCCCTCGTCATGGAACTGCGCGCCAAGTCGGGCGTGGGCATGATGGACTGCAAGAAGGCGCTGCAGGAGACCGACGGCGACATCAACGCCGCGATCGACTGGCTGCGCGCCAAGGGCCTGTCCAAGGCCGCCAAGAAGGCCGACCGCGTCGCGGCCGAGGGCCTGGTCGCCGTCGCCTCGAAGGAGATCGGTGCCGGTGAAGTCGCCGCGGCGATCGAGTTCAACGCCGAGACCGACTTCGTCGCCCGCAACGACCTGTTCCAGAACGCCGCCAAGAAGTTCGCCCAGCTGGGCCTCGACCACGCCACGGTCGAAGGCCTGCACGGCGCCGAGCTGGAAGCCGGCAAGACGGTCCAGGACGAGGTCACCAGCATGATCGCCACCATCGGCGAGAACATGCAGCTGCGCCGCGCCGCCCGCCTGTCGGTCGACGAGGGCGTGGTCGCGACCTACGTGCACAACGCGGTGTCGCCGGGCGTCGGCCGCATCGGCGTGCTGGTCGCCCTGCACGGTGCGGGCGACAAGGCCAAGCTGCGCGAGCTGGGCCGCAAGATCGCCATGCACGTGGCGGCCACCAGCCCGCTGTCGCTGAACACCGACGATCTGGACCCGGCCGCCATCGAGAAGGAGCGCGCCGTGCTGACCGAGAAGGCCAAGGAAGAAGGCCGTCCCGAGAACATGATCGCCAAGATCGTCGAGGGTCAGATCAACAAGTTCCAGAAGGACGTGGTGCTGACCAAGCAGCCGTTCGTCATGAACCCGGACCTGACCATCGAGCAGCTGGTCGCCGAAGAGGGCAAGGCGCTGGGCAACCCCGGCCTGCACATCGGCGGCTTCGTCCGTCTGGCCCTCGGTGAGGGCGTGGAAAAGGTCGAGGGTCCGGACTTCGCCGACGAGGTCGCCTCGATGATGAAGGGCTGATCGGCCGAAAAGCCGAACTCCAGGGGCGCGCCGGGCTTTGAAGCCGGGCGCGCCCTTCGTCTATAAGGGGCCGCCGATTCCGGCGTCTCCGCCCACAGATGGATTTCCGATGTCCGACGCGCCCAGCGAGTTTCGATACAAGCGCGTCCTGCTGAAGGTCTCGGGCGAGGTCCTGATGGGAGACCAGGGCTACGGCATCGACATGGCCACCGTGGCCGAGGTGGCGCATGCGGTGGCCGAGGTCGCGCGCGAGGGCGTCGAGATCTGCCTCGTCATCGGCGGCGGCAACATCTTCCGCGGCCTGTCCAAGGCGGCGGGCGACATGGACCGCGCCTCGGCCGACTACATGGGCATGCTGGCGACCGTCATGAACGCCCTGGCCATGCAGGCGGCGCTGGAGAAGATCGGCGTCCAGACCCGCGTGCAGAGCGCCCTGGTGATGAACGCGGTGGCCGAGCCCTACGTGCGGCGCCGCGCCCTGCGTCATCTCGAAAAGGGCCGGGTGGTGATCTTCGCCGCCGGCGTCGGCGCCCCCTTCTTCACCACGGACTCCGGCGCCGCCCTGCGCGCCGCCGAGATGGGCTGCGACGCCCTGCTGAAGGGCACCAGCGTCGACGGCGTCTACACCGCCGACCCCAAGAAGGACCCGGCGGCCACCCGCTACGACGAACTGACCTATCACGACGTCCTGGCCCGCGACCTGAAGGTGATGGACGCCTCGGCCGTGGCCCTGATGCGTGACTCCGACATCCCGATCGTGGTGTTCTCGATCCGCGAAAAGGGGTCGTTCCGGCGGACCCTGCGCGGCGAGGGCGCGTTCACGGTCATCCGCAACGCCAAAGCCGCCTGACAAGATCAAGAAGACGCGAGAGATTTCATGGCCAAACCCGACCTCAAGACCTACCGCGACCGCATGGACAAGGCCGTGTCCGCGCTGAAGGAGGAGTTCAACGGCCTGCGCACCGGCCGCGCCAACGCCGGGCTGCTGGATCCGGTGATGGTCGAGGCCTACGGCTCCACCTCGCCGCTGAACGCCGTCGCCGCCATCAGCGTGCCCGAGCCGCGGATGATCTCGGTCAACGTCTGGGACAAGGGCATGGTTGTGTCGGTCGAGAAGGCCATCCGCTCGGCCGGCCTCGGCCTGAACCCGGTGGTCGACGGCCAGATGCTGCGCATCCCCGTCCCCCCGCTGACCGAGGAGCGGCGCCGGGATCTGGCCAAGCTGGCCGGCAAGTATGCCGAGCAGCAGAAGATCGCCGTCCGCAACGTGCGCCGCGACGCCAACGACGACCTGAAGAAGGCCGAGAAGGCGTCGGACATCAGCCAGGATGAGCAGAAGAAGATGGAGGCCGAGGTCCAGAAGGACACCGACGCCGCCATCAAGCGCATCGACGAGGCCCTGAAGGCCAAGGAAGCGGAGATCATGCAGGTCTGAGGCGACCGCGTCCGCGAATGAGCGACCCTTCCTCCCCTCCGGGCTCCGGCCCGCGCCACGTGGCGATCATCATGGACGGCAACGGCCGCTGGGCCGAGCGCCGGGGCCTGCCGCGCGCCGTCGGCCATCGCGAGGGCGTGCAGGCCCTCAAGCGCACGGTCCAGGCCGCGCCGAAGCTGGGCATCGAATGCCTGACGGTGTTCGGCTTCTCGACGGAGAACTGGCGGCGCTCGGCGGAGGAGGTTTCCGACCTCATGGGCCTCGTCCGGGCCTACGTCGGCAGCGATCTGGCCCGGCTCAAGCGGGAAGGCGTCCGGGTGCGGATCCTGGGCCGCCGGGAGGGCCTGCCGCCGGACATCGCCGACATCGTCGCGCGCACCGAGGCCGAGACGGCCGCGAACGACCGGTTCCGGCTGCAGGTGGCCTTCAACTACGGCGGCCGCGCGGACATCGTCGACGCGGCCCGCAAGCTGGCGGCCCAGGGCGCGGCCCTGGACGAGGACGCCTTCGGGCGCGCCCTGTCCACCGGCGACGGCCCGCCCGTCGACGTCATCGTGCGGACGTCGGGCGAGCGGCGACTGTCGAACTTCCTGCTCTGGGAAGCCGCCTACGCCGAGTTCGTCTTTCAGGACGTGCTCTGGCCGGACTATGGGGAAGAGGCCCTGGCGGAGGCCGTGGCCGCCTTCCGCGACCGCGACCGGCGCTACGGCGGCCGGCCGGCGGCGTCGGCCTGATGGCGTCGATGCGCGATCTGGGCCTGCGCGCCGTGTCGGCGCTGGTGCTGGCGCCCCTGGCCGTGCTGGCGATCTGGGCCGGCGACGCGTGGTTCCTGGCCATCCTGCTGGCGGCCTGCGCCGTGCTGGCCCGCGAGTGGGCGCAGATGAGCGCCCCCGGGCGCCCGACGCCCGTGTCGTGGGCCGTGGGCGCGGCCCTGTTCGCCGTGACCGCGACGGCCCACGTCGGCGCCATGTCTCCGGCCCTGGTGCTGCTGGTGTTCGCCGCGGCCCTGGCCGGCGTCTTCGCCCGCCGGATCGGACAGGAGGGCGTCGACGCGGCCTATGGCGTCCTCTACCTCGGCTGGCCGGCCATCCTCCTGATCTGGCTGCGTGACGGCAATTCGGCGATCGGCCTGAGCTGGACCATCCTGGTCTTCGTCGTCGCCTGGGCGTCCGACGTCATGGCCTTCGTGGTGGGCAGCCTGCTGAAGGGGCCAAAGCTCTGGCCGCGCTATTCGCCGAACAAGACCTGGTCCGGCTTCGTCGGGGGGCTGGTCGCCGGCGCCCTGACGGGGTGGATCATCGCCGCCTTCATCCCCGGCGGGCTGGGACTGCCCGACCCCGCCTGGGGGCTGGCGCTCGGCTTCGTCGGCGCCCTGGCGACGATGGCGGGCGATCTGTGGGAGTCGGCGTTGAAGCGCCGCTTCGGCGTGAAGGACGCCGGCGGACTGATCCCGGGGCACGGCGGGCTTCTGGACCGCGTCGACGGGCTGATGTTCGCGGCCGTGGTCCTCGCCGGCTGCCGCCTGCTGTCCATGACCCTGGGCGATCCGGCGTGATCCGCCGCACGGTCACCGTCCTGGGAGCGACCGGGTCGGTCGGGGTCTCCACCCTGGACCTCATGGACCAGACCGAGGCCACCGGCGTCGCCGCCTATGAGGTCGAGGTCCTGACCGGGGGCGCCAACATCGACCTGCTCGCCGCGCAGGCGCGGCGCTGGAAGGCCCGGCTGGCGGTCACCGCGCACGAGGACCGACTGGGCGACCTGCGCGACGCGCTCGAGGGGTCGGGCGTCGAGGCCGCGGCGGGAGCGACGGCCCTGGTCGAGGCGGCCACCCGGCCTTCGGACTGGACGATGGCCGCGATCGTCGGCGCCGCGGGTCTGCGCTCCACATGGGCGGCCGCGGGCCGGGAGGGCGTCCTGGCGCTCGCCAACAAGGAGAGCCTGGTCTGCTGCGGCCCCGGTCTTCTCGGCCGGGTCCGCGCCGCGGGCGGTCGCCTGATCCCGGTCGACTCCGAGCATTCCGCCATCTTCCAGGTGTTCGACGCCGCCCGGCCCGAGGGTGTGGAGCGCCTGGTGCTCACGGCCTCCGGCGGGCCGTTCCGCGGTCGGCGCCGCGAAGACCTGCGCGCGATCACTCCGGAACAGGCCGTGGCCCATCCGAAATGGTCCATGGGGGCCAAGATCTCGGTCGACAGCGCCACCCTGGCCAACAAGGGGCTGGAGACCATCGAGGCGGCCTATCTGTTCGACATGCCCGCCGACCGGATCGACGTGGTCGTGCACCCCGAGTCCATCGTGCACAGCCTGGTCGAGCACCGCGACGGCTCGACGCTGGCGCAGCTGGGCCCGCCCGACATGCGCACGCCCATCGCCGTGGCCCTGGCCTGGCCGGACCGGCTGCCGTGGCCGGCGCCCAGGCTGGACCTGGCGGCCCTGGGCCGGCTGACCTTCGAAGCACCTGATCTTGAAACGTTTCCGGCTCTGGGTCTGGCGCGTCAGGCCCTGTCTGCGGGCGGTTCGGCCCCCACCGTGTTCAACGCCGCGAACGAGGTGGCGGCGCTGGCCTTCCTTGACCGCAGACTGGCCTTTCTCAATATTGCCGCAGTCGTCGCCGAAACGCTCGAAGCGGCGACGACGGGGGGGATGCTCCCGGCCGGCGGCGACTGCGACGGAGCCCTGGCCGTGGACGCCGAGGCGCGACGCCTGGCGCGGACGGTCGTCGACCGTCTGTCGGCCTGAGCGGCGGAGGAGCGATGAACGCCATCTTGGACCTGCTGGGCTCGCTGCTCCTGCACATCGTGCCCTTCGTGCTGGTGCTCAGCCTGATCGTGACCATTCACGAACTGGGTCATTTCCTCGTCGCCCGCGCCTTCGGCGTAAAGATCGACCAATTCTCGCTGGGCTTCGGCAAGCGGCTGTGGGGCCGCACGGACCGTCACGGCGTGGAATGGCGCGTGGCGGCCCTGCCGCTGGGCGGCTACGTCAAGTTTTCCGGCGATCTGGACGCGTCCAGCGTGCCGGACCAGGCCGGGCTCGCCGAGCTGAAGTCCCGCCTGATCGCGGAGCACGGCCCCGGCGCCGAGCGCGACTATTTCCATTTCAAGCCGATCTGGCAGCGGGCCCTGATCGTGGCGGCGGGGCCGGCGGCGAACTTCATTCTGGCGGCGGTGCTGTTCACCATCCTGTTCTCGGTGGTCGGCGAGCAGATCGTGGCCCCGCGGATCGCCCAGGTGACCCCGGGCACGCCGGCGGCCGAGGCCGGCTTCCGGCGCGGCGACCTGATCACCTCGATCAACGGGCGCCCCGTGATCGCGGCGTCCGAGGTGACCCAGAAGGTCGTCCTCAGCGCCAACGAACGCCTGACCTTCGGCGTGCGCCGGGGCGAGGAGACCCTGACCCTCGTGGCCACGCCGGAACGGGTCATGGAACAGGACCAGATCGCCGGGCGCGTGCGCATCGCCCGCATCGGCATGGGTCTGGCGCCTCTCAGCGCCGCGGACTTCACCTATCGCCCGCTGAACCCCGTCGAGGCGCTCGGGCGCGGGCTCGCGGCCATCGGCGACACTCTCGACACCACCACGACCTATCTGGGACGCATATTCACGGGCCGGGAATCGGGCGATTTGCTGAGCGGGCCGATCGGCATCGCCAAGGCGGCGGGCGGCGTGACCCAGCAGGCTCTGGAAGGCGAGGGCGGCGTCGGAATCAAGAGCGCAAACCTCGCGCTGACGCTTCTTCAGTTCGCCGCCTTAGTTTCGATCGGAATTGGCTTTGTAAATCTGCTTCCAATTCCGGTTCTCGATGGGGGGCACCTGGTGTTTTACGCGTATGAAGCTGTGGCGCGGCGGCCAGTGCCGGCGTCGGTTCAGGAAGCGGGGTTCCGCGTCGGTCTTGCCTTGCTGGCGGGATTGATGTTGTTCGCCACCTGGAACGACCTGCAGAAACAGAACCTCTTCGCCTTCCTCGGCGGGCTCGCCTCGTGAGCCGACGCCAGCCCCCGATGGTACCCAGCATGACCTCTCTCAAATCCCGCGCCCCCCTGCGACCGCTCGGCCGCGCCAGCGCCCTGGCCCTGGTGGTCGCGGCGGGTCTGGCCGGTCCGGCCCTGGCCCAGCAGACGCCGCCCGCGCCCGCCGTCTCGCCGGCCCCCGCCCTGGCGCAGGATCCGGCCGTGCAGGACCGCGTGCGGGTGACCCGGATCGAGGTGCGCGGGGCCAACCAGCGCATCGAGGACGCGACGGTCCTGTCCTACCTGCCGATCCGGCCGGGCGATGTGGTCGATCCGGTCGTGCTGGACGTGGCGGTGCAGGCCCTGTCGCGCACGGGGCTGTTCGCCGACGTCCAGATGGGCGTGCAGAACGGCGTCCTGATCGTCGAGGTGGTCGAGAACCCCATCGTCAACCAGGTGATCTTCGAGGGCAACGGCGCGGTCGGCGACGACAAGCTGCGTGAAGAGGTCACCATCCGCCCCCGCGGCATCTACACCGCGGCCCGGGTCCAGGAGGACGTGGGCAAGATCGTCGAACTGTATCGCCTGTCGGGCCGCATTTCCGCGACCGTCTCGCCCAAGATCGTCCGCCTCGAGCAGAACCGCGTCGACGTGGTGTTCGAGATCGACGAGGGCCCGGAGACCGGTCTGCAGTCGATCACCTTCCTCGGCAACGAGGCGTATTCGGACAGCGACCTGCGCGAGGTCATGGTGACCAAGCAGTCGGTCTGGTGGCGCATCTTCACCCAGAACGACAACTACGACCCCAACCGGCTGGACTACGACAGAGAGCAGCTGCGCGATTTCTACACCAACCGCGGCTACTACGACTTCCGCGTGGTGTCGGCCGTGGCGGAACTGACGCCCGGGGGCGACGCCTTCGCCATCACGCTGACGGTGGACGAAGGGGACAAGTACAACTTCGGCGAGGTCAAGGTCTCCACCGAGAATGAACGGCTGAACGCCGAGTTCCTGACCCGGCTGCTGCCGTTCAAGACGGGCGACCTGTACGAGAGCGACCGGATCGAGACGGCGACGGACACGCTGACCTACGCCGCGGGGTCCGCCGGCTACGCCTTCGTCGAGATCGAGCCGGCCTTCAAGGTCAACCCCGAGACCGACACCATCGACGTGACCTTCAACGTGCGCGAGGGCGAGCGGGTCTACGTCGAGCGGATCAATGTGATCGGCAACACCCGGACGATCGATCCGGTCATCCGCCGCGAGCTGATGCTGACGGAAGGCGACGCCTTCAACCGTCAACTGGTCGAGCGGTCGCGAAACAATCTGCGGGGGCTCGGCTTCTTCAAGGACGTCACCGTGGAAGAGGTCCGCGGGTCGCAGCCGGATCGTTCGGTCGTCAACGTCACCGTCGAGGAGCAGCCGACCGGTGAACTGTCCGTCGGCGCGGGCTTCAGCTCCTATGACTCCTTCGTCCTGAACCTCGGCATCTCGGAGAGCAATTTCCGCGGCCGCGGCCAGAACGTCGTCGCCCGGGCGGAATGGGGATCGCTGCGTCAGAACATCGACTTCCGCTTCACCGAGCCCAAATTCCTGGGCCGCGACCTGCGGGCCGGTTTCGACCTGTTCCATTCGCGCTACGATCTCAGCGAGTATTCCTCGTACGACTATCGCTCGACCGGCGCCGGCCTGCGGATCTCCTATCCGCTGAACGGCTACACGGCGATCAGCGGCCGCTATTTCCTGCGCGAGGACGAGATCATCGTGCCGTTCGGCTTCTGCGGCGCGGGGGGCGGGTCGTCGGCGCTGTGCGACCAGGTCGGCTCGTTCGTGAACTCCTCGATCGGCTACACCCTGCTGGTCGACCGCCGCAACGATCCGATCCGGCCCACGCGGGGCTGGTCCGGGACGCTGCGTCAGGACCTCGCGGGCATCGGCGGGGACGTCAACTACCTCAAGACCGAAGGCGAGATCTCCGCCTTCCACGGCTTCTCGCCGGAATGGATCGTCACCACCCGCGTGGAAGCCGGATACGTTACCGGCTGGGCCGGCGACCCGATCCGCATCAACGACCGCTTCTTCAAGGGCGGCAACAGCTTCCGCGGGTTCGAGACCGCAGGCATCGGGCCGCGGGACCTGCTGACCACCGATGCGCTGGGCGGCAATTTCTACGTCGTCGGCACGGTGGAACTGACCATCCCGAACGGCCTGCCCGAGGAGTATGGCATCCGGACCTCGGCCTTCGTCGACGTCGGCACCCTCGGCCTGCTGGACGAGCGCTACACGGTCGACTCGGCCACCGGCCTGCCCAGCACGCGGATCAACGACGAGATCGACTTCCGCGGATCCTTCGGGGTGAGCATCCACTGGCGGTCGCCGATGGGCCCGATCCGGTTCGACCTGGCCCAGCCTGTGTCCGAAATGCCGTTCGACAAGACCGAGAGCTTCCGCTTCTCGACCTCCACCCAGTTCTGACCCCTCGACAGGGGGCGTACCCAAAGGCTGAATGACATGAAGACCCTCGCTTCCGGCGCCTTCGCCCTGACCCTGCTCTTTGCCGGCCAGGCCGCCGCCCAGTCCCAGGGGCCCGCCAATCCGGGACCCGTGATCCCCGGGGTCTGCGTCTTCCACAACGAGCGATTGCTGGCGCAGTCGACCGTCGGCCGGTCGGTTCAGACCGGCATGCGGACCCTCTCGGATCAGGTGTCCGGCGAGCTCCAGCCCTATGCCCAGTCGATCCAGGCCGAGATCACGGCCCTCGAACAGGGCCGCGGCACGATCCCGGAGCAGGAGTTCGCCCAGCGCTCCCAGGCCCTGCAGCAGCGCATCCGCGAAGCCCAGCAGCTGGAGGCCCAGCGCCAGCAGGAGCTGGAGTACACGCTGAACATGCAGCTGCGCGCCATCGCCCAGGCGACCGACCCGATCCTGGTCGCCGTCTACCAGGAGCGGGGCTGCGGACTGCTGCTGTCGCGCGAGGCGGTGATCGAGATGAACCCGGCCATGGACATCACCGACGTGGTGATCCAGCGCCTGAACGGCGCCCTGCCGTCGCTCACCTTCTCGCGCATGACCCCGCCGGTTCAGGTTCCGAACCAGTAAGGACGACGTTTGCCGGATCCCCGCTTCTTCGAGTCCCTGCCGCCGCGCTCCGTGCAGGAGCTGGCCGACCTGGTGGGCGGCGAGGTCCTGAGGGGCGGTGACCGGATGATGTCCGGCGTGGCGCCCCTGGCGTCGGCCGACGGCGGCTCGATCGCCTTCCTGTCGGATCGCAAGCTGAAGACCGCCCTGGCGCAGACCCGCGCCGGGGCGGTGTTCGTGCGGCCGGACGCGGTCGAGGACGCCCCCGTCGACGCCGCGGTCGTCGTCACCCGCACGCCGCACGCCGCCTGGTCGCGCGCGGCCGAGGCCCTGATCCGTCCGCGCGCCTTCCGGGTCGTCGATCCGGAGACGGCGGCCGAGGACGGCGCGGTCGACTTCGGCCCCGGCGTCGTCGTCGGGGAGGGCGCGCGCATCGGTCGGGGGACGCGGATTGGACCGAACACGGTGATCGGACCCGGCGTGCAAATCGGCCGCGACTGCGTGATCGGGGCGAACGTCAGCCTCGTCTTCGCCCTGATCGGCGACCAGGTGAAGCTGTCCTCGGGGGTCCGGATCGGCGAGGCCGGGTTCGGGGCCGCCGTCTCGGCGGACGGGCCCGTCGACGTGCCCCAGCTGGGGCGGGCCGTGCTTCAGGACCGGGTGACGATCGGGGCCAACTCCTGCGTCGACCGCGGCGCCTTCGACGACACCGTGGTGGGCGAGGGGACCAAGATCGACAACCTGGTCATGATCGCCCACAATTGCGTCGTCGGCCGCAACTGTCTGATGGCCGCCTTCACCGGAATCTCGGGTTCGGTGACGGTCGGCGACGGGGCCGTATTCGGCGGCCGCGCCGGCGTCGGGGACCACATCACCATCGGCGAGGGCGCCCGCATCGCGGCGGGCGCGGGCATCCTGAAGGACGTCCCGCCGGGCGAGACCTGGTCGGGCTATCCCGCCAAGCCGCTTCGGGAATCCTTGCGCGAAGCCGTCTGGCTGGCCAAACAGGCCTCCGGAAAGGCGCGCGGAAAGACGGACGGATGAGCGACGAGGCCAACATCGACTACGCCGAGGTGATGCGGCGCCTGCCGCACCGGTACCCCTTCCTGCTGGTCGACAAGGCCGAGGACTTCGTGCCGGCGACCTCCATCGTCGGCATCAAGAACGTCACGCACAACGAGCCCTTCTTTCCGGGCCATTTCCCGATCGATCCGGTGATGCCCGGCGTGCTGATCGTCGAGGCCATGGCCCAGACCGGGGCCCTGCTCATGTCCAAGACCATGGACGTCGCCGTGGCCGACAAGGTGATCATGTTCATGTCGATCGACGGCGTCCGCTTCCGCAAGCCCGCCCGGCCGGGCGACCAGCTGCGCATGGAGGTCCGGGTGACCCGCGCACGGGGCGACGCCTACAAGTTCCGCGGCGAGACCTTCATCGACGGCAAGCTGGCGGCCGAGGCCGAGTTCATGGCCATGGTCGTGACCGTGGACCAGCCGGCCACCTGATGGCCATCCATCCGACAGCCCAGGTCGACGCCGGGGCGGATCTGGCCGACGGCGTCGAGATCGGGGCCTGGTCCATCGTCGGACCGGGCGTGACGCTGGCCGAGGGTGTCCGCGTGGCCAGCCACGTGGTGATCCAGCAGGACACCTCGGTGGGCAAGGGCACGACCATCCATCCCTTCTGCGTCATGGGCGGGGATCCCCAGCACGGCGGCTACAAGGGCGAGCCCGTCAGCCTGGAGATCGGCGCGAACTGCACGATCCGCGAGCATTCGACGTTCAATCGCGGCACGCCGGGTGACCGGAAGCTGACGACCATCGGCGACGGCTGCCTGTTCATGACCGGCGCGCACGTGGGGCACGACTGCGTCGTCGGCAGCGGCGTGACCTTCGCGAACAATGCGACGCTGGGCGGTCACGCGCGGATCGGCGACCGGGTGTTCCTCGGCGGGCTGTGCGCGGTCCACCAGTTCGGGCGGGTGGGGCAGGGCGCCATCGTCGGCGGGCTGTCGGCGGTGACGCGCGACGTGATCCCCTACGGCTCGGCCTGGGGCAATCACGTCCGGCTGCACGGGCTGAACCTGATCGGCCTGAAGCGGAAAGGCTATGGCAAGGTCGAGGTGCGGCGGCTGCTGGCGGCCTATCGCGACATCTTCGAGGCCCCCGGCCTGTTCTCCGAGCGGCTGGACGCGGCGCAGGGCGCCTATGCCGACCTGCCGGAGATCCAGGAGATCATCGCCTTCATCCGCGAGGACACGCGGCGCCCCGTCGCGCTCCCGGGGGAATGAGGGCCGGCCGATGAGCGCGCCGAAACTGGCCCTGATCGCGGGCGGGGGCGCCCTGCCGCTGGCCGTGGCCGCGCGGTGCGAGGCCGAAGGGCGGCCGCTGTTCGTGATCCGGCTGGCGGGCTTCGCCGATCCTCTCCTGAGCGGGCGCGACGGCGTCGACCTCGGCATGGCCCAGATCGGCGGCATCCTGTCGGCGATGAAGGCGGCCGGCTGCGCGGCGGTGTGTCTGGCCGGCACGGTGAGCCGTCCCGATTTCAGATCGCTGAAGCCCGACCTCAAGGGGGCGACGCTGCTGCCCGGCATCGTCAAGGCGGCCACCCAGGGCGACGACGCCCTGCTGCGCAAGATCCTGTCGGTGTTCGAGGGCGAGGGCTATGCCGTGGAGGGGGCGGACGACATCCTGGGCGGCGACACCCTGCCGGCCGGGGCGCTGGGCCGGGTGACGCCCGACGCGACCCAGCTGGCCGACCTGCGCAAGGCGCTGCACGTGGCCGAGAAGTCGGGCGAGCTGGACGTGGGGCAGGGGGCGGTCGTGTGCGACGGTCTGGTGCTGGCGGTCGAGGCGCAGGAGGGGACGGACGCCATGCTGTCGCGCGTCGCGGGCCTGCCGGCCGACCTGAGGGGCGCGCCGGGGGCGCTGAAGGGGGCTTTGGGCAAGGCGCCCAAGCCGATCCAGGACCTGAGGGTCGACATGCCGGTGATCGGGGCGCGGACGATCCAGCTGGCCGCCGCGGCCGGGCTGGCCGGCGTGGGCGGCCGTGCGGACCGGCTCATCCTGATCGACCGGCCCGCCGTCGTCGCGACGGCCGACCGCCTCGGCCTGTTCGTCTGGGGCGAGCCCGCCGGGCTGGAAGGATGAGTCGGCCGCTCAGGATCATGCTGGTCGCGGCCGAGGCCTCGGGCGACGCTTTGGGCGCCGCGCTGGCCCGGGCGCTGAAGGCGAAGCTGGGCGCCGGGGTGACCTTCGTCGGCGTGGGCGGCGCGGCCATGGCGGCCGAGGGCGTGGCCAGCCCGTTCGACATCGCCGAGCTGTCGATCGTGGGCTGGCTCGAGGGGCTGATGGCCTACCGGACCGTCCGCCGGCGCGTCGCCGACACTGTGGCCATGGCTCAGGCCGAGCGGCCCGACGCCGTCGTCCTGATCGACAGTTGGGGCTTCACCATCCGCGTGGCCGAGGCCATCCGGGCGGTCCGGCCCGACCTGCCGCTGATCAAATATGTCGGTCCCCAAGTCTGGGCGTCGCGGCCGGGCCGGGCGAAGTCGCTGGCGCGGGCCGTCGATCATCTGCTCGCCCTCTATGCCTTCGACGCCCCCTGGTTCGAGCGGGAGGGCCTGCCGACAACCGTGGTGGGGTCCCAGGCCCTGCACGTCGACATGTCGGCCGCCGACCCGACCGCCTTCCGCGCCGCGCGCGGTATCGCGCCGAACGCCCCGCTGCTGCTGGTCCTGCCGGGCAGCCGGCCGGCCGAGATCCGCTTCATGGCCCCGATCTACGGACAGGCCGCGGCGCAGTTGAAGGCCCGATGGCTCGATCTGGAGATCGCGGTCGTCGTCGCCGGGACTGTGGCCGATCAGGTCCGTGCCGCCGTCGACGCCTGGCCCATCCCCGCGCACCGGGTGGAAGAGCCCGACAAGCACGCCGCCATGAAGGCCGCGACGGTCGCCCTGGCCACCAGCGGCACGGTGTCGACCGAGCTGGCGCTGGCCGGTGCGCCGATGGTCATCGGCTACCGCTTCCAGCCGCTGAGCTATGCGATCATGCGGCCGTTCTTCACCGGCAAATATGCGACCCTGTTCAATCACGCCGCGGACGAGGAAATCGCCCGCGAACTGATCCAGAAGGACGCCACGCCCGACGCCTTCGCCCGCGAGGTCGGACGCCTGCTGGCCAATCCCGACCTGCGCGCCGCCCAGGCCGCGCGCCAGACCGCCGCTCTCGATCTCATGGGCCGGGAAGGCCGCGACCCGTCGGAGATCGCCGCCGAGGCGGTGCTGAGGGTCATCGTCGAGCGCAACGGCTGACCCTCAGCTTTCGCGCTTAACCCACGATCGCCGCGATCCCGGTGAGCGTTTCCTTCAGGCCGCGCAGGCGCTTGGCCGTCTGGTCCGTGCCGCGCGGCGAGATGGCGTCGGCCAGACCGCGCAGGCGGGCGGCCACGGCCGGATCCTTGCGGCCGGCGTCCATCAGGGGCTGGGCCTGATCGAGCGCCGCGGTGATCTGGGCCATCTCCGCGGCCTCCATGCCGCCGTCGCGGGCGAACTGGTCCAGATAGGCGCGGGCGACGACCGGATGGGCCGGCCAGCGGACGGGATACTGCTGCTGCGGGTTCACCGTGCCGCCCTCGTCGGCCATCTGCGCCGCGGCGATCTCGTTGGCGGTCAGGTGCTCGCTGGGCGTCAGGGCGAAGACGTCCAGACCGCGGCCGATCTCCGAGCCGTAGATCTTGCCGTTGTACCAGTAGACGGACCAGTAGCCGCCCGACCCCTGGCGCTCGGCATTGACCGGGCCGCGGTCGAAATAGGCGATCTCGTAGGCGTTGGACGAGTCGGTGAAGTCGCTGAGCGACAGCCCGCCCTGGTACCAGGCCTGGACGAACAGGTCGCGGCCGGGGACCGGGATCAGCGAGCCGTTGTGGGCGACGCAGTTCTCGAGGTCGGTCTGGGGCGCCGGCAGCTTGTAATAGCCGCGGTGCACCAGCTTGCCGTCGACGATGTCGTAGATGGCGTTGGCGCCCCAGGTCATGGGGTCCTGGACGCGACAGCGCGGGCGTCCGCCGCCGCCCCATTCGTCGGTGAACAGCACCTTGTCGCCGTCGTTGTTGAACGTGGCCGAGTGCCAGTAGGCGAAGCCCGCGTCGACGACGGCGTCGATCCGGCGGGGCGCGCGCGGGTCACTGATGTCGAACAGGATGCCGTTGCCCGAGCAGGCCCCGCCCGCGATGTTGCGGGTCGGGAACAGGGTGATGTCGTGGCAGTGGTTGGTCTGGGCCGTGGTCTGGGTGCCCGCGCCGTGATCGCCCCCGGCCCACAGGCCGGCGACGGCGCCCGTCTGCTCGTCGGCGAAGACGGTCGGGCTGTCGATGATGCGCGACTGCGACGGGTCGGCGAGCGGAATCTCGATCACGTCGACGCGGAACAGGGCGGTACGGGCATCGCCCGGCGCGCCGGTGACGCAGCCCGCCAGCTCCTGCTCGCTGCGCACGCCGGCGGTGCCCGAGTTGTAGACGATCAGGCGGCGGTCGTCGGACGACACGACGGAGTGGGTGTGCGAGCCGCGGCAGGTCTGGACCTGACCGACCTGGACCGGGCGGACCGGGTCGGAGATGTCGAAGATGCGCAGGCCGCGGAAACGGTCGGCGCTGGGCTCGGGCCCGACGCCCTCGCGCCCGCAGTCGACGCGGCCCTGGGTCGATTCCACCGACATCAGCATCAGGTCGCCGACGATCGAGACGTCGCCCTGACCGCCCGGGCAGACGATGGAGCTGATCAGGGTCGGGGCCGGATCCTCGCCGATCCGGTACAGGTTGATGCCGTGATAGTTGCCGACCGCCAGCAGGTCGCCCTGGAAGGCCATGTCGGTGTTGGAGAAGCTGAGGAAGGGCGCGCGGCGGCCGACCTCGTCGCCCGCGCGCGGCGGCAGGCCCTCGGGGTTGTTCGGGTCGAAGAAGCCCGCCGGCTTGGGCAGGCTGGCCAGCAGCGTCATGTTCGAGGCGGCGGTCTCGGCGTCGCGGAAGCCGGCGCGCAGATTGGTGCGCGGGTCGGGCGAGGCGGCGCGCGCCATCGCCGTCATGCGGTTGATCTCGGCCTGCTGCTCGTTGGTGACGTCATTGACGAAGCGGAACAGGACGGGGTCGTAGGCCGAGCCGCCGCGCGACAGCAGGTCGGCCACCATGACGACCGCGCCCTCGTGGTGGCGGATCATCAGCTGCAGGAACAGACGGTCGAACTCCGACCCTTGCGCGGCCGCCAGCTGGGCCATCTGCGCGGGTGAGGCCATGCCGGGCATGCCGGCGTGGCCGGCACCGTGGGCGGAATGGTCCATGCCCGCGTGGCCGGCGTGATCGCCGCCCGCCGTCGGCATCGGGGCCTCCTCGCCGCGGTCGGTCAGCCAGCCGCGCATGAAGGCGATCTCGTCCTCCTGCGAGGCGTCGATGCGGGCGGCGAGATCCAGCACCTGGCGGTTGTTGGTGCGCGACGGGGCCAGGGCCGCCATCTCCAGCGCCTGGCCGTGGTGCAGGATCATGCCCTGCATGAAGGCGACGTCGGCGTCGGAGTAGCGGTTGTCGGCGATGCGCGCGGCCTCGCGGCCCTCCAGCGTGCGGCTGGCCTGACCCGGCGCGCCCGGCTGGATCAGCGGCGCCTGCTGGGCCCAGGCGGCCGTGGCGAACAGGACGACGCCGAGAGCGGCGGAGCCCCCCAGCAGCTTGCGGATCGGCGGGGTGGTCTGACGCACGGGCTCACTCCGGACAACGTAACGATCCCTGATGGCTAACACGCGATCCCCCGTGTCGTAAGTCCATTGTGACGATCCGGCGTCAACCGCCGCCGGCCCGGCTGCGATCCTGTTCCGTCCCTGTCGGGCGGGGGAGGTCGCCGGTCGCGGACCGGAGGTCAGTCGCGCGGGGATCAGGTGAAGCGGGCCTGGAGGTCGATGCTGGAGCGGGCGCCGACCGCGTCGAAACAGGCGTCGAGCCATTCGGTCGCCGCCTCGCGGCCCCGCGCCTTGAGCCGGTTCAGATAGGTCCACTCGGTGTTGAATTTGGAGCTGAGCGTCTCGCCGGCCAGCCAGGCGTCGGCGTCGATGGCGTGCATGCGCATGTCGCGGTAGCGGCCGCGGGCGTCCTCGGTCAGGCGGCCCGACTCCAGCAGTTCCTGGACGAAGGCGACGGCACGCAGCTCGGCCATCAGGGGGGCGTTGAAGACGATCTCGTTCAGCCGGTCCATGATCTCGCCGGCCCCGCGCGGCGCCTCGGCCCGCTCGATCGGATTGAGGGTAACCAGCAGGACGTCGTCCGGCGTGTCGTCGTAGAATAGCGGCCACAGGGGCGGATTGGCGAGGTAGCCGCCGTCCCAGTAGGGCTCGCCCTCGATCTCCACGGCGTGGAACAGGTGGGGCAGGCAGGCCGAGGCCATCAGCACCTCGGGCGTGATCTCGGCCGAGCGGAAGATGCGCGACCGGGCCTGACGCACGGCGGTGGCGGCGACGAGCAGCTTGATGTCCGAGGCGCGGACGGCCTCGAAGTCGATCGCCGCGTCGAGAACCCGCTTCAACGGATTGAGATTGAAGGGGTTGAACTCATAGGGGCTCATCGACAGGGCCAAGGTCTCGCCGGCGCGCCACAACGGCGTCTCCTTCAGCCAGCCGGGGGTGAAGGCGGCGCTCCAGATGGCGCTGTCGCCGAAGACGTTGCGGCCGCCGGACTGGTTCACCTCGCGCCAGAGCTTGTCGAGGGCGGCGCGGGCGCCGGCGGGGCCGCCCGCGGCGAGACCGGAGATCAGGGCGGCGCCGTTCATGGCCCCGGCGGAGGCGGCGGTGACGACCCGCACGTCCAGCCGGTCGTCCTCCAGCAGCCGGTCCAGCACGCCCCACTGGAAGGCCCCGTGGGCCCCGCCGCCCTGGAGGGCGAGGGAGACCGGGCGGCGGCCGTCGGTCGGCGGCGCCGGGGCGTCGTTCGCGGCCCGGGCTCTGCGTTTGAACAGGGCCATGGCCGGCTCCGGAGCTATTGAGCGGTCCAGCCGCCGTCGATGGAGAAGCTGGCGCCCGTGGCCGAGGCCCCGAGGTCGCTGACGAGATAGAGGAAGATGCCGGTCAGCTCGTCCGAGGTGACGAAGCGTTTGGTCGGCTGTTTGGCGAGGATGACCTCATCGACCACGCGTTCCTTCGAGATGCCGTGGGCGCGGGCCTGGTCGGCGATCTGTTTCTCGACGATCGGGGTCTCGACGAAGCCGGGGCAGATGGCGTTGCAGGTGATGCCGTCCTTCGCCAGTTCCAGCGCCACGGTCTTGGTCAGACCGATGACGCCGTGCTTGGCCGCGACGTAGGCCGACTTGAACGGGCTGGCGCGCAGACCGTGGGCCGAGGCGACGTTGACGATGCGGCCGCGCCCCTGGGCCTTCATGATCGGAACCGCGGCGCGGATGGCGAAGAAGGCCGAGGACAGGTTGATGGCGATGATCTGGTCCCACTTTTCGGTGGGGAATTTCTCGATCGCCTCGACGTGCTGGACGCCGGCGTTGTTGACGAGGATGTCCAGCCGGCCGAGCTCGTGCCGGGCGAAGGCGACGAGGTCGGCGACCTCCTCGCCGCGGCGCATGTCGGCGGCGTGGTAGCGGACGCGGACGCCGCAGGCGGCCTCGATGCCGGCGCGGGTGCGCTCGATCTCGGACGGGTCGCCCAGGCCGTTCAGGACAACGTCGCCGCCGCGCGCGGCCACGGCGCGGGCGAGGGCCAGGCCGATGCCGGAGGTCGAGCCGGTGATGACGGCCACCTGGCCCGACAGGTCGTTCGGGTCGCGGGAGGCCGGGGCCGCCGTTTCCGAGGGCGCGCCGCCGCGCTTGGGCCAGTGCAGCATGGTCGTCTCGTCTCCTGCGCGCCGTTGCCGGCGTCTTTCCCCCAGCCTAGCCTTTCGCAACCGCGAAGGCGACCCGGAGAGATTATTCCCTATCGGGTGAATATCCAGTCCGAATCGGTGGAGCCGGCCTTGTCGAAGGCGTAGCCGTCGACGGTGAAGCTCTTGAGGTCTCCGGCGCGTTCGACCCGGTTCTCCACGGCGAAGCGGGCCATGGCACCGCGGGCCTTCTTGGCGAAGAAGGAGACGATGCGCGTCTCGCCGCCCCCGTCCTTCACGCCCTCGCGGAAATGGCAGGTGACGACGGGCAGCTTCAGGGCCCGGGCGTCGACGGCGCCGAAATACTCCTGACTGGCCAGATTGATCAGGGTCCGGTCGGCGTGGCCCTCGGCGTCGGCGTTGAGCGCCTTCGAGATGCGGTCGCCCCAGAAGTCGTAGAGGCTGGCGCCGCGCCGCGTCTTCAGCCGCGTGCCCATCTCGAGACGATGGGGCTGGATCCGGTCCAGCGGACGCAGCAGGCCGTAGAGGCCCGACAGGACGCGCAGCCGGTCCTGGGCCCAGGCGAGGTCCGCGGCGGAGAGCGAGCGGGCGTCGAGGCCCTGATAGACGTCGCCGGCGAAGGCCAGCACCGCCTGAAGGCCCTGATCCGAGCCGGCGTCGAAGGCCTTGAACCGCTGCTGGTTCAGCCTGGCCAGATCGTCCGAGATGCCCATCAGGCGGCGCAGCTCGGCCTGGGTCTGGCGGCGCGCGGTGATCGACAGGCTCTTCACGTCGTCGCCGAAGCGATGACGCGTGGCCGGCAGATCGGCGGGGGCTTCGGCGAAGTCCAGCCGCTTGGCCGGAGACAGGACGAACAGCAAGGCGGTCTCCCGGGAACGCCCGATCGGACGACGTGGGCGCCAGATAGGCCGCTTCGGCGACGATTTGAACCGGCGAGCTAGAACAGAACCGCGGGGTTGAGGATGCCGTGGGGGTCCAGCGCGGCGCGGATGGCGCGCATGGCGTCCTGCTCGACGTCGGACTTGTAGCGGCGCGCCTCGTCGGTCTTGAGGCGGCCGAGGCCGTGTTCGGCGCTGATGGAGCCGTCGAAGGCGGCGACGAGGTCGTGGACGACCTTTGACCCTTCGGGCTGGCGGGCCATGAAGGCGACGGGGTCCGCGTCGAGAGGCCGCATGACGTCGTAGTGCAGGTTGCCGTCGCCGACGTGGCCGAAGGCGCTGATGCGGGCGCCCGGTTCGAAGGCCAGGACGGCGGCCTCGGCGGCGTCGATGAACTCGGCGATCCGCGAGACGGGGACGGAGACGTCGTGCTTCCAGCCGGGACCCTCGGGCTTCTGGGCCGCGGACTGTTCCTCGCGCAGTTTCCAGAAGGCGGCGCGCTGGGCCTCGTTGGTGGCCACGGCGGCGTCGACGATCAGGCCCTGGTCGAAGGCGGATTCGAGCAGGCGCTGGAGGCCGGCCTCGGCCGCGCCGTCCTCGCCGGAGGCCAGTTCGATCAGGGCCAGCCAGGGGGTGACGGTCTCCAGCGGCGCGCGCACGCCGGGGATGTTGCGGACGGCCAGTTCGACGCCGATGCGGCGCATCAGCTCGAAGGCCTCGACCCCGCCCCCGGTCTCGGCCTTGGCACGGGCCAGCAGGTGGACCGCGTCGGCGGCACTGGACAGGCCGACGACGGCGGTGGCGCGCGAGCGGAGGATCGGGAACAGCTTCAGCGTCGCGGCGGTGACCACGCCCAGCGTGCCCTCGGCGCCGATCAGCAGCTGTTTGAGGTCGTAGCCGGTGTTGTCCTTGCGCAGCGTCTTCAGCCCGTTGAAGACGCGGCCGTCGGGCATGACGGCCTCGATCCCCAGCACCAGGTCGCGCATCATGCCGTAGCGCAGGACCTGGACGCCGCCGGCGTTGGTGGAGATGACCCCGCCGATGGTGGCGGTGCCCTCGGCCGCGAGGCTGAGCGGGAAGCGGCGACCGGCGGCGGTCGCCGCGTCCTGGGCCTCCTTCAGCGTCACGCCGGCCTCGACCGTCAGGGCGTCGTCCAGCGGGGAGACGGCGCGGACGGCGCGCAGCTTGCGCAGGGACAGCAGCACCTCGCCGAAGGGCACCTGGCCGCCGACCAGGCCGGTGGCCCCGCCCTGGGGCACGAGGGGCAGGCGATGGCGGGCGCAGATCGTCACCGCCCTGGACACCTCTTCGGTCGAACGGGGCGTGAGCATGAGGGGGGTGTGGCCGTGCCAGCGGTCGCGCCACTCCTTGAGCCAGGGCGCGATCTCCTGCGGGTCCTCGGTCCAGCCGCCGGGGCCGAGCGCGGCCTTGAGCTCGGCCAGGGCGTCGGAGAGCCCGGCGAGCGCGGTCTTGAGGCGGTCCGGCGGGAGGGGGAGGGCGCTGTCCATGCCCCCTTGTCCCAAAGGCTTGCCGGGGTGGGAAGGGGCGAGTTACGGCGAGGCATGACCTTGCCCGCCCCCGTCCCCGCCGTCGGCGTCGCCTGCTTCCGCGGCGACGAGGTGCTGCTGATCCGACGCGGGCGTGAACCGCGACTGGGGCAGTGGAGCCTGCCCGGCGGACGGGTCGAGCCGGGCGAGCGGCTGGAAGAGACGGCGCTGCGGGAGCTGCGCGAGGAGACGGGGGTCGAGGCCGAGCTGCTGGGGCTGGTCGACGTGGTCGATGGAATCTTCCCCGGGCATGATCGCCACTATGTGCTGATCGACTATGCGGCGCGCTGGATTGCGGGCGATCCGGTCGCGGGCGACGACGCGGCGGAGGCCGAGTTCGTGCCGATCGAGGCGGCCTGCGCCCGGGTCGACTGGGACGAGACCCGGCGGGTGATCCGGCTGGCCGCGGCGCGATACGTTACGGCGATGTAATCTTCGGCGTCCGGTTTCGATGGCCCGGGGGGCGGCGGTGCCCTAGATTCCGGGTCGACAAGGAGGACGTCGATGGATCTGTCTACGATTTTCGTTCTGGTGCTGGTCGCCTTCGCGATCGTGCTGCTGTTCAGCGTGGTGAAGATCGTGCCGCAGGGGCGCGAGTTCACGGTCGAACGCTTCGGGAAATACACCAAGACCCTGGCCCCCGGGATCCATCTTCTGACGCCGTTCGTCGAAAGAATCGGCCGTCGGATGAACATGATGGAACAGGTTCTGGATGTTCCGACCCAGGAGGTGATCACCAAGGACAACGCCATGGTGAAGGTCGACGCCATCGTCTTCATCCAGGTGATGAGCGCCTCGGCCGCGGCCTACCGGGTCGAGGACCTGCCCTATGCCATCACCCAGCTGTGCTCGACCAATCTGCGGACCGTGGTCGGCTCGATGGACCTCGATGAGGTGCTGTTCCAGCGCGACAACATCAACTCGCGCCTGCTGACCGTGATCGACGCCGCGACCGAGCCGTGGGGCGTCAAGGTCAACCGGATCGAGATCAAGGACCTGACCCCGCCCGTCGACATCACCAACGCCATGGCGCGCCAGATGAAGGCCGAGCGCGAGCGCCGCGCCGTCATCACCGAGGCCGAGGGCGAGAAGCAGGCCGCCATCGCGCGCGCCGAGGGCGCCAAGCAGTCGGCGATCCTGCAGGCCGAAGGCCGCAAGGAAGCCGCCTTCCGCGACGCCGAGGCCCGCGAACGGGAAGCCGAGGCCGAGGCCCGCGCCACCGCCATGGTGTCCGAAGCCATCGCCCGCGGCGACGTGAACGCGATCAACTATTTCGTGGCGCAGAAATACGTCGAGGCCTTCGCCCTGCTGGCCAGCAGCCCGCAGCAGAAGACGGTCATCGTGCCGGCCGAGATGGGGGCGCTGGTCGGCTCCATCGCCGGCATCGGCGAGCTGGTGGGCCTGGCCGGCCGGCAGCAGCAGTCGGGCGGCTCGACCCCGCCGCCCGCGCCGCGCAGCGCGCCGCCTGCG
>JAHJOO010000054.1 GCA_018820275.1 Alphaproteobacteria bacterium
CCATGATCGGCTGGTTCTGCACGGCCATGCTCTGCTACGTCACGCCCAAGGAGCACCTCGGCCTGCCCGACCGTCAGGACGTCAAGGACGGCGTCATCACCTACAAGATCGCCGCCCACGCCGCCGACCTGGCCAAGGGCCACCCGGCCGCCCGCACCCACGATGATGCGTTGTCACGCGCGAGATTCGAGTTCCGCTGGGAAGACCAGTTCAACCTCGGCCTCGACCCCGAAACGGCGCGCAAATACCACGACGCCACCCTGCCCAAGGAAGCCCACAAGACCGCCCACTTCTGCAGCATGTGCGGCCCGAAATTCTGCTCGATGAAGATCAGCCAGGACATCCGCCGGGACGCGGCGGCGCAGAATGATGCGGGGGGCTCGCTGGTTGAGGCCGAGGCCGGGATGGCGGAGATGAGCGCGAAATTCCGCGCCGGGGGCGGGGAGATCGCAGTACGAAGCTAATGCGATGCCTTGCTGGCCGTATTGGACGCTATCAGTTGCTGCCGGAACCCGTATAGACGGAACATTAAGTCACCACTACCATGCTCGAAAACGCTAGGAGGAAGTGACTTCATAGAAGACATGAAGCTCCGCCGCTTGAGAACCGTATTCAAGACAGAGTGAACCGTTGGATCGCAGTAGATTTTCTCCAACGCATCAGCGCTCACGTCCTTTTCTAGTTCAAGAGCTCTTGTACGAGCGTTAAGTATCTTAGACGTTGCTATTGCATAAATAATATTAAATGCTGGGTCTATGAATGCATTTGGCCCACTCTTATCAATAAATAATTTCCTAAAAAGCGGAGTAACGCGCTGCCAGTTTGAGCCATTGACTAGCGTGGCCGCTTCAAATCTAGAGTGCAGGGCAATGTTGGTTAGAAGCGAGACAAATTTCGCAGATGCCCTTTTGTCCAAATGTTTTGCGTACCAGTAGTTCTGAAGTACGACTTCGATTGCCCCGGTGCCTTCCGGACCATGATATCCGGCCTCTTCCGAATTCTCGACATCAAAAACAACACCTAGTTCGGAACTGCCTAGCGCTAGCGCTGAGAACTCGACGTATTCACTAGGTGCACCTGGATCATAATAGATCGACCTAACGATGTCCCCGCGCGCTCGCGCGCCCTTTAACTGTTCAGCGCGATCCCCCCTTGTCGCGTCTCTCGAAAGGACTATAACGTCAGTACTATTAAGTCGAGCCTGACCCGCATACGCATTTGACGCGCCGGGCCCGGCAAAACTAACTCCGTGAAAGTTGTCTATACCCGTAGCTCGGAAGTAAGAAGTTTCGCCCTCAGCAATTCCTCCCTTGAAGAAAACGCCCGCTTGAAAGAGCGGCGCTCGGACTTTACGCACAAACTGAATGATATCACTCAACTCGTCTGCGTGAACCATCGCAGAGTCACTAAGCGTATAGACAGTCAGAGCTGGCGAACTAGAAGCTGCGCCAAGTATTATTTGAAAGAAGTCTCTAAAATTCTGAAATAATCCTTGGGGATTGGCTTGTGCAAGATACTGGACCGCAAGAAGATCCATGAAAAGATACCAACCATCGGATCTTTCTTCACTTACTTCAACTTTTGGCATAGTATCTCTCCAGTCTTATTCTACCTTCAGATATTAGACGCTTCCTGCGCTCGTAGGTCCCAACTTTCGCGTTTGACCATAGAAAGTCTGCCGGGAGAAATTTTGCCGAATTTCGACGTGGCGCGGAAAACCTAAATACACTTGCCGCTTCAGATGCGAGGTCTCTTGTTTGGCGTAATTTCGGGGTAAACACCGCCATAACACAGATACCGGGTATTATATCTCGATGGACTACTGAAGGTGAAATCAATGGTCCAATCTTGTTACGCTTGAGCAAATTTTCAGCTGCGTCGTCCATGCTCTCGTAGAAATCGGAGCATGAAGAACTGAGGAACCTATCCCAGATTCGAAGCGCTATTTCAGCATGCTTCGCCGATGTATTTGGTCGCCAAGCGCTCAAGTCTGACTCTGATCGTAAAGACGACAGGGCAATATATCCGCTATCTGGTGCAATAGGAGTTGCGCGTGACGAACCGCCGTTTGCTATGGCGTAGGAAACCTTGGCCGCAAAGAATTTTGAAAGCCCATTCAGAGCTACGGCATCTACCAAAGGTTTTATGCAGCTAGAATTCGCGATATAGATGTCAAGAAGTAGATCGGTGAGCCAGTTTGGAAATTGATCGCGCTCGCATCCCACGATCGCTGTAAATGGCTTCTTGGCGCTACGCCAACCTGGTCGTCCGCCGATCTGGACACCGATCAAAATCGGCCCGCCGGGTTCGGTATTCAGTACGGGGGGATCGCCTGTGTAAACAATAACTCTCAATTTTACATTCGAATAATGATCTCCGAGCGTTATTTCATTTACTGATTGGAATCTCGTCCTAACGGCGGGTCCTGATACGCCGTGGAAATCTTTCAGCGCCGCTTCGAGTCGCTGGAGGTCGATATTGCAAACTCGCCAAGCATAGTTGTCTATTAATTCTGGATCGACACCCACATCGACCAACACCAATCGTTCCGACAAATCGCCGATCCCTCTTCCACCCGCTCAATATGCACGCTTGAGTGCGTATCGGCGTTCGTCAAGGCTCCGGATGGGATAGACCACAACTTTTCCCTGTTATCCCCCGTCAGCCGCCATCCCCCGCAACGCCTCCTCGAACACCTCCCCCGCCGGCTGCCCGCCCGAGATCAGTCCCTTCCTCTACACTCCTACGGTAGGCACGCCGGTGACTCGGCGCGAGACCCACAGCGCCTCCGCCGCCCGCCCCTCGGCGGCAGGGGGGGCGTCGGCCTGCGCCTCGACCACCCTGGCCCGCGTGACAGGCCCGGCGCTCGCGGGCAGATTGTGCGGATGCCCACCCTCGTCCTCCTCGCCGGCCCCAACGGCGCCGGGAAGACCACTTTCATCAACGCCGTCCTGCGCGAGCGCGCGCAGGCGTTCCAGTTCGTCAACCCGGACGAGGTGGCGCGGTCCTTGACGGGATCGGGCCCGGCACGCGATCTGGCCGCCGGGCGGCTGGTGCTGGAACGGCTGGATCAGCTGTTCGCCCTGCGCGCCGATGTGGTGCTGGAGACGACCCTGGCTACCCGCGCCCATGCCGTGCGCATCCGCGACTGGCGCGCGGCGGGGTATCGGGTCGCGTTGGTCTACCTGCGCCTGCCCTCCGCCGACCACTCCGTCGCCCGCGTCGCCCACCGGGTCTCGAGGGGCGGACACGGCATCCCGGAAGACACCCTGCGCCGCCGCTTCGGGCTCAGCCTCAAGTATCTGGAGACGGTCTACATACCGATCGTGGACAGCTGGGAAGTCTGGGCCAGTGGCGACGAGGGCCCCGAACTGCTAGATTGGGGACCGAAATGAGCCCGATCTTCGACCGCGAAACCACGCTGAAGGCCCTGCGCGCCGCCGCCCATACGGCGAAGCACGGCACGCGCGAGGAACAGTCCGGCAAGTTCCTGCCGCCCCCCGGCTGGAAGGGTCACCTCGTCACCGCCGCCGACGTCGCACCGAAGAACCCGCGCAAGGCGAAGGCGGCCTGAGCCCCCGCCCGTCCGGCTACACGCCCGCTATTCCCGCGCCGCCACCCATGCCATCCTCGCCACAACCGTGAGGCGGGCATGAGCGATTTCGAATTCTATTTCAGCTACTATGGCCTGCTGCTCGGCTTTTCGGTCGCGACGGTCATCGGCGGGATGGCGCGGGCCATGAACCAGCGGAAGGGCGCACGCATCGGCGTGCTGACGCCCCTTCTGGCGCTGTTCATCCTGCTCGACATCACCAGTTTCTGGCTCTTCGCCTGGGACCGGCGCGAGACGATGGCGGTGAGCTGGTCGGCGATGTTCAGCGGACTGGCCGTCGCCGGGACCTATTATCTGGCCGCCTCCATGGTGTTTCCCAATCGCGACGACGACTGGCCCAGCCTCGACGACCACTATTGGGCCCGCAAGCGCTGGGTCATCGGCGGTGTGCTGGCGATCAGCCTGGTCGTCGTTTCGGGCAGTTTCATCGCCCGTCCGCCGGCCTGGAACGACTGGCTGGCCTGGTTCTGGCAGCTCGCCTATTTCGGCCCCTTGATCGCCCTTCTCTTCACCCGCCGCCGGGCGTGGGACGCCGGCCTGCTGCTGTGGGTCAGCCTGTACTATCTGCTCATGGCGACGGGCTGGATGCCCGAATCCGAATGGGGACAGGGAACGGTACTCTAGGCGGCCGGGGCTTCCCCCGCCATCCCCCGCAACGCCTCCTCGAACACCCCCGCCGGCTGCCCGCCGGAGATCAGCCACTGGCCCTCCACCACCACGGCAGGCACGCCGGTGATGCCGCGCGAGAGCCACAGGGCCTCTTCGGCCCGCGTCTTCTCCCCTTCCCCTCGAGGGGGAAGGGGTCGGGGGATGGGGTGGAGGCAGGCTGCGTCCGGAAACGGCGCGGGAGGCGTCGGTGCCCTTCGGCGGGCCGCGATAAACAGCGTGCCTCCACCCCTCCCAACCCTCCCCCTCGAGGGGAGGGCTATGCGTTGGCCATCTTCCTGAGCGCCTCTTCAAAGACGGAGGCAGGCTGTCCGCCGGAGATCAGCCACTTCCCCTCCACCACCACGGCGGGCACGCCGGTGATGCCGCGCGAGAGCCACAGGGCCGCTTCGGCGCGCACCTCGGCGGCGTACAGGTCGTCGGCCAGCACCTCGACGGCCCGCCCGCGATCCAGCCCCGCCGCCGCCGCCGCGTCGGCCAGGACCTCGGCGTCGGTCAGGCGGCGGCCCTCGGTGAAGTGGGCGACGAACAACGCCTCTTTCAGCGCCCTCTGTTCCCCCGCCCCGATGGTCCCCGCCCAGTGCAGCAGGCGGTGGGCGTCGAAGGTGTTCCAGATGCGGCTGTCCTCGCCCATCCGCATCTGAAACCCCGGCCAGGCCTCGGCCGCGCTTGCATGATCATGGTGCGGTTCTTCGCCGACTGTTCCGGCGTCGAGCCGTATTTGCGGCCGATGTGCGCGACGATGTTCTCGCCCTCGGGCGCCATCTGCGGGTTCAGCTCGAACGGGCGGAAGGTGATCTCCGCCCCGATCCCCTCGGCCTTCAGCGTCGCCAGCGCCGCCTCCAGCCCGCCCAGCCCCACCACGCACCACGGGCAGACCACGTCCGAGACGAAGTCGATCTTCAGGGTGCGGGTCATGGGGGCGATCTCCGGGCAGGGACCCCTCATATAGGCCCGGGGACGGCCGGTTCATCACAGCGACCACAACGGACCACAACGATCACAACGGCGCCCTGCCTCGCGGCGCCCGCCCGGGCGACGCAAGCAAGGGATTGCGGGCAAGGGCCCGCAAGCGGCCGCGACGTCCCGGCTCCCGTCGTGTCCGTCGTGCCCTCGTTGTGTCCGTTGTGATGCCCTGTGCGCTGGCCAACCCGCCCCCGGGCGTCACGCGATCGGCCCCGGCCCGCCCACGACCGATCCTGACGCAGCCGCGTGCCAGTCTGCCCCGACCGCAGCGGCAGGAGGACGTATGGCGGATGGATCCCCCCCGGCGCGGGCCAATCCGCGCATCGCCCCGGACGAGGTCTGGGACCAGGTCCGCGCGGACTATCTGGCGGGCATGCCCGCGGCGCGCGTGTGCCGGCGGCACGGCGTCGGCCTGACCACCCTGCGCGAGCGGGCCGCGCGCGAGGGCTGGCGCCGCGTCGACCAGCCGTGGACCCCGCCCGACCGGCTGGACCCCGACGACGAGGGCCGCGCCCTGGAGCAGAGCGTCGACGGCAACCTCGACCGCGTCGAGCTGCGCCAGCTGTCCTACGTCGCCGCCCGCCGCATGATGCGGGCGGTGATGCGCGGCGACGCCGTCGAGGCCCTGCGCTGGCGCCGCGTCCGCCTCGCCATGGACGAGGAGGAGGCCGAGACCGAACGGTTCTTCGCCGCCGAGGACCAGGCCTGGCGCCAGATCCACGGCGCCCCCGATCCGGACTCTCCGGACTCTCCGGACCCTGTTTTGCCGTCCGGACCGGCCGATCCCCCCTGATCCCCGTGGCGGGTCCTCTGCCGACCTGAGCCATTCCCCCGGTCGCGCGTTCCGCCGGAATGGCGAAGGGTGAACTCAGGACCTATCAGGCCAAGCGCCGCTTCGACGCGACGCCTGAACCCAAGGGGAAGAAGGGCAGGTCGGCCAGGGCCGGCGGCGCCTATCTGATCCAGCGGCACGCGGCGACCCGCCTGCACTGGGACTTCCGCATCGAGGTCGACGGGGTGCTGAAGTCCTGGGCCGTGACCAAGGCCCCCTCGCGCGACCCCTCGGTCAAGCGGCTGGCGGTGGAGGTCGAGGACCACCCGCTGGACTACGGCACCTTCGAGGGCACCATCCCGTCCGGCAACTACGGTGCCGGCACCGTCCAGCTGTGGGACACGGGCACGTGGGAACCCCAGCACCCCGACACCCTGTCCGAGGACTGGGCCCGCGGCTCGATCAAGATGACCCTGTCGGGCGAACGCCTGCGGGGCGGCTGGGCCCTCGTCCGGCTGAAGAGCGACCGGGGCAAACCCTCCAAACGGGCCAACTGGCTGCTGATCAAGGAGAAGGACGAACACGCCGTGCCCGGCGAGGGCGACGCCAATCTGGAGATCGACGCCAGCGTCACCACCGGCCGCTCGCTGGCCGAGATCGCCGACGGCAAGCGCAAGTGGACCGCGGCGAAGCCGGTGGCGAAGAAGGGCCCGAAGAAGCCTGAGCCCAGGGCCCGGGAGGCGAAGCTGGCCAAACCGCCCGCCTTCACCCCCATCCAGCTGTGCAAGGTGGCCGACCACCCGCCCGGCGGGGCCGGCTGGGCCCACGAGATCAAGTTCGACGGCTACCGCGTCCAGATCGCCACCGGCGGCGGCCAGGCGAAGGTCTACACCCGCCGCGGTCACGACTGGTCGGCCAAATTCCCCGAACTGGCCGCCGACGCCGCGGCCTGGCCCGACGGGGTGATCGACGGCGAGGTCTGCGCCTTGAACGGGGACCACATGCCGGACTTCTCGGCCCTGCAGGCCGCGATCGCCGACGGCAAGACGGGGGGTCTGGTCCATTTCGCCTTCGACCTCCTGTCGGAAGGCACCGAGGACCTGCGGGGCCTGCCCCTGTCGCACCGCAAGGCGCGGCTGCAGGCCCATCTGGACCGCGTGCCCAAGGCCGCCGGCAAGCGCGTCCGCTACGTCGACCACTTCGCCACCACGGGCCAGGCCGTGCTGGACAGCGCCTGCCGCATGGATCTGGAAGGCGTCATCTCCAAGAAGCTGGACGCCCCCTACGTCGCCGGGCGGTCGTCAACCTGGCTGAAGTCCAAATGCCGGGGCGGGGACGAGGTGGTCATCGGCGGCTGGTCGTCCGAGGGCGGTACGCGCTTCCGCTCCCTGCTGGTCGGGGTGCGCGAGAAGGATGGCCTCCGGTCCCTCGGCCGCGTCGGCACGGGCTACTCCGCCGCCGTGATGAAGACCCTGTTGCCCGCGCTGAAGGCCGCCGCGTCAGACGACAACCCCTTCACCGGCAAGGGCGCCCCGCGCGGCGGCAAGGAGGTCCACTGGCTGAAGCCGGTCCTCGTCGCCGAGATCGAACACGGCGGCTACACCGAGAGCGGCACCCTGCGCCACGCCGCCTTCAAGGGCCTGCGCGAGGACAAGCCCGCCGCCGAGGTCACCGAGCGCCCCCAGGCGCCGACGAAGCCCGGCAAGGCCGCGGGCCCCGCGCCCGACCTGCACGTCCCCGGCGAGCCCGCCCCCCGCACCGCCAAGGGCCGCCTGATCGTCGCCGGCGTGACCCTGTCCAACCCCGACAAGATCCTGTGGCCCGCCCTCGACGGTCGCCCCGCCATCACCAAGGCCGACCTGGCCCGCTATTACGAAATGGCCGCCGACCGCCTCCTGCCCCACGTCGCCGACCGCCCCGTCTCCATCATCCGCGCCCCCGACGGCATCACCGGCGAGACCTTCTTCCAGCGCCACGCCATGCCCGGCTCCAACCCCCGCCTGCGCCTCATCGACGTGCGCGAGCGCAAGCCCTACGTCGCCGTCGCCGACGTCGGAGGCCTGGTCGCCATCGGCCAGTCCGGCGGGCTGGAGCTCCACCCCTGGGGCTGCGCGCCCGACGATCCGGAGACCCCCGACCAGATCACCTTCGACCTCGACCCCGACGAGGGCCTCGACTTCGCCGACGTCATCTCGGCCGCCAGGGTCCTGAAAAAGGAACTGGAAGCGCTGGGCCTGCACCCCTTCGTCAAGACGACCGGCGGCAAGGGGCTTCACGTGGTCGTGCCCATCAAGGCCGACGCCCGCAGCCGCATCGAGTGGGACCAGTGCAAGGCCTTCGCCAAGGCCGTGTCCGGGCGCGTGCGCGCCGCCCAGCCCGACCGCTTCACCACCACCCTGGCCAAGAAGGCGCGCGGCGGAAAGATCTTCCTCGACTATCTGCGCAACGGCCGCATGGCCACCGCCGTGGCCCCCTGGTCCCCGCGCGCGCGGCCCGGCGCGGGTATCGCCTTTCCCCTGTCGTGGGGTCAGGTGAAGTCCGGCCTCGACCCCCGCGCCTTCACCCTCCACGACGCCGCGGCCCTGCTGAAGAAACCCGACCCCTGGTCCGACTTTCGATCCGGGGCGGTGAGCCTGAGGCCGGTGTTGAAGAGGGTGCTCTAGAGCGTCCCCGTCCGTTCCACCTCGACTGGCCCGGTCATCAGCACGTGGCCGGTCGCGTCGTCCCAGGCGATCTGCAGCTCTCCGCCGTCGACGACCACCGTCGCCGCGCGGTCGGTCAGGCCCCGCCGCGCGCAGGCGACAAGGGCTGCGCAGGCCCCCGTGCCGCACGCCCTGGTCAGCCCCGCGCCGCGCTCCCAGACGCGCAGCCGGATGCGATCGCGCGCCTCGACGTGGGCGAAGCCGACGTTGACGCCTTCGGGGAACAGGGGGTGATGCTCGATCAGCGAGCCCGTGGCCCGCACGGTCGCGTCGTCCGGCACGTCCGGCGTGAAGAAGACCACGTGGGGATTGCCCATCGAGACCGCGCCCGGCGTGTGCAGCACCGGGGCGTCGATCGGCCCGACCTGCAGTTCGATGCCGCGCGTGTCCATCTCCTCGGCCAGCGGAATCTGCGTCCAGTCCAGCCGCGGCGCGCCCATGTCGACGGTGACCCGGCGCGGCCCGGCGCGCATTGCCACCGTCGGCCCGCCGAGCGTGTCGATCGTGACGCGGTCGCGGCCCCCGGCCTCCATCAGCATCCAGCCGACGCAGCGGAGCGCGTTGCCGCAGGTCTCGACCGTGCCGCCGTCGGCGTTCCACACTCGCATAAAGGCGTCGGCGGTCGCAGACGGTTCGATCGCAATCAGTTGGTCGCAGCCCTGGCCCGCCGCACGGTCGGCGATCGCGCGCGCCTCGTCCGGCGTCGGCGCGAACGGGCGCGACAGGGCGTCGACGACCACGAAGTCGTTGCCGCAGCCGTTCATCTTGACGAAGGGGCGTCCGCTCATGCGCGGCATATAGAGCCGCCGGGTTCCGGATGCGAGCGACGCGCGTTATGCCGGTCCCATGGCGACCGACGACGCGATCCCCGACAAGGACGGCCTGCGGCTGCGGGCCCGGCTGCGGGCGCTGTACCACGGGGCCTCGCCCACGGCGGTCCGCTTCCGCGTGGCGGTGCTGGTCGTCGATCTGATCATCGTCGCCTTCTTCATCGCCGCCCCCCTGCTGCGCCACCAGCCGCTCGCCTTCTACGTCATCGACTACGTCATCGCCCTGATCCTCGCGGCGGACCTGACGGCGCGGGCGCTCTGCTATTCCAACGTGAAGGACTGGCTGCGGAAGCCCATCGTCTGGATGGACCTGTTCATCCTCGCGACCCTGCTGTTCCCCGCCTGGCTGTTCAACCTCGGCTTCCTGCGCGTGCTGCGCCTGTGGACCCTGATCAACTCGGACTTCTTCTGGCGCACCATCGGCCGGCGCTACGATGACACGCGGGTGGAGGAGGTGACCAAGTCCCTCGCCGCCCTGATCACCTTCGTCTTCGTCGCCACGGGCTTCGTCTACACCTTCTTCCTCGAGAAGGCCGAAGGGCTGATCGGCTGGATCGACGCCCTGTATTTCACCGTCACCAGCCTGACGACCACGGGATACGGCGACATCCTGCTGCCGGGGGCGTGGGGGCGGATCGTCTCGATCGCCATCATGCTGATGGGCGTGACCCTGTTCGTCCGGCTGGGCCAGACCCTGCTGCGGCCGCACAAGGTGCGGCACCCCTGCGACCGCTGCGGGCTGCAGGTGCACGACCCCGATGCGGTCCACTGCAAGGCCTGCGGCAACCTGTTGTGCATCCCCGACGAGGGCCATCGCTGAGAATGACAAATCCGTAAGGCGACGAACCGTCCGCTTGCCGCGTCACCCCCGATCCCTAAGGTGCGCCCCGAACTCGGGGACATCACATGCTCAAGACCAGGCTCGCCCTTCTCGCCATGACCGCCGCCTTCTCCCTCCCCGCCGCCGCGCCGGTCCTCGCCCAGCAGGCTTCGGCCGCCGGCTTTGCCCAGTCGGACGCCTCCGACCCCTATCTGTGGCTGGAGGAGGTCGAGGGCGAGCGCGCCATGGCCTGGGTCAGGCAGCAGAACGAGGCCAGCCTCGGCACGCTGCAGGGCGATCCGCGCTATCAGGGCCTGCACGATCAGGCCTTGACCATTCTCGAGGCGCGCGACCGCATTCCCATGCCGGGCTTCGCCACGGGACTGGAGGGCGAGGCTCAGGGCATCTCCAACTTCTGGCAGGACGCCACCAATGTGCGCGGCCTGTGGCGCATGACGACGGTCGACTCCTACCTGACCGACCAGCCGGACTGGACGACGGTCATCGACGTCGACGCCCTGTCGAAGGCCGAGAACGCCAACTGGGTCTGGCGCGGCGCCCAGTGCCTTTCGCCGGCCGACCGCATGTGCCTGGTCACCCTGTCCGACGGCGGCAAGGACGCCGTCACGGTGCGCGAGTTCGACCGCGAGACCCGCACCTTCGTGGAGGGCGGGTTCGTCCTGCCGGAATCCAAGGGCGGGGCGACCTGGGTCGACGCCGACACCCTGCTGATCTCGCGCGACTTCGGCGAGGGGACGCTGACGACCTCTGGTTATCCGATGACGGTGCGGCTGTGGAAACGCGGCGCGCCGATGACCGCGGCCCAGGAGATCTTCCGCGGCGAGCCCGGCGACGTGTCCTCCAGCGGCTTCACCCTGCGCGAGCCCGACGGCACGTTGCGGGCCACCCTGATCACCCGCGCGGTGACCTTCTATGAGCGCGACGTCTTCCAGCTGACGAGCGACGGCACGGTCGAGCGCGTGGCCCTGCCGCGCAAGGCGTCGATCTCCGGCTACGTCGGCGGCCGCCTGATCGTCACCCTCAATCAGGACTGGACCGCGCCGACCGGCCAGAGCTTCCGCAACGGCGATCTACTGGCCTGGGACCTGGACGCGGCGCTCGCTCGCGATGCCGAGGCCCTGCGGCGGCAGTCGGAGACGCCGGTCGAGCTGATCCTGCGCCCGACCGAACGTCAGGCCATCGAGGGCGTCACGACCACGCGCAACCGCGTGGTCGTGGCCCTTTACGACAATGTGCGCGGCGGGCTGATCTCCTATGCCCCTGACGGCTCGGGCGGCTGGACCGCGACGAAGGTCGACCTGCCGGAGAACGTCTCGGTCAACCTGGGCTCGGCCTCGGATCAGGACGACCGCGTCTTCGCCTCGGTGTCCGGCTATCTGACGCCGCAGTCGCTGTGGCTGGTGGACGCCGCCACGGGCGCGGCGAGCAGCGTCAAGTCCCTGCCGGCCAAGTTCGATACGGCGGGTCTGGAAGTGCGCCAGTTCGAGGCGACCAGCGCCGACGGCACGAAGATTCCGTATTTCGTCGTCGGCGGTGCGGACATGGCGATGGACGGCTCGAACCCGACCCTGCTCTACGGCTACGGCGGCTTCCAGTCGTCGCTGCTGCCCGGCTATTCGGCCAACGTCGGCAAGCTGTGGCTGGAGCGGGGCGGCGTCTACGTCATCGCCAACACGCGCGGCGGCGGCGAGTTCGGCCCCAACTGGCACCAGTCGGCCCAGCAGGAAAATCGGCAGCGCGCGCACGAGGACTTCCAGGCCGTGGCCATGGACCTGATCGCCCGCGGCATCACCAGCCCGCGCCGTCTCGGCGTCATGGGCGGCAGCCAGGGCGGCCTGTTCATGGGCGCGATCCTGACCCAGCGCCCTGACCTGATCAACGCGGCGGTCATCCAGGTGCCGCTGTTCGACATGCTGCGCTTCCACAAGCTGCTGGCCGGGGCCAGCTGGATCGCGGAATACGGCAATCCGGACATCGCCGAGGAGCGCGCCTGGATCGCGGCCTATTCGCCGTACCAGAACCTGCGCGCGGGCCAGCCCTATCCGCAGGTGTTCATCCACACCTCGACCAAGGACGACCGCGTCCACCCCGGCCACGCCCGCAAGGCCGCGGCCCGGATGCAGGAGCTGGGCTATGACGTCCTGTTCTACGAGAACACCGACGGCGGCCACGCGGCCGGGGCCAACCTGCGCGAGACCGCCCGTCGTCTGGCGCTGGAGTACACCTATCTGACCCGGCGGCTGATGGATTGATCTGCCCAAAATCCTCCCCCATCGGGGGAGGATTGAATGCAGCGGAGTAGAATGATGCGCGTCCTGATGATCACCGCCTCGGCCATTGCACTGGCGGCCTGCGGGTCGATGGACAAGATGGGGTGTTACGACGACTGCCCGGTTCCGCCGCCGGGCGCCTTCTCGCAAGACCCCCCGCCGCACCTGCCCACCGATCTTTCGCCCGAGGGCGTCGCCGCCGCCGACGACCACCTCGCGCTGGAGCAGGTCGACGGGGCCGAGGCCATGGCCTTCGTGCGGGCGTCGAACGACAAGGCGCTGGCCGTCCTGACCGGCGACCCGCGCTACGAGACCTTCCGCGCCGAGGCCGAGGCCATCCTGACCGCCACCGACCGCATCCCGGGACCGTCCTTCCTCGGCGACGGGATCGGCAATTTCTGGCAGGACGGCACAAATCCCAAGGGCGTCTGGCGCCGCACGACGCTGGACAGTTACGCCTCGGCCGACACGCGGTGGGAGACCCTGCTGGACATCGACGCCCTGGCTCGCGCCGAGGGCAAGGACTGGGTGTTCAAGGGCGCTTCGTGCCTGGCGCCGGACGAGACCCGCTGCCTGATCTCCCTGTCCGACGGCGGCAAGGACGCCGTCGTGGTCCGCGAATTCGACCTGACGACGAAAGCCTTCGTGGACGGCGGCTTCGTCCTGCCCGAGGGCAAGCACCGCCTCAGCTGGCTGGACGCCGACACCCTGCTGGTCGCCACCGACTTCGGCCCCGGCACCCTGACCGAGAGCGGCTATCCCTACATCGTCAAAGCCCTGACGCGCGGCCAGACCCTGGCCCAGGCCACCGAGGTCTATCGCGGGGCGCAGGGCGACGGGGGATATGGGGTCTCCGCCTCCGTCTTCCGCGACGCCGACGGCGCGGTGCAGGCGGTGATCTTCAACCGCCCGCTGGACACGTTCCGGAGCGAGCGGTGGATTTGGAAGGACGGCGACGCCTACAAGCTCGCTCTTCCGGAGCGCGTCAGCCTTCACGGAATTCAGGGCGATCTGCTGATCTTCACCACCGAGGAGTCCTGGACGCCCCACACCAGCGAGATCCCGGCCGGTGCCCTCTTGGGACAGCACATTGGCAATCTGACCCCCGATGATCCGAACGCAGTGATCGCGGTTCGCACGGGCGTCGACGAACTGTTTCGACCGACCGCGCGCCAGTCGATCGGGGCCGTGACGGTCTACGACGACCGGGTGGTCGTGGCGTACAACGACAACGTCGTGGGGCGTATCTCCACGTTCAGGAGGAGTGGGCCTGCTGCGTGGGAACGCTCGGACGTGTCAGTCGCCGACAACTCCGCCGTTGGTCTCGGCGACAGTTCGCGTTCATCCGGTCGTCAGTTCGTCTCCACCCAAGGCTTCCTGACGCCGCCCTCGCTCGGCCTCCTCGACGTCGCGGCCGGCGCCCAGACGCCCCTCCGCGCCGCCCCGCCCAAGTTCGACGCCTCGACCCACGTCGTGGAGCAGTTCGAGGCCACCTCGTCGGACGGGACGAAGATCCCGTATTTCGTTGTCATGCCGCGCGGTCTGGCGATGGACGGCTCGGCGCCGACGATCCTGTTCGGCTACGGCGGGTTCCAGGTCAGCTTCCCGCCCGCCTACAAGCCCGAGATGGGCAAGCTGTGGCTGGAGCGGGGCGGCGTCTTCGTCCAGGCCAATATCCGCGGCGGCGGCGAGTTCGGGCCCGGCTGGCACCAGGCCGCCCTCAACGAGAACCGCCAGCTGGCCTTCGACGACTTCGCGGCGGTGGCCGAGGACCTGATCGCGCGCGGTATCACCTCGCCGCGCCGGCTGGGCATCTACGGCCGGTCCAACGGCGGGGTTCTCACCTCGGTCTCGATCACCCAGCGGCCCGACCTGTTCAACGCGGCGGTGATCGAAAGCCCGCTGATCGACATGCTGCGCTATCACCTGCTGCCCGCCGGGGCCTCGTGGATCGGCGAGTACGGTGACCCGCGCATCCCGGCCGAGGCGGCCTGGATCGCGCAGTATTCCGCCTACCAGCAACTGCGGCCCGACGTGGAGTATCCGCGCGTCTACATCACCACCAACACCCGCGACGACCGGGTGCATCCCGGCCATTCGCGCAAGTTCGCGGCGCGGCTGGCGGCCCAGGGCCACGATCACCTCTATTTCGAGGACACGGCCGGCGGCCACTCCAACGACGCCGACCCGGTCGCCAACGCCCGCCGCTGGGCCCGCCACTACGTCTATCTGGCGCAGCAGCTGATGGATTGATCCCCGGCTTCGTCCACAGGGGTCACGCGCCGCTCACGGGAATATGAGCGGCGCCGTTCGCCCGGGGCGATAGGGTCCCGCCATGAGGATCGGGGGCATCATCGCCGCGGCCTGCGCCGCCCTGGTTCTGGGCGGCGCGCAGACGTCGGCCCAGACCGGCGCGCGGCCGCACGTCGTGACCGACGAGCCCGTGGTGGTCGAACTGTTCACCGCCCAGGGCTGCGCCGGCTGCCCGGAGGCCAACGGGGTCGTCGAGTCTCTGGCGGACGAGCGGGGCGTCATCCTGCTGACCTGGCCCGTCGACTATTGGGACTGGCTGGGCTGGAAGGACACCCTAGCCAGGCCCGCCTTCACCGCCCGCCAGCGCGACTACGTCCAGGCCCTGCGCCTGCGCGCACCCGCCACGCCGCAGGTCATAGTCGACGGCCGTCGCGTGGTCGCCGCCGCCGCCGGGCCGCTGGACGTCGCCGTGGCCGAGGAGGCGGCGCGCCGGGGCTGGCCGCCCGAGGTCGAGTTCCGCACCGACACCGACCGCGTCGGCGTCGGCTCCGGCCGGGTGCCCGAGGGCGGGGCCGAGGTGGTGGCCGTGATCTTTACCCCCGGAGTGCAGACCGTGCGCGTCGGTGCCGGCGACAACCGCGGCAAGACGGTGCGTCAGGTCAATGTCGTCCGCAGCGTCGCCCGGCTGGGGCCGTGGACCGGCCGGCCCGAGGTCTACGCCCTGCCCGAGGGACTGGCCGACGGCGACGGCGTGGCCGTGCTGGTGCAGGCGCGGGCCGACCGGCGGATCCTCGGCGCCGCGCGGCGCTGAGCCCACCAAATCAGCTTCCATCACTGGCGCGCCTTGCGCCCATCGGCTGTCACGGCATGATGGTCGGTGAACGGGAGTACTGGGGCATGGGCGTGCGCGCGGGGCTGAAGGCCGGGATGGCGGCGGTCCTGCTGTGGGCCGTCTCGGCCGCCGGCGCCCTCGCCCAGGAGGAGCCGGGCGCCGCCCGCGGCGTGGCCCGGCTGGCCACCGCGGCCCAGCTGGCCGACTGGGGCCGCGAGCGCGACGACCCCGGCGCCCTGATCCTGGCCGCGCGCATGGTCGGCGAGGTGCCCGTGCGCGCCCAGGGCGAGGCCGCGCCCTTCTTCACCGCCGACGCCCTGCTGGACGAGGCGCTGGCCATGGCTGACGGCGACCCGGCCTATGCCGCCGCCATCGAGGTGGTGCGGCAGGATCCGACCCGCGGCGTGGTCTCCAGCCCCTATGGCGACGGGCCGATCGCCACGGTGAAGACCATGCGCGCGCGCGAGGCCTACGGCTTCGACGTCGTGGCCCGTCCGAACGAGATCCTGCGCGTGGCGGGCATCGGCGACGGCGACGCCCCGCTGGATCTGGTGGTGCGCGAGGGCGGCCGGGTCCTGTGCCGCAGCGGTCTGGTCGACCACTATCCGGTCTGCACCGTCCGTCCCCGGACGGGGCGCGTGCGGATCGAGGTGACCAACGGCGGGGCGATCTGGACGCGCGTCCAGATCCTGAGCAACTGATGCGCGGGTTCGCCCGCCTCGCCGCCGGACTGGCGGCGGTCGTCCTGCTGGCCGGCCCGGCGGGATCGCAGGACCCCGACAATTCTCCGGAAGCCCTCCGCGCCGAGGCCTACGAAGCCGCCCAGTGGGCTCTCGCCTCCGACGCCGCGGACGCCCTGGCCCGCGTGTCGGCCCGCTATGCCGAGGGGCAGGGCGAGCTGGGCGATCTGGCGGAACGGCGCGAGTGGCTGCTGGCCGAACGCGATGCGCAGGAGCGGGAGCTGGCCACGCTGTACGGCACCGACGGCGAGGCCGCCCGCGCCCGTCGGGCCGAGCTGACCGACGCCTATGAGGCCGGGCTGGACGCGCTGAAGTCCGTCGAGGCCCAGATCGACGCCCGCTTCCCGGCCTATGCCGAACTGGTCGCGCCGCGCGCCCTGTCGGTGGCCGAGACCCAGGCCCTGCTGAACCCCGACGAGGCCCTGCTGCTGGTGCTGGTCAATCCCGAGGCGACCTACGTCTGGGGCATCTCGCGCGACAAGATCGTCTGGGCGCGCGCCGCCGATCTGGGCGAGGCGGAGATGACGCGATCGGTCGGGCGGCTGCGCTCGACGCTGACGACGGCCGGCGCGCGCCGCGACGAGGGCGATCCCGTGGTCGACCCCATGATCTACGCCGGGCGCGGGGGGCTGACCTTCGACCGGGCCGAGGCGCACCGGCTGTACAAGGCCCTGATCGAACCGGTCGAGAGCGCGTTCGAGGGCAAGACCACCCTGCTGTCGGTCGTGTCGGGCCCCCTGACCGGCCTGCCGCTGGCGGTGCTGTCGACGGCGGCACCGGGGTCGGCCGACGACACGGGCTGGCTGATCGACCGCTATGCCCTGGCCACCCTGCCGGCGGCGTCCAGCCTCAAATCCCTGAGATGCCATCTGGTGGTCGGCGCCGCGCGGCACCCCGGCTGCCCCCCGGCGCTGACCGCCAGCGCGGAAGTCCGCGAGACAGCCTCGCGCCTGCCGCTGGTCGCCTATGGCGCGCCGACCCTGGGCGGCGCCGCCGTGTCCGGTCCGCGCGGCGCGCCGACCGACGCCGACGCCGTCCGCGGCGACGGCCCGCTGGCCGATCCCGCCAAGCTGCGCGCCCTGCCGTCCCTGCCCGGATCCAAGGCCGAGCTGGAGGCGCTCTCGGTCAGCTATCCGACCGGCGTCGTCCGCATCGGCGCGGCGGCCACCGAGACGGCGGTCAAGGCCACCGACGCCGAGGCCCTGTCGCGCGCCCGCTTCGTGGTCTTCTCCACCCATGGGCTGATGGCCGGCTCGGCCTTCGCCGAGCCCGGTCTGGTGCTGACCCCGCCCGAGACGGCGACCGAGATCGACGACGGCTATCTGACGGCGTCCGAGGCGGCGGGCCTGCGCCTGAACGCCGATCTGGTGGTGCTGTCGGCCTGCAACACCGCCGCGCCCGACGGCCGTCCGGGGGCGGAGGGTCTGTCGGGTCTGGCGCGCGCCTTCTTCTATGCCGGGGGCCGCGCCGTGCTGGTGTCGCACTGGGCCGTGTCGGATCAGGCCACCCAGGCCCTGATCGGCCGCACCTTCTCCGGCCTCGACGCGCTGGGCACCGACCCCGCCGCCCGCGCCCGCGCGCTGCGCGACGCCTCCCTGGCCGTGCGCGCCGAGCCCCGCTGGCGGCATCCCGCCTACTGGGCGGCGTTCACGCTGGTGGGGGCGCCTTGAAGAGAGGGCTTAGGGCCTAGGGCTTAGGGCTTAGGCAGACTCGTTGCGGCATCGACCCTAAGACCTAAGACCTAAGCCCTACGACCTAAGCCCCCGCCTTCCTCGCAAAGCTCCACGCCGCCTCGGCCAGCAGCGGTACCTGCGCGGCCATGGATTTTGCATGGGCGCTGGCGGCGGTGCCGTCGCGGACGCGGCCGGCGATGCCCTGGCAGATGGCGGCCAGCCGGAACAGGTTGTAGGCGAACAGCCAGTCCAGGTTGGTCGGCGGGGCGATACCCGCCCTTTCGGCATACCGCGCGGCGGTTTCCTCGATCGACGGGATGCCCAGCGCCGCGATGTCCACGCCGGCCAGCCCGTTGCGCTGGGTCGCGGGAATGACCCAGGCGATCAGCAGGTAGGAGAAGTCCGCCATCGGATCGCCCAGCGTCGACAGCTCCCAGTCCAGCACCGCGCGCACCTCGGCCGCGTCCGGGGCCAGGATCAGGTTGTCCAGCCGGAAGTCGCCATGGACGATCCGCGTCGGTCCCTGCGGCGGCAGGGTGGCGGGCAGGAAGTCGATCAGCCGGTCCATGGAGGGGATCGGATCAATCTCTGACGCCCGGTACTGTTTGGTCCAGCGCCCGACCTGCCGCTCGAAATAGTTGCCGGGCTTGCCGTAGGCCTCCAGCCCGATCGCGGCCGGATCGAAGGCGTGCAGCGCCGCCAAGGTGTCGACCTGCGCCTCATAGATCGCCCGGCGCTCCGCCGGGGCCATACCGGGCAGTTTCAGGTCCCACAGAACCCGCCCCTCGACCTTCTCCATGACGTAGAACATCGAGCCGACGACCGCATCGTCCGCACACAGCGCATAGGGGCGCGCCACCGGAAATCCCTGGGCGTGCAGGGCGGAGATGACGGTGAACTCGCGGTCGACGGCATGGGCGCTGGCCAGCAGCACGCCCGGCGGCTTGCGGCGCAGGACGTAGGTTCGGCCCGGCGTGGTCAGCTCATACGTCGGATTGGACTGGCCGCCCTTGAACTGTCGGATCGTCAGCGGCCCGGCATAGCCTTCGACGTTGGCCCCCATCCACGCGTCCAGCGCGGCGGCGTCCAGCGCATGGCGCGGATCGACCTCCCGGGTGCCGGAAAAGGTGCTTTGGGCGTCGATCTGGGAGGCGTCGGTCATGGCACAGCGACGATGGCGGCCTTCACCGCCGCGCGCCAGCCCTTCAGCAGCCGCTCGCGCTCTTCGGTCCCCATCCGCGGCGTCCAGCGGGCGGGCGCCTCGACCGGGTGGTCCTCCAGGTCGGCGATCAGACCCACGCCCAGCGCCGCCAGCTTGGCCGCCCCCAGCGCCGTCATCTCCTGGAACGCGGGCCGCTCGACCACCACGCCGCAGACGTCGGCCACGAACTGCATGGCCCAGGCGTTGGCCGTGACCCCGCCGTCGACCTTCAGCACGTCCAGCCGGGGCGCGCCGTCCTTCTCCAGCGCGTCCAGCAGATCGCGGGTCTGGTACGCCAGGCTCTCCAGCGCCGCCCGCACGAAATGAGCCGGACCCGAATCGCGCGTCAGGCCGAGCACCGCGCCCCTCACGTCCGGGGCCCACCACGGTGCCCCCAGGCCGGTGAAACCGGGCACCAGATAGACGCCGCCGTTGTCCTTCAGCCCCTGCGCCATGGCCTCGGACCGCCGGCTTTCCTCCAGCACGCCCAGGCCGTCGCGGAGCCACTGGATCGCCGACCCCGCCGAGAAGATCGACCCTTCCAGCGCCCAGGCGACCTGGCCCTGCGCGTCATAGCCCAGCGTGCCGAGCAGCCGGCTGGTCGACGCCACCGGCGCGGTGCCGACATTGGCCACCAGAAAGGCGCCGGTGCCGTAGGTGATCTTGGCCTCGCCCGCCTTCAGGGCGCCGTGTCCGACCAGCGCCGCCTGCTGATCGCCCGCCGCCCCGTGGATCGGCAGGGCCGCGCCCAGCGCCGCCGGCTCGCAGGTGCCCAGCAGGTCGGCGCAGCCGCGGATCTCCGGCAGGGCCGTGATCGGCACGTTGAACAGCGCGCACAGGTCCGCGCGCCATTCTCGCGTCGTCAGGTCCATCAGCGAGGTGCGGCTGGCGTTCGTCGCGTCGGTGACGTGGGCGGCCCCGCCCGTCAGCTTCCAGATCAGCCAGCACTCGATGGTGCCCAGTTTCACCTCGCCCGCTTCGGCCCGCGCGCGCGCCCGGCACGGCGTCCAGAAGCCAGGCGTATTTCGAGGCGCTGAAATAGGGGTCCAGAATCAGGCCGGTCGCCGCCTGCACCAGGGGCTCATGCCCGTCCGCGGCCAGCCGGGTCGTGACGTCCGCGGTGCGCCGGTCCTGCCAGACGATGGCCCGGTGCAGCGGCTCGCTGGTCGCGGCGTCCCACAGAACCGCCGTCTCGCGCTGGTTGGTGATGCCCACCGCGGCGAACCGGCCGGCGCCGCCCGCCTTGCGGATCACCTCGCGGCAGGTCTGCAGCGTCGCGTTCCAGATCTCGGTCGCGTCGTGTTCGACCCAGCCGGGTTGCGGGAAATGCTGCGCCAGTTCGATCTGGCTGACCGCGACGGGACGCAGCCCGCCCTCCGGAGCGGTCTCGAAGGCGACGGCGCGCGTCGAAGTCGTGCCCTGGTCGATGGCGAGGATCAGTTTGCTCATCCGGGCACCTTACGCGCGGCGTCGCGGTCGGGTTAAGTGGTCCGATGCACACCGCCTCCTTCGAGGGCGTCCGCGACGCCGCCCGCCAGCTGTCCGGCGTCGCCGTGCGCACGCCCCTGATCGAGAGCCCGGCGCTGAACGACCGGCTGGGCGGGCGGGTGCTGATGAAGTGCGAGACCCTGCAGCACGCGGGGGCCTTCAAGTTCAGGGGGGCCTGGAACCGCATCAGCCGGCTGACGCCCGCGGAGCTGGAGCGCGGCGTGGTCGCCTATTCCTCCGGCAACCACGCCCAGGCCGTGGCGGCGGCGGCCCGGCGCATGGGCACGTCGGCCGTCATCGTCATGCCCGCCGACAGCCCGCGCGTGAAGGTCGAAGGCGTCATCGCCTTCGGCGGCGAGGTGCGCAGCTACGACCGCTATCGCGAGAGCCGCGAGGCCATCGGCGAGGAGATCGCCCGGACCCGCGGCAGCGTTCTGGTCCGCCCCTTCGACGACCCCTTCGTCATCGAGGGCCAGGGCACGACGGGCCTTGAGATCGTCGAACAGGCGGCGGAGATCGGCGCCCAGATCGACCAGCTGCTGTGCGGTGCCTCGGGCGGCGGCCTGATCGCCGGCATCAACCTGACCATGGCGGCGCTGGCCCCCGACGTGCCGGTGATCGGGGTCGAGCCGGCCGCCTACGACGACACGCGCCGCTCGCTGGCGGCCGGCGAGCGGATGACCCATCCCCCGGTCGAGAAGCCGTCGATCTGCGACGCCCTGATGACCGACCGGCCGGGCGAGCTGACCTTCCCCATGAACCGCCGCCTGAAGGCGGTTGTGACCGTGTCCGACGCCGAGGTGGCCGAGGCCGTGCGCGTCGCCTTCCGCACCCTGAAGCTGGTGGTGGAACCGGGCGGCGCCGTGTCTCTGGCCGCGCTTCTGGCGGGCAAGGTCGAGGCCCGCGACCGCACCACCGCGATCGTCCTGTCGGGCGGCAACGTCGACCCCGGCCTGTTCGCCGACATCATCCAGGAGCGGTTCGTCCCATGACCCAACCCAGCGAGCTTCAGTCCCTGATCGGCCAGGAGGTCGGCGTCTCGAAATGGTTCGAGGTCGACCAGGCCCGGATCGACGCCTTCGCGAAGATCACCGAGGACGAACAGTTCATCCACGTCGACCCCGAGGCGGCGAAGGCCACGCCGTTCGGCGGCACGATCGCCCACGGCTTCCTGACCCTCAGCCTGGCCTCGGCCATGAGCTATGACGCGGTGAAGCCGCTGGAGGGTGTGGTCATGGGCGTCAACTACGGCTTCGACAAACTGCGCTTCCTCGCCCCCGTGCCCGCGGGATCGAAGATCCGTGGACGGTTCAGGCTGCTGTCCGCCGACGACAAGGGCGGCGGCCGCTGGCTGCTGAAACACGAGCTGACGGTCGAGATCGACGGCGCGGAAAAGCCTGCCCTGATCGCGGAATGGCTGGGGATGCAGGTGGTCGCGTGAGGCTGGACGCGCCGCCGCCGCCTGGCCCATAACCCCCGCACGACGCCCCGCCCGGAGCCGCCTTGCACAGCCACCACGGCCACGTCTTCGTCCTGCTGTCCTACGCCGTCGCGGCCTTCGCCGCCTGGACGGCGCTGGACCTGTTCGGGCGGGTGCGGGACCGTGACGGCGGCGAGCGGATGCGCTGGCTGGCGGTCGCGGCCCTGGCCATGGGCGGCGGCGTTTGGTCGATGCATTTCATCGCCATGCTGGGGTTCGATCCCGGTGCCCCGGTCAGCTATGAGCCCGGGCTGACGGCGCTCAGCTTCCTGCTGGCGGTGATCGGCACCGGCGCGGCCTTTTTCGCCGCCTCCCGACCGGGACTGGGGCTGGTCCGCCTTCCGCTGTCGGCCGTCGCCATGGGCGGGGCGATCGCCGCCATGCACTACGTCGGCATGGCCGCCATGCGGACCACCGCGACCGTGGGCTGGAAGCCGCCGTTGGTCGTACTCTCGGTCGCCATCGCCATCGCCGCCTCCTTCGCCGCACTGTGGGCGTCGAAGCGGGAAACCTCGGCGCTGTGGCGGCTGGGGGCGGCGGCCGTTCTGGCTGGGGCGGTGGTCGGCATGCATTACGCCGGCATGGCGGCGCTGGTGCTCGCGCCGACGGCTGCGGCGGCCGGGGGCGGCGCCTCTCCGCTCGCCTTGGCCGTCGGTGTGGCGGCGGTGACGGCGTCGATCCTGTTCATGGCGCTCGGCGCCTCCATTGCCGATCAGAAGTCGCGCCTGCTGGACGTCATCGAGGCCGGCGGCGTCGGCTACTGGGAGCTCTCCCTCAAGGACAGGACGGTCCGCTTCTCCGAGAGGGGCCGGGAGCTTCTGGGCCTGCCCCCCGGCACCGGCGGCTATCCCGTCGACGATCCTCAGGGGCTCCAGGCCGAAGATCTGGCCCGACGCAACGCGGCGCTCCAGCGCGCGCTGGCGGGCGAGGCGCCCTATGACGTGGAGTATTTCTTCCCGGCCAGCGGCCGATGGGTTCAGGCCTACGGCTCCCTCGTGCGCACGCGCTCCGGGCGGCCGTTCAAGCTGGCGGGCGTGGTCCGCGACGTAACCGACCGCAGGCGCGCCTTCGACGAGCTGGAGACCAGCGAGCGGCGCCAGAAGCTGCTGATCAACGAGCTGAACCATCGGGTGAAGAACACCCTTGCCACGGTCCAGTCGATCGCCGCCCTGACGGCCCGGCGCGCGACTTCGGTCGAGGAGTTCGGCGCCCAGTTCCAGGCCCGGCTGATGGCCCTGTCGGAAACCCACAACCTGCTGACCGCCCAGGGCTGGGAGCAGGCGACCCTGCGCGATCTGATCGCCAAGGAGATGCGTCCCTATTCGCCCGACCAGTTCCGGCTGCAGGGCCCCGACGTCATGATGGCCGCGCCCCAGGCCCTGGCCATGGGCATGATCATCCACGAGCTCGCCACGAACGCCGCCAAGCACGGCGCGCTCAGCGTCGACGGCGGCTCGGTGGTCGTGGCGTGGAGCGAGCCCGGCGCCGACGGCCGGCATTCGCTGGACTGGATCGAGCGCGACGGCCCCGCCGTCTCGGCCCCCACCCGCAACGGCTTCGGTTCTCGCCTGATCGCCACCAGCGTGAAGGGCGACCTCGACGGCGAGGCTGAGATGGACTGGCTGAAGACGGGCCTGCACGCCCGGCTGACGTTCAGGGCGGCGGGGCGGTAGGGTTCAGCCCGTCATTCCCCCAGACACCTCAGGGCCACTTCCAGGTTCCGCAGCCCGTCCTCCCCCGTCACCGCCGGGGTCTCGCCGGTGCGGATGGCGTGGGCGAAGGCTTCCAGCTCCTTCTTCAGGGGCTCGGCGGGCCAGCTCATGACGCCGCGGGTGGAATAGCTGCCGTCGGGCTGCTGTCCGAAGTATTCGGTGACCTGGCGGGTCATCAGGTCGGCGACCACGAACTTGTTCGGCGTGGCGACCTGCAGCGTGCGGGTCTTGTAGGGCGTGACCCAGTTGGTGGTGATGTGGGCGATGGTCCCGTTGGCCAGCCGGAACTGCAGCAGGGCCGTGTCCTCGCGCTCGGCCTTGGTGCGGGCCAGCTGGGGCTGGACCTCGACGATCTCGCTGTCCGTCAGATGGCGGATGATGTCGATGTCGTGCACTGCCAGGTCGATGACCACCCCGACCTCGCCCATGCGCGGCGGGAAGGGGCCGACGCGGGTGATCTGGATGGAGATGATCTGTTCGTCGGCGACGGCGCGCTTGACCGCCTCGACGGCCGGATTGAAGCGCTCGACCTGACCGACCATCAGCACGCGGTCGTTGGCCCTGGCCGCGTCGATCAGGCGCTGGGCGTCGGCCACGGTGGCGGCGATCGGCTTCTCGACCAGAACGTGGACGCCCTTCTCCAGCAGGGCCACGCCGACGTCGCCGTGGGTGCGATTGGGGGTGGCGATGACGACGGCGTCCAGCCCGGCGTCGGCGAAGGCCTCGACCGTGTCCACGCCCGTGGCGTCATAGACCTGGGCCACGCCCGTCGCCGTCGTGGCGTCGGCGTCGAACACGTGGGTCAGGGTGAAGTCGCGGATGTCGGACAGGACGCGGGCGTGGTTGCGGCCCATGACGCCGGCGCCGGCGACGCCGACCTTGATCGGGGGAAGGTGTGCGGTCATGGGCCCGTTCTAGACTCAGCCGGCGAAGCTGGCGACCGCCGCGATCACGCGATCCTGCGTCGCCGCGTCCAGATCGGCGTGCATGGGCAGGCTGATGACCACGTCCTTGAGCCGCTCGGTCACCGGCAGGCCGCCCGCGCCCTGCGGGAAGCGGGCATAGGCCGGCTGCAGGTGCATCGGCACGGGATAGTAGACGGCGGTCGGCACGCCTTCGGCCTTCAGGTGCGCGGCCAGCCCGTCGCGGTTCGGGTGCTCGATCGTGTACTGGGCCCAGTTGGAGACGTTGCCGGCCGGAACGTCGGGCACGGCGGCGACGTGGGGGCGCAGGCCCGCGTTGTAGCGGGCCGCCGCGGCGTTGCGCCATTCGATCTCCTGGCCGAAGACCTTCAGCTTCTCGATCAGGACGGCGGCCTGGATGGTGTCCAGCCGGCTGTTCATGCCGATGCGCATGGCCAGGTATTTGGGATCGTGGGCGAACTCGGCGGCGCCGGCGGCCAGGTCCTTGGCCACCACCTTTCCGTGGACGCGCAGGCTGTCCATCTCCTGCGCCAGATCGGCGTCGTCGGTCAGCACCGCCCCGCCGTCGCCGTAGCAGCCCAGCGGCTTGGCCGGGAAGAAGCTGGTGGTGGTCACGTCGGCCCATTTGATCGGGTGCTCGCCGCCGATGGTGCAGCCGAAGCCCTGGGCCGAATCGGAGATCAGCTTCAGCCCGTGGCGGTCGCAGACGGCCCTGATGGCGGGATAGTCCGCCGGCTGGCCGAACAGGTCGACGGCGATGACGACCTTCGGCGTCAGCCGGCCCTCGGCCTTCACCGCCGCGATGGCAGCCTCCAGCTTCGCCGGATCCATGTTGTAGGTGCGCGGATCGACGTCGACGAAGACCGGCGTCGCGCCCAGCCAGGGCACGATCTCGGCCGTGGCGGTGAAGGTGAAGCTGGGCACGAAGACGGCGTCGCCGGTGCGGACGCCCCAGGCGATCAGCGGCAGGATCAGGGCGTCGGTGCCGTTGGCGCAGCCCAGCGCGTGCTTCGCCCGACCGAAGGCCGCCAGCTCCACCTCGAACTGCCGCACCTGGGGGCCCATCACCCAGGCACCGCCCTCGACCGCCGCCATCACGGCGGCCTCGATCGCGCCGTTCAGACGGCGGCGCTGGGCCTGAAGGTCGATGAACGCCATGCTCATGGTCGTCTCCTGCAAAATCGCGCGCGGCTTACCGCGAACGGTCCGGACCCGCCAAATCGAACGAGGTCACTTCGCGTTGCGGGATGCAACCGTCCGGGTTAGGACCGGGCGCCGCACGGTGCGGCCTGAGGGCGTTGAGTTTTGCAGTCGGCCGACGCGGCGGTTGTTCCCGCCGCCTTTCTGGATCGTGACGGCGTCCTGATCGAGGACGTGGGCTATCCCCATCGCGAGGATCAGCTGCGCCTGATGCCGGGCGCCGCCGAGGCGGTGCGCCGGCTGAACCGGCTGGGCTATCTGTGCGTCATCGTGACGAACCAGTCCGGCGTGGCGCGGGGCCTGTTCTCGTTCGAGCAGATGCAGGCGTTCAACGCCCTTCTGGTCCGCAGGCTGGCGGCGAAGGGGGCCGTCATCGGGGCCGTCTACGCCTGCCCCTATCACGCCGAGGCCACCGACGAGCGCTGGCACCACCCCGACCACCCCGAACGCAAGCCCAACCCCGGCATGATCCTGCGCGCCATGGCCGAGCACCGCATCGACCAGTCGCGCTCCTTCATGATCGGCGACCAGCCCTCCGACCAGGAAGCCGCGCGCCGCGCGGGCATTCCGGGGTTCCGCTTCGACGGCGGCAATCTGGACGACTACGTCCACGAACTGTTCGGCGGCTGAGGCTTCAATTCCTCCGACGATGAAATAGGGTCGGCGCATGACCCAGTCCTACGTCGACCGCCGCTTCACCAGCCCTGACGGCCTGACCCTGTACGCCCGCGACTTCGCCCCCGGGGCCGGGCCGACCAAGCTGCCCGTGATCGCCATCCATGGTCTGACCCGCAATTCGGCCGACTTCGGCGGCATCGCGCCGGAGTTGGCCCGCGCCGGCCGGCGCGTTCTGGCCGTCGACGTGCGCGGACGCGGCCAGTCGGACCGGGCGCCGGACCCCATGACCTATCAGCCCGCGGTCTATGCGAAGGACGTGCTGGCCCTGATGGCGCAGGCGGGCCTCGAGCGCGCCGTGTTCCTGGGCACGTCGATGGGCGGGCTGATCACCATGGCGCTGGCGGCCATCCGCTCGAAGGTCATTGCCGCGGCCATCATCAACGACGTCGGGCCCGAGGTGGCGAAGGAGGGTTTGGCGCGCATCGCCGCCTATGCCGGCCAGCCGGTGGACACGCCCACCTGGGCCGCCGCGGCCGAATATGCGAAGCGGCACAACGCGGTCGCCCTGCCGCACTATTCCGACGCCGACTGGGACGCCTTCGCCCGGCGGGTGTTCCGCGAGGGGCCGGACGGCGCGCCGATCCTCGACTACGATCCCGACATCTCGGTGCCGATCAAGGCCATGGGGGCCAAGGGTCTGGTGCCCAATCTGTGGCCCATGTTCGGGCGGCTGGCGAAGCACCGGCCGACCCTGCTGATCCGCGGGGCCACGTCCGACCTGCTGAGCGAGCCGATCGCCGCGAAGATGCGCCGGCGCGCGCCCAACATGGCCTATGCCGAGGTCCCCGGCGTCGGTCACGCGCCGATGCTGGACGAGCCGGAGGCGCGGGCGGCCATCTTCGAATTCCTGTCCGAGGTGCCGTGAGGCCGGATGGGCACCCGGAAAAAACAGGGTGCACATCGTGCACATCCGGGCCCCGGCATGGACGGGATGTGCACCCTGAATTTTTGAGTGCACATCGTGCACATCGGCGGGCGAGGCAGCGCATGCAGCCATGCTGGCACGCGCCTGCGACAGGCGCGGTCGTCAGGCCTTCTTGACGAACTCGGTGCGCAGCACGAGGCCGCGGACCTTCTCGACATTGGCCTCGATCTCGTCCGGGTCGCCGGTCAGGCGGATATTCTTGACCAGGGTGCCGCGCTTCAGCGTGACCCCGCCCGAGCCCTTGACCTTCAGGTCCTTGATCAGGGTGACGCTGTCGCCGTCAGCCAGGACGTTGCCGTTGGAATCGCGGGTGGGGGCGTCGGTCATGGGCTTTCCTGTCGCGCTATCGCCGTTCGGGCTGCATGAGCGCGGGCCTTAGCCGTCCGGCACGTTGGCGTCGAGTTCGTCCAGCCAGACGCGGGCGCTGGCGTCCGACGGCGCGCGCCAGTCGCCGCGCGGCGACAGCGACCCGCCGGTGACGACCTTGGGCCCGTTCGGCAGGGCCGAGCGCTTGAACTGGCTGGTCTGGAAGAAGCGGACGAGGAATTTCCGCAGCCAGGATTTGATCGTGGCCAGGTCGTATTCGACCTTCTCGTCGTCCGGCGTGCCGGCGGGCCAGTGGCCGACGCTGCGGTCCTTCCACGCCTGCCAGGCCAGGAAGGCGACCTTGGACGGGGTGAAGCCGTAGCGCGAGATGTGGAACAGGAAGAAGTCGTTCAGGGCATAGGGGCCGACGGTCTCCTCCGTCGACTGCATCTTCCCGTCCTTGGCCGGCACCAGCTCGGGCGAGATCTCGGTGTCCAGAATAGCGCGCAGGGTCGGCGTCGCCGCCTCGCCGATCAGCCCCTTGTCGGCGACCCAGCGGATCAGGTGGCGGATGAGGGTCTTCGGGACCCCCGAGTTGACGCCGTAGTGGCTCATGTGGTCGCCGACGCCATAGGTGGCCCACCCCAGCGCCAGCTCCGACAGGTCCCCGGTCCCGACCACGAAGCCGCCGTGCAGATTGGCCAGCCGGAACAGATAGTCGGTGCGCAGCCCCGCCTGCACGTTCTCATAGGTGACGTCGTGCACCGCCTGCCCGTCGGCGGCGGGATGGCCGATCTCCTTCAGCATCAGCTCGGCGGTCGGCCGGATGTCGAGTTCCTCGGCCGTGACACCCAGCGCCGTCATCAAGGCCCAGGCGTTGGCCTTCGTGCCGTCCGAGGTGGCGAAGCCCGGCATGGTGTACGCCCGGATGCCGGTCCTCGGCAGACCCAGCCGGTCGAACGCGCGGCAGCAGACCAGCAGGGCCTGGGTCGAATCCAGCCCGCCCGAGACGCCGATGACGACCGTCTTGCCGTTGGTCGCCTTCAGCCGCCGCATCAGGCCCTGCACCTGGATGTTGAAGGCCTCGAAACAGTCCTGATCCAGCCGCGCGGGATCGTCCGGCACGAAGGGGAAGCGGTCGAGGGGGCGGCGGAGGTCCACAGGCACCGCCTGGCGCGCACGGAATCCCAGACGGATGAAGCCCTCCTCGTCCGCCTCGGCACGGGCGCAGTCGGCGAAGGTGCCGGTGCGCAGCCGCTCCAACCCGATCCGGTCGAGGTCGACGTCGGTCACGGTCAGGTGGCCCTCCATGGAGAACCGCTCCCCCGACGCCAGGCACTGGCCGAGCTCGTGCACCATGGCCTGACCGTCCCAGGCCAGGTCGGTGGTGCTTTCCCCCCAGCCGGACGCCGTGAAGACATAGGCCGCCATCGCGCGCGTCGACTGGCTGGCGCACAACAGGGCCCGCTCGTCAGCCTTGCCGATGACCACGTTCGACGCCGACAGGTTCAGCAACAGCCGGGCGCCCGCCAGCGCCTGACGCGTCGACGGAGGTTGCGGAGCCCAGAAGTCCTCGCAGATCTCCACGCCGAAGACGAAGCCCGGCCGATCATCGGCCTCGAACAGCACTCGCGTGCCGATCCAGCTGTCGCGCCCGCCGATGCGGATCGTCTCGGCACCTATGTCGTCGCCGGAAGAGAACCATCTTTTCTCATAGTACTCGCGATAGTTCGGCAGATACGACTTGGGGACCGCCCCGACGACGTCGCCATTCGCGAGAACGACGCCGCAGTTCAGCAGCCGATCTCCGTGCCGCAACGGCGCGCCGGCGACGACCACCACGCCGGGCGCCTTCGTCGCCTCCGCCACCCGCAGCGCCTGCCGCTCCACCTCGTCCAGCAGGGCCGCCTGCATGTGCAGGTCGTCCAGGGCGTAGCCGCTCAGGCTCAGCTCCGGAAAGACGATCAGGTCCACGCCCTCGGCCGCCGCCTGGTCGATCAGGCGGATGTGCTCGTCGGCGTTGGCGACCGGGTCGGCGGTGTGCACCACCGGGGTCGCGGCGGCGACGCGGACGAAGCCGTGGGTGCGCGGGCTGTAGAAGGGGTGGGCCTTGGGCAAGTCGGGCTCCTGACGCTTCTGCTCATTTAGAGCCGAACGCCGCCGCGCGCCATGACGGCGCGTGACGCGGTCCGTTCGCCTCGCTACATCCGTCTCATGACCGACGCACCCAAGAAGGGCTGGCTCTCCCGGCTGACGGAGGGGCTGTCCCGCTCCTCGAAACAGATGACCGAACAGGTCGTCTCGGCCTTCGTGAAGGAGCCGCTGAGCGAGGCGGCGCTGGAAGGGCTGGAAGAGCATCTGCTGGAGAGCGACCTGGGCCCGGCCGCGACCGACCGGATCGTGGCCCGCTTCCGCGATCTCCGCTTCGCCGCCGGAGCCGACGAACGCGAGGTGAAGGCGGCGCTGGCCGACGCCGTGCACGCCGAGCTGGTGAACCACGAGGCGCGCTATGAGCCGCTGGGGGGGGCCAAGCCGTTCGTGACCCTGTTCGTGGGGGTCAATGGCTCGGGCAAGACGACCACGCTGGGCAAGATCGCCGCCGACCTGACCGGGCGGGGGGCCAAGGTCATGATCGTGGCCTGCGACACCTTCCGCGCCGCCGCGCGCGAACAGCTGAAGGTTTGGGCCGAGCGGGCCGGGGCCACCTTCGAGAGCCGCCGCGACGGCGCCGACGCCGCCGGTCTGGCGTTCGACGCCTATACGCGGGCGAAGGCGGAAGGCTTCGACGTCGTGCTGATCGACACGGCCGGGCGGCTGCAGAACAAGTCGGCGCTGATGGACGAGCTGCTGAAGATCGTGCGCGTGCTGAAGAAGGTCGATCCGGACGCCCCGCACGAGACCCTGCTGGTGCTGGACGCCACCGTGGGCCGCAATGCGCTGGAGCAGGAGAAGATCTTCGGCCGCACCGCCTATGTCTCGGGCCTCGTCATGACCAAGCTGGACGGCACCGCCCGCGGCGGGGTGCTGGTGCCCGTGGCCCAGGCGTCGGACGCGCCGATCAAGCTGATCGGCGTGGGTGAAGGGATCGAGGATCTGCAACCCTTCGACGCGCGGGCCTTTGCGCGGTCGCTGGTCGGACTGGAGGACGCGGCGTGAGCGAGATGGCGAACAGGCCGGCGTCGACCGTGCGGCAACTGGTGGATTTCGGGGCCCTGCTGGCCTTCATGGCGGCCTACGCCGTCAACCGGTTCGTGCGCGGACTGGAGGGCGATCAGGCGCTGGTGCAGGCGACCTGGGTGCTGGTCGCCGCCTCGGCGATCGCGCTGCTCGTCGGCTGGATCGTGGAGAAACGTCTGGCCCCCCTGCCGCTGCTGGCCGGCGGCTTCGCCCTGCTGTTCGGCACGCTGACGCTGATCTTCAACGATCCGGTGCTGCTGAAGCTCAAGCTGACGATCCAGAACGGCCTGCTGGCCGCCGTCCTGCTGGGGTCGCTGCCGTTCGGGCGCTACCCGTTCAAATATCTGCTGGAGAGCGCCTTCCGCCTGACCGAGGCGGGGTGGCGCGGGCTGACGCTGCGCTACGGCCTGTATTTCGCGGCCGTGGCGATCGTGAACGAGATCGTCTGGCGGACGCAGACGGACGACGTCTGGGTGGCCTTCCGCGGCGGGCTGTGGATCGCCTCGGCTGCCTTCGGCATCTGGCAGGTGTTCTTCATCATGAAGCACCTGATCAAGGACGAGGATCAGGACGTCGAGCCGGCCTCGCCCGACCCCGGACTCTGACGCCTTGCGGATCGTCCGTCGTCAAACCGTAAAACGCCGCTGCTAGCCATGCCGCTGCCGGATGCAGGGGAGTCGCGCATGGTGAAGTCAGGGAAGCAGGCGCGGCGGCAGGGGGCCCTGGCCGAATCGCCCAGCCACCAGATGCACCGGGCGCTGCAGCTGGCGCTTGACGTCTATGCCGAGGAAGTCGGGTCCACCGGGCCCACCCAGCGGCAGTTCGCGGTGCTGGAAGCCGTGTCGATGCAGGCGGGGCTGACCCAGACCGATCTGGTGAAGGCGACCGGCATCGACCGCTCGACCCTGGCCGACCTGGTCTCGCGCATGACCTCCAAGGGGTTGCTGGAGCGGGAAAGGTCGACGCTGGACGCGCGCGCCATGGCGGTTCGTCTGTCGGCGGACGGGGCGGCCCTGCTGGAGACGGCCCGGCCGCGCGTGCTGGCCGCCGACAAGCGAATCATGGGGCTGCTGGCCAAGGGCAAGCGCGACGCCTTCCTGGAGATGCTGTCCGAACTGGCCGCCGCCGCCGACGCCGCCCCGGAGGCGGCGAAGCTGGCGGCCAAGGCCGAGAAGAAACGCCAGAAGGAAGCCCGCAAGGCCGAGAAGTCGGCGAAGAAGACCGGCAAGCCCGCCAAGGCGGACAAGCCGGCCAAGGCGCCGAAGAAGGCCGGGAAGGCCGACAAGCCGACCGATCAGGCCGCCTGAGTCAGTCCGTCCGGGCGGGCGCGCAGACCGCCCGGAACCCGGCCGCGGCGAAGCGCACCATGTAGTCGCAGGCGCTCTCCAGATCGCCGGACCGGCACAGGCCGCCGGACAGCCGGTCCAGCCGCCCGGTCTCGCCGAGGGTCAGGGTCAGGGCACCGGACAGGTTGTGGTAGGCCCAGTAAAGGTCAACCTCGCGCGCGTCGGGCAGCACCTGTTTGATCAGCTCGATCAGCCGACGGATGGCCGGGTCGAAATAGCGCGCCATGGTCTCGCCGCCGAAGGTCGGATTGGCGTTGGTCTGGGCCACAAGCGCGGAATAGTGCTTCCACCCCGGCCCGCCCTTCAGCGACCACTGGAACGGCGGGCGCAGAAAGGCCTCCAGCAGCCCCTCCAGCGTCATGCCGTCGGCGCCCGCGTCGCGGGCATAGCGGTCGACGGCGGCCACGCGCTCGTTGTTCCACAGCTCGGCCCGGCGCTGGAAGACGGCGTCGAACAGCTCGCGCTTGGAGCCGAAATAGTAATGCACCAGGGCGGTGTCGACGCCGGCCTCGCGCGCCACCTCGCGGATGGTGACGCCGTAGAAGCCGTGTTTGGAGAACAGGTCCTCGGCGGCGTCGAGAATCGAGGCGGAGGTGTCGCCGGCGGCCGCGGCCTGGGCCTTGCGCGGACGGCCCCGCTTCGCGGCGGGGGCGTCGGCGGGCGGGGCGTCCAGCTTGGTCATGGCCCATCCTTGGCCCGTCGACCCCCGGTGTGCAACGGCGCCACACCCCTGCCGCCACGCGAGGACGACCAAGCCTGACCGTTTGACAGACCTATGAAAGCGGTTACCTTCCGCGAAAATCATTGAACGCTGAATAAAAGCGTCTCGGGCTGAAACATCAGGACTTGGGGTTCATCATGAAGAAATTCGTCAAAGCCGCCCTGCTGGCGGGCGCCGCCTGGAGCGCCATGGCCGGTATGGCCGCCTCCCAGGACGCGCCGGCCCGCGAGCCGGAAGCCACCGCCGTCGACGACATCATCGTCACCGCCCGTCGTCGCGACGAGGCGCTGAAGGACGTGCCGATCGCCGTCTCCGCCCTGTCCGAAGAGCGCCTGGAACAGACCGGTGCCGCCGACATCACCGCGCTTCAGCAGCAGACCCCGAACGCGACCGTGCAGGTCGCGCGCGGTTCGAACTCGACCCTGATCGCCTTCATCCGCGGCGTCGGCCAGCAGGATCCGCTGTGGGGCTTCGAGCCCGGCGTGGGCCTGTACATCGACGACGTCTACGTGGCGCGTCCGCAGGGCGCGGTTCTGGACGTGTTCGACGTCCAGCGCATCGAGGTCCTGCGCGGGCCGCAGGGCACGCTGTACGGCCGCAACACGGTCGGCGGCGCGATCAAATACGTCACCTCGCGCCTGTCGCCGGAGACGGAGCTGAGCCTGAAGGGCTCGTACGGCAGCTTCAACCAGGTCGACTTCCTGGCCATGGGCAGCGTGCCGGTGAGCGACCAGCTGCGCATCGGCGCCGCCATGGCCCGCTACACCCGCGACGGCTACGGCGAGAACGTCAACACCGGTGCCGAACACTACGACAAGGACGTGGCCGCCTTCCGCGCCTCGGCCGAATGGTCGCCGAACGACGACGTCCTGGTGCGCTTCGCCTACGACAAGATGGCCGACGACTCGGCGCCGCGTCACGGTCACCGCGAGCTGGCGGGTGCCCTGCCGGACGGCGCCGTGCTGGACAGCGTCTATGACACCAACGCCGGCGTGGGCGACGAGAACTCGGTCGAGACCGAGGGCTACTCCATGACCGTGCAGGGCCGGGTCAGCGACAACTGGACGCTGAAGGCCATCGCCTCCCGCCGCGAAGGCCGCACCGACACCGTCATCGACTTCGACAACACGCCGCGTCCGACCCTGGACATCCCGGCCTATTACGAGGACGACCAGACCACGCTGGAATTCCAGGCCCTGTTCGACTTCGACCGGATCCAGGGCGTGATGGGCCTGTTCTATCTGGACGGCCACGCCGAGGGCGCCTTCGACACCATCCTGGGCAATGCGGGCATCGTCATCGGCACCGCCGGCTACGTCGACACGACCTCGATCTCGGCCTTCGTCGACATCAACTTCGACATCACCGATCGTCTGCACCTGTCGCTGGGCGGGCGCTACACGCTCGACGACAAGACCGGCGACGTGTTCCGCGCCAACTATCTGGGGGCCACCCGTTCGCCCCTGCTGGGCGGAACCTCGCGCGCGCCGCTCCTGCTGCGCACCGACTACACGGCCTCCAAGACCTTCGACCAGTTCACCCCCAAGGTGGCCCTGTCGTATGACATCTCGGATGACGTGACCGGCTACGTCTCCTTCTCGCAGGGCTTCAAGTCGGGCGGGTTCGACATGCGCGGCGACGCCATCTTCACCCCCAACACGGTGAACGGCTACGACCCCGAGACCGTCGACAGCTACGAGGCCGGCCTGAAGGGCCGCGTCGGTCCGCTGACCTTCAGCTCGGCCGTCTTCTACAACGAGTACCAGGACCAGCAGGTCACCACCCAGGTCCCGGCCGTCGGCGGCATCGCCAGCTTCGTCGACAACGTCGGCTCCTCGACCTTCTACGGCGCGGAATTCGAAGGCTCGCTGTTCCTGACCGAGAACCTCAGCGCCAACTTCGCGGTGGGCTATCTGAACTCCGATTTCGACGAGTTCCTGCGCTACAACCTGACCACCATGATGTACGAGGACATCTCGGACCAGGTGGTGCTGCAGAACGCGCCGGAATGGACCGGCTACCTGGGCCTGACCTGGAACAGCCAGCTGGCCGGCGGCGAGCTGACCATCATCCCGCAGGTCTCGTGGCGCGATGACTACAGCCAGTTCGAGTTCCCCAACCCGACCCTCGACCAGGAAGGCTTCGCCCTCGTCGATCTGTCGGCCACCTGGACCTACGACCGGTACGTGGTCGGCGTCTACGGCAAGAACCTGACGGACGAGGAGTACCGCGTCGGCGGCTACAACTTCGTCGGCGCGCTCTTCGACAACTCGGTGATCGGCTACTACGGCCCGCCGCGCACCGTCACGGCCTCGGTGACCGTCAAGTTCTGACCCGTCTGAGTTCCTGAACGACTGGGCGGCGGTTCCTCGCGGATCGCCGCCCATTTTTCTTTGCGGACCGACGCGTTAGGGTCGGCCCCAGAACGCGCCCGGGGGAGGGGCCGCCCATGACCGAGACCGTCGCCGCGCCGACCGAGCGCCCGGGCTACCGCTTCTACGTGCTGGCGGTGCTGATCCTCGTCTACATGCTGAACTTCCTCGACCGGCAGATCATCGGCATCCTCGCCGCGCCGCTGAAGGAAGAGTTCGGCATGTCGGACAGCGAGTTCGGCCTGCTGGGCGGGATCGCCTTCGCCAGCGTCTATTCGACCCTGGCCATCCCCCTGGCGTGGCTGGCCGACCGCTTCAGCCGGGTCTGGATCATGACCGGGGCGCTGGCCGTCTGGTCGGGCTTCACCGCCCTGTGCGGCACGGCCACCAGCTTCAGCCAGCTGTTCCTCTATCGCATGGGCGTGGGCGTCGGCGAGGCGGGCGGGGTGGCCCCGGCCTATTCGCTGGTGGCCGACTATTTCCCGCCGCACCAGCGGGCGCGCGCCCTGGCCGGCTTCGCCTTCGGCATCCCGCTGGGAACCGCCGCGGGCACCCTGGTGGGCGGACTGCTGGCGGCCGAGTTCGGCTGGCGCACGGCCTTCATCGTGGTCGGCGTGCTGGGGGTGGTCATCGCCCCGCTGATGCGCCTGACTGTGCGCGATCCGAAGCGCGGCGGAACGGATGTCGCCAAGGTCGCGGTCGCCACGGCGGACGCGGGGGCGCCGGCTGACGCCGCGCCGGTTCCGGCGTCGGACCCGGCGTCGGGCTCCGGCGCGCTCGGTCGCAAGGTGGCGCTGGGCATGCTGGGTCTGGGCGTCGGCCTCATCGTCCTGGCCGCCCTGAACCATTTCGCGGGGCTGGAGATCGGCAGCGCGGGGGTGCTGGGCTTCGCCGGCCTGCTGGCGCTGGTCATCGGCGTGTCGGTGATGATCGCCCAGGTGACCGCCTCGGTGGTGGTGCGCAAGAAGAGCTTCTGGCTGCTGGCCCTCGGCGCGGCCTCGTCGTCGGTGTGCGGCTATGGCGTGGCCGGCTGGCTGCCGCTGTTCTTCATGCGCAGCTTCGACCTGACCCTGCGCCAAGTCAGCTGGTACTACGCCGGCATCGCCCTGATCGGCGGCATCGCCGGCATCTGGCTGGGCGGCATGATCGCCGACAGGCTGGGCAAGCGCGGCAAGGGTGCCTATCCGCTGGTCCCCGCCATCGCCTTCCTGATCTCGGCGCCGTGCTTCATCCTGGCCATGAACTCCGACTGGCTGATCGGCCAGATCATCCCGGGCGGCGGGACGCAGGTTCAGGCCCTGACGGTGGCCTTCCTGATCTTCCTGATCCCGACGGGGCTGAACCTGGCCTGGCTGGGGCCGATCACGGCCTCGGTCCAGCATCTGGTCGCCGCGCCGATGCGGTCGACGGCTTCGGCCCTGTTCCTGCTGATCAACAACCTGCTCGGCATCGCCGTGGGCTTCTACTATTTCGGCGCGGTGTCGGACCTGCTGGAGCCGCGCTTCGGCGAGGAGAGCCTGCGCTGGGCCATCTACACCGGCATGGGTTTCTACCTGCTGGCCGCCGTGCTGCTGATCGGCGCCTCGCGCACGCTGAAGCGCGACTGGGTGGATTGAGGACCGTCTTCAAGGCCGGTTGGTTCTTCACGAAGGTCACGAAGAAGGAAAGCCACGAAGGACACGAAGGGACGTGTGACCCGCGCCGCGCGCAGCGCCTTTCTGACCCTAAGGCATGTAACGCCTGCGGCGGCTCGCGCTCGGTCCCTTTGTGTCCTTCGTGACCCCTTGGTGCCCTTTGTGATGAACCAGCGGTCTTGCGGCCACGCGGGACGTCCCATGCGGTTGCGCCGCTCTCGACCCGCCGCCTATAAGCGCCCCGACTTCCTCCCCCGAACGGCGGCTTCCATGAACATCCACGAATATCAGGCCAAGCAGGTCCTCAAGGGCTTCGGCGTGCCCGTCGCCGAGGGCGTCGCCATCACCTCCGCCGACGAGGCCGAGGCCGCGGCGAAGCAGCTTCCCGGGCCGCTGTGGGTGGTGAAGAGCCAGATCCACGCCGGCGGGCGCGGCAAGGGCTGGTTCAAGGAGCTGACGCCCGAGGCCAAGGGCGGCGTGCGCCTGGCCCGCTCGGTCGAGGACGTGGTCCGGAACGCCCGCGACATGCTGGGCAACACCCTGGTCACCGCCCAGACGGGCCCGGCCGGCAAGCAGGTGAACCGCCTCTATATCGAGGACGGCGCCGACATCGCCCGCGAACTGTACCTGTCGATCCTCGTCGACCGCGCCCACGGCAAGGTGGCGTTCGTGGTCTCGACCGAAGGCGGCATGGACATCGAGAAGGTCGCCCACGACACGCCCGACCGCATCCACACGATCGTCATCGACCCGACCGCGGGCGTCACCGACGCCGACGTGGCCGCCCTGTCCGACGCCCTGAAGCTGGACGGTGCCGCCCGCGAGGACGCGAAGACGCTGTTCCCGGCGCTGCACAAGGCCTTCGTCGAGAAGGACATGTCGATGCTGGAGGTCAATCCGCTGATCGTCATGCAGGACGGCCGCCTGCGCGTGCTGGACGCCAAGGTCAGCTTCGACGGCAATGCCCTGTTCCGCCACAAGGACATCCAGGCGCTGCGTGACGAGACCGAGGAGGATCCCAAGGAGATCGAGGCCTCCAAGCACGACCTGGCCTACATCGCCCTGGACGGCACCATCGGCTGCATGGTCAACGGCGCCGGCCTGGCCATGGCCACGCTGGACATCATCAAGCTGTACGGCGCCGAGCCCGCCAACTTCCTCGACGTCGGCGGCGGCGCCTCGAAGGAGAAGGTCACGGCGGCCTTCCGCATCATCACCTCGGACCCGAACGTCCAGGGCATCCTGGTCAACATCTTCGGCGGCATCATGCGCTGCGACATCATCGCCGAGGGCGTGGTGGCCGCGGTCAAGGAAGTCGGGCTGAAGGTGCCGCTGGTGGTCCGCCTGGAGGGCACCAACGTTGAGCTGGGCAAGCAGATCCTGCGCGACTCCGGCCTGAACGTGATCCCGGCCGACGACCTCGCCGACGCGGCCGCGAAGATCGTGAAGGCGGTGAAGGCGCGCTGACGCCGCCTTTTCGCCGTGAGGGCGGGATTTGATCGCGCGATCCGCATGGAGCCCGCCCGCATGAAGACCGCCTTCGCCCTCGCCACCCTGCTGCTGGCCACGCCGGCGGCGGCCGATCCCTATGACGACTTCCTGGAGCTGTGCGTGGGCCCCGCGGGCGACGTGGCGGCGGCGCAGACGAAGGCGCGGGCGGCCGGATTCGGGGACGCCCCGGCCGAGGTGGCCCAGACCTTCCGCCTGCCCGACTTTCCGGACGCCGTCCCCCTGACGCGGGGCGAGGGCGCGGCGCGGGAGATCTTCATCGCCGGCACGGCGCCGCGCGCGGATTTCGGGGACATGACCGGCACCACCTGCATCGTCGTCGCCCCCGGACTGGACGCGGGGTCCGCCGAGTCGCGGCTTGAGGCGAAGCTGGGCTTTCCAGCCTTCACCGACGGCGCCGCGGGCGCGCCCATGTGGTATCTGACGGGCGGGCCGGACGTCTGGCGCTCCGAGCCCCAGCTGGTCGGGTCGTCCGACGCCCGGATCGCGGCGGTCGCCGCCGAACGCCCGGTCTCCATCTTCGCCGTCCTGCCGATGGGTCAGGGCGCGGGCCTGATGTACGGAACCCTGAAATGAAAAGCCTGATCGCCGCCGCCCTGGTCCTGATCGCCACGCCCGCCGTCGCCCAGCAGGCGTCGCCCGTGGTCATCCCCATCCCGGCCCCGGACGAGGCCGGGACCGCCCGCTACGTCGCCGACTTCACCCGGCTGTGCCTGGACACGGGCGGGGAGCGCGAGGCGGTCCGCGCCGCCGCGGTGGCGGCGGGCTGGACCCCCGGCACGCCCCCGGGGTCGTCGCCCAACGCCACGGACATGGCCGTTTGGGACGCGCCGGACGGGGGCGCCCAGCTGATGACCTCGGCCTCGCCGCAGGGCGACATGGACGACGGCCTGACCGTGCGCACCTGCGTCCTGCAGCCGGCCCCGGGCTCCGCGCCGTCGCGCGCGGACCTGACCCCGCCGATCCAGGCCGCGGTCGGCCATGCGCCCCGCGTCACGGCGCAGGGGCCGGTCTGGGTGGTGTCAGGGACGCGGACGGATGGCTTCGCCGACGAAAGCGCGATCTTCGCGGCGGCGGGCTCGGCCGAGGAGGGCTTCAAGCTGGCCCTCCAGCGTCCGCTCCTGCTGGTCAACCTGGTCGGCGGCCGCGAGCAGGCCGCCGCGGTCCTGTTGCGCCTTTCGGTCGAATAGCCGCACGGCTCCGCTTTGCGCCGGGCCTGTGGACGGTTAGGATGGCGGCAGACCGGGGGGACCGGTTCGCAAACTTCATCGAGGCTGTTCCAATGTTCTCTCTCCGCTCGCCCCTGCAGACGGGCGTTCTGACCGCCTGCGCCGCCGCCGCCCTGGCCTTCGCCGCCCCGGCCGCCGCCCAGGATCCCGTGTTCGAAGCCTTCCAGTCGGTGTGCATCGCCGGCGACGGCGCCGCCGCCAAGGCCGCCGCCGCGGTCGAGGCCGACGGCGGCTGGACGGAGCTGGATCCGGCCATGTTCGGCGCCGACGCGCCGTTCGACAATCTGAAGGCCTGGATGAAGCCGGAAGGGGCCGGCTTCCAGCTGGTCATGACCGGCGACATGACCGAGCCGATGCCGGGCATGGGCGCCATGGCCATGAACATGGGCGTCTGCGCCGTCGGCGGCCAGCCGGCCGACGTCGCCGCCATCGAGGGCGCGATCCAGGGCTGGACGGGCTCCTCCGCCCCGGTGGCCGACATGAACACCCCCGAATACCGCGGCTACGTCGTCTCCATGCAGGACGGCCGCCCGGTGCCGGTCGATGCGAACATCTCCCAGGAGGGCCTGGGCGCCCGCATGATGACCGGCGAGCTGCGCATGATCATGGTCGGCGAGCAGGGCGGCGTGACCATGGTCATGTACATGGACCCGAAGATGCAGTGACCGACGGGCGCTGCGCGCGCCTGACGAGCGGAAGACCCGGGGGCGGGCGCGGCGACGCGTCCGCCCCTTCTTCGTCCGGGGCAGGGGTGGCGTCGCGCCCCGGGATCGCCTAATCACCCGCCCGGCGACGCCGGTCGCCGACCTCCCCGCGGCGCGATCCGAAGGCCCAGAATGTCCATCCTCGTCGACAAGAACACCAAGGTCATCACCCAGGGCATCACGGGCGCCCAGGGCACGTTCCACACCGAACAGGCCATCGCCTACGGCACCCGGGTCGTCGGCGGCGTGACGCCCGGCAAGGGCGGCATGACGGTGCTGGACACCGTGCCGGTGTTCGACACCGTCCGCGAAGCCGTGGACAAGACCGGTGCCAACGCCTCGGCCATCTATGTGCCGCCGCCCTTCGCCGCCGCGGCGATCCTGGAAGCAATCGAGGCCGAGGTGCCGCTGATCGTCTGCATCACCGAGGGCATCCCGGTGCTGGACATGGTCAAGGTCAAGGCCCGTCTGGCGACCTCGTCCTCGCGCCTGATCGGCCCCAACTGCCCGGGCGTGCTGACGCCGGGCGAGTGCAAGATCGGCATCATGCCGGGCTCGATCTTCAAGAAGGGCTCGGTGGGCGTGGTCTCGCGCTCGGGCACCCTGACCTATGAGGCGGTGTTCCAGACCTCCAACGCCGGCCTCGGCCAGACCACGGCCGTCGGCATCGGCGGCGACCCGGTCAAGGGCACCGAGTTCATCGACGTGCTGGAGATGTTCCTCGCTGACCCGGCGACCGAGTCCATCATCATGATCGGCGAGATCGGCGGCGCGGCCGAGGAAGAAGCCGCCCAGTTCCTGATCGACGAGGCCAAAAAGGGCCGCAGGAAGCCGATGGCCGGCTTCATCGCGGGCCGCACGGCCCCTCCCGGCCGCACCATGGGCCACGCCGGGGCCATCGTCTCGGGCGGCAAGGGCGGCGCCGACGACAAGATCGCGGCCATGGAGGCGGCGGGCATCCGCGTTTCGCCGTCCCCGGCGGCCCTGGGCGAGACCCTGCTGGCCGCGCTGAAGGGCTGAGGCGCCGGCAAGCGCGATTTTTCCGCGCTTTTCGCCAAGCTTCGGTCATGACCCGTCAGCAAACACGGCCTATATGAAGTCCGGCCCCGCCGCGGACGTGCGCGCGCGGGCTCATGGGACGATGAAGAGACGATGGCTGACGACGCCGGACGGCTGAACCAGGTCTTTGCCGAGACCAGCTTTCTGTACGGCGCCAACGCCGCCTTCATCGAAGATCTTCACGCGCGCTGGGCCGACGACCCGTCGTCGGTTTCCGGCGAGTGGCGCGCCTTCTTCGACCAGCTGCGGGATCACGCCGACGCGGTGAAGGCCTCGGCCGGCGCCGGGGCCTGGGGCCGGTCGGTCACGCGCGAGCCCAGCGAGGAGACCGCGCCCTTCGACGGCCGCTGGCCCGCGGCCAAGCCGGACCCGAAGGCCGCGCGCGGCGCGTCGGCGCCCGCCCCGGCCGCGGCGGCCCCCTCGGCCGACGCCATCCGCAGCGCCGCCCACGACTCGATCCGCGCCCTGATGCTGATCCGCAGCTATCGCGTGCGTGGGCATCTGCAGGCCAATCTGGACCCGCTGGGCATCGAGCCCCCGGTCGAGAACCCCGAGCTGACCCCCGAATTCCACGGCTTCGGCCCGGGCGACCTGGACCGGCCGATCTTCCTCGACGGCGTGCTGGGTCTGCAGACCGGCACCATCCGCGAGGTGCTGTCGATCCTGAAGGCCACCTACTGCGGCAACGTCGGCGTGCAGTTCATGCACATCGCCGAGCCGGACGAGAAGTCCTGGCTGCAGCAGCGCTTCGAAGGCGCGGACTCGCAGGCCCGGACCGGTTTCACCCGGGACGGCAAGCTGGCCATCCTGAACAAGCTGATCGAGGCCGAGGGCTTCGAGCGGTTCCTGCACAAGCGCTTCCCGGGCACCAAGCGGTTCGGCCTGGACGGCGGCGAGGCCATGGTCCCGGCGCTGGAGCAGATCATCAAGCGCGGCGGCGCCCTGGGCGTCGACGAGATCGTGCTCGGCATGGCCCACCGCGGCCGCCTGAACGTGCTGGCGGCGGTGATGGGCAAGCCCTATCGCGCCATCTTCCACGAATTCCAGGGCGGCTCGACCGTGCCGTCGGACATCGAGGGCTCGGGCGACGTCAAGTATCACATGGGCGCCAGCTCGGACCGCGAGTTCGACGGCAACAAGGTGCACCTGTCGCTGACGGCCAACCCCTCGCACCTCGAGATCGTCAATCCCGTGGTTCTGGGCAAGGCGCGCGCCAAGCAGGCCTTCGACATCCGCGAGGCCCACGCGGGCGTGACCGAGCCGCAGGGCGTGCTGGACCGCACCAAGGTCATGCCGCTGCTGATCCACGGCGACGCCGCCTTCGCCGGACAGGGCGTGGTCGCCGAATGTTTCGCCCTGATGGGGCTGAAGGGCTATCGCACCGGCGGCACGGTGCATTTCGTGGTCAACAACCAGATCGGCTTCACCACCAGCCCGCGCAACAGCCGCAGCTCGCCCTATCCCTCGGATGTGGCGCTGATGGTCCAGGCGCCGATCTTCCACGTCAACGGCGACGATCCGGAAGCCGTGGTCTTCGCCGCCAAGGTGGCCGCGGAGTTCCGGCAGAAGTTCCACAAGGACGTGGTGGTGGACATGTTCTGCTACCGCCGCTTCGGCCACAACGAAGGCGACGACCCGACCTTCACCCAGCCGTTGATGTATTCGAAGATCAAGGCCCAGCCGTCGACGCGCGAGCTGTACGCCCGCCGCCTGGTCGAGGAGGGCGTGATCACCGCCGCCGAGGTCGAGGCCGAGGTGTCGCGCTTCGAGACCTTCCTCGACGCCGAGTTCGACGCCGGCAAAACCTTTGAAGCGAAGAAGGCCGACTGGCTGGACGGCCAGTGGAAGGGCGTGGGCCTGCCCGAGGACGACGAGCGCCGCGGCAAGACCGCCGTAGCCCTGGAGACCTTGAAGACGCTGGGCGACCGGCTGACGACCGTCCCGGAGTCCGTGGACGTGCACAGGACGCTGAAGCGCGTGCTGGACGGCCGGCGCGCGGCCATCGAGGCCGGCGAGGGGCTGGACTGGTCCACGGCCGAAAGCCTGGCCTTCGCCAGCCTGCTGGACGAGGGCTTCCCCGTCCGCCTGTCGGGTCAGGACTCGGTGCGGGGCACCTTCTCGCAACGCCACTCCGGCGTGGTCGATCAGACCACGGAGGAACGCTATTCGCCCCTGAACAACCTGCGCGAAGGCCAGGCCCCGTTCGAGGTCATCGACTCGGCCCTGTCGGAAGAGGCGGTGCTGGGCTTCGAGTACGGCTATTCGCTGGCGGATCCGAACACCCTGGTCCTGTGGGAGGCCCAGTTCGGCGACTTCGTGAACGGCGCCCAGGTCGTCATCGACCAGTTCATCACCTCGGGCGAGCGCAAATGGCTGCGCATGTGCGGCCTGACCATGCTGCTGCCGCACGGCTACGAAGGTCAGGGGCCGGAGCATTCGTCGGCGCGGCTGGAGCGGTTCCTGCAGCAGTGCGCCGAGGACAACATCCAGGTCGCCAACTGCACCACCCCGGCGAACTATTTCCACATCCTGCGGCGCCAGATGCAGCGGCCCTTCCGCAAGCCGCTGATCCTGATGACGCCCAAGTCGCTGCTGCGGCACAAGAAGGCGACCTCGACCCTGGCCGACCTGGCCGAGGGCAGCAGCTTCCACCGCGTGCTGCACGACGACGCCCAGACCCGGCCGGACGTGGCCGGCGTGACCCTGAAGCCGGACGCGGAGATCCGCCGCGTCGTGCTGTGCTCGGGCAAGGTCTATTACGACCTGCTGGAGCGCCGCGAGAAGGACGGCATCGACGACGTCTATCTGATGCGGCTGGAGCAGTTCTATCCGTGGCCGATGAAGTCGCTGATGACCGAGCTGGCGCGTTTCCCCCAGGCCGAACTGGTCTGGTGCCAGGAAGAGCCGCGCAACATGGGCGGCTGGACCTTCGTCGACCCGTGGCTGGAGCTGACGCTCGAGAGGCTGGACGTGAAGACGAAACGCGCCCGCTACATCGGCCGCCCGGCCTCGGCGTCGACCGCCGCGGGGCAGATGAGCCGCCACCTCAAGGAACTCGACGCCTTCCTGACCGACGCCTTCGCCCGCTAAGCTGAACAGACACCTCCCCCGAAAGACCCGATCATGGCCGACATCCTGACCCCCGCCCTCGGTGAAAGCGTCACCGAGGCCACCATCGCCAAGTGGTCCAAGGCCGCGGGCGAGGCCGTGACCAAGGACGAGGTTCTGGTCGAGCTGGAGACCGACAAGGTCTCGCTGGAGGTCGTGGCGCCCGCCGACGGCGTCCTGTCGGAGATCAAGGCCGAGGCCGGCGCCACCGTCGTTCCGGGCACGGTGCTGGGCGTCGTGACCGAGGGGGCCGCCGCGGCCAAGCCGGCCGAGGCCCCCAAGGCCGAACCGAAGGCCGAACCCGCGCCCGCCGCCGCCCCGGCCGACTCCGGCTCGGCCCAGGTGAAGTCCGGCGAGGCGCCGCACCTGTCGCCCGCGGTCCAGCGGGTCGTCTCCGAGACCGGCGTCGATCCGCAGTCGATCGTCCCGACCGGGCCCAAGGGCAATGTCACCAAGGCCGACGCCCTGGCCGCCGCCGCGGCCCCGAAGGCTCCGGCCGCCGCCCCGGCCGCCCCGCGCGCCGATCAGCCGCGCGAGGAGCGGGTCAAGATGACCCGCCTGCGCCAGACCATCGCGCGCCGGCTGAAGGAGTCGCAGAACTCGGCCGCCCAGCTGACCACCTTCAACGAGGTGGACATGTCGGCCGTCATGGACATCCGCACGAAGTACAAGGACGCCTTCGAAAAGCGCCACGGCATCAAGCTGGGCTTCATGTCCTTCTTCGTGAAGGCCGTGGTCGAGGCGCTGAAGGAGATCCCGGCGGTCAACGCCGAGATCGACGGCACCGACATCATCTACAAGAACCACTACGCCATCGGCGTGGCGGTCGGCACCGACAAGGGGCTGGTCGTGCCGGTGCTGCGCGACGCCGACGTCCTGTCGCTGGCGGGCATCGAGAAGGGCATCGCCGACCTGGGCAAGGCCGCCCGCGACGGCGACCTGACGCTGGACCAGCTGCAGGGCGGCACCTTCACCATCACCAACGGCGGCATCTACGGCTCGCTCATGTCGACGCCGATCCTGAACATGCCGCAGTCCGGCATCCTGGGCATGCACAACATCGTCCAGCGCCCGGTGGCCATTGGCGGCCAGGTGGTGATCCGGCCGATGATGTACCTCGCCCTCAGCTACGACCACCGCATCGTCGACGGCAAGGAAGCCGTGACCTTCCTTGTGCGGATCAAGGAGCACCTCGAGGACCCGCAGCGGTTCCTGCTGGACCTGTGATCTGAGGGTGGGCGATGGCTCTGACCGAAGTCGCCCGCTTTCAGGACCTCGTCGAGGGCGATCTCGCGCTGGCCTTCCTGCGCGCCCACGGGATCGAGGCCGAACTGGCCGGCCGGGGGCACGCCTCGATCGATCCGGTGATGCAGCGGGCGCTGGGCGTGCGGATAATGGCGCCGGAGGCCCAGCGTGAGGAGGCGCTGGCGCTTCTGGCCCGCGCGCGCGCCGGCGAGTTCGCCACGGACGAGGGCGACGATCTGGCCTCGCGCGATGCGCCGGCCCATGCAGCGGGCGGACTCATCGCCCTCGCCACAGCTGCCACGGGCAGCTTTTCCGGGACAAGTCTGCCGCGCCGGTTGAAGCCGGTGCACTGGATCGGCTTCGTGATGGTGGCGGCGCTGGCCCTTACCTGGCTGCTGCCGTACCTGCCGTGGAGCTGAGCGCCCCCAAAACCTCGTCCGTGTCCGCGCCCAGCGCCGGGGGCGGGCGGTCGTAGCGGACGGGGGTCTTCGACAGGCGGATGGGGCTGGCCACGGTGCGCACGGGCGCGGACAGGTCGGGGCGCGTCTGTTCGACCTCCAGCCCGCGGTGCAGCGCCTGCGGCTCCGCGAAGACCTGATCGACCGTGTTGACCGGCCCGCAGGGCACGCCGGCGGCCTCCAGCAGGGCCATCAGGGCCTTCATGTTGTGCCCGGCGGTCAGGGCCGACAGCTCGGCGGTCAGGGTCGCGCGGTTCTCGATGCGCACCGCATTGGTGACGAAGCGCGGATCCGATCCCATGCCCGGCGCACCCAGCGCCGCGCACAGGGCCCGAAACTGGCCGTCATTGCCGACCGCGATCACGACCATTCCGTCCGTGCACGGAAAAGGCTGATAGGGAGCCAGGTTCGGATGGGCATTGCCCATGCGCGTCGGGGCCTTGCCCGAGACGAACCAGTTGGTCGCCTGATTGGCCAGCATGGCCGCCTGCACGTCGAACAGGGCCACGTCCACGTGCTGCCCCTCGCCCGTCGCCCGGGCGTGCATCAGGGCCGCGAGGATGGCGTTCGACGCGTACAGGCCGGTGAACAGATCGACCACCGCCACGCCCACCTTCATCGGCTCGGCCCCCGGCGCCCCGTCCGGCTGGCCGGTGATCGACATCAGCCCGCCCATGGCCTGGATCATGTAGTCGTAACCGGCGCGGTGCGCGTCCGGCCCGTCCTGGCCGAAGCCGGTGATGGAGCAGTAGACCAGCCGCGGGTTGACCTTCTCCAGCGACGCCCAGTCCAGCCCGTACTTCTTCAGTCCGCCGGTCTTGAAGTTCTCGACCACCACGTCGCAGGTCGCGGCCAGTTTCCGCACCTGTTCCGCGCCCTCGGGGCTGGCGATGTCCAGCTCGACCGACTTCTTGCCGCGGTTGGCGCACAGGAAATAGGCGGCGTCGCCGCGCGAGCCGTCCGTCTTCGTCGTGAATGGCGGGCCCCACAGCCGGGTGTCGTCGCCCGCGCCCGGCCGCTCGATCTTGATCACCTCGGCGCCCAGGTCGGCCAGCGTCTGCGTCGCCCACGGCCCGGCCAGCACGCGGGACAGGTCGAGGACGCGAACGCCGTGGAGGGGGCCGTGGGTCATGTCCGTTCCTAGCCCGTCCGCGCCGGAGGGTGAAGGATCGCCTCGCCGGTGCCGTCTTCAGGAAAAGCACTTTACATCGCAAAGTTTGTCGGTAAGGTCCGGGAATGCATTTGGAGCCCGCAGACATGACCCAGGACGACATCCGGTCCATGAAGGACGAGATCGCCTACATCAAATCCCTCGCCGAGGAGGGCCGGCGCACCCCGATCATCGGGGGAAGCATTCTCATCGCGGCGGGCCTGATCTTCGGCCTCGCCTCCGTGATTCACTGGCTGATCGAGATCGAGGTGCTGGCCCTCTCGCCGGTCGCCTATGGGGTCGTCTGGGTGGGCGCCATGGCCACCTTCTTCGCCTGCCTGTTCGTGCTGATCGGCCGCAGCAAGGGTCGCCCGGGGGCGGCGTCGCTGGTCAATCAGGCCGTCGGCGCGGCGTGGATGGGCGTGGGCCTGCTGATCTTCGTGATGTCGCTGTCGATCGCCGTCATCTCCTGGCGGGTGCAGAACCCGATCCTGACCTTCATCTTCCCGTCGATGATCTTCGCCGCCTACGGGTCGGGCTGGGCCGTGTCGGCGACCATGTCGAAGGCGCGCTGGCAGTGGTGGCTGGCCATCGGCGCCTGGGCCGCCGCGCCGGCCATCGCCGCCCTGACCGGCACCGTCTGGATCTGGTTGGCCTATGCCGGCGGGCTGTTCGCCTTCGCCCTGGTCCCCGGCGTCCTGCTGGTGCGCCAGGAGCCGGCGGAGACCGTCTGAGCATGGCCGACGATTTCGACATCAGCCGCATCGACGAGGTCATCCACGGCCGCGTCCGTCTGGGGATCATGGCCTATCTGTCCGGGGCCGGCTCCGCCGACTTCGGCGAGCTGAAGACCCGGCTGCAGACCACGGACGGCAATCTGTCGGTCCACCTGCGCAAGCTGGAGGAGGCGGGCTACGTCGAGGTCAGCAAGCGCTTCGTCGGCCGCAAGCCCCTGACCGAGGCCCGGCTGACCGAGGACGGGCGGCGGGCCTTCGTGAAGTATCTCGACGCGGTCGGCGCCCTTCACGCGGCGGCCCAGCCCAGGACCGACTGACATCCGGCCCGGATCGTGAGAAGGGAAGGGGCATGAGCCGGCTCCTTCCCTTCGACGCCATCGACAATTTCCGCGACTACGGCGACTACGCCACGGCCGCCGGGCGACGCGTCAGGCCGGGGCGGCTGTTCCGGTCGGCCCATCACGCCCGCGCCACCGAGGCGGATCTGGCGCGGCTGGCGGATCTGGGCGTCTGCACGCTCGTCGACCTGCGCCGGCCCGGCGAGCGGCGGCACCAGCCCTCGCGCCGGCCCCCCGGCACGACCTGCGCGGTGGTGGAGAGCGACCACGACGACGGCGGCGAGGCCCCGCACATCACCTTTCTGAAGACGGCCGACCTGACCGAGGCGTCGGGCCGGGCCTTCATGCAGGACGCCTATCGCCGCCTGCCCTTCGAGCCGCCGCATCTGGACCTCTTCGCGCGCTATTTCCGCGCCCTGGCCGACGCCGACGGCCCGGTGCTGATCCACTGCGCGGCGGGGAAGGACCGGACGGGCCTGCTCGCGGCCCTGACCCACCATCTTCTCGGCGTGTCGCGAGACGACATGATCGAGGACTATCTGCTGACCAACCAGGCGGTGAACCTGGAGGCGCGCGCGCCCGACGTCGCCCGGCAGCTGGAGGCGATGACCGGGCGCACCGCCTCGCACGGCGCCGTCGTGGCCTTCCTCGGCGTGGAGCCGGACCTGCTCGACGTCGCCTTCCGCACCATCGAGGCCGGACACGGGTCTCTGGACGCCTATCTGGAGACGGCGCTGGGCGTCGACGCGGCCCTGCGCGACCGCATCGGCGAGCGGCTGTCGGCGTGAGCCGGCCGCTGACGGTGCGCCTGACCCGCGCGTTGGGGATCGTTGATCCGGCCGCCGTGGCGCAGGGACTGCGGGGCAGGGCCGGTGCCCTGGTCCTGACCGCCCCGGCGGAGGGGGGACGCAGCCTGATCGCGGCCGAGCCGGACCTGACCTTCGTCGGCGCCGTCGACGACCGGGCGCCCTTCGCCGTCCTGGCCGATCCCGTCTGGCAAGCCGGCGTCGTGGGCCTGGCCGCTTACGACCTGGGCGCGCGGCCGGCCGTCGGTCCGCGCGGCGACTGGCCCGACCTGATGCTGGCCCGCTACCCGGCCATGATCGAGATCGCCCCGGACGGCCGGGCCACGGCGGTGGGCCGGGGCGCGGATCGCGCGGCCGCGGAGGCCGCCCTCGACCGGGCCACGGGATGGGCCGCCGCCGGCGTGCCGCCCGGGACCGTGCCGACGCCGTGCGACGACTTCCCGCCGGAGGCCCCGGGCGCAGCCTATGAGGCCGCCGTCGCCGACGTCGTGGCCCGCATCGCCGCCGGCGAGCTGTTCCAGGCCAATGTCGCCCGCGCGTGGGCGGGGGCCCTGCGCCGCGAGGCCGATCCGTTCGACGTCTTCGCCCGCCTGTCTGGACGGGCCTCGGCCTACGGGGCCTTCTGGCGCATGGACGACCGGGCCGTGGTCTCCAATTCGCCCGAGCTGTTCCTGACGCTGGAGCGGTCGACGGGGCGGGTCGAGACGCGCCCGATCAAGGGCACGCGGCCGCGCGACCCCGACCCCGAACGCGACGCCCGGCTGGCCGCGGAACTCCGCGACAGCGCCAAGGACCGCGCCGAGAACCTCATGATCGTCGATCTGATGCGCAACGACCTGTCGCGGGTCTGCGTGCCCGGCTCGGTCACCGTGGAGCGGCTGTTCGAGCTGGAGGCCCATCCCACGGTGCACCACCTCGTCTCGACGGTGGCGGGTCGCCTCGCCGGGGGGCTGGGCCCGGCCGAGCTGATGACCGCGACCTTTCCCCCCGGGTCGATCACGGGCGCCCCCAAACATCAGGCGATGAAGGTCATCGCGGCGCACGAGCCGCCGCGCGGGCCCTGGTGCGGCTCGATGTTCCTGGTCGAGGAGGACCGGTTCACCGCCTCGGTCCTGATCCGCACCGCGGCCTTCGAACGCGCCGGCGGAACGTGGCGCTGGCGGACGCTGGCAGGGGCCGGGATCGTGGCCGACAGCGACCCCGCCGCCGAACGGGCCGAGACCGGGGTCAAGATCTCCGCCCTGCGCGCCGCCCTTTCGGACGGTCAGGGCGTGTAGGTGATGGTCTCCACCTCGCGCGGCCGCATGTAGAAATTGTGCGAGAACCGGGTGATCGCGGGCATCAGATAGTCGACCGGGGAATCGTAGTCGTAGGTGGTCTCGGTGAAGATCACCGTCTGCCCGCGCTGGACGAGCCCGGTTGGCAGCGCCACCGTGGAGCCCGTCGCCCGCGCGGTCAGGCCCTTGCCCCGGCTCCAGCCGACGCGGTTGACGTCGTCCGTGCCGCGCGTGACGCTGGAGGCGCGGATCTTCAGCGTCCCGGCGGGAAACGGCTTCATGATCTGGCCGCCCACGTTGAACAGGTCGTCCAGCTCGGCACCGGTGACCGCCTTTCTCTGGGTGATCAGGTCGGCGACGATCGAGGCGGTGTGGCCGGCCCGCTTCTGGGCCATGAAACCCTGACAGAATTCGGCGAGGCCGAAGTACATGGCGATCATGACCGGGGCCAGCATGGCGAACTCGACCGCCGAAACGCCGCGCCGGTCGCCGCGCAGGCGCCGGAACAGGCCCGCGGGGGCGGTCCGGGGGGGCATCAGTTCCACGGCTCGTTCTGGAAGGCGGTGGACGCCATCAGCCAGCTGTCCGCGCCGCCCCGGGCCAGGCCCTGGGCCAGGAACGGGGTGAACAGCGTGTGCCGGTACCAGGCGCGCGCCAGGATGAGGTTGCCGGGGGCACCGTTCTGGTAGGTCAGCCCGGTCGCCGAAAAGGCGCCGCCCTGCATCGGATCGGGCAGGGTCGGATTGGTGTAGCTGCCGACCACGCGCACGTCGACGTGGACCTTGCCCAGGCATCCCGACGCGAAGACCGTCATGCGGTCGCACATGCGCGACTTGAAATTGTCGGCGGTGAAGCCCTGGGCCGAGGCCTGTCCGGTGCGGATCAGGCGTCCGGTCTCGATCACCGCGTTCTCCAGCACGGAGTCCAGCACGAAGACGAAGGCGATCTCGGCGATCGCGAACAACATGAACAGGAAGGGCAGGGCGATCATGCCGAACTCGACCGCCGCCGCGCCCTCCCGGGGGCGACGGCGACGCCGCAGGTTCAGCAGGGACCGTCGCATGGCCGGCCTCAGTTCGGCGCGGCCGCCGGGCCGGCGCTGGGCGACCGCATGGTCGGGGCGCACGAGGCGGAACAGGCCATCTCGGTGACCTGGGCCCCCCGCCAGACGCGCACGCGGCCGACGTCTCCACCGGCCACGACGATCTGGCTCTGGAACAGGGTGCGGCCCAGGCCGTCGACGACGACGACCTCGGTCACGCCATAGCCCTTGCCGGTCACGAACAGGGTGTTGGCGTCGACCACGGTCACGTCCGCGATCTGCGGGTTGCCGACGATCACCGACCCGGCCTGGCCTCGCAGCTGGATCCTGGCCGACTGGTCGATCTCGACGTTCAGGGCCTGGGCGCTGGCCGCGCCGGGGATGGCGACGGCGAACAGAAGGCCGGCGGCGATCAGGGCGCCGCGCGTCGATCGAAGTCCGAAGGTCATGGGCCGCTCCCTGGAATCCTGCACGCCCGCGTGAGGGCGACGCGCACACTGCGCGCCAATCCTCAAGAAAGTCTGAAATGACGCTCCGGCAAGAGGGGCGGTCTTCAACTTGATGAACGCGGCGATAACCACGATTACATCAAAGATCGTCTTGGCGTTTACTCTGATTTAAGCGGCGCTCCCTAGGTTGGGCATACGGGGAACGGGCGCAACAAGCGGCGGCCCCAAGTTGGTGGCAGTCGTCTCGCGTTCCCTTTCTTTTCCCCCTGGAGGATTTCACATGACCAAGTTCGTTTCCCGCTTCATGGCCGACGAATCCGGCGCCACGGCCATCGAGTACGGCCTGATCGCCGCCCTGATCGCCGTCGTGATCATCACGGCCGTGACCGCCCTGGGTTCGACCATCAAGACCAAGTTCAATGCCGTCGTGACCGGCATGGGCGGCACCGCCGGCGCCTAAGCCGCGGACCGCAGTCCTGAAACCGGGAAGGGCCCGGAGCGGAAACGCTCCGGGCCTTTCTTCTTTTCCGATGCCGTTCCCGGTCGCGATCTTTTCAGACCGGGCGGAGAATTCAGGGTGAACGCGGAAGTAACCGTGTCCGCGCACCGGGCTTTAACGCAGGTCGGCGATAGTCACCTCGCATTCTGGGGGTCCAGCGGGCGACCGCCCTCCCGAATTGAAGTCGCTCGCTGAACAAAACTGAAGGACACATCCAATGACCAAGTTCGTTTCCCGCTTCATGGCCGACGAGTCCGGCGCCACCGCCATCGAGTACGGCCTGATCGCCGCCCTCATCGCCGTCGTGATCATCACGGCCGTGACCGCCCTGGGCTCGACCATCAAGACCAAGTTCAACGAAGTCGTGACCGGCATGGGCGGCACCGCCGGCGCCTAAGCCGCGGACCGCAGTCTGAAACCGGGAAGGGCCCGGAGCGGAAACGCTCCGGGCCTTTCTTTTTCCGTCGCCCGGCCGCGCCGACCGCGGCGTCGCAAACCCGGCCTTAACCGCGTCCGGTGCAGAGTGCCCGCATGGACCCGATCCTCTTTCTTCCGCTCAGCCTTCTGCCCGCGCTGGTGATCGCCGCCGGCCTGAAGGACCTGACCAGCATGACCATCCCGAACTGGATCTCCGCGATCCTGGTGGTGGCCTTCTTCCCGGCCGCCTTCCTGATGGGGCTGCCGGTGATGACCGTGGCGGCCCACCTCGGCGTGGCCCTGATCGCCCTGTTCGTCGCGGCCGGCATGTTCGCCCTGCGCTGGATCGGCGGCGGAGACGCCAAGCTGACGGCCGCCGCCTGTCTGTGGCTGGGCGTGTCCGGGTCGGGCATGTTCCTGCTGTGGACGGGGCTGATGGGCGGCCTGTTCTGCCTGGCCCTGATCTTCGCCCGCGCCCAGGCGCCGGCCCTGATGCCCGTCGGGGCACCCGGCTGGGTCTCTCGTCTGATGGAGCCGCGGGGCGACATCCCCTACGGCGTGGCCATCGCCGCCGGTGCCCTCATGGCCTGGCCGTCCAGCCCGCTGATGAACCTGTACGCCGCGGGCGTCTGAAATCCGTCGTTTAGGGGCGCGTTAACCCGCGCCCGCCATGGTCGTTAACGCAGGCGCCGGGAGTGGGACTCCCGCGATTCGCCTGCGCCGGAGACCGTGGATGAAACCCGCCCGCATCGCCGTGATCTGCGTCGCCGCCGTGGCCGCCATCGGCCTGGCCTTCGTCGTGCGCGCCATGGGCACTGGCGGCGCGCCGACCCAGACCGCCGCGGCGGCGCCGGCCGTTGCTGTCCCCATGGCCAAGGTGCTGGTCGCCGCCCGCGACCTCGAACCGGGCAAGCGGCTGGTCGCCGACGACATGCAGTGGAAGGAAATTCCCGCCGCCGAGGTGCTGCCCGATCATTTCACCGACGGCACGACGCCGGTTCCGGCCCAGCCCGCCGCGGAGGTCAAGCCCGCCGAGGGCGGTGCCGTCGCCCGCGTCACGCGGGCGGCCGCCGACGTGGCGACCGGGGGCGCCAAGTCCGACTGGCTGGGCGCCGTGGTCCGCGAACCCATCCTGGCCGGCGAACCCATGCTGGACCGCAAGGTCGTGCGGGCCGGCGACAGCGGCTATCTGGCCGCCTATCTGGAGCCCGGCATGCGGGCCATGGCCATCCGCGTCACGGTCGAGACCGCCGCCGGCGGCTTCATTCTCCCGGGCGACCGGGTCGATGTGCTTCTGACCCGCGAGATGCGCCTCAGCGACGCCGCGGGGGCCGAGGATTCCGGCCGCAGCCGCTTCGCCACCAATACCGTCATGGCCAACGTCAAGGTCCTGGCCATCGACCAGACCACCCGCGTCGACGATGATGAGAAGGCGGTGGTCGGCGCCACCGCGACCCTGGAGGTGCGGCCCCAGGACGCTGAGGCCCTCGCCCTCGCCAAGTCGGAGGGCGAGCTGAGCCTGGTCCTGCGCTCCTATGCCGACACCGGCGGCCCCTCCGGGCGCGTCGGCCCCTCGCCCTCGCAGAGCCGCACCGCGACGGTGCGCGTCTTCCGTGGCGGCGATCCCGAAGTGGTGGTGGTCCAATGAGACGCCTGACCGTCCTTCTCACCGCGGTCGCGATGGCCCTGGCGCCCGTCGCGCCGGCGACGGTGGTCCAGGCCCAGAGCCGGGCCATGGTCTCGGCCGGCGCCGGGGCCCAGCTGGTCAATCTGCCGCGCGGCAGCTCGATGGCGATCGACCTGCCGGCCGACGCCCGCGACGTCATCGTCTCGAACCCCGCCGTCGCCGAGGCGGTGCTCCACTCGCCCCGCCGCATCACCATCATCGGCCTGGCCCCCGGCGAGACCGACGCGGTCTTCCTCGACGCCGCCGGCCGCTCCATCCTGACCCTGCGGGTCCGTGTCGACGCCGGGGTCTCGGCGCTCCAGGACACGCTGACGCGCACCCTGCCGGGCGTGAACGTCAAGGCCGAGGCGGTCAACGACAGCATCCTGCTGACCGGCACCGTCTCCAGCCCCGGCGAGGCGGATCGCGTCAGCCAGATCGCCCGCGCCTTCGTCTCCTCGCCCGAGAAGGTCATCAACATGATGACCATCGAAGGCTCCGACCAGGTCACCGTGCGCGCCCGCGTGATCGAGGTGCAGCGCTCGGCGGTCAAGCAGCTGGGCTTCGACGTCAACGCCATCCTGAACACGATCGGCGACGGCCTCAGCCTGTCGAACGTCGCGACCTTCGCGGTGTCCGGCAGCCAGCTGGGCGGCGGTCAGCTGACCTACAACGACGCCAACAACGACGGTGAGGGCCTCACCGGCACGATCCGCGCCTTCGAGCGCACCGGACTGGTCCGCATCCTGGCCGAACCGAACGCGACCTCGGTCTCGGGCGAGAACGCCGAGTTCCTCGCCGGCGGCGAGTTCCCCGTGCCGGTCGGCCGCGACGACCGCGGCAACATCCTGATCGAGTTCAAGCCCTACGGCGTCCGCCTGGCCTTCCGGCCGATCGTGCTGTCGGGCGGCCGCATCTCGCTGCAGCTGTCGACGGAAGTCTCCGAGCTGACCACCAACGGCGCCTTCACCCTGGGCGGCACGGGTCCCAACGCCCTCGTCATCCCGGCTCTGGCCGTGCGCCGCACCTCGAACACGGTCGAGCTGCCCTCGGGCGGCTCGCTGATGATCGCCGGCCTGCTGCGCGAGGACACCCGCCAGAACATTGACCAGCTGCCGGGCATCGGCGCCCTGCCGGTCCTGGGCGGCCTGTTCCGCTCGCGCGACTACATCTCGGGCGAGACCGAGCTGGTCATCATCATCGAGGCCTACATCGTCTCGCCGACCTCGCCCAACGCCCTGCAGACCCCGGCCGACGGCCTGGTGGTCTCGGGCGATCTGCAGACCATGCTGTTCGGCCGCCTGACCGAGCGCTACGGCGTGCCCGCGCCGCGCGCCGGCGCCGCGCCCGGCTGGCAGGGCCCCGTGGGCTATGTGATCGAATGAGGACCGGGATGCGCACCCTCCAGATCGCCGCCGTCGTCGCCGCTCTGGCCGTGGGCGGCTGCGCGCAGACCGGCGGCATGTTCCAGGGCGAGACCCCGCCGCTGACGCCCCTGTCGCACTATGCGCTGCGCGTAGAGCCCGGGCTGGACCGCATTGCCCTGGCGGTGCACGAGACCGGCCTGTCGGCCGCCCAGACCGACGCCCTCGCGGCCCTCGCCCATCGCTGGAAGCGGGGCGGCACCGGGCGGCTGTTCGTCCAGGCGCCGTCCGGCGACGACCAGGTGTCCGCCGCCATGGCCTGGTCGATCCACGACGCCCTCGTCCGCCTCGGCGTTCCGGCCCCGGCCCTCACGGTCGAGGCCTACGGCGCGCCCGACGGCCGCGCGCCCGTCCTCGTCGGCTTCGAGACCGTCCAGGCGGTCATTCCCGACTGCGCCGCAGAGCGGGGCACGCTGAACGGCCGGGTCTCCAACGGCCCCTCGCCGGGGCTGGGATGCTCGGTCAACGCCAACCTCGCGGCCCAGATCGACGACCCCCGCGACATTGTCCGGCCGCGCGGCATGACGCCCTCGGATTCCGGACGGGCGGCGGTGGTGTTCCAGGCCTATCGCGCCGGTGAGCCCACCTCGGCCACGCAGGAGCCGCTGGTCGAAGGCCGCATCGCCCGGGCGGTGGAATAGGACGGCATGACCAACGCGTTCGCCCACAGTCGCACCGAGTTTCAGGACGACGCCTTCGACCTGGACATGGACTACGTCCAGTCCGCGCCGGAGGCGGTCCAGCCCTTCGCGGACGCCGCGGCCGCGCCGCGCGAGCCGCTGCAGTTCACCCCGCCCGCGCCCGGCGCGCAGGTCGCGGTGGCCGTGCCGGGCCCCGCCCCCGCACCGTTCAATCCCGTCGGGGAGATGATCGCCCACGCCGGCTCGGCCCTGGCCCCGATCGCGGCCGACGTCTCGGTGCCGCGCATCGGCATCCACGTCTTCGCCGAACGTCAGGACACCCTGGCCGCCGCCGAACGCGCGGGGCAGGACCGCCGGCTGTCGCGCGCCACCACCCAGGTCCGGGTCGGCGGCGTCGCCGCCGCGGTCGAGACCTATCGCCACGAGCCGACCCCGCCCCTGATCGTGGTGGAATCCACCGCCGATCCGGTCGCGCTTCTCGGCGAGATCGACCTGCTGGCCGAGGTCTGCGACGCGGGCACCAAGGTCGTCGTGATCGCCCCGGTCAACGACATCCTGCTGTATCGCGAGCTGATGCGCCGGGGCGTCAGCGAGTATCTGGTCGCCCCCGTCCAGCCGCTGCAGCTGATCGCCGCCATCGGCGGCCTGTTCGCCGACCCGGCCCAGCCCTTCGTCGGCCGCACCATTGCCTTCGTGGGCGCGCGGGGTGGCTGCGGGGCGTCGGCGGTGGCGCACAACACCGCCTATGCGCTGAGCGAGCGCATCGGCGCCAACACCGTCATCGTCGACTACGACCTGCCGTTCGGCACGGCTGGACTGGACTTCAACCAGGACCCGCTGAACGGCGTGGCCGACGCCCTGGGCCAGCCCGACCGGCTGGACGCGACCCTGCTGGACCGGATGATGGTCCGCTGCACCGACAAACTGTCCCTGTTCGCCGCGCCCGCCACCCTGGACACGGACTGGGAGGTCGGCCCCGAGGCCTTCGAGGAGGTCACCACCCAGATCCGCGGCACCGCCCCCTTCGTGATCCTGGACCTGCCGCACCTGTGGTCGGGCTGGATGCGCCGCACCCTGATCTCGGCCGACGAGGTCGTCGTCGTGGCGACGCCGGATCTCGCCAGCCTGCGCAACGCCAAGAACATGATCGACCTGGTCCGGCAGGGCCGGCCCAACGACGCCCCGCCGCGGCTGGTGCTCAATCAGGTCGGCGTGCCCGGCCGCCCGGAGATCCCGGCCAAGGAGTTCGGCGCCGCCTTGGGCGTTCACCCCAGCCTGATCATTCCGTTCGAGCCGAAGATCTTCGGCGCCGCGGCCAACAACGGCCAGATGATCCTGGACCTCGGCGGCAAGTCCAAGGCCGCCGAGAGCTTCCAGACCCTGGCCCAGATCGTGTCGCGCCGCGAGCTGCCCCAGCTGGCCGGGCCCAAGGGTGCCAAGCCGGCGGGCAAGTCGATCTTCGGATCCCTGTTCAAGAAGAAGGGCTGACGTGTTCGGCAAGCGCACAGGCCAGCCGGGCTCCGCCCCGCCGCCGCTGCGCCCGGCCATGCCCGATCCCGCGGCGCAGGGATCGACGCCCCAGCCGACGCCCGGGGTGCAGACCCAGGCCTTCGCCTTCGGCGGCGAGGTCATGGAGCGTCCGGCGGCGCCGCAGCCGCAGGCCGCCCCCCGCCCCGCCTCGCCCGCCGCCGACCGGCTGGATGCGCTGGCCGCGCGCCCCAAGCCCCAGCCCCAGGCCGCGCCGAAGACCGACGGACCCGGCCCGCGGCCGACCGCCGGCTTCGAGCAGCTGAAGAAGGCGCAAGCTGTCGCCGAGATCGTCCGGGAACAGAGCGACTACTACCACGCGACGAAGACCACGATCTTCAACGCCCTGATGAACACCATCGATCTGGCCCAGCTGGCCCAGCTCGACACCAAGGCCGCCTCCGAGGAGATCCGCGACATCGTCGCCGAGCTGGTGGCGATCAAGAACGTCTCCATGTCGGTCGCCGAGCAGGAGCACCTGGTCCAGGACATCGTCAACGACGTGCTGGGCTATGGTCCGCTGGAGCCGCTGCTGGCCCGCGACGACATCGCCGACATCATGGTCAACGGCGCCGGCCGGGTCTTCATCGAGGTCGGCGGCAAGGTCCAGCTGACCAACGTCCGTTTCCGCGACAATGCCCAGCTGATGAACATCTGTCAGCGGATCGTCTCCCAGGTCGGCCGCCGCGTCGACGAAAGCTCCCCGATCTGCGACGCCCGCCTGCCGGACGGGTCGCGCGTCAACGTCATCGCCCCGCCCCTGGCCATCGACGGCGCGACGCTGACGATCCGGAAGTTCAAGAAAGACAAGCTGACGATGAAGAATCTGGTGGAGTACAACTCCATCAGTCCCGAGGGCGCGCGCGTGCTGGGCGTCATCGGCGCCTCGCGCTGCAACCTGGTCATCTCGGGCGGCACCGGCTCCGGCAAGACCACCCTGCTGAACACCCTGACCGCCTTCATCGACCCGACCGAACGGGTCATCACCTGCGAGGACGCCGCCGAGCTGCAGCTCCAGCAGCCGCACGTCGTGCGTCTGGAGACCCGCCCGCCCAACCTCGAGGGCCAGGGCATGATCACCATGCGCGACCTGGTGAAGAACTGCCTGCGGATGCGTCCCGAGCGGATCATCGTCGGCGAGGTCCGCGGCCCCGAGGCCTTCGACCTGCTGCAGGCCATGAACACGGGCCACGACGGATCGATGGGCACGCTGCACGCCAACTCGCCGCGCGAGGCCATCAGCCGGATGGAGTCGATGATCACCATGGGCGGCTACGGCCTGCCGTCCAAGACCATTCGCGAGATGATCGTCGGCTCGGTCGATGTCATCATCCAGGCTGCCCGCCTGCGGGACGGCTCGCGCCGCATCACCCACATCACCGAGGTCGTCGGGCTGGAAGGCGATGTGATCGTCACCCAGGACCTGTTCGTCTATGAGATCACGGGCGAGGACGAGAACGGCAAGATCATCGGCCGTCACCGCTCGACCGGCATCGCCCGCCCGCGCTTCTGGGACCGCGCGCGCTACTATGGCCTTGAGCGCGAGCTGGCCGAAGCCCTCGACGCGGCGGAGTAGCGCCAATGCTGGCTCTTCTCGCAGCGGTGCTGGCCTTCATCACCATCGGCTCGGTCGGCTGGGTGCTGGTCGGCGGCGACGATTCGAGCGCCCAGGCCGTTAAACGTGCCCAGACCTTCGGTGGCCCCAAGGTCGACAATGGCCGGCTGAAAAAGCAGGCCGCCGCCAACACCCCCGAGTCGCGCCGCAAGCAGATCGTCGACCAGCTGCAGGAAGCCGACCGCGCCGATCGCAAGGCCCGGATGTCGCTGAAGGCGCGCATTCGCCATGCGGGGCTGAGCCTGACTGTCCGCACCTTCTGGATCATCAGCGGCGGGCTGGGCGTCACCGCCCTGCTGGTGGCGCTGATGTTCGGGCTGAACATTCTGATGGGGATGGGGCTGGCGCTGATCTTCGGCCTCGGCCTGCCGCGCTGGGTTTTGTCCTTCATGGCCAAGGGGCGGATGAAGAAATTCTCCAGCCAGTTCGCCGACGCCGTCGACGTCATCGTGCGCGGCATCAAGTCGGGCCTGCCGGTGCATGACTGTTTCAAGATCATCGGCCGCGAGAGCCCGTCCCCGCTCGGCCCCGAGTTCCAGAAGCTGGTCGAGGGGCTGGGTGTCGGCCTGACGCTCTCGGAGGCGCTCAACAAGATGTATGAGCGCATGCCCACGCCCGAGCTGAAATTCCTCTCGATCGTCATGGCCATC
>JAHJOO010000005.1 GCA_018820275.1 Alphaproteobacteria bacterium
CGCGCAGGGCTGGACCGGCGGCGACATCAACCGCTTCTGGTGGAAGTCGGAAGTCGAGGGCGACTTCGACGGCGAGGTCGAGGAAGCCGAGGTCCAAGCCCTTTACAGCCGGGCGTTCCGGCCCTTCTTCGACTTCCAGACGGGTCTGCGACAGACCTACCGTCCGGAGGGCGATCGAACCGATCTGGTCGTGGGCGTTCAGGGCCTCGCGCCCTACTGGTTCGAGGTCGATGCGGCGGCCTTCCTCTCCAACAAGGGTGAACTCACGGCGAGGGCGGAGGCCGAATACGATCAGCGGATCACCAACCGCTGGATCGTGCAGCCTCGCGCTGAAGTCGTGCTGTCGGCCGAGGACATCCCCGAGCTCCGGATTGGATCCGGCCTGACGTCGCTCCAGATCGGGGCTCGGCTGCGGTACGAATTCCACAAGGAGTTCGCCCCCTATGTCGGCCTGGAATGGACCAAGAGCTTCGGGAATACGGCGGACTTCCTCGAAGCCGATGGGCGAAGCTCGGAAGACACGCGCCTCGTCGTCGGCATCCGGACGTGGTTCTAGCGAAGGTCGGCGGCGGCGGGCCTCGTCTGATCCTTGGCCCCGATAGGCGGTCGCGGATCGTCGCCGAGGCGCGGCGTCCCCGGTCTCGGCGGCTGGAAAGGACGGGGAGGTCTCGGTGAGGCCGCGGCCCCTCTCGGCCGTGGTCATCGACCTCGACGACACCCTACTCTCGGCCTACCGCCGGCCGGATCTGGCCTGGCGGAGCGTCTGCTTGACGATGCAAGCCGAGTTGGGCGGCCTCGCCCCGGATGTCGCGGCGCAGGCGCTGACGCGGGCCGGGCAGGCGTTCTGGCGCGACCCGCGGTGTCATGAGTTGGGTCGCGCCGACCCACAACACGCGCGGCGCCTCATCGCGACAGTGGCCTTCGAGACCCTGCTTCGGGAAGGCCATCCCGCACCGGCTTCCGAAACGGTCTCGAGCCTCGCCGACGCCTTCAGCCGGCGGCGGGACGAAGAGATGCGGCTCGAGGCGGGGGCTGAGGCCCTGCTGCTCGACTTGCGCGACGCGGGCTATCGCCTCGCGCTTCTCACCAACGGCGCCGGACCGTTGCAGCGCGCCAAGATCGAACGGTTCGGTCTCGAACCGTATTTCGATCACATTCAGATCGAGGGCGAAGTCGGCGTGGGAAAGCCCTTTCCCGACGCGTTCAGGCGTGCGTTCGCCGCCCTGGCCGTCGAGGCCCCCGAGGTCTGCGTGATCGGCGACAGCCTCGAATGGGACATCCGTCCGGCCAAGGCTCTGGGCTGTCGGACCGTGCTGTATGATCCGGAACGGGCCCTTGAGGCCGAACCCCGTCACGGGGACGCCGACGTGGTGGTCGGGACCTTGACGGGCCTGGCGCGTTGTCTGCCTGCGCTTCACACTCAGCGTGAATGAAGGGTTCGGCGTGCGGGATACCGCCGCGTCGCTTTTAAGCCGCCCGCGATCGAGGTGCGCCAGATCGACGATCCGATCGCGCAAGAAAAGCGCCGCGCGGCGAGCCGCGCGGCGTTCCCCACCTCGGTTTCGGCCCCTCAGGAGGCGGGAGGCCGCCTCCTCAGTGAACCATGAAACGGACAACGCCGTTCATCTGATGGCCGTCGGCGCCCTTCGCGGTCCAGGCGGCGGCGTAGGAGCCGGGCGCGAGGGCCGGAAGCGGCGCGCTGACCGTGACCGCGGGGGCGGTCTCCGCTGACACGGCCACATCGACCGCCTGGTTCGACGGTCCGCCGGTCAGACGAAGGGACGTCAGGACCATGGCGTGCGGGAAAGTCGCCGAGAAGGTGGTCGGGGCGGAGGACAGCATGGCGTTGTCCGCCGGAGTGGTCGCCACGCCATTGGCCGGCGCCTGCATGGCGGCGTGGTCCTGCGCCGACATGCCGGCATGCGACTGGCTCTGGGCCTGGGCGGCCGACAGAGGAGCGAAGGCCGCGAGGGCGGCGAGAGTGGCGAGTATTGAACGGTTCATCGAAAACTCCTGGACTTCAAGCGAACTACTGTTTGGGCGGCATGGTCATGCCGTCCATCTTCGACATGTCATGGCCGGCCATCGGATCGGCAGGCGGCGGTGTCGGCTCTGGCGCGGGCGCGGGCCGGGGGGCCGGGCGGGGCGCCGATGCCTTGGGAGGCGCGGCCGGGGTTGATGCGGCAGGGGCGGGCGTGGCGGCCTGCGGCGGCGTCGACTCGGGGGTTGCGGCCGGCACGGCTTCCATCGGAGCCATCGCTGAAGCGTCCGGCGTCGGCTCGGCGTCCACCGGTTGAGGCTCGGCGGCGGGCTGGCAGGCGCCCAGGGTGACCGCCGCGGCCGCGGCGAGGATCGGCAATCTCATGTGGCAAGCTCCTGATAAGAGGGCGACGGTCAGGTATTTCCATCGACGCCTTCATACTGGTTTACGCGGGCGAGCGCCGCAGCCCTCGCCGTCCGGCCTTCATCCGCGTCATTTCGGAGCCGGCGGGACGTCGCCCGCGCCGCCCAGGACATCGAACAGCTTGCGACGGGCGCGCGCCACGCGCGTCTCCACCGTCTTGACGGTCACGCCGAGAATTTCGGCCGCTTCCGCCTGGCTGCGCCCCTCGATCGCGGTGAGCAGCAGCGGGGCCTTGAGATGCGGCGGCAAAAGGCTGATCGCCTCGTTCAGACGGGCGAGTCGGTCGCCGGCCTCCATCCGTTCATCCGCCGGCTCGTCGCCGTTCGCCACGGCCAAGGCTTCCGGCGATGCCAGATCGACGTCGCCCCGGATCAGGCGTCGGACGAACCGGCGGCGGCTCCAGTCCCGGCATTTGTTGAGCGCTATGGTCCGGATCCAGGCTTCGAAGGGCCGGGTCGGGTCATAGCGGCGGATGTTGATCCACGCCGCCGCATAGGTCTCCTGCAACAGATCCCACGCATCCTGTTCGTCGCCGACATAGCGCCGGACGAAGCGGAACAGGGCCGTCTTGGTCTGCTGCATCAGCGCGCCGAAGGCCGCCCGATCGCCGCCGGCGGCGCGCGCTGACAGGTTCGCTGGACTCTCCACCCGGAACGCTAGCCTTCGTCGGGCGCGAGAGCCGCCACGATGCGGTCGTCGAAGACCTCGGCCTGGGCAGGGGTCAGCACCGACCGCATCTCGAAGACGTGGGCTATCGTCTCCTTCTGAAGGGCGCCCATGGCGACGTGGAAATGGTCGACCGCGGCCTGAACCGGGGGACCGTCGCCGTCGCTCTGTTCGATCGCGCGCGCCAGCTCGAGGTTGGCCGCGCGGACATCGGCTTCGAGCGCGGGCCGACGCGCTGCGAACCGGGCCTCGACCGCCTCGATGCGCGTCAACTGGTCAGGCGACAGCTTGAGATCGTGGTGCACGATGTCGTGCAGGGACGGCGGCTCGCGCCGGCTCAGCACCCAGCTGGCGCTGATCCAGGTGCCCGCGCCGCTGGCGACGGCCGCCAGCACGGCCGTCAGGACGATCGCGCGCCAGCCGCGCATCACCGCCCGGTTTCCAGTCTCACCAGAGGCGACAGGCCCGCATCGACCGTGAAGATGGCCATCTCTCCCGGCGGGCTCGGCGCGGCGGCCGCGCCGACGCCGCCCGCCGTCAGACCGGTGGCGAGGGCCACGGCGACCGCGCCGAGACGGACCTGCGTGGCCAGTCTTTCGCCGCGAAGCGTCTCGACCCGGCTCCAGACCAGCGGTTCGAGCCCGTCGAGCGACCGGCCGATGGGCGTCATCGCGGACTCGGCCAGAATGTCATCCAGTTTAAGCGACATCGAACACTCTCCTTGCGCCCCTACATCCTACTACGGCCAAGACCGTGACATCCCTCGGGCGAGGGGGCGGACCTCGCGCTGCGTAGATAGCAGAAGGGACAGGAGTGGAGAGGGTTTATGACATCACGCGGATTTTTCCCGGCATTGGGACTCGCGCTCGCCTTGTCGGTGAGCGCGCCCGCGATCGCGCACGAGGATCATGACGCCCCGGCGGTTCGCGGCCAGAGCGCCGCATCGACCGCCGAGGGGCCGCAATCGGACATGACGGCCATGCCCGGCATGGCGGCCGACATGGACCACGGGGCCATGATGGCGGACGAGGGTCCGAAACCCATGCCGCAGCGCCTGTACCGCTGGCTCGGCGCCATGCACCCGGCCGCGGTGCATTTTCCGATCGCCCTGTTCCTCGTCGCCGCCCTCCTCGAGATCGCCGCCCTGACCCTCCGGCGTCCGGTCCTGACCCAGGGCACGCGCGTCATCATCGCCTTGGCGGCCATCTCCGCGGTCGGCGCAGTGGCATTGGGCTGGTTCGCCATGGGGATGCCGGGACGGGACGACGCGACCCACGCCTCTCACAGATGGCTCGGCACTTCGATCGCCGCGCTGGGCCTCCTCAGCTGGTGGGCGAAGGAGCACTGGGTCCGCCGGCCGGGGCCCGGGCGCGAGAGAGTCTACATCGGCCTGTTGACGCTCACCGCCGTCGCCGTCGTGATCAACGGCCTCTTGGGCGGCATGCTGACCCACGGCGTGAGACATCTGATGTTCTGAAGGCCGCGCCGTCGTTCAACCTTCTCGTTTTTTCACCCACGCCCGTCCGACACACCTTTCGCGGCCGGCAAACAGGAGCCTCGCCCACGATGTTTCGTTCAACCTTCGCCGGACTGGCGGTCGCCGCTCTCCTCGCCACCGCCTCGCAGGCCCAGACCGCGGACGAACAACAGGTCCGCGCCGTGGTCACCGCCTACAAGACCGCCATCGAGCGGATGGATGTGTCGCAGACGCCGGCCCTGTTCTGGTCCGACTCCGAAATCTTCGAGAACGGCGGCGTGGAGGGATCGTTCGCCTACTATCTGGAGCACCATCTGGGTCCTGAGTTCGCCGATCTCGCTGGGTTCGACTTCCGCGACCACGACATGAAGATCGAGGTCGATGGCGATACGGCCTTCGTAAGCGAGACCTACACCTACCACATCACCTTCAAGGACGGCGCGCGAGCTCCCATAGAACGCCGCGGCGCCGCGACCAGCGTCCTGCGCAAGCGAGGTGACGAGTGGAGGTTCGACATCTATCATTCCTCGGCGCGGCCTTTCCGTCCGGCGGCCTGAGCGCGACCGCGACGGTCAGCGCCGTTTGCACATCGTTTTCTTGAGGTCTCATGGGGTCCCAGTCCATTCCACTCGCACGCCGCAGTCTCATCGCCATGGGAACGGGCGCCCTGGCGGTCGCGGCCTGCGCCCCGGTCGGTCGCGCGTCGAACGAGCTCGCCGTCTACAAGACGCCGACCTGCGCCTGTTGCACGGCCTGGGTGGATCACATGCGCGCCGCGGGCTTCGAGGCGCGGATCAGCGAGCTTCCCAGTCTCCGCTCGATCCGCAGCACCCAAGGCGTGCCCGAAGCCCTCGCGTCCTGTCACACCGCCCTGATCGGGGGCTATGTTCTGGAGGGCCATGTGCCGGCCGAGGACGTGAGACGGCTTCTGGCCGAGCGTCCCAAGGCCGTGGGCCTGGCGGTTCCGGCGATGCCCCTGGGGTCGCCGGGCATGGAGACGCCGGACGGCCAGCGCGAGCCCTATGAGACCCTGCTGATCCTCGAGGGCGGCGGCACACGCGTCTTCGCGCGTCACGGCTAGTCGGGTTCGTTCCATGAAGGTTCTCAGGCTGTCGACCCAGCTTCACAAATGGGTCGCCCTCGTGGTGGGGCTGCAGGTTCTGTTCTGGGTCGGCGGCGGTCTGGTCATGACCGTCATTCCGATCGAGACGGTGCGTAGCGAACATCGCGCGGCCGAACTCAAGCCGGCTCTGCTTGAGGTTGGAGCTCTTCCGACCCTCGCCGTCGTGGCCCGTCGCGCGGGCGTGGCCCCTGTCGAGGCGGAGCTGCGCACGACGCCGCGCGGACCCGCCTGGACTTTGAAACCGGCGGACGGAGAGCCCGTCGTCGTGTCCGCCGTCACGGGCCTTCCGTTCGGGCCGATGTCCGCTGGCGAGGCCTCGGCGTTCGCCCGGACGGGCTACAAGGGCGAGGCGAAGGTGTCCGACGCCGTGCTGCTGGCCACGGCGCCTCAGGAAACCGGCCGGACAGGACCGCTCTGGAGGGTCGATTTCGCCGACCGCGA
>JAHJOO010000055.1 GCA_018820275.1 Alphaproteobacteria bacterium
CGCAGGTGCTGGCGGTCGGCGATACCGTCAAGGTGCAGATCGTCAAGATCAACCCGGACACCCAGCGCATCTCGCTGGGCATGAAGCAGCTGCAGGCCGATCCGTGGGACGGCGTGGAAGCCAAGTATCCGGTCGGCGCCAAGATGACCGGCCGCATCACCAACATCACCGACTACGGCGCCTTCGTGGAGCTGGAAGCCGGCGTCGAGGGTCTGGTGCACGTCTCGGAAATGTCGTGGACCAAGAAGAACGTCCACCCCGGCAAGATCGTCTCGACCTCGCAGGAAGTTGACGTGGTCGTGCTGGACGTCGACGCCTCCAAGCGCCGCATCTCGCTGGGCCTCAAGCAGGCCCAGGACAATCCGTGGGACGCCTTCGTGGCCAACAACCCGATCGGCTCGACCGTCGAGGGCGAGGTCAAGAACGCCACCGAGTTCGGCCTGTTCATCGGCCTGGACAACGACATCGACGGCATGGTGCACCTGTCGGACCTCGACTGGAACGTCTCGGGCGAGGAAGCCATCCAGCGCTACCGCAAGGGCGAGATGGTCAAGGCCAAGGTGCTGGACGTCGACGTCGAGAAGGAACGCGTCTCGCTGGGCATCAAGCAGCTGGGCGGCGATCCGATCGGCGAGGGCGACACCTACAAGCGCGGCCAGCAGGTGACGGTCACCGTCTCGTCGATCGAGACGGGCGGCATCGAGGTGAAGTTCGGTGAGGACGACGCCCCGGTCTCGGCCTTCATCCGCAAGTCGGACCTGTCGCGCGACCGCAACGAGCAGCGCCCCGAGCGCTACGCCGTCGGCGACCGCGTCGACGCCATGATCACCGCCGTGGACAAGGCCACGCGCCGCATCTCGGTGTCGATCAAGGCGCTGGAGATGAAGGACGAGCAGGAAGCCATCGAGCAGTTCGGGTCGTCGGACTCGGGCGCCTCGCTGGGCGACATCCTGGGCGCCGCGCTGCGCGAAAAGGCCGGCTCGAAGGAGTAAGGCTTTGCTTTGGGCCTAACGCTCGCGACGCGGTCGCTCGCTTCTTGAGGCCGGTCTCAAGCAGCGAGGGCCCGCGGCCCGAGCGGTAGACCACAAGGAAGAACGGGCGGCGGGCGCGATCCCGCCGCCCTTTTTCGTGCCCCGGCGGCGAAAGTTCACCATCATCACCGCGTTATTCGGCGCCCGGGGCCTTTTCTCGCCCCGCACGCGAGGTCTAGGGTGGCCACGGAACCGGGCGACCACGTACGGTTCCGGACACTGGGATCGAAGGGCGGGGGCCTGGCATGATCAAGTCCGAACTGATCGAGAAGCTTGCGGCGGAGAACCGCCACCTCACGCACGGCGAGGTGGAGAGGATCGTCAACGTCATCCTAGGCGGCATGATGGACGCGCTGTCGCAGGGCGGGCGCGTCGAGATCCGCGGCTTCGGCGCCTTTTCGGTGCGGGATCGGCCGGCGCGGGCCGGGCGCAATCCGCGCACCGGTGAGGCCGTGGAGGTGCCGGCCAAGTCCGTGCCCTTCTTCAAGAGCGGCAAGGAGCTGCGCGAGCGGCTGAACGCGAGCGGCGACGCCTGATGGGCCTGTTCTCCGAGTTCAAGGAATTCATCAGCCGCGGCAATGTGGTCGACTTGGCCGTGGGCGTCATCATCGGCGCGGCCTTCGGCAAGATCGTCACCAGCCTGGTCGAACAGGTGGTGATGCCGCCGATCGGCCTGGCGCTGGGCCGGGTCGACTTCTCCGAGCTGAAATGGGTGCTGGCGCCCGAGGACCCCGCGACCGAGGCGGTCGAGGAGGTGGCGATCCAGTACGGCGCCTTCGGCAACACCCTGATCCAGTTCCTGATCGTGGCGGCGGTCATCTTCCTGATGGTCAAGGGCATCAACAAGCTGCGCCGCGAAAAGGCGGCGGAGCCCGATCCGGCCCCGTCCGCGCCGACGCCGACCGAGGCCCTGCTGGTCGAGATCCGCGACGAGCTGAGGGCCCGGCCGAAGGGCTGAGGTTACGCCGGCCCGGCGAGGCGGAGCCGTCCGTTCACGGGATGTTGCGGCTTGTAATCACGTCCCCGGGGTGGCCTTATCCGCGCCACAAGGGGCGGTCGCGCGCAGGCGCGGGCCGCGAGGGTTCAACACGGGCGCGGGCCCGGCAGTCCAAGGGTAGGCATGAACGTCGTCATTCTGCTGGGGGTGATCATCACCCTCGTCACGGGCCTGCCCGTGCTGCTGCAGATCCTGAAGGGGCATCCCAAGGGGCTGCTGATCTGCTTCTTCGCCGAGATGTGGGAGCGCTTCTCCTTCTACGGCATGAGGGGCCTGCTGATCTTCTTCCTGACCCAGCACTTCCTCTTCACCGACGACTTCGCGTCCGGCCAGTACGGCACCTATGGCTCGCTGGTCTATCTGCTGCCGCTGATCGGCGGCATCGTCGCGGACCGCTACATCGGCACCCGCAAGGCGATCATGTTCGGGGCCATCCTGCTGGTCATGGGCCACGGCCTGATGGCCTATGAGGGCAACCCGGCGACGCAGACCCTGACCTATGGCGGCGCGGAGTATTCGGTGCAGATCGAGGGCCGCGCCTCGGCCCAGGAGACGCGGCTGATCGTCGACGGCCAGGCCTATGAATACAGCTCGGGCGAGGACGGCCTGACGATCGAGGGCCTGGCCCCCGGCGGTGCCCTGCCCAACGTCCTGCCGACCGGCAGCTACGAGCTTGAGGCCGAGCGCGACGAGCGCGGCGTCATGGCCTTCTACGTCGCCCTGTCGCTGATCATCATGGGCGTGGGCTTCCTGAAGCCGAACATCTCGACCCTGGTCGGCCAGCTGTACAGACAGGGCGATCCGCGGCGGGATTCCGGTTTCACCCTCTACTACTACGGCATCAACCTGGGGGCCTTCTGGGCGGCCGTGCTGTGCGGCTACCTCGGCCAGAACTACGGCTGGAGCTGGGGCTTCGGCCTGGCGGGCATCGGCATGGCGCTGGGTCTTCTGGTCTTCTGGCTGGGCAAACCCCTGCTTCAGGGCAAGGGCGAAAGCCCCTATCCGGAGCTGATCAAGAAGCCGCTGGTCGGGCCGATCAACCGCGAATGGCTGATCTACATCCTGGCCTTCGTGGGCGTGGCGGCGCTGTACTTCATCGTGCCGAACCACGGTCTGGTGGGGCAGGGTCTGCTGCTGTCGACCATCGCGGCGCTGGGCTTCATCGGGTGGTTCATCATCTTCAAGCTGCGCGGCGACAAGGTCGCGCGGGAGCGGATGATGCTGGCCACGGTGCTGATCTTCGGCTCGGCGGTGTTCTTCACCCTGTTCGAACAGGCCGGCTCGTCGCTGAACCTGTTCGCCGACCGCAACGTCGACCTGTCGCTGACCAGCACGGCCGGCACCTTCCTGGGGATCCCCTACGGCACGCCGGATCAGCTGGCCGCCGCGGGCATGGTCACCAACGGCTGGCAGTGGATCGACACCTCGATCACCGCGGCCCAGACCCAGTCGTTCAACGCCGGCTTCATCCTGATCTTCGCCCCGGTCTTCGCGGCGCTGTGGGCCTTCCTGGCCTCCCGCAAGATGGACCCCAACCCCGTGGTCAAGTTCGGCCTCGGCATCATCCAGGTCGGCCTGGGCTTCCTGATCGTGGTCTGGGGCGCCAACTCCGGCATGGTCGACGACGCCTTCCGCACGCCGCTGGTGCTGCTGGGCGCGCTCTACATGTTCCACACCCTCGGCGAGCTGTTCCTGTCGCCCGTGGGCCTGTCGGAGATCACCAAGCTGTCGGTAGCCTCGATCGTCAGCTTCATGATGGCGGTCTGGTTCATGGCCTCGGCGATCGCCCACTACGTCGGCGGGTGGATCGCCGGCCTGTCGGGCACCGAGACCGTGGGCGGTCAGGTGACCAACCCGGAAGCGGCGCTGAACACCTCGCTGGAGATGTTCAACGTGATCGGCTGGGTCGGCGTCGGAATCGGCGTGGGCTTCATCCTGATCAGCTTCTTCATCAAGCACTGGGCGCACGGGGTGAACGACCCGGACAACCACCCCGGACCGACGATCACCGAAGGCGGTCACGAGGACGGCAACGTCGCCCGGCCGCAGACAACGACGCTGTGATCCCGGCTCACCGCTGAAACGAAGAGGGCGGCCCCGGTGACGGAGCCGCCCTTTTTCTATGTCCTTCTCCCCTTGCGGGCGGAGGCGTCGGCTCAGAACGTCCTTCGGAGCTGCACGAACAGCCAGGGGCTCATCTTCGTGCGGCGCACCTCGCGGTAGGCGACGGGGCTGACGTCGCGGGGGCCCGTGTAGATGTCGCGGTCGTAGCCGTTCTGGCGGTCTGTGGCGTTGCCGAGGTCGAGGCGCACCGTGGTGCGGTCGTCCGGCTTCCACTGGCCATAGACGGTCACGAAGGGCTCGGAATAACCCTCGCGCACCTCGCGGATGCGGTAGCTGGTGCCGCGGTCGACGTTGCAGCCGTGCTGCAGGCCCCACGCCCAGCGGCCGCCGCGGAGGTCCTGGTTGAAGTCGACGCCGCAGCCGAAATACTGGTTGCCCTGGAAGCGGCGCGGTTCGCCCGTCAGGGGGTCGGTCACCTCGGTCCAGGACCAGCTTCCGCGAAGGATCAGACGACCGCCGGGGATGGCGAGGCGGTCGGTCGGCAGGGTCAGGCGCAGCTGGAAGAAGTCGGACGTGCCCTCACCGATGTTGCCGACGCCCTCGAACCCGCCGACCAGCGGGATGATATCGACCACGTCCTCGATCTCGGCGTGGCTGTAGGTGACGTCGAAGACGCCCTTGTCCCAGAAGCGCCGCTCGTAGACGCCCTCGATGACCCACGCCTTCTCGGGCTCGAGGTCGGGGTTGCCGGCCTCGACCTGGCCGATGTCGATGTCGGCCGAGGCGACGAAATCGCCGAAGTCCAGCTGGCTGACCTCGCGCTCCACGCGGAAGCGGAACTGGTGTCCCGGCGCCGGGGTGAAGGTCGTCTGGAGCCGGGGCTTGGGATAGACGAAGGACTTCGACAGGTCGGTGTCGCCCGACTGGCTGATCTCGGACACCTCGACGCGCAGACCGGCCTCGATCGTCCAGCGGTCGGACGGCCGCCAGGTGGCCTGGCCGAAGACCTCGCCGCGCAGTTCCTCGACCTTGACCGCCGCATTGCCCAGCGGGATCGGCACGCCGTTCTCGGAATAGGCCGTGTCGCTGTCGAGGAAGTTGTAGGCGACCTCTCCGCCGGTCTCGTAGGCCCAGCGGTCGTTGGGCCGGAAGCGCAGCACGCCGCGGGCGATGGATTCGCCCTCCGTGCCGTCGGCGGTGAAGGTGGAGGTCTGTCCGGCCCCCGCGGAGTCCCCGACGTACTCCTCCTGTTCGTAACGCTGCAGGGCGGTCAGTTCGATGGAGGTGCGCGGGCTGAGGTCGCGGGACCAGTTGAGGCCCAGTTCGGCGTCCAGCTCCTCGCTGTCCTCGACATTGAAGCTGTCGGCCCCGGCACCCGAGCGGATCAGGAGGTCCTGCTCGAACTCACGGGTGCCCCAGCCCAGCAGGGCGTTGACCCGCAGGCGGCCGCCGCCGACGGTGCGCTGGATCGCGCCCGTGCCACGGACGTTGCGGAAGCGATCCCACAGGATCAGATCGGCGTCCTGGATCAGGGTCCCGTCGACGTCATAGCGGCGGCGGAAACCATCGCCGGTCCCGTCGGTGCGGTCGGTGGTGGCCGAGAAGCTGGCCTCGGTCTGGTTCTCGCCCTCGCGGCGCGACCACTGGCCAGCCACGATCGGGCCGACGTAGCCGTCCGGATAGAAGTAGGCGTTGGTCTCGAGCACCCGCTCGGTCGTCACGGTGCGCTTCAGCACGACGTTGGCGACCACGGTCTGGCCCTGCATGTCGATGCCCGGCGCGCCGCCGCGGATCAGCTCGATCCGCTCCACGCTGTCGGCCGAGATGCGGGACAGCACGCCGCCGAGGTCGTCCGACTTGCTGGACGGCCGGTCGCCGTCGATCAGGACGTTGCCGGCCGCGCCGGCGAACCCGCGCGTGCCGTTGTTCCCTTGACTGAACTGGAAGCCCGGCAGGCGCGCGATCATGTCCAGCGCCGTGTTGGGCGAGGAACTGGCGAAGAAGTCGGGGGTGAAGACCAGCACGCCGGTCTGGCCCTGGACCGACGCCGGATCGGCCGACGGCGTCGGGATCACCTGGGCCTGGGCCGCGCCGGCCAGCAGCGCACAGGCCGCCACGCCGGTCGTCAGAATCGTCCTCATCGTCCCTCTCCCTGTCCGGTGCCTGAGTGGACCGGGCCGCTTCGGCCCTCCAGTTAAAAGGCCGAAAGGTGAGTGAATTCGGCGACAGGTTGCGGGCGGAAGCGGGGCCATACGGTCGGCCCGCCTTGACTTGGCCGCAGTGTCAGCCCATCTGCCAGCCCGTCGCACCCTTGCGACGACCGGCGCTCCGGCGCGTGTGGGCCTCCGCCTGGAGGCTGTTCCGTAGCAGCGGCCGGTTCCTCAAGATCATTCGTCGCCACGACACGCGGGCGACGC
>JAHJOO010000056.1 GCA_018820275.1 Alphaproteobacteria bacterium
GCCCTCGCCGACGGCCTTCATGACCTTCAGGTTGATGCCGATCAGGTCGTCGCGGCTCATGCCCGGCTTGCGCGGCACGCCGGCGGTGACGATGCAGACGTCGGCGCCCGCGATGTCGGCATAGTCGTTGGCGCCCTTCAGCGACACGTCCTGGCCGAACACGGCCGAGCCCTGGAAGATGTCCAGCGCCTTGCCCTGCGGCGTGCCCTCGGCGATGTCGAACAGGATCACGTCGCCCAGCGCCTCGCGCGCGCAGATGTGGGCCAGGGTGCCGCCGATCATGCCGGCGCCGATGAGGGCGATCTTGGCGCGTGCCATTGGGTGCTCCATTCTTGTTCTGGCCTCGCGCTCGCGACGCGGTCGCTCGCTGCGTGAGGCCGGGTGTCCGGGAAGGATGGCGCGGGTCTAGACCCCGCACGGCGTGGCTGCAAGTTCACGCCGCAGCGTCCGGTCGCCGACACTTCCGCCTTGTCCCGCCCGCGCCGCGCGTGTCAGCTTCACCGTGGCCATGGTGGCCGAGGGAGCGGGCGAATGGCGCACAAATTCGAGGTCTACAAGGACAAGGCCGGGGAGTTCCGGGTCCGGTTCAAATACAATTCGGAGATCATCTTCTCGACCGAGGGATACGCCGACAAATCGGGGGCGAAGCGGGCCATCGAGTCGATCCGCAAGCACGTCGGGGACGCCGAGATCGTCGACGTCGATTGACGGGCGACGGCGGCGAGTGGGTCGCGCCGGACGCGGTCGCTGAAAACCTCGTCCGGGTCGCCGACGCCCGCGCGGTGCGGGACGAGGTCGAGGCGTGGCGGGCGCGGCTGCTGCGGCCGCCAGGGCTGTGGGACAAGGCGACCCGGGGCGCGCAGGACCGCATCAACCGGGTGATCCCCGAGCGGGTGCACGCGGCCGTCACGGCCGGGGTCGAGGCCATGACCAAGGGCATCCTGACCGGCGCCGACGTGCTGGCCCGGCCGGCCCCGCGCGACTCGCTGGCGGCGGCCGAGGCGCGGTCGCGCGCGATCCTGAAGGCGCACCGCAATGCGGCCAGCGTCGAGGGCGGCGTGGCCGGGGCCGGGGGCTTCCTGCTGGCCGCGGCGGACTTCCCCGCCCTGATGGCCATCAAGGTGCGCATGCTGGCCCAGATCGTCGCCGCCCACGGCTGGGGCGGCGGCGCGGCGCGCGAGCGGCTGTTCCTGCTGCACGTCTTTCATCTGGCGTTCGCCAGCGCGCGGCGGCGGCCCGAGGCGCTGCGGGCGCTGGACGACTGGATCGCCGACGTGAACCAGCCGGATCTTGTGGCCGACTACGACTGGCGCACCTTCCAGATCGAGTACCGCGACCACATCGATCTGGCCAAGCTGGCGCAGATGCTGCCGGTGGTGGGGGCGCCGGTGGGGGCCGTCGTCAACTGGCGGCTGACCGAACGGCTGGGCGAGACGGCGATCATGGCCTGCCGGATGCGCTGGCTGGCGGAGGGGGAGGCGCCTTAGGCCTCGTCGCGCTCATCGACCTCGGCGGGCCGGATGGCGCGCAGCCAGCGGTCGGCCAGGCGCACCTCGGGCACGGCCTCGCGGGTGAAGGGCAGGTACCAGGTGGGGCCGCCCTCGACGGGCGCGATCTCCAGCATGTCGCCGGCACCGAAATTGGGGACCGACTTCACCGTGCCGATCACGGCGTCGTCGGCGTCGCGGGCGGCCAGGCCGATCAGGTCGGTCAGGTAGAACTCGTCCTCGTCGTCGGGCGGCGGCAGGCGGTCGCGGGGGACGAACAGCTTCAGCCCGCGCAGGGCGTCGGCCTGTTCCTTGGTGGCGATTTCCTTCGCCCGGCCGACGATCGCCGTCTTCTCGGGGCGACCGGAGGTCAGGGTCAGGCCGACTGTGCCGTCGGCGCGCAGCAGGGGGCCATAGTCCAGCAGGGCCATGGGATCGGCGGTCCAGGCGGTGACGCGCACCTCGCCCTTCACGCCGAATCCGCCGGCGATCTGGGCGACGAGGATGAGGTTGTGATCGGTCATGCGGAGCGCCGGATAGCAGAAAGGGCGACGTCGAACGACGCCGCCCTCTCAGATTGCCTGAATGCAAAGGGCGATCAGCCCTCGGCCTTCTCCTCGGTGGCCTCTTCGGCGGCGGGGGCTTCTTCCGCAGCCGGGGCTTCTTCAGCGGCGGCTTCGGCCGGAGCCTCTTCCGAGGCGGCTTCGGCGGCCGGGGCCTCCTCGGTCGCTTCGGCGGCGGGCTCGGCTTCGGGCTCGGGGGCCGGCGGCGCGTTCCGGGCGGCTTCGGCGGCGGCGGCGGCCTCTTCCTTGGCGCGGGCGGCGGCCTCGGCGGCCTCGACCTTGGCGGCGGCTTCGGCTTCCAGACGGTCGGCTTCGCGCTGGGCGCGCTCGGCGGCGCGTTCCTGGGCCTTCTTGCCCGGCTCGGCCTTCTTCAGGTTCTGGCCCTGGGTCCACTTGACCTTGCCGGCCAGGGTCTCGTCCTGCGACAGGAAGCGGGCGACGCGGTCGGTCGGCTGGGCGCCCTTGCCCAGCCATTCGGCGATGCGGTCGACCTTCAGGTTGACGCGCTTCTGCTCGCCGTCGCGCGGCAGCATCGGGTTGTAGGTGCCGACGCGCTCGATGAACTTGCCGTCGCGCGGCGAGTGGGAGTCGGCGACGACGATGTAGTAGTAGGGGCGCTTCTTGGCGCCGCCGCGGGCCAGACGAATCTTCAGCATTTTCGGTCTCTTTCTTCGGAAGTCAGGTCTTTTTCGTGGGTAGGCCGGGCAGGCCGGGGAGGCCTCCCGGAAGGGCTCCGCCGCCCAGTCCGGCGAGCCGGTCCTGGATGGCCTTGAGTTCGTCGGCCGAGGGTTCGGCCATCTTGCCGCCGCCCATCGCCTTGAGGCGCGCCATGTCGGGGCCGCCCATGCCGCCGGGGCCGCCGCCGAGGCCGCCCAGCATGGCGGCCATCTGCTGCATCTTCTTCGGACCGCCGCGCGACAGGGACTTCACCATGTCGGCCATCTGGCGGTGCTGCTTCAGCAGGCGGTTGACGTCCTGCACCTCGACGCCGGCGCCCGCGGCGATGCGCTTCTTGCGGCTGGCGTTCAGCAGGTCGGGCTTCTTGCGCTCGGCCTTCGTCATCGACGAGATGATGGCTTCCTGACGCGCGATCATGCGATCGTCGACGCCGCTGTCGGCCATCTGGGCCTTCATCTTCGCCACGCCGGGCAGCATGCCCATGATGCCCTGCAGCCCGCCCATGCGCTTCATCTGCTGCAGCTGGCCGGCCAGGTCGTTCAGGTCGAACTGTCCCTTGGCCAGCTTGCGGGCCATGGCCTCGGCCTTGGACTGGTCCAGCTCCTGGCTGGCCTTCTCGACCAGGGCCACGATGTCGCCCTGGCCCAGGATGCGGCCGGCGACGCGGCGGGCGTCGAACACGTCCAGCGCATCGACCTTCTCGCCGGCACCGAGGTATTTGATCGGCAGGCCGGTAACGGCGCGCATCGACAGCATGGCCCCGCCGCGGCCGTCGCCGTCGGCCCGGGTCAGGACCAGGCCGGTCAGGGGCAGGCGCTCGTGGAAGGCCCGGGCGGTGCGGACGGCGTCCTGGCCGGTCAGGCTGTCGGCGACCAGCAGGGTCTCGACGGGGTTGGCGACGGCGGCGACCTCGGCCACCTCGGCCATCAGGGCCTCGTCCAGGGTGATGCGGCCGGCGGTGTCGAGGATCAGGACGTCGAAGCCCTGCAGCTTCGCCGACGACAGGGCCCGGCGGGCGATCTGGACCGCGCTCTCGCCCGCCACGATCGGCAGGGTGGCGACCTCGATCTGCTTGCCCAGGGTGGCCAGCTGTTCCATCGCCGCCGGACGGCGCGTGTCCAGCGAGGCCATCATGACCTTCTTGCGGTCGAACTTCGTCAGCCGCAGCGCCAGCTTGGCCGAGGTCGTCGTCTTGCCCGAGCCCTGCAGGCCGGCCATCAGGATGACGGCGGGCGGGGCGGCGTTCAGGTTGATGCCGACCGGCTCCTCGCCGCCCAGCATCTCGATCAGGCCGTCGTAGACGATCTTGACCACCTGGTCGGCGGGCTTGACCGAGCGGATGACCTCCTCGCCGGTGGCGCGCTCGGTGGCGAAGGCGATGAAGTCCTTGACGACGGGCAGGGCGACGTCGGCCTCGAGCAGGGCCACGCGCACTTCGCGCATCGCCTCGGCCACGTCCTTTTCGGACAGGGCGCCGCGACCGGTGATCCGGTCGAAGACGCCTGTCAGCCGCTCGTTCAGAGCCTCGAACATTCACAACCTCGTTGCGACGGGTGAAGCGGCTCCATACGATAACGGCCCCCGGCGACGCTCACGTCGGCGGGGGGTTCTCGCCCACCTCGTCCGGTCGAAACCGGTGTCGTGTGGGTGGAGACGCGAGGTTCACTTGCGTCGGAAGCGGCGGCTTATGCGGGAAAAGTCCCCGCTTGTCGACTCGCGCCGGGAGGGCGGTCGGAACGCCCTTGCATCACACCTCGCGTTTCAGCGTTGGCTTTGCCATGGCCAACCTCTCCGCCCCTGATAGGCTGCCGCTTCCAGCCTCCCCGCTGAAAGCCGAACCCATGACCCCTGCCGCCGACGACCGACTGCGCGAAGAGGTGCGCCTGCTGGGCGGGCTGCTGGGCGAGGTGATCCGCGACGAGGGCGGGCAGGACCTCTACGACCGGATCGAGGCCGTGCGCCAGGCCTCCGTCGCCTGGCACCGCGACGCGGGGGAAGACGACGCCGTCCGGCTGGAGCGGCTGCTGGGCGAGCTGTCGCTGGATCAGGCTGTCGGCCTGGCCCATGGCTTCGCGGTCTTCTCGCTGCTGGCCAATGTGGCGGAGGACCGGGCCGGCAAGCGGCGCGCGCGGGCGCAGTCGGAGGCGGGGGCCCGCGCCGACACGCCCGAGGGCGCATTGCAACGGTTGGCGGAGGCGGGCGTGACCGACGGCGCCGCGCGGGACCTGCTGGCCGGGGCGCTGATCTCGCCCGTGCTGACGGCCCACCCGTCCGAGGTGCGGCGCAAGAGCGTGATCGACCGCATCGCCGCCGTGTCGGACCTGCTGGACGCGTGCGACCAGAACCACCTCGCCTGTGCGCCCGAAGTGCTGATGACCGGCCTGCGCCGGCAGACCATCATCCTGTGGACCACCCGGCTGGTGCGTCAGGCCGGGCTTGTGGTGCAGGACGAGATCGACACCGTCGTCTCCTTCCTCGAGCGGGTCTTCCTGCGCGTCGCCCCGGCCCAGCTGGCCGACTGGCGCCGCCGGCTGGACGCGCCGGAGCTGGCCCCTTTCATCCGCATCGGCAGCTGGGTCGGCGGCGACCGCGACGGCAATCCCAATGTCGACGGTTCGGTGCTGACCGCCGCCTTCCGCACCCAGGCCCGGGCGGTGCTGCGCGTCTATCTGGAGGAGGTGCATGCCCTGGGGGCGGAGCTCAGCCTGTCCGGTTCGGCCAGCGCCGTCTCGCCGGCGCTCGCGGCCCTGGCCGAAGCCTCCGGCGACCGCTCGCCGCACCGGGCCGACGAGCCCTATCGCCGCGCGCTCAGCGAGATCTACGCCCGGCTGGCCGCCCTCCATCCGATCCTGACGGGCCAGCCGGCGCCCCGGGCGGCCGGGTTCGAGGCCCGGCCCTATGACGGCCCCGACGCCTTCCGCGCCGATCTGGCGGCGTTGCGCGACAGCCTGGTGGCCAACCACGGGGCGGTTTTCGCCGACGACCGGCTGACGGGGCTGATCGCCGCGGTGGACGTCTTCGGCTTCCACATGGCCACCCTGGACCTGCGCCAGAACGCGGACGTGCACGAGCGGGTGGTCGCCGATCTGCTGCGGGTCGCGGGCGTCCATCCCGACTATCTCGCGCTGGACGAGGACGCCCGGCTGGCGCTGCTGGCAGCCGAGCTGGCCTCTCCGCGGCCGCTGTTCAGCCCCTTTGCGGCCTATGCCGAGGAGACGCTGAAGGAGCGCGCCATCCTGCAGGCGGCGGCCGAGGCCCTGCGCCTGTTCGGGCCGCAGGCGATCCGCACCCATGTGGTGTCCAAGACCGATGCGGCCTCCGACCTGCTGGAGGTCTATCTGCTGCTGCGCGAGGTCGGCCTCTATCGCCCGGAGGACCCCGCCGCCTGCCCGATCCAGGCCGCGCCCCTGTTCGAGACCATCGGCGACCTGCGCGCCGCGCGGCCGACGCTGGAGCGGCTGCTGCGAGAACCCTCGGCCCTCGCCGTGGCCCGCGCCCGCGGAGTGCAGGAGGTGATGATCGGCTATTCCGACTCCAACAAGGACGGCTCCTATCTGACCTCGACCTGGGAGCTGCACGAGGCCTCCCGCGCCCTGCTGGAGGTGACCGACGCGGCCGGGCTGCGGCTGCAGCTGTTCCACGGCCGGGGCGGGGCGGTCGGGCGTGGCGGCGGCTCCAGCTTCGCCGCCGTGGCGGCCCAGCCCCAGGGCACGGTGGCGGGCCGCATCCGGGTGACCGAACAGGGCGAGGTCATCGCCAACAAATACGGCGAGCCCGACGTGGCGCGTCGCAACCTCGACGCCCTGACCTGCGGCGTCCTGCTGGCTTCGCTCCGGCCGCCGGCGGACCGGACCTTCAGCGAACGGCATGGCGACGCGGCGCGCGCCCTGTCGCGGGCCTCAATGGCCGCCTACCGGGCCCTCGTCTATGAGACCGAGGGCTTCGTCGACTATTTCCGCGCCGCCACCCCGATCGCCGAGATCGCCGATCTGAAGATTGGCTCGCGCCCGGCCTCGCGCACCGCCTCGACCGCGATCGAGGACCTGCGCGCCATCCCCTGGGTGTTCAGCTGGAGCCAGTCGCGGGTCATGCTGCCCGGCTGGTTCGGCTTCGGCTCGGCGGTGGCGGGCGCGGACATGGAGGAGTTGCGGGTCATGGCCCGTGACTGGCCCTTCTTCCGCACCCTGATCCAGAACATGGAGATGGTCATGGCCAAGGCCGACATGACCATCGCCCGGCGCTATGCCGGCCTGGTCCCGGACCGGGCGCTGGCGGAGCGCATTTTCGGAGCCGTAGCGGCGGAGTGGGACCGGACCCATGCCGCGGTGCTGTCCATCACCGGCCAGGACGCCCTTCTGGCCGGCCAGCCCGAGCTGGACCGGCTGATCCGCCTCCGCATGCCTTATGTCGAGCCGCTGAACCATGTGCAGATCGAGCTGATCCGCCGCCGCCGCGCCGGCGACGACGACCCCCGGGTCCGGGAGGGCATCCTGCTCAGTCTGAACGGCGTCGCCGCGGGCCTGCGCAACAGCGGCTGAGGTCGTCGGGGCGGCCGGTCGCCTGTCCGCGAATTCATGCGGTGCCACGGTTCCGCCGCGCATTCCATAAAAGCCTGAAACAAAGCACCTGTATTGCTGCCTTATCGCCGCTCAGAGCGATGAACATGCTGATCTCAGGAGAATCTTGTATGAAATCGCTCGTTGTGGCCGCTGTTGCGGCGCTGCTGACCGCCGCCCCCGCCCTCGCCGCCGACCCCCTGCGCATCTCCTTGGCCGATCTCGACCTGGGCACCGCCCGGGGCGCGGCCGAACTGGACGCCCGCATCGACGCCGCCGCCGCCGCCCTGTGCCGCGACGCCCGCCGTCCGGGCAGCCTGCTGTCCGACCGCGCCTACTGCGAGGCCGGCGTTCGGGCCGAGGTGATGGACGCCCTGCCGCGCCGCGCGCGCGCCGACTATGTGCGGGCCACCGACCTGCTGACCGTGCGCGCGCCGACCGTCGAGCGGTGATCCCGTCGCCGGACGCGAAAAGGCCCCGACGGGAAACCGCCGGGGCCTTTCTTGTTTGCGCCCTACCGCTCGCGACGCGGTCGCTCGCTGTTTGAGGGCTGCAGCCTGACTGCGCTCAAGCAGCGAGGCTCCGCGAGCCGAGCGTTGGTGCCACTCAGTTCGTCGGGAAGCCGCGGACCTTGAGCAGGGCCGAGACGTCCGGGTCGCGGCCGCGGAAGCGGCGGTAGGCCTCGGCGCGGTCGGTCGTGTTGCCCTCCGCCAGGATGATCTCCTTGTAGCGGCGGCCGATCTCCGGATTGAACACGTCGCCCGACCCCTCGAAGTAGGCCCAGGTGTCGGCGTCCATGACCTCGGACCACAGATAGCTGTAGTAGCCGGCCGAGTAGGCGTCGGACGTGAACAGGTGATTGAACTGCGGCAGGCGGTGCCGCATCACGATCTCCTTGGGCATGCCGTAGCGGGCCAGGCTCTCGCGCTCGAAGGCGTCGATGTCGGCCGGCGGGTCGGCGCGGGTGTGCAGGTCCATGTCGACCAGGGCCGACGACAGATAGCTGACCGTCGCATAGCCCTGGTTGAAGGTCGCGGCGGCCTCGATCTTGTCGACCAGCGACTGCGGCATCGGCTGGCCGGTCTCCACGTGCTTCATGTAGCCGTCCAGGATGGGGCGGCTCAGCACCCAGTGCTCGTGGACCTGCGACGGATATTCGACGTAGTCGCGCGGGGTGCCGGCCAGCGAGGGGTAGGTCACCTGCGACGACAGGCTGTGCAGGGCGTGGCCGAACTCGTGGAACAGGGTCTCGGCGTCGTCCAGCGAGATCAGCAGCGGCGCGCCGCCCTCGGCCTTGTTGAAGTTGTTGTTGTTGGACGACAGCACGTTCTTGACGCCGTCGTAGGTCGAGTAGCTGCGGTAGGTCGTGGCCCAGGCACCCGAGCGCTTGCCCGTGCGGTTGAAGTCGTCGGAGTAGAACAGGCCGACGTGGCTGCCGTCGGACTTGTTCTTCACCTCGAACACCTCGACGTCCGGGTGGAACACCGGGACCGTGCCGGGTGCCAGCTTGACGAAGTCGAAGCCGTACAGCCGGCCCGCCATGTAGAAGGCGCCCTGCTTGACCGCGTTCAGCTCGAAGTAGGGTTTGATCTCGTTCTGATCGAGGTCGTACTTCGCCTTACGCACCTTCTCGGCATAGTAGAGATAGTCCCACGGCTCGATGTCGTGGCCGGCGATGGCGCGCATGTCGGCCACTTCTTCCGCCACCCGGGCCACGGCCGGCCGCCAGACGCGCATCATCAGATCCATGGCCGCCTCGGGCGTCTTCGCCATGGTGTCCTGCATGCGCCACTCGGCGTGGTTGGCGTAGCCCAGCAGCTTCGCCCGCTGCGCGCGCAGGCGCACGATCTCGGCGATCACGGCGTTGGTGTCGTTGGCGTCGCCGTTGTCGCCGCGGTTCACGAACTTGCGCCACACCGTCTCGCGCATGGCGCGGTCGTCGGCCAGGGTCAGGAAGGGATCGACGCTTGAGCGGGTGTTGACGATGGCCCAGCCCTCGAGGTTGCGGGCGCGGGCCGCCGCCGCGGCCCCGGCCTTGTCCGAGGCCGGCAGGCCGGCGACGCCGGCCTCGTTCGGGATGTGGGTCCAGGCGTTCTCGTCGGCCACGACCTTCTGGCCGAAGCTGGTGAAGGCGTTGGACAGGGCGGTGTTGATGCGGCCCAGCTCGGCCTTGCCGGCGGCGTCCAGCGCCGCGCCGTTGCGCACGAAGGCGTCGCGGCTGCGTTCGGCGATGCGCTTCTGCTCGGCCGTCAGGCCCATGGCGTCGGCGGTGTCCGCCACCGTCTTGATCCGCTGGAACAGCTTCTCGTTGAAGGTGATCTCGTTGCCGGCCTGGGTCAGCAGGGGCGAGACCTCGCGCTGCAGCGCCTGGTAGTCGGCCGAGCCGATGTTGCCGGTCATCACGCCGAACAGCGACAGGGCCCGGCCCAGGGGCTCGCCGGCCATCTGGTTGGTCACCAGGGTGTTGGCGAAGGTCGGCGGGGCGGGGTTGTCGGCTATGGCGGCGTATTCGGCGCGCTGCAGCTCGATGCCCTCGACGATGGCCGCCTTGAGCTTCTCGGCCGTCACGCGGTCCCACGGCGGAACGCCCTCGAACGGGCCGGTCCACTTCTGAAGCAGTTCGGCGCGCGGCGTCTGCACCGGCAGGACCGCGCGGGCCTCGGCCGCCTCGGCCTGCAGGGTGGCGACGGGCGTGCCGGCCATGCCGCCGGCGCCGGCCGCGGCGCAGCCTGTCAGGGCCAGCAGGCTGCCTCCGGCGATCAGGAAGTGGCGTCTTTTCATGACGAAGGGTCTCCGTGACTTTTTCGGTCGGGGACCTTGGACCCGCCGCGTCTGACTGTCACCTGAACGGGCCGTAATGTTCGACGGTGGCGCCTGCGGCGCTTCGCCGCTAAACGGCCCGGCATGGCCATGGGCGTTTTCGATTCCGGCGTGGGCGGACTGACCGTCCACCGCGAGCTGACGCGGCGGTTCCCGACCGCCGACTTCGTCTATCTGGCCGACCAGGCCCGGGCCCCCTACGGCGGGCGCGGCGGCGAGGAGATCGTCGAGCTGACGCGGGCCGGCTGCGAGCGGCTGGTGGAGGCCGGGGCCAGCCTGCTGGTCCTGGCCTGCAACACGGCGTCGGCCATCGCCCTGCGTCGCCTGCAGCAGACCTGGATCCCCGAGGTGCGCGCCCGGACGGGACGACCGATTAACGTGCTGGGCATCATCGTGCCGACCATCGAAGCGGCGACCGGCCTGCCCTGGGCCTATGAGGCCGAGCGGATCCGCGAGGAGGGCGAGAAGCGCGAGGCGATCGAGATCACCGGCGTCTTCTGCACCGCCGCGACGGCCATGAGCCGCGTCTATGAGATCGAGATCGACAAGCGCCGCGACGACCTGGCGGTCTTTTCCGAGCCCTGCCCGGGGCTGGCCGGCCTGATCGAGCTGGGGGCCCCGGACGAGGAGCTGGAGGTGGTGGTGCGCGACCACGTCGACGCCCTGCGCCGCCGCGTCGGCCGGCATCCGGACAAGGCCATCCTCGGCTGCACCCACTATGAGATCGTCGCCGACGTCTTCGCCCGCGCCCTGCCGGACGGCACGCCGCTGATCCATCAGCCCTCGGCGGTGGCCGACGCGCTGGACCGCTATGTGGCCCGGCATCCGGAGTACGACCTGGGCACGGGGGCGGGCCGCGTCTTCCTGACCACGGGTCAGCCGGGACCGCAGAGCGAGCGCGTGTCGCGGTTCTGGGGCGCGCCCCTGACGTTCGAGCCGGCTTGACCGGTCGACAGCGCGGGCGCTGGATGGCGCCGGGAGGATCGACCATGCGCCCCCTGATGATCGCCGCCGCCGCGCTGTTCGCGGCCGTCGCCGGTCCGGCTGCGGCCGAGATCGTGTCTCGAAGCGAGAACGCGTTCACCCTCAAGTTCACAGGGCGTACCGCGCTCGGGCCTGCCGGGGTTCCCACCGCCCTTTCGCAGCTGCCGCTGTGGTGGGATCCGGCGCACAGCTATTCGGGCGACGCGACCAACCTGAGCCTCGACCTCAGCCCCGGCGGCTGCTGGTGCGAGAAGCTGGAGGACGGGACCGACTTCGATCACGGCCGGACCCTGTCGGTCGTCCCGGGCGAGATGCGTTTTCACGCGCCGTTCGGCCCGCTACGGTCCATGGCGACCAAGGCCGATCTGGTCGTGACGTACCCGCTGGTGGATGGCGTGGTCACGCCGACCTGGACCTTCGTCGTCGAGGGGCCCGGCGTGGGGGCGATGGCCGACCCCGTCGACGCGGTCATGGCCGGCGGCTTCTCCCGCTGGATCGGCCACATGAACGGGCTGGCAGGTGCCGGGGGCTGATCTCAGGCCTCGGCCAGCGCGGCCTCCGACGCCACGATGCGGCCGGCGGCGTGGACGACGGCGCCGATGCGCAGGGCGGCCTGGACCTGGGGCGCGGTGACGCCGTGCTTGCGCAGCTCGGCCTCGTGGGCGTCGAGGCAGGCACCGCAGCCATTGATGGCGGACACGGCGGTGCACCACAGTTCGAAGTCGACCTTCGCCACGCCGGGATTGGCAATGACGTTCATGCGCAGGCGGGCCGGGATCGTCCGGTACTCGCCGTTCTGCATGAGGTGCAGCGACCGGTAGTAGACGTTGTTCATGCCCATGACGGCGGCGGCGGATTTGGCCGCGTTCATCGCCTCGGGCGTCAGCACGGTCGCCGCCTCGGCCTCGATCAGCCTCACCAGCGGCGCGACGCCCAGCGCGTGCGCCGAGGCCAGGAAGCAGCCCCACTTCTGCGGGTCGTTCAGCGTCGTCTCCTTGGCGAGCGACGACAGGTTCAGGGAGATGTCCTTGGCATAGGCCGGGATCAGATCGCGCAGGGCGTCCAGCGACATGGGATGTTTCCTTCGGAAGCGGCTACCGCTCGCGCCGCGGGCGCGCTGCTTGAGCCGCAGGATCAGCGCTTCGCGCTCGGGCAGCGAGACGCCGCGCGTCGAGCGGTAGCGCACGAAAGGTGGAGCGCGCGAGGAAAGGCGGCGACGATCGCCGCCGCCCTCCCCAATCGCGGTCGCCGCCTTTACGCGGCGAGCGTCTCGCCGCCGACGGGGCGGTTGCAGGCGCACAGTTCGTCGGTCTGCAGGGCATCGACGACGCGCAGGGTGTCGGCCGGGGCGCGACCCACGTTCAGGTTGGTGACGTAGACGTGCTGCACAACGTTGTGCGGGTCGACCACGAAGGTGGCGCGCAGGGCGACGCCCTCGGCCTCATCCAGCACGCCCAGGGCGCGGGCGAAGACGCCGCCGTTGTCGGCGAACTGCCAGATCGGCAGCTTCGACAGGTCGGCGTGGTCGCGGCGCCAGGCCAGCTTGACGAATTCGTTGTCGGTCGAGCCGCCCAGCACGACGGTGTCGCGGTCGTCGAAGTCGCGCGCCAGCGAGGCGAACTCGGCGATCTCGGTCGGGCACACGAAGGTGAAGTCCTTCGGATAGAAGAAGATCACCTTCCACTTGCCTTCGAAGCTGTCCTTGGTGACCGTTTCGAACGCCGAGACGCCGTTCTCTTCGTGGCTGTTGAAGCCGGGCTTCACGCCGATGATCTTGAAATCAGGCAGGGTCTGGCCGACGCCGAGCATGGGAATCTCCGTTTTCGATGAACAGGTTCGGCGGGGGGAGCCGCCGGCGGCCGGTAGATGGATTGCTGCGGGTGCGAAGTCAAATGGATCGTTTCGCAAGTGCGAACAACTTCCGCTTATCCACACCGCATAAGTTCAATCATCGTTCGGCATGAAATCTATCGATTTGCCTTGAGGTGAGCCGGGCCTAGGGTGTCCGCGCACCCGGAAGAGAAAGAGGCCAGTCATGGACGGAAACGACCGCAGCCCCCTCAGCGACCCGAAGAAGGAGCGCGGCGCGCTCCGCTCGCTTCTGGGGCGGACCAACCGCGACTGGTGGCCGAACCACCTCTCGACCGAGATCCTGCACCAGCAGGGCAGGTCGGGCGATCCGATGGGTGACGACTTCGACTATGCCGAGGCGTTCCAGAAGCTCGACTATGCCGCGGTCAAGCGCGACCTCCACGCCCTGATGACCGACAGCCAGCCGTGGTGGCCGGCGGACTATGGCCACTACGGCCCCTTCTTCATCCGCATGGCCTGGCACTCGGCCGGCACCTATCGCACCGGCGACGGGCGCGGCGGCGCGGGGGCCGGCCAGCAGCGGTTCGCCCCGCTGAACTCGTGGCCGGACAACGGCAACCTCGACAAGGCGCGACGCCTGCTGTGGCCGATCAAGCAGAAGTACGGCGCCAGCCTGTCGTGGGCCGACCTGATGATCCTGGCCGGCAACGTGGCCGTTGAATCCATGGGCGGTCCGGTGTTCGGATTCGGCGGCGGCCGCGCCGACGTCTGGGAGCCGGAGAAGGACGTCTACTGGGGCACCGAGGAGCACTGGGTCGGCGACGAGGGCAATGAGACCCGCATCCAGCCCGACAAGGAGATGGCGCTGGAGGAGCCGCTTGCGGCGATCCAGATGGGCCTGATCTACGTCAACCCGGAAGGCCCGGGCGGCATCCCCGACGCCCTGCAGTCGGCGCGCGACATCCGCGAGACCTTCGCCCGCATGGGCATGAACGACGAGGAGACCGTCGCCCTGACGGCCGGCGGCCACACCTTCGGCAAGGCGCACGGCGCCGGCGACGCCAAGAAGGTGGGCGTGTCGCCAGAAGGCGCCGACATCGCCCAACAGGGCCTGGGCTGGGTCTCCGGCCACGAGAGCGGCATGGGCGACCACACCATCACCTCGGGCATCGAGGGCGCCTGGACGCCGACGCCGATCACCTGGGACATGACCTATTTCGACATGCTCCTGGACCATGAGTACGAGCTGACGCGCAGCCCGGCCGGCGCCAAGCAGTGGCATCCGGTCGGCGATCCGGCCGACACCCTGGCCCCGGCCGCGCACACGCCCGGCAAGCGGGTGCCGACCATGATGACCACCGCCGACATGGCGATGAAGGTCGATCCGAAATACCGCGCGGTCATGGAGAAGTTCCGGGCCGATCCCGCCTATTTCGGCGACGCCTTCGCCCGGGCCTGGTTCAAGCTTTGCCACCGCGACATGGGGCCCAAGGCCCGCTACCATGGCCCGGAAGTGCCGGCCGAGGACCTGATCTGGCAGGATCCGATCCCGCCGCACACGGGGCCGAAGCTGACCGAGGCCGACGTGGCGTCGCTGAAGGACCGCATCGCCGCCTCGGGCCTGTCGGTCGCCGAGCTGGTCCGCACGGCCTGGGCCTCGGCCGCCACCTGGCGCGGCTCGGACCACCGCGGCGGCGCCAACGGCGCGCGTATCCGCCTGGCCCCGCAGAAGGACTGGGACGTCAACGAGCCGGCCAAGCTGTCGAAGGTGCTCGAGGTCTATGAGGGCATCAAGGCGTCGTCGGGCCTGAACGTCTCGATCGCCGACCTGATCGTGCTGGGCGGCGGTGTGGGCGTGGAGCAGGCGGCGAAGGCCGCGGGTCACGAGGTGACCGTGCCCTTCGCGCCCGGCCGCACGGACGCGACGCAGGAACAGACCGACGTCGAGGGATTCAAGGTGCTGGAGCCCCGGGCCGACGGGTTCCGCAACTATCTGCAGGTGCGCTTCAACGTGCCGACCGAGGAGATGCTGATCGACCGGGCCCAGCTGCTGGGTCTGACCGCGCCGCAGATGACGGTGCTGGTCGGCGGCCTGCGGGTGCTGGGCGTGAACCACGGCGACAGCGCCAACGGCGTGCTGACCAATCGCAAGGGCAAACTGACCAACGACTTCTTCGTCAACCTGCTGGACATGCGCACGGCCTGGAAACAGGTCGACGACTCCGGCGACGAGACCTTCGTCGGTTCGGACCGGACCACCGGCGAGAAGCTGTGGACGGCGACCCGGACCGACCTGGTGTTCGGCGCCAACTCCCAGCTGCGCGCGCTGGCGGAGGTCTATGCCTCGGCCGACGCGGGCGGCAAGTTCGTGCGCGACTTCGTGTCGGCTTGGGTCAAGGTCATGGAGAACGACCGCTACGACCTGCCGCGGGCGCGCAAGAAAGCCCACGCGGTGGGTCAGGACTGAGTCTGACCATATCGGCGTGGCGCCGGGCATAGGATCGATCTATGTCCGGCGCCATGCTCCCGACCCTTCGCCAGCTCCAGTATCTCAAGCTCCTGGCCGAGCACGGCTCGTTCAGCCGCGCCGCCGAGGCCGCCCACGTCAGCCAGCCGGCCCTGTCCAGCGGGGTGCAGGAGCTGGAGCGCATCCTGGGCGCGCCGGTGGTCGAGCGGACGCGCGGGGCCATCACCCTGACGGCCGTGGGGGCGGAGGCGGTGCGGCGGGCCGAGGACGTCCTGGCCCGCACCGAGGATCTGGTCGAGGCCGCGAAGAACGCCGGCAAGCCGCTGTCGGGCCGGTTCCGGCTGGGCGTCATCCCGACCATCGCCCCCTTCCTGCTGCCCGCGCGCCTGCCGGGGCTGAAGACGGCGCACCCGCAGCTGAAGCTGTTCATCCGTGAGGACCTGACCCCGCGTCTGGTCGGCGAGCTGAAGGCCGGGCGGCTGGACGCCGCGGTCATCGCCCTGCCGTACGCCGCCGCAGGGCTGGACCACGCGCGGATCGGCGACGACGCCATCCTGGCCGTCGCCCCGGCCGGCCACCGTCTGGCGGGGGAGGGGCCGGTGCGGTCCGGGGCCCTGAAGTCCGACGACCTGATCCTGCTGGAGGACGGTCACTGCCTGCGCGACCAGGCGCTGGCGGCGCTGTCGCTGGACGCGCCCAGGGGCGAGGACGTGTTCGCGGCGACCAGCCTGCACACCCTGGTGCAGATGATCTCGTCCGGGCTGGGCGTCAGCTTCCTGCCGGAGATGGCGATCCGGGCCGGACTGGCCGACACGCCCGGCGTCGTCGTGCGGTCGCTGGCGGGCGGGCCCGGCGGCGGGCCGAGCCGCGAGATCGTCGTGGCCTGGCGCAAGGGCTCCAGCCGCGCCGCCGAGGCGCGGCTGCTGGCCGAGGAGCTGCGGCTGGACTGACCTTACGGCGAAGTCATCCGGATTGCCGAAAAGTCACTAGGCTGTGGCGGATCGGCACGGCAATCGTGGGGAAACCCCGTTCTCCGGATGCCGCCATGAAGACCCCCGCTCCCGCCCTGATCGCCGCCGTACTCCTCGCGACCGCCGCCTGCGCCCCCGTGGTGCAGGGCGGTCCGCCGCTGGACCTGCCGCCGGGTCTGGCCGAGACCGCCCAGATCGGCACCGTCTACATGTCCAGCGAGTGGCTGCAGGTCGAGGAGGACTTCTCCGACACCTTCATCGAGGAGGTGGATGAGGAGATGCAGATGTGCGCCTACGGCACCTATCCGCTGGACCTGAGGCTGCACGTCGAGGACGTGCGCCGGGCGGGCCGGGTCGAGGTGGCGCTGAACGGCGACGGCGTCCACACGATCCGCGCCGTGGCCGAACTGGTCGATCCCCGACGGGACAACCTGATCGTCGGCCGCTATCCGCTGGTGGTGGACGTGCCCGCCGGCGGGCGCGTGGCCGGCATCTTCGGCGACCGGCAGATGATCGCGTCGGAGGCCTTCGGCCGCGCCCTGTGCGACGCCGCCTTCGCCCGCAACCCCCGCCGTCCCGGCCCGCACAACGCCACGGCGGACTAGTCGAAGCTTCGAATCCACTCGTCGATGCGCGGCTCCGCCGCCGGACCGCGCGTGATCGTGCCGGGCCAGCGCGTCGCCAGCTCGTCGCAGCGAACCACGACGCTGCGGGCCCAGGCCCCGGCCTTGGCAGCATCGCCGCCGACGGCCTCGATCTCGGCCGTCATTTTCGACTCGAGGCCCGCGGCGCCAGCCTCATGACGCCTGAGCCAGGCCCCGATGTCGGGTTCGACCGAGGCGGACGCGTCGCTGAGCCTGATCACGGCCCCGCGGTCGAGGTCGTAGCCGACTTCGGAGCAGACCCCGGCGAGAAAGGCGATCGCGCCCACCTCCTCCGGCGTGGGGGCCGGATCCTGCGTCGGCGCGGAGGCCAGGGACAGGACGAGCAGGGCGGTGAGCATCACGCGGCGATCATCTTCTCGACCTCGCCCACCAGGTCGCGCAGGTGGACGGGCTTGGACAGGACCTTGGCCTGGGGCGTGGCCTGGGCGGCGGAGAGGGCGACCGCGGCGAAGCCGGTGATGAACATGATGCGCAGGCCCGGCTGACGCTGGGCGGCGACGCGCGCCACCTCGATGCCGTCGGCCCCCGGCATGACGATGTCGGTCAGCAGCAGGTCGTAGGGGCCGTGATCCAGGGCGTCGATGGCGTCGTCGCCGTTCTCGCAGTCGACCACGGAATGGCCCGCGCGTTCCAGGGCCCGGGTCAGGAACCCGCGCAGGGAGGAGTCGTCTTCCGCCAGAAGAATGCGCGCCATGTGCCGATCGACGTCCCCGTTCGTGAATGCGCACCCTAGCCTCCCATCCGTAAACCGGCCATGAAAACCGGCGGATTCGCGGGGAGTTGGTGCGACGGTGTCGGCTGCGGGGGAAACGGAGGCGTGGCGGCCCACGACGCGGTGGGTGTTCGCCTCTCCGCATTCCGGCGCGCTGATCCCGCCGGCCATGCGGCCGGCTCCGGGCCTGTCGCGACGCAGCCTGAGAAGCGCCGAGGACGCCCTCGTCGACCGCCTGATCGCGTCGGGTGCCGAGCGGGGGGCCGCGGTGCTGCTGGGCGAGGTCAGCCGCGCCTGCGTCGACCTGAACCGCAGCCCCGACGAACTGGATCCCATGCTGATCGACGGGCTGGAGCCGGGACGGCCCGTCTCGCCGCGGGCGGCGGCCGGGTACGGCGTGGTTCCGCGCCTGTCGGGCGACGGTCGGCCGCTGAGCGCGGGACGTCTGTCGCGGGCCGAGGCTGAGGCGCGGATCGCGGCCTGGCACGCGCCCTATCATGCGCGGCTGACGGACCTGATGGCGGCGGCCCGGGCCACGCACGGGCGCGCGATCCTGGTCGACTGGCACTCCATGCCGGCGTCGCGGGAGGCGGGCGCGCCGCAGGTCGTGCTCGGCGACCGGCACGGCGAGGCGTGCGCGCCGGACCTGACGCGACGTCTGAAGGCCCTGTTCGAGGCGGAGGGGTGGAAGGTGGCGCTGAACGCCCCCTATGCCGGCGGGTGGTCGACCCAGATCTGGGGACGCCCCGGGGACGGGTTCGAGGCCGTGCAGATCGAGCTGGACCGCGGCCTGTATCTCGATCCCGTCGGCCTGCGGCCCGGTCCCGGCTGGGCGCGCTGCAAGGCGGGCGTGGAACGCGTGATCGCGGCCCTGCTGGCCTGAAAAAAGGGCCGCGCCCGGAGGCGCGGCCTTGAAAGTCTATAGGGAGGAAACGCCCAGGAAGGGCATGACGCCCGAAGGCGTCACCGTGAAGTTAGGTTGCAGTGCACAATCCGTCAAGACGCAAACGAACGGCGATGTTCACGACAAGTTACGGCAATTCGGTGCGTCTGAAGATGGTGTAACCGATTTCATCTGCGAAAATCGTCCAATCGCGGCGCAAGTGCGGCATCATCGACCGAGATCGGGGTCCAGCAGCCGCCGCGCCTGCCGGATGGCCCGCGCGGCCGGCGACCCCGCCTGCCGCCAGAGCAGCAGGCCGAAGGCGAGCAGGACTCCCCCCGCCAGCCACCACGGCCCGAACAGCCAGGCCGCCGCCGCGAGGGCGAAATAATAGGCCCGGACGCCCTGGCTGAAGGCCGAAAGGGCCGGGTTCAGCAGGTCCGCCGCGGCGGCGCCCAGCGCCACCCGGTCGGCCTCGGTGTGCGCCTCCGGCGAGGCCCCGATCAGGGCCAGGGCGTAGTTCAACTGGCGGATCGACCAGATGAAGTCGAGCAGGCCGCGCACCAGGCACAACAGGATCAGCCCCAGCTTCAGCCCCAGCAGGCGGCGCGGCACGCCCTCGGCCCCCACGGCCGCGAAGCCGTCCAGCGCCTGTTGCCCGCCGAACAGGATGCCCGCGACGGCCGCGATCAGCAGCAGGTTGGTCGAGGCGAAGAAGCCGCCGGAGTTGATGGTGTGACCCATAAGCTGGCTGTCGACCAGGCGCGGTGCCTCGCGGTGGCTCATGGCCGTCATCCACACGCGGCGGATGACCATCATGTCGTCGTTCAGCGTGCCCGTGCGCCGCGACAGCACCTCGAGCAGCGGGCCGTAGCCCAGCCAGCACAGGGCAAAGAGGCCCAGGGCGAAACCGTCGAGAAGCGTCATGCCGTCGTCTCCTGCGGGGGGCGTCCCGCCTTGCTTCGGCCCCGGGCGGGGACTATCACGCCGGCCTCCCCGTTTCGCAGTTGCACACTTAGGCCCGTCATGAACATCGACGCCATTCCCGTCGGCCCCAATCCGCCCTGGGACCTGAACGTCATCATCGAGATCCCGCAAGGGGGCCTGCCGGTCAAATACGAGATGGACAAGGCCTCGGGCGCCCTGTTCGTCGACCGCTTCCTGCACACGGCCATGTACTATCCGGCCAACTACGGCTTCGTGCCGCACACCCTGTCGGCCGACGGCGACCCGTGCGACGTGCTGGTGCTGAACCCCACGCCGGTGGTGCCCGGCTGCGTCATCCGCTCGCGCCCGATCGGCGTGCTGATCATGGAAGACGAGAAGGGCATGGACGAGAAGATCCTCGCCGTGCCGGTCGACGCCCTGCATCCCTACTACACCGACGTGGCCAGCTATCGTCAGCTGCCGGCCATCATGATCGAGCAGATCGAGCACTTCTTCCTGCGGTACAAGGATCTGGAGAAGGGCAAGGACACCACGGTCAAGCGCTGGGGCGACGCCGGCGAGGCCGCCGAACTGATCGCCCAGGGCATGCGGGCCCATCAGGACAAGCTGAAGGCCGACGGCAAGTCCGGCGCGGCCAACGCGGCCTGATCGACATGAGCGCCCCCGCCGCCCTGCCTCATCTGGAAGCGGTCGCCGGCGACTATGACGTCCTGTTCTGTGATGTCTGGGGCGTGATCCACAACGGCCGGGAAAGCTGGCCCGCGCCGCTGGCGGCGCTGACCCGGTTCCGCGAGGGCGGCGGCAGGGTCGTGCTGGTCTCCAACTCGCCGCGGCCCTCGTCGGACGTGATCGCCCAGCTGGACCGGCTGGGCGTGCCGCGCGAGAGCTGGGACGCCTTCGTCACCTCCGGCGACGCCACCCGTATGGTGCTGGCCGAACGCGCGCCGGGGCCGGCCTGGGTCATCGGCCCCGACCGGGACTGGCCGCTGTACGAGGGGCTGGGCCTGACGACCGCGCATGATGCGGAAGACGCCGCCTTCATCTCGGTGACTGGCCCCAATGACGACGCCACCGAGACGCCCGAGGACTATCGCGAGCGGTTCCTGCCCGCCGCGGCGCGCGGCATCGAGATGATCTGCGCCAATCCGGACAAGGTGGTCCGCAAGGGCGACGACCTGATCTACTGCGGCGGGGCCCTGGCCGACCTCTACGCCGAGCTGGGCGGGCCCGTGACCCTGGCGGGCAAGCCGTTCGCGCCGATCTATGACCTGTCGATGATCGAGGCCGAGCGTCTGATGGGCCGTCCGGTGGATCGGGCGCGCGTGCTGTGCGTCGGCGACGGCGTGGTCACGGACGTGAAGGGCGCCAACGACCAGGGGCTGGACTGCCTGTTCGTCGCCGCCGGCATCCACGACGCGGCGGCGGGCGACGACGGCCTGCTGGATCCGGCGCGGGCAAAGGCCCTGCTGGACGCCGAGGGTCTGACGGCCAGGTATGCGGCGCTCGAACTGACCTGGTGAGAGTGGCCAAAGCGGGCGGACGCGGCTAAGCCCGGCCCATGACAAACAGCGTTCAGGCCCATCCGTCGGGCGGCTACATCCTCGAGGAACTGTCGGTCGGCATGACCGCCGAGAAGGCGGTGCCGGTCGACGAGGCCCGCATCCTTCAGTTTGCCGCGGCCTCGGACGACTTCAACCCGCTGCACGTCGACGAGGCGTTCGCCTCGAAGACCGCCTATCGCGGCCGGATCGCCCACGGCCTGCTGTCGGCCTCGTTCGGCTCGGCCGTGGTGGGCATGATCCTGCCGGGGGCCGGATCGATCTTCCTCAGCCAGGCCACCAGCTTCCACAAGCCGGTGCGCATCGGCGACGTGGTGATCGCGCGCGTCACCGTGGCGTCGATCGATCCCGAGAGCGCGCGGGTGGTCCTGCGCTGCGAGGGGCTGGTGGGCGACGACGTGGTGCTGGACGGCGAGGCCACGGTGCGCGTGCCGCGCCGCCGGCGGCCGGCCCGGGACTGAGCATGACCGCCCGCATCGTCCGGGCCTGGCGCGACCTGCCGGCCGAGCTGAGGGGCGCGGCCGTGGCCGTCGGCGCCTTCGACGGCGTGCACCGGGGACATCAGGCGGTGATCGGCCAGGCGCGCGCGGCGGCTGAACGCCTCGGGGCCCCGCTGGCCGTGGTCAGCTTCGACCCGCATCCCCGCCGCTGGTTCCAGCCCGGGGCCGCCCCCTTCCGTCTCATGTCGCCCGACCAGATGGCGCGCGCGCTGGGCGATCTCGGTGTGCAGACGCTGTTCCTGCTGCCGTTCGACGCCGAGATGGCGGCGATGAGCCACGAGGCCTTCGCCGGGGAGGTGTTGGCCGGGCCTCAAGCGGCGCAAGGCGCGGTAGGCCGGCGAGATGGCCTGGGCATTCGCCACGCCGCCGTCGGTTTCGACTTCACCTTCGGCAAGGGCCGCACGGGCTCGCCCGAGGCGCTGCGGGCGCTGGGCGAGCGGCTGGGCTTCACCGTCTCCACCACCGACCGGATCGACGACGCGGGCGGGTTGAAGCTGTCGTCCAGCGCGGTGCGCGAGGCCCTGCACGCCGGCGACATGGCGCGCGCCGCCGCCATCTTGGGTCGGCCCTTCGCCATCGAGGGCGAGGTCATCCACGGCGACAAGCGCGGCCGCACGATCGGCGTGCCGACCGCCAACGTGCCGTTGGGCGACTACATGCGGCCGGCCTTCGGCGTCTATGCGACGCGGACGCGGCTGGACGACGGGCGCACGGTGGACGGCGTCGCCAACCTCGGCCTGCGCCCGATGTGGCGGCTGGCGGAGCCGCTGCTGGAGGTCTGGCTGTTCGACTTCGACGGCGACCTGTACGGCCGGACGATCGAGACGGAACTGGTCGCCTTCCTGCGCCCGGAAATGAGCTTTGACGGTCTGGAGCCGCTCAAGGCGCAGATCGACGCGGACGCGGCCGCGGCGCGACGGGCACTGGCGAACGCCCCGCGCGGCTGATAGACCGCGAGCACCATGACCGTCCGCGTGTTTCGCCCGATTTCGATTAGCCGCCCGGCGTAGCGCCGCAGGGCTTGTGGCCCCGCGCTCGCCGGGACGATTTCGACCTCACGCGAACGATCCAACGACGAGAAACTCATGGCCGACGCCGGCGACACCTCTCCTGCCTCCACGCGCGACTGGCGCGAGACCGTGTTCCTGCCGGAGACGCCGTTCCCGATGCGCGGCGGCCTGCCCCAGAAGGAGCCGGAGATCCTGGCAAAATGGGGCGACCTGTACGGTGACCTGCGCAAGCTGCGTCAGTCGCAGGGCGCGCCGCTGTTCGTGCTGCACGACGGCCCGCCCTATGCCAACGGCGACATCCACATCGGCCACGCGCTGAACAAGACGCTGAAGGACTTCGTGGTCCGCAGCCAGTTTCTGCTGGGGAACGACGTCGACTACGTGCCCGGCTGGGACTGCCACGGCCTGCCGATCGAGTGGAAGATCGAGGAGCGGTTCCGGTCCGAGGGCAAGCGCAAGGACGAGGTGTCCAAGGCCGCCTTCCGCGCCGCCTGCCGCGAGTATGCGACCGGCTGGATCGACGTGCAGATGGCCCAGTTCAAGCGGCTGGGCGTGCTGGGCGACTGGGCCAACCGCTACGCCACCATGGACTTCTCGACCGAGGCGGCGATCGTCGCGGAGTTCCACAGGTTCAAGAACAGCGGACAGCTGTACCGCGGCTCCAAGCCCGTGATGTGGTCGCCGGTCGAGCGCACGGCGCTGGCCGACGCCGAGATCGAATACCATGACCACGTGTCGCCGACCGTCTGGGTCAAGTTCCCGGTGACGGGCGCGACCGACGACCACGACGACGACCTGCTGGCCTTCCGCCACGCGACGCCGTCGGTGGTGATCTGGACCACCACGCCGTGGACCCTCCCGGCCAACCGGGCGATCAGCTATGGCCCCGAGATCGCCTATGGCCTGTACGAGGTCACGGCGATGGAGACGGGGCTGGAGTTCGAGCCCTGGGCCAAGCCGGGCGACCGGCTGATCCTGGCCGACAAGCTGGCCGAGGAGGTGTTCAAGGCGGCGAAGATCGCGACGTGGACCCGCGTCGACGCGATCAACCCGTCGGGGCTGGAGTGCGCCCATCCGCTGGCGGAGCTGCACCCCGGCTATGGCTATGCCGTGCCCCTGCTGGCGGGCGACCACGTCACCGACGACGCGGGCACCGGCTTCGTCCACACCGCGCCGGGCCACGGCGCCGACGACTATGAGGTCTGGAAGGCGCACGGCCATCACGAGGTGCCCGACACCGTCGACCCGGACGGCGCCTACTATCCGTCGGTGCCCCTGTTCGCGGGCCTGAAGGTGATCGAGACCGAGGGCAAGAAGGACAAGATCGGCAAGTTCGGCCCGGCCAACAAGACGGTGACCGAGGCCCTGATCCAGGCCGGCAACCTGCTGGCGCGCGGGCGGCTGGAGCATTCCTATCCGCACAGCTGGCGGTCGAAGGCCCCGGTCATCTTCCGCAACACGCCGCAGTGGTTCATCCGCATGGACCAGCCCCTGAAGGCCGGCGACACCCTGCGCGAACTGGCGCTGAAGGCCATCGACGACACCGCCTTCCATCCCGCCGCCGGGAAGAACCGCATCCGGTCGATGGTCGAGGGGCGGCCCGACTGGCTGATCAGCCGCCAGCGCGCCTGGGGCACGCCGCTGGCCATGTTCGTGGACAAGCACACCGGCCAGCCGCTGCATGACGACGAAGTCGACGCGCGCATCCTGGCCGCCGTGCGCGAGGGCGGGGCCGACGCCTGGTTCGACCGGCCGGACGCCGACTTCCTGGGCGTCCACGACCCGGCGAACTACGAGAAGATCACCGACATCCTGGACGTCTGGTTCGACAGCGGCTGCACCCACGCCTTCACCCTGGAGGGGCGGTCCGACAGCCACTGGCCGGCGGACCTGTATCTGGAAGGCTCGGACCAGCATCGCGGCTGGTTCCAGTCCAACCTGCTGGAAGGCTGCGGCACGCGCGGCCGGGCACCCTATCGCGCGGTCCTGACGCACGGCTTCACCCAGGACGAGAACGGGGAGAAGATGTCCAAGTCGCGGGGCAACACGACCGATCCCGCGACGGTCATCAAGGAGTCGGGCGCCGACATCCTGCGGCTGTGGGTGGCGCTGGTCGACTATGCCGAGGACCAGCGGATCGGGAAGCAGATCCTGCAGACCACGGTCGACGCCTATCGCAAGCTGAGGAACACGGTCCGCTATCTGCTGGGCGCGCTGAACGGCTTCGACGCGGCCGAGCGCCTGCCGCTGGAGCAGATGCCGCCGCTGGAGAAATTCATCCTGCACCGCCTGTGGGAGCTGGATGGGCAGGTGCGCACCGCTTACCGCGACTATCGTTTCCAGGACGTGGTACGGCCGGTGCTGGAGTTCTGCTCCGGCGACCTGTCGGCGCTGTATTTCGACGTCCGCAAGGACAGCCTGTACTGCGACCGGCCCGACGCGATCCGCAGGCGGGCGGCGCGCACGGTGATGCACGAGGTCTTCCTGCGCCTGACCGCCTGGCTGGCCCCGCTGACGCCGTTCACGATGGAAGAGGCCTGGACCACGTTCGCGCCCGAGGGCGGCTCGAACTGCGCGCGGGTCATCCCGGAGACCCCGGCCGAGTGGCAGAATGCGGCGGAGGCGGAGCGGTGGGCGAAGGTCCAGTCGGTGCTGGAAGTCGTCAATGACGCGCTTGAGGCGGCGCGCAGGGACAAGCGCATCGGCGGTGCCCTCGACGCCTGGCCGATCGTGACGTGTCCGGCCGAGGCCTTCGCGCCGTTCGACGGCCTGGACGCGGCGGAAGTCTTCCGCACCTCGGGTGCGGAGCTCCGGACCGGCGGCGACGCCGTCAACGTCGAGGTGCAGGTGGCCGAGCACGCCCGGTGCGCCCGTTCGTGGCGGCGGGTACCCGACGTGGGCTCAGACCCGGACTATCCGGAGCTCAGCGCCCGCGACGCCGACGCCGTGCGCCAGCTCGACGCGGCCTGACGCATGGCCGACGACAGCCCGCAGGAGGTCTTCAAGCGCGCGCTGGCCCATGCCGCGCGGGCGCTGGCCGAGCGGGCGGAGCTGGAGGTCACCTACGGCTCCGACGGGCCCCGGCTGACCGCCGGCGGCCTGGTTCTGCCCCATCCGCCGCGCGATCCGTCGGGGCCGGAGGCGGCCAATGTGCGCGGCCAGGCCGACCGCATGGCCCTGCGGCTGGCCAATCACGACGAGGCCCTGCACGGCCGGTCGCGGCCGTCCGATGCCCAGGCCGCCGAGGTCTATGACGCCCTGGCGCAGGCGCGGGTCGAGGGCGTGGGCGCGCGGGCGCTGGCCGGGGTGCGGGCCAATCTGGACGCCGCCACCCTCACCCGGCTGGAGCGGACCGGGGTCCTGCGCGTCACCGACGCGGAGCGCGTCCCGGTCCACGAGGCCGTGGCCCTGATGGTGCGCGAGCGCCTGACCGGCACGCGCGCCCCGGACGGGGCGGGTGCCCTGCTGGACCTCGTGCGCGACGCGCTGGAGACGCGCGCGGGCAGGGAGCTGGACGCCCTGGCGGACGCCGCCGACGATCAGGCCGTCTTCACCGACCGGATGAAGGCGGTGCTGCGCGCGCTGGACCTCGACCCCGGCGACGGGAAGGGCGACGACGCCTCGGAAGACGCGGGCGACGACGAGCCGGACCCGCAGGACCCGGACGCGGCCGACGATCAGGACGAGGAAGACGAGGATCCCGGCGGCGGCGACGGCCAGTCGATGGAGGGCACGGCCGACGACGACCAGTCAGATCAGGAGCGCCAGTCCCGGCCGGACGGCAGCCCGGTCGAAAGCGACGGCGACGCCTCGGACATGGGCGAGGAGATGCCCGACGCCCCGCCCCAGCGGTCGGGCAAGGGGGCCGACGGACCGGATCCCGCCGCCTATCGCGTCTTCACCACCGCCTTCGACGAGACGATCGACGCGGCCGACCTGTGCGACGCGGTCGAGCTGGGGCGGCTGCGCGCGCTGCTGGACCAGCAGCTGGCGGCCCTGTCGTCGGTGGTCGCGCGTCTGGCCAACCGTCTGCAGCGCCGCCTGATGGCCCAGCAGAACCGCAGCTGGAGCTTCGATCTGGAAGAGGGCGTGCTGGATGCCGCGCGCCTGAGCCGGGTCATCGTCGACCCGACCAGCCCCCTGCTGTTCAAGGCCGAGAGCGACAGCCCCTTCCGCGACACGGTGGTGACCCTGCTGCTGGACAACTCCGGCTCGATGCGCGGGCGGCCGATCATGGTGGCGGCGGTCTGCGCCGACATCCTGGCGCGGACGCTGGAGCGCTGCGGCGTCAAGGTCGAGATCCTCGGCTTCACCACCCGCGCCTGGAAGGGCGGCCAGTCGCGCGAGGCCTGGATCACGGCCGAAAAGCCCGCCAATCCCGGTCGTCTCAACGACCTCCGCCACATCATCTTCAAGGCCGCCGACGCGCCGTGGCGGCGGGCCAAGAAGAACCTGGGCCTGATGATGCGCGAAGGCCTGCTGAAGGAGAACATCGACGGCGAGGCGCTGCTGTGGGCGCACGACCGGCTGATGGCGCGCCCCGAGCAGCGGCGCATCCTGATGGTGATCTCGGACGGCTCGCCCGTCGATGACTCCACCCAGTCGGCCAACCAGCCGCTGTATCTGGACCGGCACCTGCGCGAGGTGATCGCCGAGATCGAGACCCGCTCGCCCGTCGAGCTGCTGGCCATCGGCATCGGGCACGATGTGACCCGCTGGTACCGCCGTGCCGTGACCCTGGCCGACGTCGAGCAGCTGGGCGGGGCGATGGTTGAGAACCTGGCGGCGCTGTTCGAGGCGGAATCCCGGCCCGGCCGGAGGAAGCGCGCCGCCTAGCGCGTCACCGTGTCCAGATGCATCGGGGCCAGTTTCGCCAGGAAACGGTTCTGCACCCGGAAGGGGATGCCCTCGGCGCGCATGGCCGCCTGCAGGTGCTCCACCAGAACGGCGAAGTCCGTGGCCTGCAGGCCGATGTCGTCGTGGGCGTCGGCCATCGACCGGCCCGTGTAGACGCAACCGCCGCCCAGGATGAAGCAGAACTGCTCCTTCAGCGTGCGGCGCAGGCGGACCATGTCGGTAGCGCGGAAGATGTCGGCCGTGCGCGGGTCGGCGGCGGAGCGGTCCAGCGTGCCGTCGACGATGCGACCCACGCCCTCGGCACCGCCGAAGGCGCGCCACATCTCGTCACCCTCGAAGGGCTCGGCACCGGCGTTGGCGGGGCCGACCTCATAGGGGTCGACCGCCTCCTCGCCCGCGCGGTGGTGCGGCACGTCCTGGGCCAGGGCCGGCAGGGCGAAGGCCGAGAGGGCCAGGGTGATCGCGAGAAGGCGCATGGTCAGAATCCCGCTTGCAGCGACACGTACAGGCCGCGCTGGTCTTCGAAGGTGGCGATGGAGCCGAGGTCGACCCAGGCGGCCGTAACCGAGATGTGCTTGTTGATCGCCCAGGCGGCGTAGACGTCCATCCAGTCGTCCTCGCCCGCAAAGGACAGGTTGTCCGGCTTGGTCCGGTACTCGGCACCGATCACCAGATTGGGACTGAGCAGATAGCCGATCGACCCCTCGAACTGGGCCGTGGCCTCCGGCTCGGCGTCGCCGCCGAAGCCCAGCAAGCCGGTCTGGTTGGCGTCGGTCCAGCGGACCGTGCCGGAGACCAGCAGGCTCTCGGCAAGAAACAGTTTGGTGGCCGCGACGTAGAGTTCGGTGCCCTCGTCGTCCTGCCCGCCGATCAGTCCGATGACGGCCCCCTGGTCCGCGACCTTGTGCTGCACGCCCACGGCGATCTGGGGCAACCAGGTGTCCTGATCGTAAACCGCGTCTCCGGTCAGCCGGACTTTGAGGCCGTAGACGTCCTGACCGAAGGTGAAGCCGGCGCCGAGGCCCAGCAGGGCACCGGTACCGCCGGTGTCGAACTCCTGTCGCGCCACCGACAGTTCCACCCGGTCCCACAGCCCGATGGCCGCGCCCCAGGTGCGGAACTCATAGTCGGGCAGGTCGACCCAGGTCGCATGCACGTTCGCGCCGATCCCGTCGCGGTTCCCGTAGCCGGTCGTCGTCGCCCAGGTGGCCAGTCCGCCGCCGCCCGAACCCTCGATGGTCGAGACGCCGCCCGTCAGGAGCAGTTTGCCGCCCGGGCGCGTTTCCGGGATCCAGGACTGGGCCTCTGCGGTGCCCGCCGACACAAACAAGGCCGCCGCCGCCGCGAGCGTCTTCAGCATGGATGTTCCCCCGATCAGGCGAACCGAACATCGATCGATCATGCTTAAGAATCGCTTACTCAAGTCTCGGTCACATCTACTTAGGTAGACAATCAATACGTGACGAGAATGGACAACCAGAACGTGGCGCAGGGTTTACTTCCATTTCATCTGGATCCTTTAGAGCTGTCAGCATGCGCGCCCTTCTCGTCCTGATTGCCCTCCTGCTGTCGTCGGCTCCGGCCCTCGCCGGCAATCTGGTCGTGTCGGTGCGCGATGCGGCCGGACGTCCGGTGCAGGACGCGGTGGTCACCCTGCATCCGGCGGCCGGCGTGCCCCGGGGGCCGATCCGCTTTCCCTGGGCGCTGCGGGTGGCCCAGCAGGACATCCAATTCCAGCCCTACGTCCTCATCGTGCCGGTGGGGGGCACTGTGGCCTTTCCGAACATGGATCGCGTCCGCCACCAGGTCTATTCATTCTCGCGTGGACAGAGGTTCGAGATCGAGCTCTACGGCCGCGACGAAAGCCGCAGCCACACCTTCCGGACGGTCGGGGTGGCCGCGATCGGCTGCAACATCCACGACCAGATGGTCGGCTACATCAAGGTCGTCGACACCCCTTGGGCGGCGAAGTCGGGAGCGACCGGGAATGTGACGCTGACGAACGTCCCCGCGGGCGCCGCCACCATGCGCGTCTGGCATCCGCGCCTGAACGTGCGCGGCAATGAGAGCGCGGTGGCCGTCACCGTGCCGGCCGCGGGCGGGAGCCGGACCTTCAGTGGCGACTTCTCGGCCCGGGCCGCCGTCCGGTGATCCGTTTCCGCAGCCTGAGAACCCGACTGACGGTGGTCTTCGTGACCCTGTTCGCCGTGGCCCTCGCGGTCGTCGGCGTGGCCGTGACGATGGCCGTGGGCAACGGCGCGAGGACTCTGGTCCGCAATGAGCTGGCCGCGACGGGTCAGGTCTACGAAGCGATCTGGAAGAGCCGCACCGATCAACTCAGACAGGGCGCGGGTGTTCTGGCCCGCGACTTCGGATTCCGCGAGGCGGTGGCCACGGCCGATGAGGCCACGGTCCGCTCGGCCCTGGACAATCTGAGGGCACGACAGGGCGTCGATGGGGCCCTGATGATGGCCACCGACGGCTATGTGACGTCGACCGGCATCACGCTGGACGACGCGGCCGCGGACGCCCTGTGGACCGGGTTGAACAGCGAGACGGAGGCCGGGGTTCTGACGGCCGGCGGTCGCCCCTTCCAGGCTGTGGCCGCGCCCATTCTGGCGCCGACGCTGATCGGCTGGGTGGTGTTCGTGGACCGGCTGGACGAGGCCGAGATGACCGGTCTGCAAGAACTGTCCGCCATCCCGCTCACCGCCGCAGTCCTGAGCCGCGACGGCGAAGTCTGGCGCGACGGGATCGGCGTGGCGGCCGCAAGGCCGACCGCTGCGGCGGTCTCCGAGTCGCTGGAAGACCGGGACTCGGAGCCTGTGATCCACGCCTCGCCCGACGGCGAGATGATGACCCTGGCCCGGGCCCTGCCCAGCTTCGACGCCGGACGTCCGGCGGCCCTTATGCTGACCTATCCGCTCAAGCTGGCCCTGCAGCCCTATGGCGGTCTGTTTCTCGTGCTGGCCCTGATCGGCGTGGCCGCCGCCGCTCTCCTGGCGGGCGGGGCGTGGGCGCTGTCGCGGTCGGTGACCCGGCCGATTTCCGACCTGGACCGGGCCGTTCACGCTCTGGAGCGCGGCGAGCACGCCGAGGTGCCGGTGACCACGGACGACGAGATCGGCCGCCTGGCCGCCGGCTTCAACGCCATGGTCGAGGGCCTGAAGGACCGCGAGGCCCGTCTGACGCATCTGGCCCTGCACGATCAGGAGACGGGCCTGGCCAACCGGCGCATGCTGGAGCGCGAAACCGCCCGGACGTCGCGGCCGTTGGTCGTCGTCGTGGGCGTGGACCGGTACGAGGTCGTCCGCAACGCGATCGGCCATGACGCCATGGGTCAGCTGATCCAGGTCCTCGGGATGCGGCTGTCCGCCCTCGCCGGCGGCTCCAAGATCGCCCGCATCGGGGCGGACTCGCTGGGACTCGTCATGGACGGCGCCGACGTGGACGCCTTGGAGCCGACGGTGTTGCAACTGCTCGAGGCGGGAGCCGAGCCGGTGAGCGTGAACGGCGCGGCGGTGGACGTGGGCTTGACGATCGGCGTGGGCGACCGCGGGGGAACCGGCGCCCACATCGACTCCGCGATCGACCGCGCCGCCGTCGCGGTGGACCAGGCCCGGGCGGCGCGGAAGACCTGGCAGTGGTTCGACGAGGCCGCCTATGGCGACCCGGGCGACAACCTGTCGCTGATCAGCGAGCTGATGACCGCGCTGGCGCAGGGTCAGGTAACCCTCGCCTATCAGCCGAAGCACGACTATCGCGCGCAGAAGATCACGGGCGTCGAGGCGCTGATGCGCTGGACCCATCCGCGTCGCGGCTTTGTGCCGCCGGATTTGTTCATCGGCATGGCCGAAGAGACTGGCCATATCCGTGCCCTGACGGAATGGGCCGTCTGCCGCGCGCTGGACGACCAGCGTAAACTGGCCGAGGCGGGTCACGATGTCGGTCAACCTGTCGGGCCGGCTGCTGTCGGACGAGAGCTTTGTCGACGTCGTGATGGCGGCCACGCGCGGGGCGTCGGGGCGCCTCTGTCTCGAGATCACCGAAACCGCCGTGATGCACGACTCCGAGGCGGCCCTGCGCATGATCTCGCGCTTCGCCGAAGCCGGGGTGTCGGTGTCGCTGGACGACTATGGTTCGGGCCTGTCGTCGCTGGCCTATCTGAAGCGGATCCAGGCCGACGAACTGAAGATCGACAAGGCCTTCGTCATGGGGCTGGACGAGTCTTCCCGCGACGCGCTGCTGGTCAAGTCGACCATCGATCTGGCCCATGGTCTGGGCATGAAGGTGACGGCCGAGGGCGTCGAGACCGGGTCGGCCCTGGCCCTGCTCCGCGGCATGGGTTGCGACATGGCCCAGGGCTATTTCATCGGCCGCCCGGTCCCGCTGGCCGACCTGATCGCCAAGCTGGACGCAGATGCTGAGCCCGGCGACGGTGCGGCCAGCGCGGTCGCCTAGGCGACCGCAACCGCCTTCATCGGCACGGCCGGGTCCGCCAGTTTCGCCACGTCCACGGCCTGACCCTTCTGGATCAGCATCCGGCCGCCCATGAACTCGGCGGGGGCGTTGACCGCCTCCACGCAGACGAGGCGGTCGCCCCTCAGATGGAAGACGGCGAAGCCGCCGCCGGTCGTCTCCGGATCCACCTCGCCGCGGACCACGCGCGCGTCGGCGCCGGTCGGCAGTCCGGCGATCTGGATCTTCAGATCGTACTGGTCAGACCAGAACCACGGCACTTCCGCGAGCGGCGCAGGACGGCCCGTGATGGCGGCGGCGGCCTGCCGCGCCTGCTCCAGGGCGCTGGGCACGCTTTCCAGCCGCACCGCGTCCAATCCGAGGATCGGCACGGGGCGGCGGGTCATGTCGCCGATGGCGAAGACCGCGGGATCGCTGGTGCGGGCGTCGCCGTCGACGAGGATGCCGTCCTTGCAGACCAGCCCCGCCGCCTCGGCCAGCGCCGTCACCGGCCGCGCGCCGACCCCCACCAGACAGACGTCGAAGGGGAACGGCGCCGCGCCGTCGACGGTGACGACGGCCTCTCCGGTCGCCGGATGCACCTGCACGCCCCGCACCGCGGCGCGCGGCAGGACCTCGACGCCCCGCCGGTGATGATAGGCCGCGAGGAAGATTCCGACGACGTCCGAGGCGACCCGCGACAGGGCGCGGCCCTCGCGCTCCAGGACCACGGCCTGCGCCCCCAACGCCCGGGCCGAGGCGGCCGCCTCCAGGCCGACGTAGCCGGCACCGATCACGACCAGCCGGCGGTCCGGCCGCAGCGCCGCCTTCAGCGCCTCGGCATCGGCCATGTCGCGCAGGACCAGCACGCGCGGATCGTCCCAGCCGGGCCCCTCCAGCCGAAGCGCCTCGGCGCCCAGCGCCAGGATCAGATGGTCGTAGGTCTCCACTGCGCCGTCGGCGAAGGCGACGGTCTTCGCCGCGCGGTCGATCGCCGTGGCGGTCGCGCCGAGGCGCAGATCGATGGCCTGTTCGGCGTAGAAGCTCTCGGGGCGGAGCAGCAGCTCCGCCTCGCCCGCCTCGCCCTTCAGCCAAGCCTTCGAGAGCGGCGGCCGCTGGTACGGGGCGACCGGCTCCGTGCCCGCCAGCACGATCTCGCCCGCGAAGCCGTACTGCCTGAGGAAGGCGGCGGCCGAGCCGCCCGCATGTCCGGCACCGACGATCAGAACCCTGGTCATGGTCCGCAGATAGGACGCCACGGCGCCGCTCGCCAAGCGGTTTGGGGCAACGGATGCGACCACGCCACGTTGGTTTGAAGCGGGGTCGCCGTCACTTGCTGTTTCACCAACCGGCGAAAGCTTGGCGGGACGGCGGTCGGCGGCCTAACAGCGGATGGTTCATCGAAGGAAAGGAGCGTGCATGGCGGCCCTGGTGCTGTTCGGCGGCGGCGGCGATCTGGCCATGCGGATGCTGCTGCCCTCGCTCTACTTCCTAGAGCACGACGGGCTGCTGCCCGACGGGCTGAAGATCATCGGTGCCGCCCGCTCCGAAGAGACGCCCGGCGAGTACGTCGCCAAGGTGAGGTCGTCGGTCGAGAGCAAGGCCGACGGCGCCTGGTCGGACGAGGTCTGGGCCCGGTTCGCCGCCCGGCTGGACTATCTGGCCGTGGACGCCACCTCGGCCGAGAGCCTGAAGCCGCTGAAGGACAAGGTCGGCCCGGGCGAGTGCACCAGCTTCCTCGCCGTCTCGCCCTCGCTGTACGCCCGCATCGTCACCGCCATGCGCGCCGCCGGCCTGGCCGAGGCCGACGACCGGGTGGTGCTGGAAAAGCCGGTCGGACGCGACCTGGAGACCTTCCGCGAGATCGACGACGCGGTGTCGGACGCCTTCTCGGAACAGCAGGTGTTCCGCATCGACCACTATCTGGGCAAGGAGACGGTCCAGAACCTGGTCGCCCTGCGCTTCGGCAACACGGTGTTCGAGCCGCTGTGGAACAGCCAGAACATCGACCACGTCCAGATCACCGTGGGCGAGACCGTCGGCGTCGGCGACCGCTGGCCGTATTACGACGAATACGGCGCGCTGCGCGACATGCTGCAGAACCACATGCTGCAGCTGCTGTGTCTGGTCGCCATGGAGCCGCCCAGCGACCTGCAGCCGGACTCGGTGCGCAACGAGAAGGTGAAGGTGCTGCGCTCGCTGCGTCGCATCACACCGGAAGAGGCCGAGCGGGTCACCGTGCGCGGCCAGTACGTGGCGGGGACGAGCGAGGGCAAGCAGGTGCCCGGCTATGACGACGAGCGGGGGCTGGATTCGGATACCGAGACCTTCGTCGCCGTGCGCGCCGACATCGACAACTGGCGCTGGGCGGGCGTGCCCTTCTTCATGCGCACCGGCAAGCGCCTGCCGGAGAAACGCACCGAGATCGTGATCCAGTTCAAGGAGGTGCCGCACAGCATCTTCGAGGGCGGTCGCGGCGTGATCCAGGCCAACAAGCTGGTGATCGAGCTGCAGCCCGAGGAGGACATCAGCCTGTCGGTGATGAACAAGCGTCCGGGGCTGGACCAGAAGATGCAGCTGCAGCCCATCCGCATGTCCCTGTCGTGGGGGCAGGAGGACAAGGACGCCCGGCCGCCGCGCCGGCGCATCGCCTATGAGCGGCTGCTGCTGGACGCGCTGAACGGCGACTCCACCCTGTTCGTGCGCCGCGACGAGGCCGAGCAGGCGTGGAAATGGGTCGACGAGGTGTCGGAGGCCTGGGCCGAGGGTCAGGTGAAGCCGATCGAATACGCCGCGGGAACGTGGGGCCCGCGCGAGGCGTCCTATCTGCTGGGCCGCACGGGCCGCAGCTGGAACGTCGGAAATGAGTGAGATCGAGACCCTGCCCACCGCCGGGTCGTGGGCCGGTGCCTGCGCGGACCGGCTGACGGGCACCCTGGCCGAGGCGTTGGCCAACGGGGGCACGGCGACCTTCGCCGGGTCGGGTGGATCCACGCCCGCGCCGATCTATGCCCGCATGGCCAGGACGGATCTGGACTGGTCGCGCGTGACGACGACGCTGATCGACGAGCGCTATGTGCCGGAGGATCATCCGGAGTCGAACGCGGCCCTGCTGGGGACGACCCTGCTGATCGAGCGGGCGGCGGCGGCCGGCTTCGTGCCGCTGTTCCACGCCTCGGTGACCGTGGACCGCGCGGCGGCCGTGGCGACGCGGGAGCTGGCGGCCCGGACCGATCGTCTCGACGCCGTCCTTCTCGGCATGGGGGAGGATGGCCATATCTGTTCCATGTTTCCGCACAGTCCCACGCTGAAAACCCTGCTGGCCCCCACGCTGAGGCCCGCGATCGTCGGCGTCCCGCCGGGCCGCGACGGCCTTGCCCCCAGCCGGGAACGGCTGTCGATGAACCTGCCGTGGCTGATGACCGCGCGCCGGGTGGTGCTGGCCATCACCGGCAAACAGAAGCGCGCCGTCTTCGAGCGCGACGCCGCGGCCGACCCGAAGATCACCCCGATCGCCGCGCTTCTGGCCGCGAACGTGCCGCTTGAGGTCCTGTGGACGGAGAGCGCGACATGAAGCCCCTGAACCCCGTCCTCGCCGAGGTCACCGACCGCATCCGCGCGCGCAGCGCCGCCACGCGCGCCGACTATCTGCGCCGCATGGACGCCGCGTCGGGGCACGAGCCCGGCCGGGCCAAGCTGTCCTGCGCCAACTGGGCCCACGCCTTCGCGGGCCAGACGATCGCCGACAAGCTGACCATGATGGGCGGCAAGGCCCCCAATCTGGGCGTGGTCACCGCCTACAACGACATGCTGTCGGCGCATCAGCCGTTCGAACGCTTCCCGGCCGTCATCCGCGAGGCGGCCCGCCAGATGGGCGCGACCGCCCAGGTCGCCGGCGGCACGCCCGCCATGTGCGACGGCGTCACCCAGGGCCGCCCGGGCATGGAGCTGTCCCTGTTCAGCCGCGACGTCATCGCCATGTCGACCGGCGTGGCCCTGACCCACGACGCCTTCGACGCCGCCCTGATGCTGGGCGTGTGCGACAAGATCGTGCCGGGCCTGTTCATGGGCGCGCTGGCGTTCGGCCACCTGCCCGTCGTCTTCGCCCCGGCCGGCCCCATGCCGTCGGGCATTCCCAATGCGGAGAAGGCCCGCGTCCGCGCCGAATACGCGCAGGGCAAGGTCGACCGTCGGACCCTGCTGGAGAGCGAGGTCGGCAGCTATCATTCGCCCGGCACCTGCACCTTCTACGGCACGGCCAACTCCAACCAGATGATGATGGAGATGGCGGGGCTGCACATGCCCTCGACCGCCTTCGTCCACCCGGAGACCGGTCTGCGCGATGCCCTGACCGCGGCCGCCGCGAAGCAGGCGATCACCCTGGCCGCCGAAAAGCGCGGCCGCATGGCCGACGTGGTCGACGAGCGCACGATCGTGAACATGATCGTGGCCCTTCTGGCCACCGGCGGCTCGACCAACCACGCCATCCATCTGGTGGCCATGGCGCGGTCGGCCGGCGTGCTGATCGACTGGACCGACATGGACCGGCTGAGTTCGGTCACGCCGCTGCTGGCGCGGGTCTATCCCAACGGCTCGGCCGACGTGAACGCCTTCCAGGCGGCCGGCGGCGTCGCCTTCGTCATGCGCGAGCTGGCGGAGAACGGCCACATGCACGCCGACGTGACGACCATCATGGGCGACGGCGTCGAGGCCTATTTCAGGGAACCGACGCTGCAGGACGGCGAACTGGTCTGGGTCGACGGCGTCCGGGAAAGTCTGGACCGGGACATCCTGCGCCCCGTCTCCGATCCCTTCCAGGCCGACGGCGGCCTGCGGCTGGTCCAGGGCGACTTGGGCCGGGCGGTGATCAAGGTCTCGGCCGTGAAGCCGGAGCACCGCATCATCGAGGCGCCCGCCGCCGTGTTCGAGAGCCAGGAGGAGGCGCTGCAGGCCTTCAAGGACGGCAAGCTGGACCGCGACGTAGTTGTCGTGCTGCGTTTCCAGGGGCCGCGCGCCAACGGCATGCCCGAACTGCACAGCCTGTCGCCCGCTCTTTCGGTGCTTCAGGACAGGGGCTTCAAGGTCGCCTTCGTCACCGACGGCCGCATGTCCGGCGCGTCGGGCAAGACGCCCGCGGCCATCCACGTCTCGCCCGAGGCCCTGGCCGGCGGGCCGCTGGCCCACGTGCGCGACGGCGACGTGATCCGGCTGGACGCCGTGGCGGGGACCCTCTCGACCGTGGGCGCCGGCGATCTGCTGACCCGGCCCGCGGCGCTGCGCTCGGAAGAGCACGCCGCCGGTTCGGCCTGGGGTTATGGCCGCGAGCTGTTCGGGGCCTTCCGCCACGTCGTCTCGACCGCCGAGGAGGGGGCCTCGGTCTGTTTCGCCGCCCCCACCCGGTCGCCCCGGCACGAGGACGTGCCCCCCGACCCCAACGTCGTCGACCGCACCGTGGACGCCTAGGAGAGAGCATGAGCATCAACTGGGACAAGACCCTGCTGGTCGGGGACGTCGGCGGCACGAACGCCCGCTTTGCCATCGCCCACATGATCCAGGGCCGCCCCGTGCTGGAGCACCACGAGAGCTTCAAGGGCGCGGATCACCCGACCTTCCTCGACGGGGTGAGAGCCTTCATCGACGGCTGCGAGGTCAAGCCGACCGGCGGCGTCATCGCCGTGGCGGGTCCGGTCACGGACGGGACGATCGACCTGACCAACTCGCCGTGGCGGGTGTCCGAGACCGAGCTGGCGACGCTGGGCCTGAACCCGGTCAAGCTGATCAACGATTTCGAGGCCCTGGCCTGGGGCGCGCCCGTGGTGCCCGAGGCCGACCTCGCCTGGCTGGGCGCGCCGGTGGACGGCGACCCGGACTCGACCGTCGCCGTGCTGGGCCCCGGCACGGGATTCGGCATGTCGGCGCTGGTCCGCGACGGCCGCGGGGGGGAGATGGCCATGCCCTCGGAGGGCGGCCACGCCTGTTTCGCGCCGGGCGACGCCGTCGAGGACGAGATCCTGCGCATCCTGCGGCGCCGCTATGATCGCGTCTCGATCGAGCGGCTGATCTGCGGCCCGGGTCTGCTGAACATGCACCGCGCCCTAGCCGAGATCGACGGGCGCGAGACCCACATCGACGATCCGTCCGAAATCACGCGGGACGCCCTGGCCGACCCCAACAGCCCGTGCGGTCACACCCTGGCGCGGTTCTGCGCCATTCTGGGCGCGGTCGCCGGCGACATCGCCCTGACCTGCGGTGCCCGGGGCGGCGTCTACGTCGGCGGCGGCATCGCCAAGCGCATCCTGCCCTTCCTGCAGGCCAGCCCCTTCCGCGAACGGTTCGAGCGCAAGGGCCGGTTCACCGACTACATGAAGGCCATCCCGACCCGGGTCATCACCCACGAGCACGCGGCCCTGCTGGGCGCCGCGCGCGTGGCCTTCGCCGGGACGTGAGAGGCGCTCACCCTTTTCTCACGGACGCGTGAACTGAATCCGGGCGGGCGCATTGAACAGGCTCCACAGTGGAAGGGAGCACCTCCAAATGCGTAAACTGATGATCGCCACCGTCGCCTCGTTCGCCCTGGCCGGCCTGGCCGCCTGCGAGAGCCCGGAAGACGCCGCCGCCGAAAACCAGGCCGACGCCCTGGAAGAACAGGCTGCGGTCGCGCCGACGGAAGCCCAAGAGCAGGCCCTGAACGAGAAGGCCGACATGATCGAGCAGCAGGCCGGCAACGCCGACGGCGGCATGACCACCGAGAACACGCCGAACACCTCGCCGACCACGGCCGACAAGGCCATGTGATCCCGAATCCGGAGGCTCATGACCTCCGGGACCGGATCGGAGGATCGAACCCCCGTCGCGCCTGCGGCGGGGGTTTTCCTTTGGGCTCAGGCGGACTTCGGCGGAAACGGGATGAAGGCCGACGTGCGCCGCACATAGTCGGCATAGCCGGGGCGGCTGTCGCTCATGCCCTTCTCCGTCAGGCCGATGCCGGACCATTTCGTCAGGGTGAAGGTCAGGAAGATCGGACCGGCGACCGACCACAGGCCCGGCGTGGTCTCGGCGGCGAGGGCATAGAGGCCCCACCAGACGCACGCCTCGCCGAAGTAGTTGGGATGGCGCGACCAGTTCCACAGGCCGCGGTCCATGACCTGGCCCTTGTTCGCGGGGTCCTTGCGGAAGGCCGACAACTGGGCGTCGGCGATCGCCTCGTAGACGATGCCGAAGGCCGCGAGCGCCACGCCCGCCCAGCCGATCCAGCCCACCGACGGCGTCGCGTCGACCTGACCCAGCTGCACCGGCAGGCTGTTCAGCCAGGCGAAGACGCCCTGGGGCAGAAAGACGAACAGCAGGCTGGCGACGGCGAAGCCTCGGCCCTTTTCCGCCTGGCTGTCCAGCAGGGCCTTGTAGCGCCGATCCTCGCCGTGTCCCCGCCAGCGAATGAACAGGTGCCCGCCCAGCCGCACGGCCCAGGCCGCGCACAGGCCCACCAGCAGCAGTTTCCGCGTCTCGTCGCCGTCGGTCCGCGGCCAGGTCGCCAGCGCCAGCAGCAGCATGGCCATGGGCCAGACGGCGTCGATGAAGCTGACGTCCTTCAGCCTCAGCGCCACCAGCCACAGGGCGGTCATGGCGGCCAGCACCAGGGCCAGGTTCAGGGCGAGCAGGGTCAGCGCTTCGGTCATGGGGCAAGTAACGCCACGGCGACGCTTCCGGATGCGTGCGCCGCGTCGCGTCAGTCGACGCAGATCGCCGCTGTGGCCCGTCCGTCCTCGACGCGGGTGTAGCAGCCGAAGCGGTCGCTGGTGGCGGCGCACTGGCCGGCGACGGGGCGCCCGTCCTCGACGATGACCCCGCCGGGGACGCGGCAGTCGCCCAGGCAGTCGTCGCCGTCGCGGCAGGTCTTGCCCGCGTCGGGATAGGCGATCACGCACTGCAGCGTCTGGGCCCGCCCAACGCGCTGCATCTGGCCGCCCTGGGCGGCGCAGTCGCGCTCTGCCAGCTGTTGCGGGGTCAGCGAGGGGGTGCAGGCCCCGCCGGCCAGCAGGGCCAGGGTCGCCGTCAGACTCATCAGAACTCGCGTCATGGCCGTCTCCGTGAAGATCACCGCGTCAGTCGACGCACAGCATGCCCTCGGCCCTGCCGTCCTCGATCCGGGTGTAACACCCGAACGGGCTGGTGGTGGCCTGACATTTCCCGGTCATCGGATCGCCCGGCGCCGCGCCGCCCTTTTCGGGGTCGCCGCGGCAGTCGCCGACGCAGTCGTCGCCGTCGCGGCAGGCCTTGCCCGCGTCGGGCATGGGCATGACGCACTGGGCGCGGCCCAGCAGGCCCTGCGGGCCCCAGGACCCTCCGGCCGCGCGGCAGGCCTCGGCCGTGGCGGGAACCTCGGGGCGGGTCTGGCCCGGCGCCGGCTCCACCGCCGGCACGGGCTGGCAGGCGGCCAGAACCAGACCCAGGGCGACCAGCGCGGCGATCCTCATCAGAGGCTTCCCTTGTCGAACCCGGTCCAGACGTCGTCGTAGTCCAGCTGCATGGTCGGGCTGGACTGCGCCCAGGTGGTGGTGCGGATCGGCATGCGCGTCTCGAACATGAAGGCCAGGGTGTTCTCGATCTTCACGGGTTTCAGATCGGCCTTCACAGCCTTGTCGTAGCTGGCCTGGTCGGGGCCATGGCCGCTCATGCAGTTGTGCAGGCTGGCACCGCCGGGGGCGAAGCCGCCCTCCTTGGCGTCGTACTCGCCGAACACCAGGCCCATGAACTCGCTCATCACGTTGCGGTGGAACCACGGCGGGCGGAAGGTGTCCTCGGCCACCATCCAGCGCGGCGGGAAGATGACGAAGTCGCAGTTGGCGGTGCCCGGTGTGTCGCTGGGCGACGTCAGCACCGTGAAGATCGACGGATCCGGATGGTCGAAGCTGACCGTGCCGATCGTGTTGAAGTTCGCCGTGTCGTATTTGCAGGGGGCGTAGTTGCCGTGCCAGCCGACCACGTCCAGCGGACTGTGGGCGAAGGTCGTGCTCCACAGCCGGCCGCCGAACTTCTGCACGCACTCGGTCGGGCGGTCGACGTCCTCGAACCAGGCCTCGGGGGTCTGGAAGTCGCGCGGATTGGCCAGGCCGTTCGACCCGATCGGCCCCAGATCCGGCAGGCGGAAGGCCGCGCCGTAGTTCTCGCAGACGTAGCCGCGGATCGGTCCGCCGCACTCCACCCGGAAGCGGACGCCGCGCGGGATCAGGACGATCTCGCCCGGCCGCGCGTCGATGCGGCCCATCTCGGTGACGAAGACCTGGTCGCCCTGCTGCGGCACGATCAGCAGCTCGCCGTCGGCGCAGTAGAAGACCCGGTCGGTCATCGACCGGTTTGCCGCGTACAGGTGAATCCCCGTGCCGGTCCCCGCCTCCGGATCGCCGTTGCCGCCATAGGTCACCAGACCCTCGACCCAGTCGGTGGGCGCGGTCGGCATGGGCAGCGGGTCCCAGCGCATCCGGTTGGGGCTGGGCGGGGCCTCGGTGAACGGACCCGAGCGGACGTGGCCCTGGTCGAAGGGACGATAGGCCGGATGCTGGGCGGACGGCCGCAGGCGATACAGCCAGCTGCGGCGGTTCTCCGCGCGCGGGGCGGTGAAGGCCGTGCCGGACAGCTGCTCGGCGTACAGGCCCAGCGCGTGCCGCTGCGGCGAGTTGCGCCCGTCGGGCAGGGCCCCCGGCGCCGCTTCGGTGGCGAAATGATTGCCGAAGCCGGTCATCCAGCCGGGCGCGTTGGCTCGCGTCGTCATGCGTCGTTGTCTCCCGTGCGCCAAGTTTAGCGCGCCGGGCGGCGTCGCGGGAAGGGCGAGACGCTCAGACCCCCTCGGGCATCGTCCCCGCGGTGATGGCGATGCGGCCCAGCAGGCCCTTCACGATCAGGTCCAGCGGACGCCCCTCACGATAGTCGGCGGCGGCGACGAAATTCACCCGGTCCTCCGAGATCAGCGAATAGATCTTCTGCTGATCGCGGTCGGAGTTGCGCGGGTCGTAGACGGCGATCGAGAAGCCGCCCTTGGTGTGCATCATCTTCATGGTCGGCACGTCGGTGTCGCCGTCGCCGAGGAAGATCATCCGCTCGAACGGCACCGGCCGCGTCTCGTCGGGCATGAAGCGGTTGATCGCCTCGTGCTCGTAGTGGTTCAGCACGCCCTTGTTGATGCGGAACAGGTACTGGGTCTTGGTGGTGTAGTTGACACCCACCGCCGGCCAGGTGGCCACGCCCTTGTCGTCATAGACGAAGTGGCTGGCGAAGACGTGGCGGAAGGCGTCTCGGATCGGGCAGCCCTCGATCATCTCCTCCAGGCCGGCGGAGACGATGTAGTGCTCGATCTCCAGACCGTAGCGGGCACCGAAGGCGTTGATGCGGTCGAACCAGCCCGGCCCGGTCAGGTCGGTCTTCAGCCCGTCGAACAGTTTCACGTCGTGGCCGTGCTCGCGCAGCATGGCCCGGGTGATCGGCGCGTCGTTCTCGCGCGCCCGCTGCAGCATCAGCTGCATGTACATCAGGATGTTGTCGCCGTCGGCCTCGCGCGTCAGCCGGTCGGCCTCGCCCCAGAAGTCGCCGATGCCCATGCCGACGGAGGGGATGAAGGTCACCTCCTGCATGTTGCCGCGGGCCAGGGTCCCGTCGAAATCGTAGATCAGGGCGGTCTTGAGCAGGGCCATGCGCGAGCCGTTAGGCCCGCGCATGGCGGCTGTCAAAACGGGCGCGTCAGGCCGCCGCGTCCAGCGTGCTCATGTCGATGACGAAGCGATAGCGGACGTCGGACTTCTCCAGCCGGTCGAAGGCGTGGTTGATCTCGTCCATGCGGATCATCTCGACGTCGGGCAGGATTCCCTTCTCGGCGCAGAAATCGAGCATCTCCTGCGTCTCCTTGATGCCGCCGATGGGCGAGCCCGAGACGCGGCGGCGCGCCAGCAGCAGCGGCAGACTGGACATGTTCGGGATGGGGCCCAGCTGGCCCACGAGCACGAGGGTGCCGTCCACGTCCAGCAGCGGCAGATAGGGGTTGAGGTCGTGCTCGACCGGCACGGTGTCGATGATCAGGTCCAGGCTGTTGGACGCCGCCTTCATCGCCGCGCGGTCCGACGAGACCAGCAGGGCGTGGGCGCCCAGGGCCTTGGCGTCGGCCTCCTTGTCGGCCGACCGGCTCAGCACCGTCACGTGGGCGCCGAGGCCGACGGCCAGTTTGACCGCCATGTGACCGAGGCCGCCCAGGCCGACGACGCCGACGCGGGTGCCTTCCTTGACGCCCCAGGTCTTCAGCGGCGACCAGGTGGTGATGCCGGCGCACAGCAGGGGCGCGGCGGCGGCGGGGTCCAGCCCCTCGGGCATGCGCAGCACGAACTCCTCGCGGACCACCAGGTCCCGGGAATAGCCGCCGTAGGTCGGCTCGCCCGTGATCCGGTCCTGGCCGTTGTAGGTCTGGGTGTTGCCGTTGCGGCAGAGCTGTTCCTCGCCCTTGTCGCACTGGTCGCAGGACTGGCAGCTGTCGACCAGACAGCCGACGGCGACGCGGTCGCCCTCCCTGAACTTCGTCACCCCGGCACCGACCGCGGTGACCACGCCGACGATCTCGTGGCCCGGCACCACCGGATAGGACGACCAGCCCCAGTCATTGCGCGCCTGGTGCAGATCCGAATGGCAGACGCCGCAGTACTGGATCGACATCTGCACGTCGTTGTCGCGCAGGTCGCGCCGTTCGAACGTCCACGGTTCCAGCGGGGACGTGGTGGAGTGGGCGGCGTAGCCGATGGTCTTCATGGGGCGCTCCTGCGGACGGTCCCGCCCAGATAGGCGCCCCGGCGCCGGTGCGCGAGGTCTAGGCGCGCAGTTCCAGCTCGGGGGCGGAGACCTTGCCGGCCGCGCGGCGCGGCAGGTGCAGGATGAAGGTCGCGCCCTTGCCCGGCTCGCTCTCGACCTCGGCCCAGCCGCCGTGCAGCTCGACCAGCGCCTTGACCAGCGCCAGTCCGACGCCCGGCCCGCCGCGCTCGCGCCGCACGAAGCGGTCGAAGACGTGGGCCTGCAGGTGATAGGCGATGCCGCGACCCGTGTCGGACACGCGCAGACGCACCTCGTCCGGACCGGCGCGGGCTTCCAGCGTGACGCGCCCGCCCTCGGCGACGGCCCGCGCGGCATTGTCCAGAAGGTGGTCCAGCGCCTGGGCCACGCGGCGGCCGTCGGCCTGGATCGCGCCGACGCCGGGATCGACCTCGACCAGCAGCGCCGCGCCGCGCCCCTCGACCCGCGCCCGCACGCGCTCGGCGGCGTCCTCGATCAGCGCGGGAACCGAGGTGTCGGCGTGGGCCAGTTCCATCTCGCCGGCGTCGATCTGGGCCATGTCCAGCACGTCGTCGATCGACCGGGCCAGCTGCTGCGCCGCCGTGCGAATGGCGCCCGCGTGCTGGCGCGCCCGGTCGGGCAGGTCGCCGGCGATCTCCAGCAGTTCGGAATAGCCGACGATGGTCGTCAGCGGCGTGCGGAGTTCATAGGAGACGCTGCCGACGAACTCGCGCTTCAGCGCCTGGCTGGCCTCCAGCGCCGCCTCGCGGTCCTGCAGCGCCCGCTCGAGGCCGCGCCGCGCGGTGACGTCCGAGAAGGCGACCAGCGTCGCGCCGTCCGGCAGCGGCCGGGTCTGCCAGGCGGCCAGCCGTCCGTCGGCGGTCGCCCCTTCCCCCGACACGGCCACGCGGCTCTCCGGGTCGGGGTCGGCGATGCGCGCCTTGAGACCCAGCCACAGGCCGGGGTCGGGCATGACGCGCCGGCACAGTTCGGCCACCGCGTCGAAGTCGGACGCGGCGCGCAGCTCGTCGCCGCCCAGCTTCCAGAAGCCCTCGAACGCCTCGTTGTGCAGCCGCAGACGCCCGTCCGAGCCGAACACGGCGACCGCGTCGTTCAGCTTGTCGAGGGTCGCGGTCTGGACCTGAAGTTGGGCGTTGAACCGGCTGCGCAGCTTCAGCTCGTCGGTGATGTCGGTGAACAGCAGCAGCAGCCCGCCTAGCGGGTGGGGCTGGCGCACGACGCGGAGGGTGCGGCCGTCGGGCAGCGACCAGCCGTCGTCCGGGCCCGCCTCGGCGGCGCCGTAGAACTCCAGCTCGGCCGCCTTCCAGCCGGCGTAGTCGACCACCTCGGGCAGCAGGCGACGCTGGCGCAGCCGGTCCAGCAGTTCCGCGTGCGTCGGCCGCTCGTCCAGCCAGGCGGCGTCCAGGCCGAACAGCTGCTGGAAGGCGACGTTGTGGAAGGCCAGCCGCCGCGAGGGACCGAAGATAGCGACCGCGTCGGCCAGGTGGTTCAGCGTCTCGTCGTGCGCCTCGACGTGGCGACGCAGGGTGTCGCGCGTCTCCTCGGCCTCGGTGACCTCAAGGGCATAGACCGTGGCGGCGCCCCCCGGCGTGGGCTCGGCGACGATTCGCCAGGCGCGGCGACGGCCGTCGGCGGCGGTCCAGCGGAAGCCCTCCTGCCGCTGGCCGAGCCGCGCCGCCTCCATGGCCAGGGCGTCGGCCCCGCGGTCGAAGCTGATCTCCCGGCGGGCCGCCTCCTCGACGCTGACCGCCTTGACGGTCTCCAGCCAGGCCCGATTGGCCCAGACCAGCCGGCCGCCGCCGTCCAGCGCCCAGGTCGGCACGGGGGAGGCTTCCGCCACGAAGCCGGCGGCACCCTCGGTCGCCCGCGCGGCCGGGGCTTCGGCGATCGCCAGCCAGGCCTGTCCCGCCTCGACGTGGCCGGTGACGCGCCAGGTCCTGTCGCCCGCGCCGAGCCGGGACTCGAACGGACGTCCGTCGGCTTCCAGCGCGTCGATCGCCGCGCCCAGATCGACCCGCAACCGCGCAAGCACGGAGTCGCCCGTCGGCTCCTCGTCGCCGGTCAGATCGCGGGCGACGAGGTCGGATCCCAGGAGGCGGGGGCCGTCGAAGCCGCCTAGCGGGCCGACCCTGAGGTCGCCTCCGGCGGCCCATGCCGCGCGCCACAGGTCGCCCTTGCGCTTCTCCTCGTCGACGGCGTGGGTCAGGACGTCCAGCCGCGCGCGGGCCCGGGCGGTGAAGCGCCACGACCAGGCGCCGACGGCCAGCGCCAGTCCGGCGGCCCCCGCGGTCGCCCAATAGGCCATGTCGGCGTCGGCCATGCCCCTCGATCAGCTCCCGGCGTCCTGATTCGGTAACCATACCCGATCAGGGATGCGGGACTAGGGATTAGGGTTCGGGTTCGGAGCTCTTTCATCCCTCATCCCTCGTCCCTATTCCCTTGGCATGACCACCGACTGGACAGACCGCGCCGCCCCCTCGCTCGACGACTTCGCCGCCCTGGCGCGCGCGGCGTTCGACGCCCTGCCCGAACCGTTCAGGGGCCTCGCCGGCGACGTGGTGATCCGCGTCGACGACTTCGCCGACGAAGAGACGCTGAAGATGATGGAGATGGAGGACCCGTTCGAGCTGACCGGCCTGTATCACGGCGTCGACGTGGGAGCCCGGGACTCGCTGGGTCCGGCGCCCGAGCCGTCGCGCATCTTCCTGTACCGCCGGCCGATCCTCGACGAGTGGGCCGAGCACGGCGAGGTGACGCTCGGCGAGATGGTCGCCCACGTCCTGATCCACGAGATCGGCCACCACTTCGGCCTGACCGACGACGATATCGACCACATCGAGGCCGGCTGACGCGGTCGTTCGCGCTTCGCGAACGGTCGGGCGTGGTCGTCGGCGAAATCCGGGCGGCCGGCGGCGCATGTCCGGTGGCGGTGCCGCGGGACCGTCGGCACGGTCGCTCCATCGACGGACGCCACCCCGGCGCCGCCTCTGGAGGACCCGCCATGAAGACCCTGATCGCCGCTGCCGCCCTGCTGCTCACCGCCCCGACCGCCGCCTTCTCCCAGGACGCCGGCAAGATCACCTTCGAGTTCACCACCGGCAGCTCGACCGGGACCATCCATGCGGCGCTGTTCGACTCGGCCGCGGCCTATGGCGGCGGATCGCCGGTCGCCTCGGCCGTCGCCCGGGTCGAGCGGGGCGTGACGGTGATCACCTTCGAGGACCTGCCGCCCGGCGACTATGCCATGCGGTCCTTCCACGACTGGGACGACGACGGCGAGATGGACTTCAATCCGTTCGGCATGCCGACCGAGCCCTACGCCTTTTCCAACAACGCCGTCGGCAATATGGGCCCGGCCAGCTGGAGCCGCGCCAGCTTCCGCGTCGAGGGCGCGGTCACCCAGGCGATCGAGCTGAAGTGATGACCAGCCGCCGTTCCTTCCTCACCGGCTGCGCCGCCCTGTCGGCCGCGGTCGCCACGCCGGAGCTGGTCCGCGCCGCCGTGCTGGACCGGGTCGCCCACGACTGGAGCCTGGCCACCCGCGACGTGGAGGCCGACGTCGCCCGCCACGCCATGACGCGGCTCCACGGCCGCGCGCCGGCCGCTCTGGAGGGCGCGCTGTTCCGCAACGGCCCGGCGAAATTCCGCCGTCCGGGCGGCAGCGTCACCCACTGGTTCGACGGCGACGGCCTGATGCGCGCCTTCCGCGTCTCCGACGGCCGGGCGACGATGCAGGCCCGCTTCGCCGACACGCCCAAGCGGCGCTGGGAGAGCGAGCTGGACGCCATGGTCACGCCGGGCTTCGGCACGGTCGGCGATGCCCGGGCCAGGGTCGGCTCCAACGACGACGCCAACGCCGCCAACACCTCGGTCATGGCCGTGGGCGACAAGGTCTGGGCCCTGTGGGAGGGCGGCTCGCCGCTGGCCATGGACGCCGACACCCTGGCCACCGAGGGCTTCGTCACCCTGCGCGACGACCTGAAGGGCATGCCGTTCCAGGCCCACCCCCGCGTCGACCGCGACGGCACGGTGTGGAACGTGGGCACGAACGGCGACATGGCCGTGGTCTGGTCGCTGCGCCCCGACGGCGCCCTGATCGACGGGCGGATGCTGAAGCTGCCCCGCGCCAGCTACATGCACGACTTCACCGCCACCGACCGGCACCTGATCTTCGTGCTGCAGCCGTGGGTGTTCGCGCGGAACGGCATGCCGTTCTCGGCCCGGCTGGACTGGCGCCCGGAGATGGGGACGCTGGTCGCCGTCGTGGACAAGGACGACCTGTCGACGATGCGGACGTACGAGCTGCCGACCTTCAGCCACTTCCATCTGGGCGACGCCTGGGAGGAGGCGGACGGCACGATCCGCTTCGACGTGCCGGCCGGGGAGGACGTCCAGTTCGGCGTCGACGGCGCCCGCGTGCTGGTCGAGGGCAAGGGCCGCGTTCCCGGCGCGCCCAGCGTCCTGTCCATGGTCACCCTGCGTCCCGACGGCCGCGCGGACCTCGCGCGCACGGACGTCACCGCCGAGTTCGTCAGCGCCGACCCGCGCCGCCGCGGCCTGCGCCGGTCGCTGACGGTCCACGTCACCGGCGAGCGCGGCGACCGTCCGTTGGCCACCGGTCTGGCGGTGCGCGACTGGGATTCGGGCCGGTCGGACGTGTTCGACTTCGGCGACGCCCACGTGGTGGAGGAGGCGCTGTTCGTGCCCAGGCCCGGCCGCACGGCCGAGCGCGACGCCTGGATCGTGGTGCCCTCGATCAACCTGGCCGCCGCGCGGACCGAGCTGCACGTGCTGGACGCCGCCCGCGTGTCGGACGGCCCGATCGTCAGCTGGCGCGCCGACGTCGCCCTGCCGGCGGGGTTCCACGGGACGTGGAGGGGGTAGGGGGAGGGCAGGGGTAGGGGTAGGGGTAGGGGTAGGGGTAGGGGGCTTAGGGCTTAGGGCTTAGGTCTTGGGTCTTGGGTTTTGGGTCTTGGGGATGCCGACGGGACAAGCACCGGGACCTGCTGCCCGAATTCCCAAGCCCTAAGCCCTAAGCCCTAAGCCCCAAGCCCCAAGCCCCAAGTCCCAAGCCCCAAGCCCTGAGGTCAACCTCACCACCACCCCGCCGCGCGCAGCGCCTTGGCGTGCCGGCGGCTGACGGGGGCGACCAGGGGGCCCTCCAGCGTCAGGCTGGCGCGGCCGTCGCCGCGGTCGACGTCGCGCACGGCGTCGCGCGCGACCCACCAGCTGCGGTGGGTCTGGGCGCCCTCCAGCCCTTCCAGTTCGGCGATCGCGTCGGACAACCGCATCAGGATCAGGTCCGAGCCCCGGTCGGTGTGCAGGCGCAGATAGTGATCCTCGGCCTGCACCGCGATCAGCCGCGCGCCGCGCAGCTTCGGCGGCAGGCGGTCGAGGAAGCGCGCCGTGCCTTCGCCGGCGGGCTGGGCGTGCGTCTGTACCGGCTTGCCGCGCCCCAGGAAGACGTTCACCGCGCTGAAGGTCGCGGTCACGGTCAGAACCGGCACGAGCATGTGCGGCAGCGCCCCGACCGGCATCATCCCGCCGTGCAGCACCGGCCCGGTCACCGCCCAGACCCAGGCCGTCATCGGCAGGGTGATCACCGCGGTCAAGGCCGCCACCATCAGCCAGGGCCGCTCGTACATGTCGATGCGGCGCTCGACCGGTCGCGAGACCGCATGGGCCCACAGCCCGCCGGTGACCATGACGAAGATCCAGTAGGCCAGTCTCAGCCACAACGGCGCCTGGTGGGTCTGAAAGGCGCCGGTCAGGGCCAGGACCACCCCGCCCAGCACGCCCACGGCCACGCCGCGCAGCATGTCGGGGGTGAAGAAGGGCTCTCTCGCCGCGCGCGTCATGTTCGGACTGAAACCACGATCCGCGCCTCTTGCGAAGCGGTCAGACGCGGATGTCGAGCAGGGCACCCGGGCGGGCGGGCCGGGATTCCGCCGCGTCCCCGGCCGGCGCGGTCCGGGCCTGCGGCGTCGGCGCGGCGATCGGGGCGATCGGCTGGATCGTCTGGGCCGCCGACATGGCCGCGCGGAAGAAGGCCGCCTGTGCCGCGCGCGCCCCGGGGGCGGCGCCGCTCTGGGCGGGGGCGGGCGAGGGAGTAAAGCCGGGGCCGATGGCGGTCATGGCCGCAGGGTTAACGAAATCCGTCGCGGAACGGTTAACGCCGCGCCTGCGGGGCGGGCGCCTGCATGGCCGCGACCAGCCGGGCCACGTCGGCGTCGTCCAGCAGGGCACCCGAATGCTTGGCCGTGACCGTGCCCATGGCGTTGACGGCAAAGGTCTCGGGCGCGCCGGTGATGCCGAGATCCAGCCCGGCCCGTCCCTCGGCGTCCACCAGCACGAAGGCGAAGGGGTCGCCCAGCTCGGTCAGGAAGGCGCGCGTATCCTCCGGCCGGTCCTTGTAGGCGACGCCGATCACGGTGACGCCCTGGGCTTTCAGCGCCAGCAGCTTCGGGTGTTCGACCCGGCAGGGCGCGCACCAGCTGGCGAAGACGTTGATCAGCATCGGCCGCCCGCGTCCGGCGGTCTTCAGGTCCAGCACCGCGCCGGTCCCGTCCCCCGCCAGCATGGGCAGCACCGTCTCCGGCACCGGCCGGCCGACCAGGGCGGCGGGCTTGATGTCCGGATCGCGCTTCAGCGACCAGCCGATGAACAGCGCCGCCAGCGCGGCCAGCACGACCAGGGGCGCGAACGCCAGCCAGCGGGTCATTCCGCGTCCTCCAGTTCCTTCAGCCGGGCCCGGACCTGCCGAGCGGCCAGCGCGGCGCGCCCGGCCACCACCGCCAGCACGACCGCGCTGATCCCCCAGGCGGCGGCGACGTGTTCGACGTAGCTGCGGGCGACTTCGGGCATCAGACCTCCATCGCGCGGCGGGCGCGCAGGGTGCGCAGGCGACGGCTCAGCACCTCGGTGCGGATGCCGGTGATCCAGACCGCGGCGAACAGCACGCCATAGGCCGCCATCATGGTCAGCAGCGGCGTCAGATAGGCGGCCGTCATCGCGGGCCCGTCGGCGCGCAGCAGGCTGGCCGGCTGATGCAGGGTGTTCCACCAGTCGACGGAGAATTTCACGATCGGCAGGTTGATCAGCCCGACCAGTCCCAGCACGGCGGCGGCGCGCGCGGCCCTGGCCTCGTCCTCGATGGCCGACCTCAACGCCAGCCAGGCCAGATAGAACAGGAACAGCACCAGCACCGAGACCAGCCGCGCGTCGCCCCAGGTCCACCACACGCCCCACATCGGCTTGCCCCAGATCGCGCCGGTGATCAGGGCCAGTCCGGTGAAGGCCGCGCCCGGCACGGCGGCGGCGCGCGCCGCGGCGTCGGCCAGCGGGTGACGCCAGACCAGCGAGAACAGGCAGCTGACCCCCAGCGCCGCATAGGCCGTCAGCCCCAGCGAGGCCGCCGGCACGTGCACGAACATGATCCGCACGCTGTCGCCCTGCTGGTAGTCGGGCGGCGCGGTCAGCGACAGCCAGCCGCCCACGGCCAGCAGCAAGCCGGCCGCGAGCCACAGCGGCCCGACCAGAGGCGCCGAAAAGCGCATGAAGCGCTCGGGATTGGCCAGACCGAACATGGCGCGCGCTCTACCCCCCGCCGCCGCGCGGAACAAGCGACGCGACGTCGCTCGTCGCCCGGCTCATCCCTGGGCGTTCCGGATCGCGGCCCCGCCCGCGAACGGCGTCAGGGCGCAGGCGCACAGGGCATAGGCGGCCAGCAGCGCCAGCGCCGGGCCCGGCGCTGACCCCTGCTGCGCCGCCGTCACCGCCCCGGCGCCGAAGATCACCGGCGGCGCATACAGCGGCAAGGCGATGACGGCGACCAGCAGGCCGCCCCGCTTCGACCCCAGCGACAGGGCCGCCGCCAGCGCGCCCACCGCCGCGAAGCCGAGGCCCGCCAGCGCCGCGGCACCCGCGGTCAGCGGCGCGAGCCCCGGATCCAGGCCCAACGACAGGGCCGCCACCGGTGCCGCCAGCGCCAGCGGCAGGCCGACGGCGGTCCACTGCGCCGCCGTCTTGACCGCGAACGCCGCCTCCAGCGTCAGGGGGCCCAGCGCCAGGAGGTCCAGCGCCCCGTCCTCGTGGTCGCGCTCGAACAGGCGTTCGAGGGACAGCAGCGACGCCAGCGCCAGCACGATCCACGTCGCCCCCGCGGCGATGGGGACCAGCCGGACGGGCTCCGAGCCGATGGCCAGTGGCAGGGCGGCGGTCACGGCCAGGGCGAAGCCGCAGGCCAGCAGAGGCCCGCCGCCGCCGGCCCACAGCAGGGCCAGTTCGCGGCGGTACAGAAGCAGGAGCGCGCTCATGCCGCCGCCCCCACGACGATCTCGCGCGCCGCCACCGGCAGCGGATCGTGCACGGCCGCCAGAATCAGGCCGCCGGCGTTCAGATGTTCGGCCATGATCCCGGCCGCCTGGGCGCGTCGCCGCGCATCCAGCGGCGCCAGCGGCTCGTCGAGCAGCCACAGCGGCCGGTTCGCCGCTACCAGCGACGCCAGCGCCAGGCGGCGGCGCTGCCCGGCCGACAGCACCCGGACCTCCAGATCCAGCAGCGGGGTCAGGTCCAGTCGCCGGGCCGCGGCCGTCACCGCCTCGGCCCGGGCCCCGAACCAGCGCGCCTGGAAGTCCAGCTCCGCACGCGCCGTGCGGCCGGGCCGGAATCCCTCCTGATGCGCCAGCATCTGCACGCCGGTCGACCGCGCCGTGCCCGCGTCCAGCGGGCCGTCCGCCCCTTCAAACAGCACCTCGCCGGCGTCGGGCCGCAGCAGTCCGGCGACCGCGCGCAGCAGCGAGGTCTTGCCCGCGCCGTTGGCGCCCGTCAGTTGCGCCGCCTCGCCGGCGGCGAGGGCGAACGACAGCCCCGCGAACAGCCGTCGTTCGCCGCGCGCGATGGACAGGTCGGAGACGTGCAGGGCCGCGATCATCTGCGACCCGTTCTCAATGTCCACGACGCCGTCGTGGACTCATGGACGGGCGCGCCCGCGCGGATTATGACCGCCGCAGCCGCAGCAGGCCCTGAGCGCGCGCGGCGGGGACCTGTGCGCCCCGTCGATATGCGCGGGAGGGTGCGACCGGATGTTCGGGCGGCGATGACCAGAGGAAGCCTCCCATGCCGTCAGTCGACAGCCTGAAAACCCGCCGGGACCTGACCGTCGGGCGCAAGAAATACGCCTATTACAGCCTTCCCGCCGCCGAGGAAGCCGGTCTGACGGGCATCGGCCGCCTGCCGCGCTCGATGAAGGTGCTGCTGGAGAACCTGCTGCGCAACGAGGACGGCGTCTCGGTCACCGAGGCCGACCTCAAGGCCGTGGCCGCCTGGATCGACAACAAGGGCGCGGTCGAGCACGAGATCGCCTTCCGTCCCGCGCGGGTCCTGATGCAGGACTTCACCGGCGTGCCCGCCGTCGTCGATCTGGCCGCCATGCGCGACGCCATGACCGGCCTGGGCGCCGATCCGTCGAAGATCAATCCGCTGAACCCCGTCGACCTGGTCATCGACCACTCGGTCATGGTCGACCACTTCGGCACGCCCCAGTCGTTCGGCCAGAACGTCGAGCGCGAATACGAGCGCAACATCGAGCGCTACAAATTCCTGCGCTGGGGCTCCTCGGCCTTCAACAATTTCCGCGTCGTGCCCCCCGGCACCGGCATCTGCCACCAGGTCAATCTCGAGAACCTGGCCCAGACCGTCTGGACCGACGCCGAGGGCAAGGCGACGATCGCCTATCCCGACACCGTCGTCGGCACCGACAGCCACACCACCATGATCAACGGTCTGGCCGTGCTGGGCTGGGGCGTCGGCGGCATCGAGGCCGAGGCGGCCATGCTGGGCCAGCCGATCCCGATGCTGATCCCCGAGGTCGTGGGCTTCAAGCTGACCGGCCGCCTGCCCGAAGGCGCGACCGCCACCGATCTGGTGCTGACCGTCACCCAGATGCTGCGCAAGAAGGGCGTGGTCGGCAAGTTCGTGGAATTCTTCGGCGACGCCCTGGCCGCCATGACGCTGGAAGACCAGGCGACCATCGCCAACATGGCCCCGGAATACGGCGCCACCTGCGGCTTCTTCCCGACCTCGCAGGCGACGATCGACTATCTGCTGGCCACCGGCCGCGACAAGGCGCGTGTCGCCCTGGTCGAAGCCTATGCCAAGGCCCAGGGTCTGTGGATCGAGCCGGGCTCCGAAGAGCCGGTCTTCACCGACGTGCTGGAGCTGGATCTGGACACCGTCGTGCCGTCGCTGGCCGGACCCAAGCGCCCGCAGGACAAGGTCGCCCTGACCACCGCCGCGGTCGAGTTCGAAGGCCACCTGACCGGCACCTTCAACCGCCCGGTCGATGCCGAACGCGCCAGGGTCGACGGACAGAAGTTCACGATCGGCGACGGCGACGTGGTCATCGCCGCTATCACCAGCTGCACCAACACCTCCAACCCCTCGGTCCTGATCGCCGCCGGTCTGGTGGCGCGCAAGGCCCATGCCCTGGGTCTGAAGCCCAAGCCTTGGGTCAAGACCTCGCTGGCCCCGGGCTCGCAGGTCGTCACCGACTATCTGACCGACGCCGGCCTGACCAAGGACCTGGACGCGCTGGGCTTCAACCTGGTCGGCTACGGCTGCACCACCTGCATCGGCAACTCCGGCCCGCTGGACCCGGCGATCTCGAAGGCGATCAACGAGAACGGCCTGGTCGCCACCAGCGTGCTGTCGGGCAACCGCAATTTCGAGGGCCGGGTGAATCCGGACGTGCAGGCCAACTACCTGGCCTCGCCGCCGCTGGTCGTCGCCTACGCCCTGGCGGGCTCCATGCGCATCGACCTGGCCACCCAGCCGCTCGGCCAGGACAAGAAGGGCAAGGACGTCTTCCTGAAGGACGTCTGGCCGACCTCGCAGGAGATCGCCGAGATCCAGAAGAAGTCGGTCACCCCGGCCATGTTCGCCAAGCGCTACAAGGACGTCTTCAAGGGCGACAAGCACTGGCAGGCGATCGCGGTCGAGGGCGGCCAGACCTACCAGTGGGACGGCGCCTCCACCTATGTGCAGAACCCGCCCTATTTCGACGGCATGTCGATGGAGGCCGCGCCGGTCAGGGACGTGGTCGAGGCCCGCATCCTGGGCATTTTCGGCGACAGCATCACCACCGACCACATCAGCCCGGCGGGCTCGATCAAGGCGTCGTCGCCGGCCGGCAAATACCTGGTCGACCACGGCGTGGAGCCGCTGGACTTCAACTCGTACGGTGCCCGTCGCGGCAACCACGAAGTCATGATGCGGGGCACCTTCGCCAACATCCGCATCCGCAACCGCATGACGCCCGAAATCGAGGGCGGGGTGACGAAGCACTTCCCCTCGGGCGAGGTCATGTCGATCTATGACGCGGCCATGCGCTACCAGGCCGAAGGGCGTCCGCTGGTCGTCTTCGCCGGCAAGGAATACGGCACCGGCTCGTCGCGCGACTGGGCGGCCAAGGGCACGCGCCTGCTGGGCGTCCGCGCCGTCATCGCCGAGAGCTACGAGCGCATCCACCGCTCCAACCTGATCGGCATGGGCGTGGTGCCGCTGCAGTTCAAGCAGGAGGGCTGGACCCGTCTGGGCCTGACCGGCGAGGAAATCGTCACGATCCGCGGCCTGTCCGACGCCAACGTCGGCAAGCTGAAGCCCCGTCAGGACCTGTGGGTCGAACTGTTCCGCGCCTCGGACGGCAAGATGGCCCGCTTCCCGGTCCGCTGCCGCATCGACAACCAGACCGAGCTGGACTACTTCCGCGCCGGCGGCGTCATGCCCTACGTGCTGCGCAACCTCGCGGCCGGCTGAGGCACCGACCAGAATGGAAAAGGCCGGGGGAAGCCCCGGCCTTTTTCGTTTCCGGCCCGGCCCCCTTGCGGCCCGCGACCCGTCGGGTTATGGACCGCGCCTTCCCGTTCCGGGGCCGCGTTTGCGGAGTCGGAACCGTCACGGCGGACGCGTAGCTCAGCGGGAGAGCACTACGTTGACATCGTAGGGGTCACAGGTTCAATCCCTGTCGCGTCCACCATTCTTTTCAATAAGTTAGATGGCTTGAGTGGCGAGTTGATAGCCAGGAACTCGCCAAGAACTCGCTGATCGCTTGTGCGCATGGGAAGAGAGAAGGCTGCATCAGGCCAACTTCGCTTTCGTCGCCCTGAAGGGTCGCCATACATCGGGAATGGCAATCAACCGACGCCGTTTGCTGTCAGTGGCTTGTCGGTCAGAGTGTGTATGGTCCCACTTACTGGCGAAGCTGACCGAGTGCGCAGAAGCGAGTTGCCCCAAGCTCACTGCAAATCGAAAATCAGGGGATCGTATGTCCACGCTGACCAGGGAAGCTCTCTACGATCGGGTCTGGACTGAACCCGTCCGATCTGTCGCAGTCAGCTTCGGGGTCTCGGACGTCTGGATCAAGAAGTGCTGCGTTCGGGCGCAGGTGCCGGTGCCTGAGCGAGGTTACTGGGCGAGGTTAAAGGCCGGAAAGCCAGTGGTGAAGGCCGCGCTTCCGCTTCGCGGACCGGGCATGCCGCATGTGGTGCAGATCGGGAGCACTGCGGGGCGGGCTTGGCGGTACGATCCCGCCGCGGAGCTCGCCGAAGCGGATCCGCCTGCTCCAGTCTTCGTCGAGCCCTTGGATGACGTCCGTGCGCGAATGGCGAAGCAGCTGGGCAGGGTAGCGAGGTGCAAGGATCTGTCAGCTCCCGTGTCGCCCATCCGGAAGCTGCTTCAGACGGACGATAAGCTTAGGGCGAAGCAGCGCGAAGTCTCTTGGATGGCGTCCTGGTATGAGCCCCGCTTCGTATCAGGCTTCGAGCAGCGGCGGCTGCGCCTCCTCAATGCGATCGGCGGCGGGCTCGCGAAAGTCGGCGGCCGTTTAGAAATCCGCGACAAAGCGGGGCGGGATCTGTGCGCCGTGATTGGTGAGCAGAACTTGACGTTCGCCCTGGATCATCCTGGCGCAAGGCCGAACCGGCACGGGGAGCATGAAACGCGTAAGGATGCGTCGGGCCCACTGCGGCTGGAGCTGAAACCGCGATGGCCCGCCGAAGGTGCAAACGGCGTCTGGAACGATGGCGACACGGGAAAGCTCGAAGATCAGCTCACGGAAATCGTGCTGACGATGGTCGTGGCGGGCGAGGCCGAGTTCCGCTCAAGCTGCGTCTCATGGCATGATTATCTGCTCAAGCGCCGCCGGGAGAATGAAGTCGAGGTCGCCCGGCGTCGAGCGGAGGCTGAGCAGCGAGAGCAGGAGCGGCGGGCACGGGAGGTGAAAGAACGCCGCGAGCATCTGCTTGCTCAAGGCGCTGCTTGGCGAAGCGCGCAGGATATCAGAGGGATGGTAGCTGCGCTTTTAGAGGCAGGTCACGGGCCCGAGCTGAAGGACTGGAAGGAGTGGGCGCTCGCAGAAGCGGATGCCTTGGATCCTGTCTGCAACGGGGAGCTGCTGGTGCCGGAGTCATGGGGTAGCGGTTTGGGCGCACGATCCGAGTCGTTGCAGCACAAGTCAAACCAGACCGCCGTCGCTGAATAAAAGATCCGTCCATCCGGCCAGGCCGGCGTGCTGAGGCCGCCCCACATTGTGCATGCATGGCGTCACCTTGGAGGTTAGGCCTGCGCTAGAGCCGCAGAGCGCTGAAACTAAGGAATGCTGATCGCGCCGGGCGGACGCTTCAGGAGAATTCCAAAGGTCGGGAACTCGAAACGGCGTTCCGGTTCGGACTGAACCTTATTCGAGCGCAAGGCACCGTAAAACAACAGCGCGCCCGACCCGGGATCGGGTTGGTCGAACAGGGCCAGACTGGCCACGTCTTGCGGCGGCACTTCGAACAGCACGGGGTGGTTGATCGCCAGGTGAGTGGCGGACCGCCCGACAATCCTCACAGGATGCCGCGGCCAGCCGCCCTCGACCTCCACAAAGTTGTAGCCGTCCGCGTCCGGAGCTTGGGAGAGAAGGGCGGCGTACATCAGCGGCGGGACGGGCGCTCCCTCCCGGAGCGGCATCGCGCACGACATTTCGCAGGTGAAGGGTCCGCGAAAATGGGGCAGCGCGCCCGACGGGGTCTTCTGCTTGGGTGGGGCGCGCCAGGATTGAGGGTGTGGAACGGTCATGACGGGATCTGGGGCCTTTGGGGTGAAGGATCAGTGGGTGGTGAAGTTCTCCGCCGAGATCCAATCCGCGACGCGCAGCAGGGCCGCCGCGGTGACCTCGACGTCAGCCTCGTTGGCCGTGGACATGGCGAGCTCGCGCAGAGCCAGCTGGCGGGCCTGAATGTCCGGCGACTTCATGAGCGCCAACAGGGCGGCCGCACGGATGTCTTCCCCGTAGACCGCGTCGTAGTCGACGTGGGTCACGGTGCCGTCCGGCTGAGCCACTAGGTCGAACTCGTCGTCGAGATGGTCGAGGTAAGCGCCGCTGATCAGGCACGAACTGACCACGTCGATCGCCACATCCTCGGCGTCGGCCGAAGGGTCTCCGACGTCTAGGTTGATCAAGATCGTCATCCCGGCCCAGAGGCGGAAATCGAGATCGGGATGTTCGGCGATCGCCTTGATCAGGCGGACCATCTTCGGGCTGCAGTCGTAAGACGGCGAGGGCGTCTGGTTGGACATTATCGCATCGCTCCAAGTGGGATGAGAGGTGGGCCGGTCTTGCGATCCGGGCTGCGGGTCGGGGCTTTTGGGGTGAGATGCCGGGCCTGTCGGTTGCGCTACCGAGCGACGGACTCGACTGAGCTGGCGGGAGCCGGCATGAGCCGGTGTGAGACAGGTAGCTTTTCGAGGCGCCTTTAACTCATTGTTTTTGCTTCACTTGTGCGGACAGGAAATGAACCCGGAATTAGAGTCCAGCGCGCACCAGCGGGCGGCCTAAGCGCCGGAGCCGCCTGAGGATTTTGCAAGGCGGGAGCCGGAACGCCGGACTCGGTGCCGGACTCAGGGAAGGAGCCGCTGTCCGGCGGCTTCCTGCGGCGTCAGACGGGCGCGCGACGGCTCAAGCGCTAAAGGCGGCGCCGGGATCAGCTGCGGATGCGCAGGCCGGGTCCGTAGCCGTCGGCGTCCAGGAAAATGACGCCCAGGTCGCCGAAGGTCTGCACCAGCCGCGCGGCGTTGACGGCCGTCAAGACCGACGCCCCCGACGCCTCGGCGCGCCGGATAGTGTTGACCCCCAGGCCGGAGCGCGCCGCGAGGGCCGCGACCGACAAGCCGGTGGCGGCGCGCGCCGCCGCTAGCTGAGTGGCAGTGGGCGCATTTTGCCCATCTGAGCGCATATTGACTCTTCCGGGAAAGCGGTGTAGCTCGCAGTCCTGTGGGCGCAAATCGCCCATATGGGCAAAAGGAGCTCACATCGCCATGCTTTCTTCTTATCTGATTCAACCCTCCGGGGCGATCCGTCAGTTCATCCACCAGATCCCCGAGGAGGGCGGCGTTTACGCCATGCTCCTGGATCACCCCGAAGCGCTGCAGCCGGCCCTCGACCGCGCCCGCCTGCGTCTGGACCCTCTGCGCCTCGGCAAGCGCGCGATCCTCTACCTGGGCGCCACCGACGACAGCCTGCGCCGCCGTCTGAAGTGCCACCTGTCGAATGACACGGCGCGCTCCACCTTCCGCCAGAGCCTGGGCGCGGTCCTGGCCGAAGAACTGAAGCTTGAGGCCAGGCCGAGCGGCCGGCGCGGCTTTTCGTTCGAGCCCCGCAGCGAGCTGATCCTGTCGGACTGGATTAACGACCACATCTCCATCGCGGTGCGCAGCGCCCCCCATGCGCTGGTCGAGGAAAAGACGCTGATCGCGCTGCAGGACCCGCTCCTGAACATCGCCGGGCGCCGCGCGAAGGCCTCGGCCGAAACGGTGCTGATCCTGCGCCGCCGCCTGCGCGGCCTGCCCTTCGAGCAGAAGGCGCTGAACTGATGCGCGCAGCCTCTAGCATCCATCAGGGCCCCGCCGCCACGTCCGACGGCGCGTCCCAAGCTGCCGCCGCCGTCGAGCGGATGACCACCGGTGAAGTTTTGGCGCTGGCCCGCATCTCCCGGGCCACCCTTTGGCGCCGCATCAGCTGCGGGCGCCTGCCGCGTCCGGTCGACCAAGCGCGCCAGGCGCTGTTCCTGAAGGCTGACGTCCTCCAGGCCCTCGCCGCCGTCCGCCAGTCCGACTCAATCAGTGTTGCAATCGAGCAACGGCTGGAGGCGCTGCGCCAGCGCCGTCAAAAACAAGCTTGATTATGGGCAACACACAGAATAAACCGCCATCATCATTCTGGGCAACACACAGAATGAAAGGAGATGATCACGAACAAGGAGGACTGAAGATGAAGAACTACGGACCCTGCGTGACTGTACGCCCGCGCAAAGGCGGCATCGTGAAGTTTCGCTTCGAGGTGCGGCGCAACCGCCCGGAGGACTGGCCCGCCACCCGCACGATCCTCGTCAACGGGCGCGACGGGGTGAAGCTGGCGGACATGACCCCGCAGATGGAGGCGGAAGTCGAACGTCAGGCCGAGGCCCTGTTTCGCCAGCTCGGGCAGCTGCGCGCGCTCGAAAACGCCGAATTGCCGCGGCCGCCGAAGATCGAACGTTCATGGGAGGAGCTGATCGCGCTGCGCCGCGAACACTCTAACTGGCAGCGCCTGAAGCCGGCGTCGCGCGCCACCTATGCGTCCGTCCAGAAGCGGATCGTCGAACTTCTGGGCTGGGACCCCGCGCTGGCACCGTCCACCATCCTGGAATCGCAGATCGACCGCATCTTCCTGAAGCGGATGGTCAGCCCCTATCGCCGCAAGGCGCTTTATCTGGAAACGCGCCGCCTGCTGGAGAAGGCGGTCCGCGAGAACTGGCGCGATCCGGCGCTCACGATCACCTACAGCGGCACCCTGCCGGAATCGGAGCTGCGGGTGTGGACGGCGGACGATCTGCGCTGTGCCGTCACCCAGGCAATCACCGACGGAGAGCGCGGGCTGGCGCGCCTGCTCCTGACCCAGTGGGAGATCGGCCAGCGTCTGCAGAGCGTGCGCTTCTTCCGCTACGGCTATCAGTACGAGAACGGCTGCTTCTTCTACAAATGCCGCAAGACGGGCCGTGAAATCCGCATCGAGGTGAAGAACCCGCGGGCCCGCGCGGTGCTGGACGCGACCTATGAGCATGGCGCCTACATGTTTCCCAGCGCGGAGGACGGAAAGCCTTTCACGGGCGTCCAGCTGACCAAGGCCTTCACGCGCCTGCGCCGCCAGCTCAAGGGCTTCGACCCCAAGCTGCAGTTGCGCCAGCTGCGTCACACCGTGGTGCTCGAGCTGGCCCTAGCCGGCTGCAACATCCCGGAGATCGCCTCCATCACCTCGCACAATCTGGCGACGGTGCACCACACGCTGAAGCACTATCTGGCCAAGGACTCCGAACTGGCCGACCGGGCGATGGAGAAGCGCGAACGCCGCCGCCTGGAGCAGGTGTCGGGCCTGAGCGGCGAAGTCATCGTCGATGGTGCCCGCCGCATCTACATTGGCGATCTGCCCAAGGCGGAGACGCCGCAAGGTCCGCCGGCTACGAAGGGCCGTCCGGGAAAAGCGTCCGATGAAGAGCGCTGAACACACGCGTGTGCAGCCTGATCGTCGTCTGCACGGGAGCGACTTCCTCGAAGCCCCGCTCGGCCTGATCCCTCAGGACAAAGGTCCTGGACGCCACCTTGGTCCCTCGCCCGGTTCCCCGGGCGAGGGTGAGGGTGGAGATCCCGTCTGGCCGCTCGAGGGTAGCCAGAGCAGCGTAGCCGGAACCGTCCCCTCCGACGACGACAAAGCCGCTGGGCCGGTCACTCTCCCGGACATTAGCGGCCGGATCCATCAGGCCGCCCAGCTCGATCATGCACGCCAAAGCCTCACCCAGGGTGACCGCGCGCTTGAAACCCGCCAGCTCCGGAGCGGTCAAGGCGCCGGTCTCAAGCACGAAGACCGCGTCTGCGAGCTCTTGAGCGGCCTGGGCTGCTTGGGCGGGCTGAAATGCGCCGTAGAACCCCAGGGTCAGAGCCGCTGCATCCCGAGCCGTCATCTCGGAAGCTCCGCGGCCCCGCTTGGTCGTCTGGATCAGGCCAGCCTCACGGACCGCCCTTGCGACGTGATCAACCGCGCCTCGCGGACGGTCGTCGATCGCCGCCACGGCGTCGACCAGAGCAGGCAGCCGGGCCATCCGATTTTCACTCCAGCGCCCGCAGGCGCGTCATCAGGGAGACTGTTCAATCTGTGTCATACCCAGAAAAGGTCCCTGGCGTCCAGCGCGCTGATCCTTCGCCGCGCATTCAACGCCGGCCCTCCCCCGCCGACTGGGGCGACGAGGAACCGCTCACGCTCCGTGAAGCGCTCGATCTTTTTTACCCCGACGGGCCGCTCACGCTCACGTCGTTCCGGACAGCCATACGCCAAGGCCACCTGCGCGCGGTCAAACGGCTGGGCCAATGGTGGGTCACGCCGGCGGCTGTGCGCGGCTTGTTCGAGCTTCAGGAATGGGTAGGCCGCGAAAAGGCGCGCGCCTTTACCTCCGGGCAGGGCGCGTCGACCGGCGCACCGGACGTCCGCTCGCCCCCATCTACTTCATCCGGGACGGCGATAAGAACATCAGCACGGGCTGCGGCCCGGAACGCCTTGAAGAAGCTGAAATCGCCCTAGCGGAGTATGTCACGGCGCGGCAGGCGGCCCTGCGTCCCAAGGGACGGGCCCAGGATCCTGAAGATGTCCTGATCGACGAGGTGGTCGCCCTCTACGCTCTGGAGAAGGCGCCCAAGGCCGCCGATCCCAAGGCGGTGGCCGCTCGGCTCGGCGCGATCCTCGACTGGTGGTCGGGGCGGACATTGGGCCACGTGCGCCGCAGCACCTGTCTGGCCTATGTCGCTCATCGCGTTCAACAGCCGGTCAAGTCGTTTAAAGACCCGTCGCGCGCGCGGCTGGTGTCGGCGGCGGGGGCGCGCCGTGAGCTCGAAGACTTGTCGGCGGCGACGAGCTGGTGGGCCGCCGAGCATCCCCTGACCCGCAAGGTGACGTTCACCTATCCGGAAACGGGGGGCGAAAGCTCCCGCGACGCGCTTAGCCGCGCCCAAGTCGCGGCCCTGTTGCGTGCGGCGCGTGGCGCGCGGTTCCGCGATGGACGCTGGGAGCCGACCGCCGCCTCGACGCGGTCGAACCGCGCGCACCTGACGCGCTTTGTGCTGCTGGGCGTCTACACCGGCAGCCGCCCCGGCGTGCTTCCCAAGCTGCGGTGGTCGCCGTCAGACGACAGCGCCTGGGTCGATCTGGACCGGGGCTGGATCTTCCGCCGAGGTCGGCGCGAACCAGACAAGCCGAACAAGCGCCGTCCGATGCACCGCATTCCCAAACGGCTTCTCGCCCACCTGCGCCGGTGGCGCCGCCAGGACGACGCGCTGAACGCCGAGCGCGCCGAGCATGGGTTGGCCCCCGTCGAAACCGTCCTGCACCACGGCGGGCGGTCTCTGAGGGGCAGGGTCCGCACCGGTTACGAAGGGATCGTCGCCGATGCAGGGCTTCCCGAGGACGTTACGCCGCACTGGCAGCGCCACACCTGCGCGACCTGGCTCATGGAGGCCAACGTGCCGCTGTCGCGGGCGGCGCAGTACCTGGGCATGACCGTCCGCACGCTCGAAAAGCACTACGGCCACCACAGGCCGGATCACCAGTCCGACGTCGGCCGCGCGCTGGCGCGCGGCGGCCGCGAACAACCCTGAACAGCAACGGAGGACCTGCATGAAACCAACGACATCACCTCTCCCAACCCACAACGGAACCCCCGGATCGCAGGGCTCCGGTCGAAAAACTTTGACGTTCATGATCCCGGGGGAGGCGCGGGCGAAGGCGCGGCCTCAGGTTCGGTCGTTCGCCGGGCGGCCGCAGATGTATAAGGACCGGGTCACAGCCACGTTCGAGAACTGGGTGCGGCTGCACGCTGAAGAAGCGCTTGGCGATGCGCCGCGCTTCGAGGGCCTGTCGCGATGAGCATCGAAGTCATCACCGAGCCCGCCAAGTCGCACAGCGCGCGGAAAAGGAAGGAAATGATCGAGGGACGCATCAAGCCGACGCGGTATCCGGACCTGGATAATGTCGTGAAATCCGTCATCGACGGATGCAGCCGCTCAACGATCAGGGACGACGTCCTGGTGGTGGCGATCACCGCCTCGAAGTCCTACGGCGAGCGGGCGGCCACGTTCGTGTCCATCGCCGAGGTCTGACCCTTGAACGGCTTTGGGGCGCCACTGCAGCCTTGCGGAAAGCCGGACGCGCTGCAGGGCGGGTCCTCTGATCCGCACCGCCGCATGGGGCCTGTCTAGCCGCGGCGGCCGCCCCGCCCCTAGTGGGGGGCCTGACGGGCGATCACCGCCTCTTTATGGAACCCGGCGTTGTCCAGCCGGCGGGCGAAATCCGTCAACGCCTCAGGGGGACCGTGCCGCCGGAGCGCTTCGATCGCGATGGCCAGAAGCGTCTGATTGTCCTCGGTGAGCTCCCCGCCGGGGCCTCGCTTCAAGTCGCGGATGAAGGGATCCATCCAGGCGGCGTCGCCGCCAGACGGCGCTGCAATTTCCCCGTTCGGCCGCCCGGCCGCTGCCTCCGCTCCAACAGCGCCAGCCTGGTAAGATCGCCGGGGATGCTCGATCGCACGTCTCGCGTCGGAGGCCGTGAACTCGGCGCGCACGGTTTCCCCGTTGGGGCCGGAATACTCGAAGCGCACATCGCTGTCTGACTGGGCGGCGAGCTGGAAGATCTCCACGGCCGACCGGTTGCCAGCGGCGCGGCTGGCCTGATCGACCCCGTGGTCACGGGTCAGGGCCACATGCTTGCCGACGATCTCCGCGAAATCGTGCAGGGTGACGGCCACGGCGGCGATGGTGAAGCCGGTCTTCAGAACCTTGAAAATGATCTTTAGTGAGCCGCTGTCTGCCCGGGCGATGATGAGTTCGCCGCCTCTGGTCTGACGTTTGTACTCCGACGCCAGAGCCCTCAGAACTTCGCTCAGCTGCGCGGCGCTGACCGGCTCGCGGTTGTCCAGGTAGAGGGTCAGGGATCCAGGAGCAAAGGCATCATCCTCAATCGGCGTCATCGTCCAAGCGGCCCTCAGATATAGAATTTGAATGGTTGTTTCTCGGCGCCTGCAGCGCTGCCCATGACCAGGATGTCCCCGACCTTGTCGGCAAACCGGATTGTCACAGGCATGGCGTCGCTGAAGTTGCAGGCGTTGTAGTTGATCTTGGTCAAACCCAGAATGTCGGTAAGCACCGCGCCGATCTGGGGCAGTCCGTTTGAGGCTCTCAACACCGTCACGTAGAGAGGGTTGGGCGTCTCGGGGCCGAGATAGGTGTCGATCCGCGGCGCGTAACCCGATGCCCACAGATAGGCGTCGCGCTCGCCCAGGATCAGCGCTGTGCCCCGCAGGCAAGGATAGTCGCCGTCGCGGAAAAGCTTGGTTTCGCCATAGGTCGATTTGATACGGACGCCGACGACATTGGTTTCCTGCGGCGCGGCTTCCACGAAGGCCTCCCACTCCTCATCGTTGAAGCTCGTGCGGCCATGGATGAAGAGCTCCGCGGGGTAGGCACCGAACTTCAACTTGTAGGTCTCCACCACCATGGAGAGGAGGTTTTTTGCGACAGCGCCGGAGAGATGAAACTCCTTCTCCCGCGTCTGCCAGGGTCCGTTCGCTCCGCGGAACACCACGCCGTCGCCCTCGCTCAGGAACATCTGGGCGGCGCAGCACACATAGTTCTGGGGGTGGTTGGGCAGCAGCTTGAAGACGAGACCCACATAGCAGACCCCCGGTCTCATATCCGCAATGCGCCAAGGCGGGCTGCCTTGGGTCTTGTAAAAGAGGCCGGTCGCCAAGTTCCAAGCCACCGTCGCCTCGTCCTGGGTGCCGCGGCGCGGATAGCCGGCGGCGTTCAAGAACTCCTGCGGCGCCAGCGTCGTCTCCCTCACGAGCTGGGAGGGCGCAGCCAGTTTGAGCAGCCGCGCCTTGATCTGCCGGTGGAAGTCGGGAACGTCGTCGAACACCTGCTCCAGCGACTGGTCGATGACGCCCGCCAGAAGGGGCAGATCAGACCGGCTGGCCTGCTTCTTCCCATGCTCGCCGGGCGTGAGATCGCCTTTGCGCCGCTTGCCCATGTTCGGGCGGCAGGTCTCGAAAACGATCTCTGGGACCACGAACACCCAGACATCGATGGCGACCTCCTCGTGCGCCGCGTGCCGTTCGACCGGCGCGAGAAAGAGGTCAGCGGTCGCCGCAACCGCCTCATGGTGGTTGACCACATTCACCGTCTCGGCGATCCGGCCGCCGTCTATGGCGTAGGTCACGAGCTTTGCAGGGTCCAGGCGCAGGCCGAACGCCTCTTCTAGGCCAGGAAAATCGGACAGATGCAGCCGGTGCAGCTTGTCCCGCCGTCCTCGCGCCGGGATTTTCACTTCACCGCGCAAGACTTCAGCCCATTTCCGGAACAGGCTGAGGCCGTGCTGCGTGCCCACGACGCCAACGCGTATGTCGGGCCTGTCCGGGCCGTTTACCGGGCCGTAGAGATAGAGCCCGTCCTTGGGGTGATCCGACACCTGTCCATGCCTGAAACCCAGGCGAGGCTCTTCGATGTAGGTGGCTGGCAGCGAGGTTTCGGCGAAAACTGTCATGCGTCCGCTTCCTCTTCCTGGAAGCCTGTCAGGGTCGACCGGTCCGTCTCTTCGGCATCTTCACCCAGCTGGTGGGTCTGGCGGGCAGTGACCGGTGCGGTGAACTGAACCGGCATGGCGTCCAGCGTGATGCGGTCTCCGGAACCCACCGCGAGATCCACATAGGGGCTTTCTCCCGCCAGCAGCTCCATGAACGCCATCAGCCGCCCGTGCCAGGCCTTGTTACGCCAGCCCGAACAGATGGACCGGCGCAAGCGGAACTGCGCGCGCTTGTCCGAGATGACGACGGTCTTGTCCGGCCCCGTCAGGTCCGAGAACAGGACGCGGCCCTTCAGCTTTAAATGGGGGTAGGGGAAAAGGCTCGGGGTCGCGCTGACCCCGTATTCCCACACCCGGTTTTTGGCCTTGTTGCGCAACATGGAGTTGCGCCGCTCGCCCTGGCGGCCCCAGCTCACGCGCTTGCCCAGGCCGAGTTTCGTGGCGTCGACGTGAAAAGCGGTGGCTCCGGAGAACTCTCGGGCGAAGAAGCCTTCGCGGACGCAATGTTTCTCCCACGACTGACGCAGAAGATTGTTCAAGAGACCGTGGGCCTCACGGCTCTTGATACCCAAGGCCCCGGTGCCGTCTGACATGAAGTCTTCGAGGCCGATGCGGGCTTCGATCCGGAACCGTCCCACGGGGAGGAAATGCTCCTCCATCTCGAGTGGGGAGACGAAGCCGAGAAACCCTTGGCCGAAGCGGGCAAGAGGAAGGCTGAAGCTGCGGCCGAGACGGCCGAGCAGGGCGTCGTCAGCCGGGCTTGTGGGCGTCAGATAAGAGATCTCATCGGGCATACTCATGATGCGCAGCCAGTTCGACGTCAGCGTCTCGGGCGAACGCTCCACGGCGATCGCCAACCGCCGCTGATAGGCTGACCAGGCCGGCTGGATTACGCCGCCGCCCGCTTTGACGACCCCTTGGCGGTCCAGCGATTTCAGCAGGGAGGTCAGTCCCGGCGCCCAGCCAGGACAGAAGTCCACATACTGCAGACCGCCGATGCCGAAGACCTTTTTGAAAGGCTTGAGCCGCAGAGGAATAATGAAGTTCGGATCCTGAAGCTGTTTGACGAGATCCTCCGCGATGCTGATCTCCTCACGGACCCCGCGCCGCTGGAGCGTCTCATCGCTGCAGCACAGCAGCATACGCGCCGCCCGCTCCTGGAGTGACGATGTCAACTTCCCCCGCCACTCGTCCCCTGCGTCAAGGCCCAGGATGTCGGCGAAGACCCGGTAGCCAGCGGCTTCCAGCCGCGGGGCCAGCCACAAGACGAACGCGTCGTCGCCAGGCGTCGCCTTAGAGATGAATATCGAATCGCGAAGGGCGGAATCGTTCTCCATATGTACTGGATAGGGCTTCCGCTTTTGGTTGTCCCGGCAAAACCTTCTCTGACCGACGAACGTTTGAGGGCGTCGCTTGTTCGCTCAGTCTGCGTGGGCTGTGATAGCTCGATATTGACCAGCAACAGATGAGATCCATAGGGACCGCTACGCACGAGTCAGCAGCCCCAGCAGGAGGAATGCCTCAGCACGGGCGCGCATGGGGACTTCGGCCATATGCTGTGGAGTTCGGCACACCTAGCCGAGCAGGCCGACACGAACTTAGGCTCAAGAGCGCGAAATTAGTTCGATCTGTCAAAAACGATGCGATCTATAGTAGTCGACAAATAGGTTGAACTGACGAAGGGGCGCAGTTGGATGGGGGGTGAAGTGTCAAAATCGGCGCTGCTCGCCCATGCCCGATCCGCGGCCAAACACCTTTACGACCCGAAACATGCCCTGGAGGCACGTGCCGGCGTGTGCCTCGATCTGCTTTCAAAAGACGGTGCCGACGAGCGCCTTGATGGATTCCGGCGGGCTCTGCATGCATTGCCGATAGACGAACGCCACTACTGGGTTGGAACGCTCTACACCCTGATGTTGCCAAGCAAGGTGCGGCGGTCGCAAGCCACATACTTTACGCCGCCTCCTGTGGCCGACGCCGTTGTCGAAATGGCGATTGCGGCTGGTTTCGATCTCGCCAAGGACGACGTGCTGGACCCCGCTGCCGGCGGGGCCGCCTTCCTCTCCACGCTCGCTGGTCGGATGTCGATCGCTGAGCTGCCGCCACGCGAGGTATCGCACCGTCTGAACGGCATCGAGATCGACGAGGGCCTTGCGGTGCTTTCGCGTCGGCTGATTGCCGAACGCCTCGGCGCGCCGCTATCCCGCGAGGTTATCGTCTCAGGCGATGCGCTGCGTTACCCGATCCCAGCCTCATACGGCCTGGTCATCGCGAATCCCCCATATGGCCGAGTATCGCTCGACGATGTCTCGGGCAACGCTTGGAAACACGTCGCGCACAGGGGTCACGTCAACAAGTACGCGTTGTTCACCGAGCTGTGTTTCCGACACGCTAAGCCGGGCGGGGTCGTCGCGCTCGTCATCCCTTCGAGCTTCCGGGCGGGTCCACTTTACGACCGCATGCGCACGTTCATCCGCTCGCAGGGCGAGGTGCTGAGCATTGGATCAATTGCTGGTCGCGACGGCGTCTTCGTCGACGTGGCGCAGGACATCAGTGTCTTGCTTGCGCGGAAGGGCAAGCCACACCCTCGCGGCGCGATGGTATCGTTTCCGGTCATCGGGCGCGCGACCGCGACCGAGGCAGTCGTCGAGCAGGCATTGCCGCAGGAAGCTGGCGATGCATGGCCGCTGCCAGCAGCGGATCCGCGCGACTACGGCGGCGCAACACTCGCCGATTACGGCGTCACGGCTCGCGCCGGATATTTCGTTTGGAACAGGGAGCGGGACAGGCTGGTCCAGAAGTTGGAGCGTCATCAGCGCGGCTACCCCCTCATATGGGCTAAAAATGTGCGCCTGCACGAATATTGCCGGCCCGCAGGCAAGAACAATGCGAGGGCAGATTTCGTCACGTTCGACGACGACAGCGCAGCGATCATCAAAACCGTAGCCGCCGTCATGCAGAGGACGACCAACGACAAGCAGCCGCGCCGCTTGATCGCCGCCATGGTCGATCCCGCAGTCATCGAAAAGTGGGGCGGGTTCGTGACTGAGAACCACACGATCGTGCTCACTGCGGACGATCCCGAGAAGCTGCGAACCGCCGTTGCCTTGCTCAACACCTCCGCGGTGGATCAGCGCTACCGGCGCGTGTCTGGCACCGCGGCTGTCTCCGTCACTCTCCTGCGGCAGCTGGATTTGCCAGAGCCGTCCGCCTTCGCATCCGCGCTCGTCAATGCAGGTGGCGACACCGAAATCGCTGCGATGACCGCCTATCGGCGGCTCGCGCTGGCAGACGCCTGATGGCACGTAAACGGCCCTATAATCGCCCACCGGGCACGCAGGGACGGGACAATGTGCGGCAGGTGGAGCTTGCCCGGCGCCAGGCGCTCGTCGCCAAGCTCACAGAGACAGCGACGAAGCGGGCCGCCAATCCAGTCCCACCATTGCAGCCGAAGCCGGAGCAGCCGTCGCGCGACGTGGACGGTTACATGGCCGCGATCGCGGCCCATCCGCTTTATCGGCTCGGTGAAAAACACGCCGCAGAGCTCACCCTGACGTACGCGACCCTAGTCCGGTCAGCCGTTGAGATTGCCGGACAGGGTGACGCCAAGGTCGTGATGCCGTGGCCGCCATCCAAGGTGTCCCCATCGGCAATCGTCTCGCTGCTGACGATCGGCGCGATCGGCAGCGCACCCCGCGAACATGTCGAGTTCCAAGGCACGCAGATTCCAAGCCGAGGGCGCGCCGACGAAGTGCGCGCGGTCGTGTTTCCGTACGCCCGCAGCACACACGCCCAAGCGAGGCAGGTGCAGGTCGATAGGCACGAGTTGGGCCGGATAAACTTCGAACACGTCGCGCGCTATCTCGGCAGCGACAGTGACGCGGCAAAAGATCTGCATCAGGTTCTCGCACGGGTCCGCCAGCTGAACGGACGCGCGTCTGACGGACGCGAATACGCCGAGTTCGAGCACCCCATCCTTGACGAGGTCATTCCCCACGGCCCCGCCGGTGGGGACCGCCCATCCAACAGCTCTGTCCTTTGGCGTACGCGCGCCAAGACCGACATTGGCCGTCAGGCGCGCTCGGGCGAGGCGGATGATCCCGCCAAAGCCGCATACTTCATGTTCACGGTCCGCCGTGACGACCGGCTGGGCAACGAGCTGCGTGCCATCAAGCGGCCGCTTGATCTCCTCATCCTCGACCTGTCACGCAACGCTCGGGACCGCATCGGTTGGGACTGGGTGCGACGGGCTGGCGAGATGGTCGCGTCTATGCGGGAGATCCACCCCTCGGCAGGCATCCTGGCCGTCGTTGATGATCCATGGTCATATCGCGCAGCCCGTTTTGACGTGCTCGCGAGGAGGCGGACCGGCAAGAATGGCAAAGCCTTCCCTGCGCATGGAAGCGTCGTCTATTGCCCGACCCCCGGGATACTTCAGGACGTCGGGCAGTGCGCTCCCTCATTCGAAGGTGCGCTGTCCATCACTGTTGATGGGTTCTACGGCGACGTCGACCGCAACATCGAGCACCTGCGCGAACTCGCCAACCGCCTATCTGACATGGGGGATTCCGCCGGCGCCGCGACCGCCCGCAACCTGATGGGGACGGTCCGCCGGTCGGCGAGCTTACCCGGCTCGATCGCCGAGCTAAGCCGCTTTATCGAGCGCGAGACGTCGGCCGCTATCGCCGACGACCGTCTCGCGACCTACCGCGCGACCGCCGACATCAGCACTTTGACCGACCCCACCAGCCTCGCGAGTCAGGTCGACGCCGAGAAGGGAGTGGCGGCTGAAGCCAGGTCTGTGATGCGAACGCTCGACCAGGCAACGCCGATGGCCTCGCTGATCGAGGATGTGATGCAGCCCGCGCTGCGATCGAGCTCCCGTTCCGTCTTCGTGTTCAGGTCCGACATGATCGCCGAGTTCGCCGCGGATAGGCTGGGCAAGTCGCATCCCAAGCTCGCCGAGCGGATCGGAAGCGGCGTCATACGCTTTGGCGGCGCACGCGCGCTCAACACCGTCGCCGACGCGCCGGCTTCCGCTCGCAACCAGTTCAAGCGCGCCATCGTCGTCGCCCCCACGACGTCGACGATACTGGCCACGCTGGCGGAACCGTGGCTACCCGAGCAGATGGTGTTCCTGGCCGATGCGGATACGCTTGCGTTCGCCGCCCGCGATGCCGCGCGCCTCGCTAATGAGATCGGCGTTGACGCGCTTGCGGCGCGGCTGCGGACGTTCGCCGAGAAGGCAAACAGCCGCGTAGTGGAGATCGGCCGCCACACGGTGCAGCTGGATGCGGAGGCACCGTCGGAGGACGTCGAGTTCCCGACCGGTTCGGTAGTCGACCTCACTGGCGGCGGTCGGGGCGAACGCCGGCTGGTCGAAATCAAGCTCGGCAACGGGCAACGCATCATCGCCCGCCCGTCAACTGGCATGGTCTTGCGGGATGACGGCGCGGCGACGACCACGTTCGTCGAGCGACCCGCGTCACAGTTAAGACGTGGAGATGAAGTCTGCGTGATCGGAGCTGGGTTCATCGAGCGCGCCCGGTCGCTCGTGAACATCCGCGCGACCGCGGCCGAGGAAATCCGCGAATACCACAATCAGGTGGCGAAGCGGTTTGCCGCCATACCCGAGGACTCCACGAATGGCCGGCTCCGCGTCCTGGTGGCGCGGATGGGCCAGCCGGCTGTGCCGATCGAGCGCGCCAGATACTGGATCGACCTGCGTGATGAGATCGACAAGCCGCTCCACGAGGTCGTGCCGCATGCCCCGCAGGACCGGGACACCTTCATGCGGTTCACAGGGGCGCTCGGGATCGGACAGAAGCTGGCCGAGAGCTTCTGGCTGTGGGCCGTAGTCGCCCAACGTTACCACCGGATGCGCGCGGGGAACATCTTCCATGACGCCTTCCGCGGCATCCTAACTGATCCCCATGCCGCGCTCGCGAGCAACCGCAACCGGAGCGCCGACATCAGGGCGCTCCGCGCAATGGCTGAGGAGCACGTCGGGACCGTCGCCAACACGCGGATTATCGAGGCAGTATGAAGGGTCTGTCGAACACGAAGCTGTCTGGGATCGATGTCGAGCTCAAGGAAGCGGTCTGCGACGCGCTGGTGAATGCGCTCGTCGAACGCGTGAGCGGCACCGACGAGCGAGGGCAGACGATCTACGGCGGATCGCCGCGACGTGGAATATTCGCTGGCCAGCTGCTCCCGCGCTTCGACGTCAGCGGCGCCCTCGACGAGACCACCGACATCCGCATCGCCGCGATCGGGATTGACTTTGTGGTGGGTGCGAACGGCTCCGCCGCTATCTCAGCGACGCCCCGATTCTCCGTATACGTGCGAGTCATCCCACAGTGGCGCGACCTCTCTGGCGGTGGCGGCCAGCTCGATTTCGACTTCAAGCTGCAGAAAGCGATCCAGCAGCAGATCGACGCTGCGATCCGCGTCGACCGGACGACCGCCCTGAAGGCCGCCAACCTCGAACGGCCCGACTGGAAGGCGATGGACGAGAATCGCCGGTCGAAGGTGCGCGCCGAGCGGGCCCAAATCCTCGCCGATGTGCGCGTCAAGGCCTACGCTGCATTCGGGATCAAGCTGGTGTCGGGCGTGCCCGAAGAACCTGCCCCGACCCAAGAGCCCCCGGCAGGAAACGGGGACGCCACCGGGGAATCCACCGAACAGCCGGCGCCGATCTCGCGTCTCATCCGCGAGGGCCGAGAGCTACCGCTGACGCTCGTCGACCCCGCGCCGATACCGGGCAAGTGGCGGCGGCTCGACCTCTCCCTCCCAACCTTTGATTTCGATAGCGAAATGGGGTCGCCGGCCCTCGCCGCCGCGCTCGTCACCTACAATGCCAGCCTCGCGGCGGCGGTGGCGGCCCAACTCGAAGCGTGGGCTACCGGGGAGGGTGCCGCCGAGGCATGGCGCGACGTCAACGTCTCACCCGGCGACACCTTGGACGAGGCCCGGTGGAATGCGGCCGTCGCGGCGCTTGCCACCAGGCCCATCGATCGTACGCGCGTCATCCCTGATCTTTCCCGCATCGCCCTGAAGGTCGAGCGCCAGGTCGACTTCCTGGATTCCACTCGGCTGTCGCTGCGGATCATGCTGGATAACCAGTCACCCGAGCCCACGCCGCAGGACGCGCGCGGTCGCTGCAACACCGTCTTCGGCGCCGGACTGACACTCGCCCTTCCCGCCGCCGCGCACCGGCCGCTCCGGCTCGATAGGGTTGAGCCCTCCTACCGCTTCCGCGACCACCTCGACTATCCGGCGATCGGGCTCAACTGCGGGGTCGAGGCGGTCGAAGCCGGGGACCTACTCACTCTGGGCACCACCGCCGCCCCTCGCTTCTCGCAACCGCGGATCGTTGCCCGAAATATTGACCTGCCCTTTCAGTTTGCGATTCTCAAGGATCGGTCCTTCGACGCGAAACGGCTGCTCGAGCTGCCGCGTGCATACAGCGAATGGATAGACGGCCAAGAGAAGCGGCTGCGCGACACCGTAACGAAGGGCCTGACACGGGACGATGCGGCGGTCGAAAAGGCTCGTCTGGCGAAGGACATCGCTGCCCAGCGCGCCGAGGCTCGCTACATCGAGCGCGGCGTCGAGATCCTGATCGCGTCGAAGGAGGCCAGCGACCAATTGGCCGGCAAACCGCCGGGCGATGGGGGCGACCTCGCGCGACGCGCCGCGCCCTGGATGGCATGGACGCTCACCAACGAGGCCTTCGCGTTGCGCGATGCGCACGACACGAGCCGAGGCTGGCGCCTGTTCCAGATGGCGTTCGTGCTCTCCCACATCCCGGTGTTTGCATCCCGCATGGCCGAGTGGCGCGAATTCCACGACTCGATGCTCGACGAGGACGGAGCCAGCCTGCTCTACTTCCCGACCGGCGGCGGCAAGTCGGAGGCGTTCTACGGCACACTGCTGTTTGCCATGTTCCTCGACCGCCTGCGCGGCAAGGACCGCGGGGTCACCGCCTTAATCCGCTATCCCCTGCGGCTCCTGACACTCCAACAGGCGCAGCGATTGCTCAAGCTGGTCGTGCGCGCCGAAATGGTGCGCCGTCGCCAGAAGGTCGGCGGGTGGCCATTCGAGATGGGCTTCTGGGTGGGAAGCCAGAACACGCCTAACCACTATGGTGCGTTTCGCGCCGATATCCCGTTCGCCAACGATGCTGACTTCGCTGACGACAGCACGCTCGACGGTGAGACGGGCGACGAAGACCAACGCGCCCGCGGCCGCCGATACGCCGAGGCCCGCGAAGCTTTCGACAAGATCCCCGAGTGCCCGGTTTGCGGAGAACCCACTGGTTTGCGGCGGGACGAGAACGAGGGTCCGACCGGGCGGCGCGTGGCCATCGTGTGCTTCAACGACAGGTGTGCGTGGAACCGCGAGCACGGCCGGCGACACCCTCTCCCGTTTCTACTGACCGACGATGCCATCTACGCCCGCGCGCCGGCGATTGTGCTCGGCACCGTCGACAAGCTGGCCATGCTGGGCCAGCATACCGGCACGATCTCCAAGGTGCTCGGCATGTTCGGGCTCGCCCGCCGTGTCGATCAATGGGGGAACCTGTATACGCCGCGGCGCGAGGAGGACCTGCGCCGCGATCCGGCCGACGACAACAGCTCGAACGTGCATCCCGCATACGCGGACGGGAAGCGGGTCTTCCACGATCCGTTCCCGTCGCTGATCATCCAGGACGAGGCGCACCTTCTGGAGGAGAGCCTCGGGACGTTCAGCGGCCTGTTCGACACGCTGCTCGACGCGGCGTTCGAGGAGATCGCCGAGATGGGCGGCGATGGACTGGACGTTGCCCGGCGATGGACCGGCGACGGCTGGGGCGCTCCTCGGATGCCGAAGGTCATCGCGGCGACGGCCACAATCTCGGCGCCCGAACGCCAGCTCGAGACACTCTACCAGCGGCACCCGTTGCGCTTCCCCTATCCCGGTCCGGATCTCTACCATTCCTTTTTCGCCGAGCCGGCACCGCCGCCGGCCGTGAACCCTGAGCGAGTCGAGCTGGCGAAGCGGCTACCGTTCGCGCAGGCACCCGAGCAGACCGCACCATGGATGCGCCTTTACGTGTCGCTGATGACGAACGATGCGACGCACACGGTCACCACGGTCGGGGTGCTAGCCGCGTTCCACGGCATCGTCACGGCGCTGTGGGACGGCATGATCGCGGACGACCGCCGCGCTACGACCATCGCGTCGATCCGGGCGGCGGTGTCGTCGGGCCGTGCGGGGGACTGGCACCGGGCGGCGGTCGACCGTGCCCTCGCGGAGGGCCGCCAGGACGAGATCATGGCGCTGGTGGACCTGCACCGGATTGCGCTCGCATACGTTACTAACAAAAAAGGCGGCGACCAGATCATTGACGCCCTGAGCGCCGCAGTCGAGCACCAGCATCGCCGCCTCGGCCGCGAGAACTCGCCGTTCGCCAGCCGCCTGATCTCGGGCGGCATCGACATGAAGGATATCCAGCGCGTGATGGAGGAGGCCGAGACCTCCTTCGATGGCAAAGACTATCCCGACATCGGCGCGACGGTTCGGAACATCGTCGCAACCTCGGCGATCAGCCACGGCGTCGACGTCGACCGCTTCAACAGCATGTTCTTTGCGGGGCTGCCGTCCGACATTGCCGAATACATCCAGGCCTCCAGCCGCGTCGGCCGCACTCACGTTGGATTCGTGATGCTGCTGCCGACGCCGCAGAACCGGCGTGACCGATACGTTGTGGAGACGCACGACATTTTCCACCGCTTCCTCGAGCGGATGATCGCGCCGCCCGCTGTCGAGCGCTGGGCGGAGAACGCGATCAAGCGCGCGATGGCGTCGTATGTGCAGGCGTGGGCGATGCTGCGCGAGGCCCGCGAGTTCATCAGGCAGGACGACGCCAAGAAGCCCGACGTCCTCCAGATGGACCAGGTCAGCCGCCTCGCGTCGCTCGCGCGCCTAAACCACGTCGCCCTCTGCGAGGAGATCGGCGACTTCATGCTCAGGGCCAGCGGCTACACCGGAAAGGGCCCATCAAAGCTGGGCGCGCCGCACTACGAGGAGTTCTACCGCGCCCTCGTCGACAAGCAGGTCGACGTGTTCGTCCGCAGCATCGCGAGCCGCGGCACGACCTCGAGCCTGCGGGAATACTGGGATGACCTTCCGGCATTCCAGAAACCGATGACGTCGCTGCGCGACGTGGACGAGGCCGGCTACATCGTCGCGGCGGGTCGCGACCCGCTCGCGCGCAGCCGATCGACCGACATCGACCGTGGACAGCTGGCCGAGGTCATGCGCGCCATCAGGACCCAGCGGGGCACCGCCTCGGACATGGATGCCGACGGAGGAAGCGATGGCTGAGGCGAACGGCGGCACCAAGGACTGGCGCAGCGGCGGCGTTGGACGCAGGCCGTCCGCGTTCGGCGGCGGGCGGAGCGAACCAGATCGCCTCGAACCGCCGACGATGTCGCGTTCGCGCGTGCAGTTGGCCAGCTCGTATGCGCCGGGCGTGCTCATGACGTGGGAGGGCGGAAAGGGAATCTGCCGAACGGTCCCGCTCGCGAACGACATCACCAAGGAGCTTAGGCCGACCACGATCGAGCTGATCTACGAGAATCTGCGCGACTTCGTGACCAACTGGCGCGAACGCGCGATGAAGGCGGTCCCCGACGCCCTCCCCGAACTCGTACTCGACGCCCCGTTCCTCAACTCCCGCACGGGCGAGGCGAACCTCGAACGGTCGGACTTCCAGATGACGGGACCGGACCGCGTCGGATACGTCCCCTATCCGCTGCTGTACCGGTGCGGCGTCTGCGGATCGACCCGCGAATACGAGAGCGTCGCCGACCAATGCCGGCAGCCGCTTCCGAAGAAGTGCCATGACCACGATGCGCGCTGGACCCAGGTCGATGTCGTCTACGCGCACTGGTCGGGCGACATCCAGCCGCTCAGCCCATTCAACTTCAACTATGACGCGCAAAGCGGCGAGGTGCGTCAGATCAGGATGTGCACCTGCGGGTCGAACAGCTTCAAGCTCCTAAACTCGGCACCGGTGTTCTCGGAATGGAAGTATGTCTGCGAGGACTGCGGCAACTCGCGCACGCTGAAGAAGGCCAATCCTGATGTGCTCGCGCGCCTGCAGGCGGATCAGCTCGCCGGGGGCCGCACCTTCCAGTTCGTCGAGGTCGACATGCTGCCGGTATCATACCGGGCCAACTCCACCTTCTACCCCCAGCGCACCAGCTTCATCGAGTTTCAGGATAGTTCGGTCGTCGACCTGATGACGTCGCAGCGGACCGGCGCTCTGACAGCGAAGCTCGCGCAGATCCACAACATCCCGTTCGATGAACCGACCGACAACGAGATCAGGGAGAAGGTCGAGGCCTCCCCGGCGCATACGGGAGAATGGGACGATTACTTCGGGTTCATGGCCATGGCCCAGCGCGCGGACGAGAGCGGGCGACCCGATCGCGCCCGAAATTACCGGGACCAGGCGACCGAACTGCGCGAGGGCTGGTTCGCGGCCGGCATCGTCGACCGAGGTCACCTCGGCAGCCCGGGCGTCCTGCGCGCGATCGCACTTCGCGAGGAATGGACCCGTCGCTACGACCCGATCCGGCTGACCGTCCAGCACGACGCATTCACCCGCGAGCATATCGACGAGGCTATGTCGCGGCATGCCGCCGTCGACGTGATGGAGCCTGACATCACGCTGACCGACGTCGTGAACGATCCCGAGAGAAGGGCGCGCTACCAAGCGTCAACCGGCAACCTGCTCGCTCACTTGGGCGTGAAGCGCCTTGTACTCGTGAGGGGCCTGCCGATCTGCGAGTTCAGCTTCGGCTATTCCCGCGTCTCCTCGACTCCGGTCTACAAGCGAGAATACCAGGGACAGAGCATCGATATGCCGGTGCGTCTCAAGGCTTTCGACCAACTTCCTATCCAAGGGACAAAGCGGCCGATCTACGTCACGCAGCAGCGGAATGAGGCGCTCTACTTCAAGCTTGACGAGGCGCGCGTCATCCGCTGGCTGAAGGCCAACGCGGTCAGCGACGTGCCCGACGAGGCGCTGGGTCGCGCGTTTCTCGAGCGCTACGAGGACTTTGGTCCCTTTCTTGAGATGTTCAAGGACCGCGAGGGGACGGGCGGCTACCCGAGGACCGTTCCGGCCTACGTCTATCTCCTCCTCCACACGCTGTCGCACCAAATGATGCACTCGCTCGCGGACACGTCGGGCATCGATCGCGACGGAACTGGTGAGCACATCTTCCCCGCCGACCTCGCCTTCGTGATCTACCGAAAGGGGATGACGCCGGACCTTGGCAACATATCCGCGATGTGGCGCAACCATTCCGACGAGTTCCTCCGCCGGGGGATCGACCCGCGGACGCTGCGGTGCGGCTCGGGCAGCCTGTGCGACGCGCGGGGTGGAGCTTGCCCAGCCTGCATCATGGTGTCGGAGGTGAGTTGCATCGCGTCAAACCTTCTGCTGTCGCGCGCCGTGCTCAAGGGCGGGCGAGGACCAGAATGGGAACCTAGGTCGGCTCCCGACCTCGTCGGCTTCCTCGATCCCGCGGTCGCCGGGTGACACGCGAGGTCCTGATATCGCCGAAGGCGACGGCCAGGCTGGTCGTTACAATGCCTCCCGAGCCAAGCAGACTTGGGACCGCATTGGCCGAAGACATCGCGAGCGACTACGTCACCCTCACGCCCACAACCGACGCGTTCCGCCACATCGCCTTGCTGGCCCGCGAGCAGCTCACGATCATGGTCCCATACATCGACTCGGTCGGCGCGGACTGGGCGGCGGAGATGTTCGAAGGCACGACCGCGGCCGAGCGCACGCTCGTGATCAGGGAAGCGGCGCAGCTCGGCAGGTGCGGCAGCCCGGGACGGCGCCTCGAGCGCGCCGCGACGCGGATCATCGACTATGGCGGGGCGGACCTCAGCCAGGAGACCTTCCACGCCAAGGTCGTGCTGGCGGACGGTGTCGCCGCATACGTCGGGTCAGCAAACCTGCTAAGGCGCTCGAAGATGGCGAACCTCGAGTGCGGGATGCTTGTCGAGGGTCCAGCGGTGCAGGCCGTCAAGGTTCTCCTGGATGCCGTGATCTCAGCCGCCAGCCTCTCAAATACACGTTGACTGTCCCCGCATGCGCGGCTGATTGGTTGGGCACTCAGTAATCAACAAATCGAAACTTGGGCGAGATCGCGCCACAAGCAGACGTCAGGCTACGGCCGCCCAAGCAGCGGGCTGAAATCTGCCGCCGATCACCGCCCGATATTTCCGCTATCGCTTGTGCAGAAAGTGCTCTGGTCGGAGCTCGGCGAAAACGCCTTGTCGACGCCAATGTTCAGCTTCGGCCTTCATCTCCGGCGTCCGCTTCTCGGCGTCGAGAATCTCCAGAACCAATAGATTGTCCTCGGCGGATACGTGCGGCCAAGCGACGCCGATGAACGTCGTCTCCTTCGCAAAGGTGTCGGCCGCAACGACGAGATGTTGTCGCAGATGGCGGAGCACCAAGTCCTCTTGCGCCTGTTCGGACATCCAGTCGGGGCGCTTGGGATAGGCCAGCCACAGATAACGGACGGTGGGGTCCGTAGGTGAGGGAACCGTCGCCGCCCAGAAGGTGGTCTGGTCCGGTTCGTCCAGAATGCTCTTGAGGGCTGCAGCAATCATTCTCCTCTGGAAACGCCCCTCCCTCGCAAGCATTCGCATGGCTCGCTCGTGGTTCGACGGATCCTGGGCGCGAACGCCAGCTAGGTGCGCTCGGTGGAACTCTTCCACCAAACGATCGATCACATAGCTTCCGGCGTTCTCCCGGAGCGTGTGCGCCGCGCGGCCAGAGGTCTCATAATCCTTCCAGGCACCCTGTCGCGCGCGCCCACTCGAAAGTCCTTCCGGCGACACTTCGAACCGCCCGCTGCGAGTCCAGGCCTCCGTCGCGGCTGCGAGCAAATCGGCTTCCCGAAAGGCGCAACCCGGGTTCGACCTCAAGGTCGCCTCCCGGCTCGAAAGATACTCCACTAGGTCGGGCAAGGTGTCGAGATGGCCCAAGATCAGATCCACGTCCCGGCCTTCGAAGACGTGTACGAACCGGTCCTGTACGTAGAGCGGCCCGATCGTGAACGGATCCGACGGCGAGTGATCCGACCAAGTCAGCCCCGGCCAACCGTCGGGCGTTACGCCCGGTTCACCATGCGGACGGGCCACATTTATCAGATGGTAGGCGCGTTCTCCGACTGGCGCGAGCTCATACCATAAGCGCGACCGCGCTCCACGGTCGGTGAAGACAGCCGCCCCCGGTCGTTCTAGCCGTCGCACGGCGCCCCCTAGCTGTCTGACGCCTTCCAGGACGGCGGCTCGATGCCAGCGCTCCCATGCGACCGGTAAGGGCACGGTGAGATCGAACCGGCACGCCTTGTCCGAGAAGACGAGAACGTCGCGCCCAAAGGGAACGATCAGATCCGAGAGTTCCTTGCCCGGCTTTCCGAACGGGTTCGCGATGGTCCATGGCTTCAAAAATGCTTGGTGTCCCAATGACGCCAGATAAGCCTCGGACAAGCTTCCGCCCATCTGCCGAAGGTCCTCGTTCGTCACCGACTCGGTTCTCCTTCCGCAGGCTGAACCGCATTTTTCGGAAAATGCTCTTCGATGAGGGTCTCGTGCGACCTATCGAAGGCGATGACGACCGACCGCGCCTGCTCTACGACCTTGCGATTAAGCGTCTCCACGAAGGTCTGTTCGGGGATCATCATCATCAGAGGCATTCGTTGAGGGGACCGATGCGCGATGAAGATGGAACGAGGACCCAACGGCATGACGATCACTCCATTGGGGGTGCTGAAACTCCCGAAGGTCACGGGTTGATCTGAGAGGAGTAGGGTGAGCCCCGGGTCGGTCAGGTCTCGCACCCCCCATTCCATGTTGACGATCAACTCCCCCATGCGCGGCGCATCACACAGACGCTTCACCACCATTCGTCCGAGATCCTCGTCGAACCGGCGGTCACGGGTAGACGAAAGATAATCCGCCACCGTCGCGGGCCAGTCATCTCCTCGCGTGGCCTGATAGCGAGCCTCCAGTGAATCCCCCTCGCCTCGATACTCCCGCGCCTCCGCGATGGCGCTGATCTCTCGCACCCGCGCAGGACTGCGGCTGATGAGGGACATGACGAAGCGGGCCCAGTCGGAAGCCATGATCGGCGATGCCGGCCGGCCGCCGACGGCGACGACTTCCTTCAGGGCGAGAGCCGCTCGCGAGTCGAGCTGTTGCATGAAGCGGGATTCGATCGACTGTCGATCTTCGGGGTCGCCTCCCTGGAGAGCGTACAGATCGACCTCGAACCCGATAGCCGACGGCGGCTTCCGTTTTCGATCGATCGCCTCATGGGGCCTACGATAACACCACACATCGTCTTCGTCGGCGGCCCAGCGCCGAATGAAGAACTCCGGGACGTAGTGGTGCTTCCTAGGATCGGCCATTCACCACCTCTTCGCCCGATGCGCCCTCATTCTTCCCCCCAAACGGCCGCACTGCCACTATCGAAGAAGGAGTATGTCGTCGTGCTACGGGCCGCGCGCTGAAAGTGCGCGAGCCGGCCGTCAAGTGCAGCCACCTTCGCGTCCGTCGGCTCGTAGACGCCAAAATACAGATGCGGCGTCTCGGAGGTGAAGATCGCCCTGTAGATGTGAGAGTCGTTTTCCGCAGCGCTATGGCCGTAGACGAACACCGGAGCACGGTTCTCAGACAAGGTCCGATGACAGTGGCGGAGATAGGAGACGGAGTTGATCTTCTTCATCTTCTCAATGGCCGAGGCCTCGGCCACATAGACGGGAAGGTGCCTCATCTCCCGAATTTCACGAGTAATCGTCGCGATCACGCCGGCGCCGGTGTCAAGGGCCTTGAATATCTGGTGGTGACGCAGTTTGAACTTAGGGGTTAGGTATCGTGATCCAAACGATGCCAGGGGATGGGGGTCTGGGTCGTCTAGGGGTAGTAGCCCCGCTTGAAATAGTCCCCCAGGCAGACATTACAAATCGAATGGTCATCGGGCTGTATGGCGACCGATGCGGCGATCGCGTCTTCCAGCGAATAGTAGGGCATCCAGACCCCCGACGACTTGGCACCGGCCTTGCGGCCCTGGCCGTCGCGGCAAAAAGCGCATTCTGCTTTGTGAACCTTGGTAGATTGGTGCGTGGTGCTCGAATAAACCCAATGCGACGGGGCCAGCACGACATCGTCGTCCGAAACTTCGATCAGGATCGGCTCGGACGGCGGCTCTTCGCCCTGCTCGGACTCCACCAGTCGGCGTTCGGCCGTGAAGTCGTCCGCCATCGTGAGCATGTCGGCGACCGACCAGAGCCGCGTTGCAAGGCCGGCCGCGATCGCCGCCGGGTCCCTCTTGATCCATTGGCGGCTGCGCGTTCCATCGGGCTGAAGGCGAGGCCGCATCGGGCGCGGAATCCAACAGTAGTTGTGATAGACGGCCCACATGGCGATGTGCCGCTCGTGGTTCAGCATCGTTTTGGAGAAGGCGTTGGTCTTCCGGTTGAAGCGCCGGTTTCCCATTCGCAGATTCAGATTCTGGCGCTCGATGTATGACGTGTGGGTGTCTTCGACGCGCCAGTCGCCGGAGCCCTTTTTTCGATTGGCGCCGATGTAGCGTCCGCCCGGCGCCTTGTTCCCGTTCTTGTCCTGCTTGTCGTATTGCTTCTCCAGGATGCCGTAGTCAGCGTCCGCGCCAAACGCGTTCCTGAAAGCCTTCGTGTAGGCCTTCAGGCCATCGGTCGCGAGGTGCGGCCGAACGACGAACCCGCCGTCCGGGCTCCGTTCCAATTTCCCCGCCACGTTCTTTAGGAACTCGCTGGCGTTGAGAGCGTCCTGATCGCCGAGGTGGTATTCGAAGATCAGCTTAGAATCCGCGCACATGGCGAGGTAGGTCCAGACACGGCCAGCGCCCTCGGGTGGGTCGATCATGTCCGACAAGTTCTTTTCCTTCGCCCCAACGAACGAATGCAGTTCGTCGGCTTGGATGTTGGCGATGTGCAGATTCTTGAGCGTCTTCATGTGGGCGATGGCCCAATCACCGACTTCGGCGAACAGCTTGGCGACGGTGTTCTGACTGACGTCGAAGATGCGCTCGCAGGAACGCTGCGACATGCCCTCGCACAGGCAATGAAGCATACGAACGCGCAGGTCCTGTGGCTTCCGGTTCATGGCGTGGAGCCCGCCCGCGCGATCACGAACGTGTAGAACTCGTCAACTTGGAGGCCGGAGCCTGCGCCTTGATCGATCGAGGTTGCGACCGGTTCGCTCGACGGTGAACCGACGTCATCCGCTGTCGGCTGGCACAGCGTCTCTTCAGGCGTCCCTTCCATGCTCCATCCTCCTCACTCTCGCTCGGGAATGAGGCGACTTCATAAAGCAGCGACATGTCTAGGTCAACGATATATCGGCGTATCACCGTATGTCAATATTCTTGACGTAGAACACCCTCGAATGTCAGGATTCACGACATAGAGCCGGTGTCACGGTTCGTGACAGATGAACACCTTGACGAACAACGGATTTTCGGTAGAGTCCGAAGTTCAACGTATCGGAGGAGTCCGAATTATGGATATGGCAGTCGTGATGATGGGCTTCTCGGCCCTTTCGACCGTGTCGCGGGTAGAGATTCTTCGGCTTCTCGCCAAAGAGGCGCCGCCGGAGGGCATGAAGTCCGGCGACATTGCGAAACGGCTGGGGGTCGCGCAGAACACCCTCTCTACCCAGTTGATGATGCTGTCCCATGCCCGATTGGTTCAGTATCAGCGGGACGGCCGGTCCATCCTCTATCGCGTGGACCAGGAGAACCTTCAGGCGTTGTCGGACTTCCTTTTGAAGGAATGCGGTGGCCTGCCGCGCGCCCGACCGACGCGCAAAGCCGCCTAGCCGGGTTAGAACTCCGACCTCGTGCCGCCGTGATCGGCGCCACAGCGGTCGTGATCATGTAGGACCTCGATCACCTTGCAGGCCGAGACGCGCCCACCGGCGCACTCGGCCGTCATCCGGGAGAGTTCGGCCTGAAGGGCCTTCAATCGAGCGATTTTTCCCGTGACCACCGCGAGGTGGCGGTCGGCGATTGCGTTGGCCTCGCCGCACGGCCGCTCCGGTTCATCGGCTAGGTCCAGCAGCGAGCGGATCGAGTCCAGGTCGAAGCCCAGGTCACGGGCGTGGCGGACAAACGACAGCCGGCGCAGTGCCGCGTCGTCGTACACGCGGCGATCGCTCGCGGTCCGCTCCGGGGCGGGCATGATCCCGATCTGCTCGTAGAAGCGGATGGTGGGGACCTTCACGCCCGTGAGCGCGGCTAATCTCCCGATGCTTCGCGTGGACAGGGAGGTGGAGGCCATCTCGTGAAAATAGGCGCTTGATCCTCTAGTGGCTAGAGGATGCAGAAGGGTCTCTCCCACTTGGAGGTCGCCCGTGAGCCAGCCGATCCTGAATGAGCCTTCCGCCGGCTGCGGATGCGGCGCCGCCGTCAAGTTTGACGGCGCCACGCCCGCCTATCGCCGCATCCTTTGGTCGGTGATCGCCATCAACGCCCTCGCGTTCGTGGCGTTGGCCGGGGGCGCCTGGCTGCAAGGTTCGGCGGCGCTGGGGGCGAACGCTCTGGATTTCTTGGCCGACAGCGCGACCTACGCGATCAGCCTATGGGCTATCGGTCGCTCGACGCGGATCAGGGCGGGCGCGGCCCTGCTGAAGGGCGCGAGCCTCGGGCTGCTCGCCGCCTTCATCCTGGGCTTCGCGATCTGGCGCGCCGTGTCGGGGGTGCCGCCGGAGGGGGCCGTCATCTCAGGGCTGGGACTGCTCGGCTTCGTCGCCAACGGCATCGCCGCCCTGCTGCTGGTTCGCCACCGTGACGGCGACGCCAATGTCCGGTCCGTCTGGCTCTGCACCCGCAACGATCTCATCGAGAGCCTGGTCGTCGCGGCGGCAGGCGGTTTGGTGTGGATCACCGCTTCGCGCTGGCCCGACCTGATCGCGGGCGTTATCCTGGCCTTGGTCTTCCTTCAGTCGGCCTGGGCGATCGTTCGCCAGTCGCGCGACGAGTTGAGGCAGGGTTCATGATGGGCCGGTCGGATGAAGCCGCCATGCGACGAAGCGCCCGCGCGCCGTCCGCGCATTCTTTTTCAGCAGGCCGCGTGCTATGGAGCAGCGTGGACGCGATGCGGGTCAGACAGGGATTGATGGCGGCGCTGCTCGCAACGTTCATGTCGTTGTTCGTGCTGACTTCTGCCGTCGATGCTGCGACTTGCGCCGTGGAACCAGCGAATCATTCCGCCGCTGGGGTGTCGGCCAACCCGACCGATACCGACCCCGGAGACGCTGGCGAAGATCACGCGATCTGCTCGCACGGCCACTGCCACCACGGAGGCGCACCCCTGCCTTCAGCGCCGCAGCCGGCAGCGGCGGCCGCCCTCTCGACAATGAAGCCGCTCCTGCCGAGTTCAAAGCCTTTCACGTCCCGAACCCCCAGCGGTCTTAAGCGCCCTCCCAGAGCCTGACGATGCCCCGCGCCTGATGGCGCGCGTCAATCGTCTGGAACCTCTGGGATATGGAAAATGCCACCCCTCAAATTTTGCCGCTCGCGTCTCGCGATCGGTTGCGCCGTGGTCGCGATGGCGACCGTCGCGATCGGCCCTGCCTGGGCCGACCCCGTGCCGTCATATGAAGAACTGCTCGCACGCATCGGCCTGACGCCCGGCGCGCTCGAAGCCGACGCCCTGGTCGATGCGGCCGAAGCCCGCGTTCGTCAGGCGGGCGTCCGGCCTAACCCGGAACTGAGCCTTGAAGCCGAGAACGCGTTCGGGAGCGGCCCCTTCTCCGGCTACGGCAACGCCGAGACCACCCTGTCGGTCAGCCAAGACCTGGAACTCTGGGGCCGGCGAAGCGCCAGGGTAGGCGTCGCCCAGGCGGAGGGTAGAACGTCGCTGCTGCGGCGCGACCTCGCCACGCTGGACGCGGCAGGCAGACTGGCGCTCGCCTATGCCGAAGCCGAGGCGGCCGAGCGGCGACTTCAGTTGGCGCAGGAAGCGCTCGACCTGACGATCGCCGACGCGCGGGCGCTGATGATCCTGGTCGAGGAGGGCCGCGAGCCGCTGTTTCGTGGCATCCAGGCCCAGAGCCAAGCGGCGGCGGCGAGAGCCGCGCTCGACGAGGCCCAGGCCGAACGCGACGCCGCCTTCGCGAGGTTGACCGCCGTGGCGATGCTGCCGAACCCGGTGACCTCCATCGGAGCCAGTCTGCTGGACCGAGAGCCGCCCGCCGCAATTCCGACTTCTTCGACGTCGCCCGAAGTGCGGGTGGCCGAGGCCGAACGCGCCGCCGCCGAGAGCCGGATCGAAGTTGAGCGGGTGCGCGCAAGGCCGAACGTTCGCGTCTCGGTCGGCGTGCGTCGTTACGAGGCCGAAGACGCGACCGCCCTGACGTTCGGGGTCAGTATGCCGCTGCCGCTGTTCGACCGGAACCGAGGCAACTATGACGCCGCCCAGGCCGAGTTTCGGGCCGCCGACGCCCGCGTTATGGCTGCGACACAGACCGCGCAGGCCGATCTCGCCGGGGCTGAGGCTCGATTGCGATCCGCCAACAGCCGTGTCTGGGCGACCGACGGCGGCGTGACGGCAGCAGAGGAGGCGTATCGCCTCTCCCGGATTGGCTTTGAGGCCGGACGCATCTCGCAACTCGAACTCAGTTCATCCCGAGCCGCGCTGATCGCGGCCCGCAACGCCGCCGTTGACGCCCGCCTCGCGCGGGTCCGGGCGGAAGTCGATCTCGCGCGCCTGCAAGGCCGTTTCCCGTTTGGATCATCGAAATGAAACGCACCCCCAACATCAACAAGACCTGGCTCATGGCCGGGGTCGCCGCCGTCGTCGTGATTGGCGGTGCGGGCCTCTACGCCATGTCACGTTCGCCGGCCGAAGCACCGGCCGCGTCAGCCGAAGGAGAACATGCCGAAGGTGAAGAAGGTCATGCCGAGGAAGGCGCGGCCGAGGAAGGCGTCGTCCTCCTGACCGAGGCGCAGATCGCCGCCGCGAACATCTCGGTCGTCGCGGTCACGGGCGGCGGCGGAAGCGAGACCCGTCTTTCCGGGCGCGTCGAGCCGATGGTGGACGCGCGCGCGGCCGTCGCCGCAAGCGTAGGCGGGCGCGTCGAAAGAGTTCTGGTAGCACCTGGGCAGTCGGTTCGCGCGGGTCAGCCCTTGGCGGTGCTGGTCAGCGGCGATGCCGCTGCCCTGCGCGCCGAGGCGGACGCCGCGAACGCGTCGGCGGATGCTGCTCGCCGCGCTTATGAGCGTGACCGTAACTTGGAAGAAGCCGGCGTCGTTGCGCGTCAGGAAGTCGAGACATCGCGGGCTCAGTCGCTGAGTTCGGACGCCGCCGCACGCGCGGCGCGAGCGCGGGTCTCGGCCGCCGGCTCTCCCAATGCCTCGGGTCGACTCAGCGTCGTCAGCCCCATCAGCGGGGTTGTAACCAGCGTTCAAGTCGGGCCGGGCGGCTTCGCCGCCCAGGGCGGGGTGATCGCCGAGGTCACCAACCCGGCGCGGGTCGAGATCATCTTCGCGGCGCCTCCCGCGCTCGCGGCCCAGGTTCGCGCGGGTTCGACCGTGCGCGTGCAGGCACCGGCGGGCGAGTTCGACGCCGTCGTCACTGGCGTCGCCGCCGATGCAAGCGAAGAAAGCGGTGCAACGATCATACGCGCCCGGCCGACCGGAGGGGGATTGCCGCCCGCAGGATCGGCCGTCTCCGGCGTTGTGGTCACGGACCAGTCCGCCGGCGGCCTCACGGTCCCGTCCGACGCCGTCCAAACCGTAGAGGGTTCGAACGTGGTGTTTGTGCGCACCGCGACGGGTTTTCGCGCCGCCCCCGTCCTGGTCGGCCGGCAAGCCGGCGATCGAACCGAAATCCTGAGCGGCCTGACCGGGACCGAGCGCATCGCCGGAACCAACGCCTTCCTCCTGAAAGCCGAACTCGCCAAGGGCGAGGCCGAGCACGGCCACTAGGGAGCGACAGCATGTTCAGCGCAATCATCGCGGCATCCGTCCGCTTCCGTTGGTTCGTCATCCTAGCCGTCAGCCTCGTGGCGGCCCTGGGTCTGTTCGAACTGACCAAGCTGCCCATCGACGCCGTTCCCGACATCACCAACAGACAGGTTCAGATCACCACGGTCGCCCCCGCCCTGGCGCCCGAGCAGATCGAGCGGCAGGTCACCTATCCGCTGGAAACTGCCCTCGCGGGCATCCCCGGCCTGACCAGCACGCGGTCACTGTCACGCAACGGCTTCAGTCAGATCACCGCGATCTTCACGGACCAGACCGACATCTATTTCGCGCGTCAGCAGGTCGCCGAACGGCTCGCCGCCGCGTCGGAGGGCCTTCCTGAAGGCGTGGAGCCGGGGCTGTCGCCGATCACCACCGGCCTCGGCGAAGTGCTGATGTGGACGGTCGATTACGTCCCCTTCAACACCGAGAACCTTTCCAGACCCGGCCAGCCCGGCTGGCAGGCCGGCGGCGTCTACCTGACACCGGAGGGTGAGCGACTGACGACGCCAGAGCAGCGCGCGACCTATCTGCGGACGGTCCAGGACTGGATCATCGCGCCGCAGATGCGCACGACCGCTGGCCTAGCTGGCGTCGATACCGTTGGTGGCTACGTCAAGGAGTATGCCGTCAGGCCCGACGCCGCGCGGTTGTCCGCTTATGGTCTGGGCCTCGGCGACCTGGTCCAGGCGGTCGAACGCGCCAATACGCAGGCCGGCGCCGGCTACATCCAGCGCGCGGGCGAGGCCCTGGTCGTCCGCACCGACGCTCTGGCGCTGACCATCGACGATCTGGCCCAGGCCCCCGTGGTCAATCGCGGCGGCCTGGTCGTCCGGGTCGCCGACGTCGCCACAGTCGAGATCGGTCAGGCCCCACGCCTGGGCGGCGCCAGCCGTGACGGGCATGAGGCGGTGCTCGGCACAGCCCTGATGATCGCCGGCGGCAACAGCCGCACGGTGGCCCAGGCGGCGGCCGAGCGGCTGGCGGTGGTGGACGACAGCCTGCCTCCTGGCATCGTCGCCCTGCCGGTTCTGAACCGCAGCGAGCTGGTCAACTCGACCATCTCGACCGTCGCTCGGAACCTGACCGAGGGTGCGCTGCTGGTCATCGTCGTTCTGTTCCTGCTGCTGGGCAACATCCGCGCCGCCACCATCACGGCCCTGATGATCCCGCTGTCCTTCCTGTTCGCCGTCATCGGCATGAACAGGTTCGGCATCAGCGGAAATCTGATGAGCCTGGGTGCGCTGGACTTCGGTCTGATGGTCGATGGCGCGGTCGTGGTGATCGAGAATACCCTGCTGATGCTGACCCAACGACGGGCTCAACTGGGGCGGATGCTGACCCGACATGAGCGCCTGGACGTGGCGGTTCAGTCCGCGCGCCAGATGGTGAAGCCGGCCGCCTTCGGCCAGTTGATCATCCTCTTGGTCTTCGCACCGCTGCTGCTGCTCGAAGGGGTCGAGGGCAAGACGTTCCAGCCGATGGGCGCGACCGTCATGCTTGCCCTCGTCGGAGCCTTCATCTTCTCCTTCACCTTCGTGCCTGCCATGACCGCCCTGCTTGTGCGCGATCCCAAGTCCGTTCACGTCGGCGCCGACGGTCAGGTCGCGGAGCACGAGACCTGGCTTCTCCGCTTCGCCCGGCGCTTCCTTCAGCCGGCGATCCAGGTGGCGGTGTCACGGCCGAAGATCGTGCTGATCTCCGCTGTCGCGGCCCTCGCGGTCGGGCTCGCATCCTTCATGGCGCTGGGACGGGAGTTCATCCCGACCCTGGACGAAGGCGACATCGCCATGCAGGCGTTGCGCGTCCCATCCGCCTCCTTGGAGCAATCCCTGACGATGCAGATGGCGTTGGAGCGCGCCATCAAGGCCCAGCCGGAGGTGGAGACCATGTTCTCGCGCACCGGCACGGCCGAGGCCGCCGTCGACCCCATGCCGCCCAACATCTCCGACAGCGTCATCGTGCTCAAGGACCGCAAGGATTGGCCCGATCCGGACCTGGAGAAGGAAGAACTGATCGAACGGATCGAAGGCGTGGCCGCCCAGCAGATCGGCAACAATTTCGAATTCAGCCAGCCGATCGAATTGCGGTTCAACGAACTGATCTCCGGCGTGCGCACAGACCTCGCGGTCATGGTCTATGGCGACGACTTCGACACCCTCCAGCGGGTCGCGGATCAGGTCGCGACCGCGCTTCGGGAGACGACCGGATCGGCCGACGTTCGGGTCGAGCAGGCGTCCGGCCTGCCCACCCTGACCGTCAGCGTGGATCGGACCGCCGCCGCCAGCTACGGCCTTTCGGCGGCAGACGTCAGCGAAGCGGTCTCGGCCGGCGTCGGCGGCGCCGAGGCCGGACGCATCTTCGAGGGGGACCGGCGGTTCGATGTGGTCGTCCGTCTGCCCGACGACGCCCGCAACGACCCGGCGGCCTTGGCGGCGCTTCCCATCGTGTCCGACACCGGCGTGATCGTGCCCTTGTCTTCGGTCGCGCGGATTCAGACGGCGGAGGGGCCGAACCAGATCAGCCGCGAGAACGGCAGCCGCCGTATGGTGGTCCAGGCCAATGTGCGCGGGCGTGACCTGGGCGGCTTCGTCACCGAGGCCCAAAGCCAAGTCGCAGAGATCGCCCTGCCGGCCGGGGTCTATCTCGATTGGGGTGGGCAGTTCGAGAACCTGAAGCGAGCCGAGCAACGCTTCGGCCTCGTCATTCCGATCGTGTTCGTCCTGATCGGAGTGCTGCTGTTCCTGGCGTTGGGATCGTTCGCGGAGGCCGGTCTGGTCTTCGCCTGCGTCCCTCTGGCTTTGGTGGGCGGAGCCCTGGCGCTGCTGCTGCGCGGGATGCCGTTTTCGGTCTCTGCGGCGGTCGGCTTCATCGCTGTTTCGGGCGTGGCGACCTTGAACGGCCTCGTCCTGATGCAGGCCATTCGAGAGCGGCTGACGGCCGGGCTGACGCCCAACCAAGCCGCCATCGAAGGCGCGTCCAGCCGCCTGCGAGCCGTTCTGACGACGGCGCTCGTCGCCATCGTCGGCTTCATCCCGATGGCGCTGGCCCACGGCGCCGGCGCCGAGGTGCAGAAGCCGTTGGCGACGGTGGTGATCGGCGGTCTGCTGACCGCGACCATCCTGACCCTGCTCGTCCTGCCGACCTTCGCGGCCAGGGCGGTCAAACACCGGACGTCGGAAGGAATGGACGATTGAACGCCCTGAATGCTCAAGACCAGCGGCAGCGCCGGACGCTGCTGCTGGTCCTCGTCCTGAACTTCGGGCTGTTCCTGGCGCTGGGGGTGGCGGGCTGGCTGGCCGACTCCAGCGCCTTGCTGGCGAACGCGGCCGACAACGCTTCGGACAGCGCGGTCTATCTGATCAGCTTCCTGGCCGTGGGCCGCGCCCCGCGATGGAAAAAGACGGCCGCCACGATGTCCGGGGTTCTCCTGCTGCTGTTCGCGATCGGGGTTCTGGCGGACGTTGGCCGTCGATGGCTGATGGGGACGGAGCCCATCGGGCCGACCATGATGGTCATGGCCCTCGCTGCGGCCCTCGTGAACCTCTGGTGCCTGAAGCTGCTGCAAAAGGTGGACAGCGACGACGTCAACATGCGCGCCGCCGAAACCTTCAGCTTCAACGACTTCGTGTCCAACGGCGGCATCCTGGTCGCCGGCGGCTTGGTCCTCTGGCTCGGTCAGGCTTGGCCGGACCTGATCGTCGGCGCCTTGGTTGCGATCGTGGCGGCCAAAGGAGCGTTTGAGATATTGAGCGACGTCAGAGATCAGCCTTCCTGAAAAGCAAAACGCCGGGCCTTCGAGCCCGGCGTTCTTCATTAGCGCCCGCGAGCCAACGCCCGCGCCATCTCTCGGAGTTCTTCCCGCGTAGGCCGGGGGTGCTCCGCTTTCACCTCGGCCATCAAGGCTTCTTCTTCGGCCGTGATAGGCGTTTCGTCGTCTTCAGTTTCGCCCGAAAACCGGCGAGCGGCCCGCACCATGCGGGCCGCTCGCTCGTCATCGCGCGTCCTGTCTCTTCGGGTCATCCGCACCTCGTCTCGGTCAGCATAGCACGCATCGTCGGCTTAGGTCAGGCCGCCGGAGAGTAGGCGAGACGGCGCAGCAGAGAGCAAACGGCACCCTCCTTGGTCGGCGACTGCACGCAGACGCGCCCATCGACTCGACCGATGTAGCGGACTACGCCTCCGATGAATTCTTGAGCGACGGTGAGCGTCTGGTTTCCCCGACGCAGTTCCATGGTTTCGATGTTGTAGCGCATGGCGATCTCCTCTGTTCGCCACGCACCGCTCCGGCCGCTGATCACCGTTATCAATCTAGAAAATCAAACTGCGTCACCACCGAATATCTCTCCGTCATCACCCGCGAAGAGGTGAAGTCCGCCATGGAGATTGAAGATGTCGCAGTGAGCGCCCTCCTTGAAAGGCCCTTGGAATCGACGATCCGGAGTTCTTGCTCCCAGGCCAAAGCCGTCGAAGAGGCGACCGCGCTCGAGGTTCACCCAATAAAGCAGCAGATCGTAGTTGAGGGTGAACACCCGGGAGAAATTCGAGATGAAGGCTGCGGCGGTCTCGTACTGGAAAACGAGGTCGTTCCGGTGTTGCGGGTGGGTGGCGTTCACGGCGTGAACGAGGGCCTCCCGCAGCTGCTGGGCATCGCCCAACAGCGCCTCTGACCGCCCAGCTTCGCCGTAGGCGCGTTGAACGAGCGCAGCCCCCTCCAAGGCAGTTATGGCCGCCTCGAAGTCGACGGTACCGAGCTCGTCGAAGAGATTCCGCAGCGGCGTCTGCGGCTCAAGATCGGATCGTTCGAGCAGCGTCGCATAGTCGAAATACTCTGCCGAAAACCCGTTGCCGATGAGAAGTGTCCGGTCCCGGCCCTCGGTCGCTGCCAAGGCCTCGGTAAAAGTCATGACCGGCATGGTGTCGCTCTTCGCATCCGTCGCCCCACTTCGGCGCGCACTAACCCGCTGAACGCGCAGTCAATATATCGGACACTAGTCAACCGCGCTTACCGGATGATTTTGACCATGCCTTAGGCCGAGTTGATCGGAGAATAAATGAAAGTGTCCGACGAAAAAACCTGCTCGCGGAACCTCGGAACTATTCAGTAAGCCATTCTAACGGCCCGGCCTACGGGAGGAGCAGGCCCAACTGGCGCCACCAGGAGACATGGCGGCGCGTCGGGAGCGCGACCTTCCGCTTTAAGCCGCGTCGTGTTTCAAGGGCGCGGCTCAGCGGGCTTCGACGAGATTGCCCACATCCGCTCCGCCAGTTGAAGCCGACAGGCCCATGGGCGCGCGGAAAGGATAGAGGCCTCAATGGCGAAACGATCAAAGCATTTCGCACCTTGGCGCATGGTGAGCGAGATCCCCGGTGGGGGCGGCCAGGGAGACCTTTACCTGGTCCGTCACGAGAGCGGCATCCCGGCTGGCGAGTTCGTTCTGAAGTGGCTCAAAAATCCGCATCGGCAAGTCCGTTTTGAAAATGAGCTCAAGAGCCTTCAGGCCGTGTCGGGACACCCTCATGTCGTCGCGCTGGCCGATTCAGCCGCGCTGCTGGGAGCGGAGGGGCGCTTCTATGTGATGGAGAAGGCCGATGGTTCGCTCGAAAGCCTCGCGCCGGATCAGGGATACGACACATCCCGTGCCTTGGCCCTGTTCAGAGAAATCCTTCTCGGTGTTGAGGCGCTCCATGCCGCGGGCGTCATCCATCGGGACCTGAAACCCGCGAACATCCTGCTTGTGAACAACGTCGCCAAGGTTGCGGACACGGGGCTGTGTCTGATTGTCGGAGAGTTTCGCGCCACGCCGACCGACGAAGCCGTGGGGCCTCGATACTACATGGCGCCCGAACTGGAGCACGGCCGGAACCTAGACGTGGACTTTCGAGCAGACCTCTATTCGCTGGGGAAGCTTTTGTACTGGCTTCTGTCCGGGGGGGTGAACCTCCCGCGTGAAACCTTCAACGACCCCGAGCGACGCCTGTGGCGAACGCGCTCGCCCGGCTTCGAGGCCTTCCATCGCATCTTCGACAAGACCCTGACGATCCACCCTTCGACCCGCTTCAAGTCCGCGACGGCCCTTCTCTCGGCATTCGACGACGCGGTCGCGACCTACGCCATGCACGCGGATACGCGCATGATGACCATCGTCGCCAGCGCTCCGAACTTTCAGACAGCGTTCGCGCAAATGTCGGACGACGAACGTTCAGCAGCCTTCAAGCGCCTGAAGCACGGATTGCTGGATGCCTCGGTCGATTCACTCATCGATGTCGCTCGGGTCGCTGACACCGCACGCCATGAGGATATCCTCTCCGCGCTAGAAGGCCGTCTTGACCCAGAAGACTCGAGGGTGGCCGACTTGGCTCTGCTATTCGCCGCTTCAGCCGACGGACTCGATGCACTGTTTCCCGTCATGGGAAGATCGACGCTCACGCGGCCGATGATCGTTTCCATCATCGAGCAAGGTGACGAGGCCCAAAGGCTCGCGCTGGCGTCGGAAATCGCTTCACCATTCTCATCTGTCGACGATCTCATTCCCGAGCTCCTGAGACGGCTGCCGACGCCGATTTCACTTCCCGATAAGCTTATCGGATCCATGGCGACGACGCCGCGGTACGCGGACCACCCCAGCCTCATCGACGTGATGAGGCGGGCCAGCGAAGATCCGGACAGCGCGACCGGGACGCTGGTGTTGGTCGCCCACGCACTCGCCAACTCGACCGATCCGGCTGCGAGATCCGTCCTCGATCAGGTCGTTTCAGTTGCCAAAACACGGCCTGAAGCGCTTCCCGAAGTCGCCTCAGGCTTGATCGGCGGCCCGGCTGGCCTGTCGGTCCTGAGCGAGCTGGCAACGGATCCGAGCATTCCGGAAGCTCAACAGCGGCTCTTGCAAACACTCCTGAGCATTGCCCAGCGTGTGCGCGATGAATCAGCCGCGGAGGAAGACGGTGACAATTGAGCCCTCCGCCTCCCTCCATAATCAGAGGGCTTAGTCGCGGGCGCGACCGCTGCAGTTCCCAAGCGCTGCAAAATGCTCAGGTGCAGAAGTTCATCGTTGGCTTGGACTTCAATCAAACGCTCTCGGCGAAGCTCCGTTTGGGCTTGTATGTGATCATGCAGACGCCAGACGACGGTCGTTGACTGTGCTGGTGGAACTTGAGTGCAAGCTCCGCCGGCGTTGTGGCGAAGACGGCAAGGTGGCAGCCAGAAAGACGACCCGGAAGCGGAGCAATCCTAAGTCAATGATGAGTCAGAACGGGTCGCGTGACTGGAAGGTGAGCCCACACCTCACTGACAAGTGTGCTGACCTGAAACTTACCGGAAACAGCTGCAATCAGATGGAACCGGACGGCATCAGATTGCAGGCGAATGTGCGGGAACCCTGAAACCCTGGGATTATCGAGACGACCGCGCTTCGTTGACATCGTAGGGGTCACAGGTTCAATCCCTGTCGCGTCCACCATTCCTTCTCCTCTGCGATCCGTCGTCGGGCCGGGTGCCCGCGGGTCTTCGCTTGTCACGGCGGCGGGCAGGGCGCAGGGTCTTCAGGCCTGCATGGAGCCCTCGTCGATGATCGCCCTGGCGCTGACCCTGCTGATCTCAACCTCCGCTCAGGATCCGGTCCCGGGATCGGCCGCGCCCGCGCGCCAGGACCCGGCGCCGACGGCGTCGCCGCCGCGCGCCGACGGGTCGGCGGTCGCGACGCTCCAAGGCTGCGCCATGGAGGGCGAGCGGTGGGTCTGTCGCTATCAGATGCCGGAAATCCGCGTCGTCGAGCAGGCCCCGCAGAGCCTCGGAATCGAGGCGGCTCCGACGACGGCCGGCCCGGCCGACGCCGGGGTGCTCAGCGAGGAGGAACGCGCCTTCGTCGCCCGCTGCGCCGACGCCGGCTGGCTGTCGCTGTGCCTGCCCGGTGACCGTCGTCGCGCGCGGGAACTCAGGGACGCGGCCCAGGCCTATGAGGCCCGTCGACGCGACGTGGCCGCGCTGCTGGCCCAGGGCCGGTGCGACGCGGCCGTGACCACGGCGCTCGAGGCGGGGCACCTGAACCTGGCCCGCGAGGCGCGGACCTTCTGCGGCCGCTGAGCCGCGCTCTCCGGACATGAAGAAGGGGCGCCGGACCGAACCGGCGCCCCCTCGTTCAGGCCAGGCCGTGCCTACTCGGGCGCGACGCAGGTCGGTCCGCCGTGGCCGCCGACGCGGACGTCGCGGCAGTCGCCGAAGCGCACTTCGGGCGGATCGATGATGACCTCGGACGGACGGACGATGACTTCCGGACGCTCGATGAAGATCTGGGCGGGACGCACGCGCACCGGCGGGGCGTCGACGTAGACGGGCGGGCCGGCGATGTGGATCACCGGGCCGGCGACCTCGACCGGGCGGCCGACCACGCGGATCCCGGGGGGCGAGATACGGATCGGGGCGCCGGGCGCCGGGGTACGGTAGAAGTCCACGACGCGCACGCAGGTGCAGTCGGGATCGTAGACGGCGACCGGGTCAGGGTCGGGAAGCGGCGCTCCCACCGTCAGTGAAAACGCAAGCGCCGTCGAAAGCAATTCGATCATGGCCATCCCCTCCAGCCGAACCCCGGTATGCGAGGCAGGGTTAACGAACACACGGTTAAGCCCGCCGTCAATCGTTCGTTCCTCTATTCTCCTGATGCGCGAGCGGAATCTTCACTGTGTGGCGAAGGGGCGACTGAGCCAGGGGGAGCCGGCCTCGCCCCAACGCCGCGGAAGGTCGGCCGCCCGGGTGATGCCGATGCGCGGGCCGGCGGCCAGCGCGTGCGGGGGGCGTCCGGGCGCGAGGGCGAACGGCGCATCGCTGAGGTCGGCCCCGTCCAGCTCCCGGGTGACGCCGAGGGCCTGACACAGCCGCGCCGGGCCGGAGCAGAGCAGGCGGGCGGGCTCCACGCCGCGCCGCGCGCGCATCGTCTCCAGACCCTGCGTCGGCTCCAGCGCCCGGATCAGCACCGCCCCGCCGGGTGCCTCTCCGCAGACCAGGTTCAGGCACCAGTGCAGGCCGTAGATGCGGTAGACGTAGGCCCTTCCCACCGGGCCGAACATCGCCGCGTTGCGGACCGTCGGCCCCCGGAAGCTGTGCGAGGCCGGGTCGCCGGCGTCATAGGCCTCGGTCTCGACGATCCGGCCGCCCACGCCGTCGACGGTCAGGGTCGCGCCGATCAGCCGGCGCGCGACCTCGTCGACGGGGCGGGCGAAATCGGCGGGCGTCAAGGCATCGGCCATCGTGCCGAGGTGCGGGCGCGGCCGCCTCGGGTCAAGCCGGTTTGACCCGGTTCGCGCCGGGCCGCATTAAGCCGCCATGCCGTTCGCCTCCGCCTTTCCCGCCCCCGACCCCGCCGACTGGCGTTCGCTCGCCGCCCGGGCGCTGAAGGACCGGCCGCTGGAGAGCCTGATCCATTTCGACGCCGACGGTCTGGCGGTCCGCCCGCTGTACGCCGCCGCCACAGGCGTGACGCCCCTGTTCGCGCCGCGGGGCTCGGACGCGGACGGACGGTCGTGGGATCTGCGGGCCCAGGTGGAGGCCGACGACCCGGCCGAGGCCAACCGGCAGATTCTGGCCGAGCTGGAAGGCGGCGCCGCCTCGGTGATCCTGTCGGGGGCGGTTCTGGCCGACAGCGCGCCGCTGGGCCGCGCGCTGGATGGGGTGGCGCTGGAGCTGGCGGCCGTCGGGCTGGACGCGGGGCTGGACGGGCCCGACGCGGCCAATGCGCTGGCGGTGGCGGCCAAGGGCGCGCCGCGGGCCCGGCTGATGTTCCACATGGACCCGATCTCGGCCTTCGCCGCGACGGGTGAGGCGCCGCGGTCGCTCGAGGAGCACCTGACGCTGGCGGCCAATACGGCCGCGCGCCATGCCGGCGCCTATCCGGAGGCGCGCGTCTTCCTCGCGTCGGGCCGGGTCGCCCACGAAGCGGGCGGGTCGATCGCCCAGGAGCTGGCGTTCGCGGCGGCCAGCGCCGTGGCCCTGGTCGAAGCGGCGATCGGCGCCGGGATGACGGCGGAGCAGGCCCTGACCGGCACGGTCCTGGGCGTGTCCCTGGACCAGGACTATTTCGACGGCCTGGCCAAGGTGCGGGCGCTGCGGCTGATCTGGAGGTCGATCGGCGCGGCGTACGGCGTCGAGGCCGGGGCGATGGTCGAGGCGCGGTCGTCGCGGCGCATGCTGGCGGCCCGCGACCCCTGGCCGAACCTGCTGCGCCTGACGGCGGCGGGCTTCGCCGGGGCCGTCGGCGGGGCCGACGCCGTGGTGCTGGACGGCTTCACCCGGGCGTCCGGCCTGCCCGACGACTTCGCCCGGCGGCAGTCGCGCAACATCCAGCTGGTGCTGATGGAGGAGGCCCATCTGGGGCGGGTCGACGATCCGGCGGCGGGCAGCTGGTACCTCGACCAGCGCACGCGCGAGCTGGCCGAGGCCGCCTGGGCCGAGTTCCAGTGGATCCAGTCCGAGGGCGGGATCGTGGCCTGTCTGCGCGGCCACCTGATCCAGCCGCGCGTGGCGCGGGCGCGTCAGGGTCTGGAGGCGGCCTTGGCGGACGGGGCGGCCCATCTGGTGGGCGTGACGAAATTCGTCGATCCGGAGCCGAGGCCGGCGCCGGCGACGCCGAGGCCCGCCCCGGTGCCGGAAGGCGGGGGCGACGCCTGCGTGCCGCTGACCCCGATGCGCCGGTCCGGCTGCCCCGAACAGGGAGCGGCCCGATGAGCGCGCCCGACTTTTCCCGGATCGCGCTGGACCTGTCGCCGGTCGGCTCGGGGCCCGCCCGCGAGGGCTGGACGACGCCCGAGGGGATCGAGGTGGCGACGGCCTACGACGCGTCCGCCCTCGACGGGCTGGACTTCATCCACGGCCTGCCCGGGATCGCGCCGTACCACCGCGGCCCCTATCCGACGATGTACGCCCAGAACCCGTGGACCGTGCGGCAGTACGCGGGCTTCTCGACGGCGGAGGAGTCAAACGCCTTCTACCGGCGCAATCTGGCGGCGGGTCAGAAGGGGCTGTCGATCGCCTTCGACCTGGCCACGCACCGCGGCTACGACAGCGACCATCCGCGGGTGAAGGGCGACGTCGGCATGGCGGGCGTCGCCATCGACAGCATCTACGACATGCGGACCCTGTTCGACGGCATCCCGCTGGACCAGATGTCGGTGTCGATGACCATGAACGGGGCGGTTCTGCCGATCCTGGCGCTCTACGTCGTCGCGGCCGGGGAGCAGGGCGTTTCGCCCGACAAGCTGACCGGGACCATCCAGAACGACATCCTCAAGGAGTTCATGGTCCGCAACACCTACATCTATCCGCCGCTGCCCTCGATGCGGATCATCTCCGACATCTTCGCCTGGACGGCGGCGCACGCGCCGAAGTTCAACTCCATCTCGATCAGCGGCTACCACATGCAGGAGGCGGGGGCCTCGGCCGATCTGGAGCTGGCCTACACCCTGGCGGACGGGGTCGAATATCTGAAGGCCGGGGTCGACGCCGGCATGGAGGTCGATGCCTTCGCGCCGCGCCTGAGCTTCTTCTGGGCCATCGGCATGAACTACTTCATGGAGGTGGCCAAGATGCGCGCCGGCCGCCTGATGTGGGCCGAGGCGGTGGCGAAGTTCGGGGCGACGAATCCGAAATCGCTGGCCCTGAGGGCGCACTGCCAGACCTCGGGCTGGTCGCTGGCGGCCCAGGACGTGTTCAACAACGTGCCCCGCACCATGGTCGAGGCGATGGCGGCCGCGGGCGGCCAGACCCAGAGTCTGCACACCAACAGTCTGGACGAGGCCCTGGCCCTGCCGACCGACTTCTCGGCCCGGATCGCGCGCAACACCCAGCTGCTGCTGCAGATGGAGACGGGCCTGACCCGCGTCATCGACCCGTGGGGCGGCAGCTTCTACGTCGAGCGGCTGACGCACGAGCTGGCGGAGAAGGCCCGCGCCCACATGGCCGAGGTCGAGGCCCTGGGCGGCATGGCCAAGGCCATCGAGGCCGGGGTGCCCAAGCTGCGGATCGAGGAGTCCGCCGCCCGCACCCAGGCCCGCATCGACACCGGCCAACAGACCGTCGTCGGGGTGAACCGCTACCTCTCGGATCAGGTCGACGACATTCCGGTGCTGAAGGTCGACAACGCCGCGGTGCTGGCGGCCCAGATCGACAAGCTGAAGCGCCTCCGCGCCGAGCGGGAAGAGGCCGCGGTCCGGATCGCTCTGGACGCCCTGACGGCGGGGGCCAGGGGCGGGGCGAACCTGCTGGCCCTGGCCATCGAGGCGGCGCGGGCCAAGGCGACGGTGGGCGAGATCTCCGACGCCCTGGAGGCTGCCTTCGGCCGGCACGTGGCGACCGTGCAGACGGTCTCGGGCGTCTATTCCAAGGAAGCCGGCCCGGACCCACGCTTCAGTCGCGCGCGCGACATGGTGGCCGCCTTCGTCGAGAACGACGGCGGCCCGCCGAAGATCCTGATCGCCAAGCTGGGTCAGGACGGCCACGACCGGGGCCAGAAGGTCGTGGCCACGGCCTATGGCGATCTGGGGTTCGGCGTCACGGCGGGCAGCCTGTTCCAGACCCCGGCCGAGGCGGCGCGGGAAGCGGTGGAGAAGGGCGTCCATGCCGTGGGGGCGTCGTCGCTCGCCGCCGGCCACCTGACCCTCGCGCCCGAACTGATCGCCGAGCTGAAGAAGCTGGGGCGCGAAGACATTATGGTCGTGGTCGGCGGCGTCATCCCGCCCGCCGACGTCCAGCCGCTGCTGGATGCCGGCGTGGCGGCGGTCTATCCGCCCGGGTCCGTGATCGCCGACACGGCGATCGACCTGATCGAGAAGCTGAACCAGCGCCTCGGCTACGCCCAGCCCACGCCCGGCGCCTGACGGGTCAGGGCCGCAGGCGCGGTTCCAGCGCGGCGATCTCTTCGGCCGTCAGGCGGCGTTCCACGCGGGCGCGGCAGCGGCTGTTGTTCTCGCCCTGCAGCCCCGGACCCGCGACGGCGATCTCGACCGAGTCTCCCACGCAGGACCTGCCGCCGCCGGGGCCGGCGCCGAGCGCGAGGCTGCGCGCCGAGGACAGACCGCGGCAGAAGCCGCTGTTCAGCTCGTAGACCTCGCCCCGGCCGACGCGGACGAACACCTGGGCGTCGCCGTTCGAGCGGAAATTGCGGACCGTATCCGGGATGAAACAGGCCCGGTCGGCGCGCGCGCCGTCGACGGTGGCGGACGGCATGTCCCCCGCCGCGCACGCCGACAGGGCGAGGCCCGTGGACAGGATCAGGGCGGGGGCGAGGGATTTCATGACGGGGCTCACGGACGCTGGTGGCTGGGCAGGGCGGCGATCTCTTCCTCGGTCAGGGCCCGCGCGACGCGGGCGCGGCAGACGTCGGTGCGGGAAGCCACTCCGGGCGTGACGATGCGGAGCGAATCGGAGGTGCAGAGACGCCCGCCGCCCGCGACGCTGCCCGAGTCCGGAAGGAACGCCAGTCTCTGGGCGAAGTCCAGTCCGGTGCAGCCGTAGGCCTCGATCTCGAACACGTCGCCGCCCGCGGCGCGGACGAAGACCTGGCCGGTGCGTCCCTGTCTGAAGTTGCGGACCTGATCGCTGCTGAAGCAGCGCGTCTCGGCCCGGGGCGCGTCGTCGTAGGGCAGGCGGTCCTGGGTGGGGGCGCAGGCCGCGACCGGCAGGGCGGCCGCGACGGCCGCGATGAACAGGGGACGCATGTCGATCTCCTCCGCTGCAATGGTCGTCAACGATCCTGCGACGCGGTGCGTTCCGCAAGCCGGGAAGGCGACACACGGCGGGCCAGCCGCTCCGGCAGCGGCCCCGGCGCGCCGGTGGCGAGGGCGGCGACGTGTTCGCCGAGCAGGGGCGCGAGCGCGAACCCGCGCGAGCCGAGCCCGCCCAGCACGAAGACGCGCGGAGCCAGGGCACCGGCGACCGGCAGGCGGTCCCGGGTCGTGGCCCGGATGGCCGCCCGCGCGGCCGGGGCTCCGGTGCGCGCCAGCGCCGACGCGAGCCGGGGCAGGCGGGCGGCCAGCGTGGCCAGATTTCTTGCGGAATCCGCCGCGGCGACCGCGAGGTCCGTCCGGCCCCGGTCGTGGGTGGCCCCGAACAGCAGGCCGTCGGCCGTGGGCGCGGCATAGCCGCCCCAGGCCACGGCGGGGCCGTCCAGCCCGTCGACCCAGTCCGCCTGGCCGCGCACGGGGTCCAGCCCCAGCGCGGGCGACAGCGCGCCGAGGCCCCACCCTGCGGCCAGGACGACGGCGTCGACCTCGATCTCCCGGCCGTCGCCGCTGCGGATCGTGACGCCCCGCTCGTGGGCCGCGACCTCCGTAACGGCCAGGCGCAGGCGGTCCACCCCCGCGCCCCAGGATTCCAGGATGGCCGCCGGCCTGACCACCATGGCCTGACCCATCAGCAGGCCGCCGACCGCGACGGGTTCGCCGAGCCGGGCTTCGGCTTCCACCTCCGACAGCCGGACCATGGCCCCGGAGGGCCAGAGGTCCTGCGCGGCGACCTTGTCGAACCGCCGCGCGTCGCGGGCGGTCTGCTCCAGCTGGACCACCCCGCGGGCCAGGACCGCGCCCGGCAGGGCGTCGTAGAGATCTCCGGCGCGGGTCGGGGCCTGGGCGAACAGGGCGGCGACGTCCCCGTCGCCGACGTCCAGCCGGGGCGTGACGAGGGCCGCCGGAAAGCCGGAGGCGCCCGCGCCCGGGGCGTCGGCCTCGATCAGGAGCGGGGCGACGCCCGACGCCGCGAGGGCGCGGGCCGTCGCGAGGCCGGCGATGCCGCCGCCGATCACGGCCACGCGGCCGACGTCGCCCCCGGCGGGTGCGTCGCCGGGAGCCCGGGCCTCCAGCCGCTCGCGCTTGCGGCCGTGGCCGGGCCGCCGCTCGACCGAGAACCCGCGGGCCTGCAGGCCGCGTCGCACCGCGCCCGCCACGGTGAAGGTGGCGACGGCGGCACCGGGCGCGGACCGGGCGGCGATCAGGTCGAGAACCGCGTCGCTCCACATCTCCGGGTTGGTCGAGGGGGCGAAGCCGTCCAGAAACCAGGCGTCGGCGCGGCCGTTCCAGTCGGCGAGCGCCGCGTCGACCGGCGCGACCGCCAGGTCCACGGTGACGCCCCAGTCGGGCGGCAGGGGCAGTCGGTGGAAGCCGGGGGTTCGCGGCGGCCAGGCCGCGGTCAGGGCGGCGGTGACCTCACCCAGCTCCGGCCAGGCCGACAGGGCGCGCGCGGCCTCCTCGCGGGTCAAGGGAAAGGCCTCGACGGAGAAGACGTGCAGGCGTCCGTCCTGGGGCCGCGTCTTCCGCCACAGGGCGATCAGGGCGGCGATGTTCAGCCCGGTGCCGAAGCCCAGTTCCGCGACCGTGAACCGCCCTCGACCGTCCCAGGCTTCGGGCAGGCCGCAGCCGGCCAGAAAGACCGCGCGGCTCTCGGCCAGACCGTCCTCGCGCGAGAAGTAGACGTCGCCGAAGCGGCCGGAGACGGGCGCGCCGTCCTCGGTCCATTCCAGTCGCGGCGCGCGGTCGTCGGTCATCGGCTGCCGGTGCCATCTGCGGCACGTTCCGCGCAACGAAAAAGGGCCGCCCCGTGAGGAGCGGCCCTTTCCGTCAGGCGCCCGAAGGCGCCGTCAGCTCGACTTAGTGAGCGGCAGCCGGGGCTTCGGCAGCGGCCGGAGCGGCAGCGGCGTCGGCGGCCGGGGCCATCGCGGCGTCAGCAGCGGCGGTTTCGGCGGTCGCGGCGGCGGCGCCGGCTTCGGCGGCGGCGGTTTCGGCCGTGGCGGCGGCTTCGGTGGCTTCGCCGGCGGCGGCGTCGGCTTCAGCGGCCTTGTCTTCGGCGGCGGGCTGGCAGGCGGCCAGGGCGAGGGCGGCGGCCGAAGCCACGATCAGAGCGGTGATGCGCATTTTGGAATTCCTTGAAGGAGGATCACGGGGTCATGAATCCCCGCACCCCTGCAATAACGGAATCGTGAGCCGCCCCGCAAGCGAATTCTCACGGGTTCGTGATCGTTGTCACGGGAGCGCGCCCCGCCGCCGGAGCGGCGGGGCTTTTCCGTCACTGCGCCGGCGGCGTGGTTTCCGGCGGCAGGGTGGGCGGGGTTCCCGTCCCCATCGTCCCGTCGGGGGCCGTGCCCATCGTGCCGTCGGTCGTGGAGGTCATGGCACCGGGCTCGCCGGCCGGGGTGCTGGTCGTCCCGTTCATGGTGCCGTCGGTGGCCGGCGGCATCGTGTCGGCGTTGGTCGCCATGCCCGCCTGGGTGTTGGCGGTGTCGTCCTCGGCCGGGCTGCACGCGGCCAGGGCCAGGGCGGCGGCGGCGGCGCCGGCCACGGTCATTGCGGTCTTCATCATCGTCATCGTCCTCCAGGATCGGCGGGAGGCGGGCGCCGGACGGCCCCGCGTCACGCCCTCGTGACGACATGACAATCCGCGTGATCGGGCCGTGTTCCGTCGTCTTCCCGGCTTAGCCCCCGTGCGGGTGTCGGGCTCTTGCCACATAGGGGCGGGGGCAGCCCTAGGCTTCGGCCGGGGCGTTGGACAGGGTCTCTTCCATCTCGGCGAAGCTGGGCTGGGCCCCGGACGGAATGTCGCCGCGGCCGATCTCGCACGAGATCTGCGCCGCATTGCCGTGCAGGTGCGCCACCAGCACCGACTGGATGATCTTGTAGAAGGCACCGTCGCCGTCGACGATCTCCTTCAGGCGCACGGACATCGGCCCGACCAGGCCATAGGCCAGGAAGACGCCCAGGAAGGTGCCGACCAGGGCGCCGCCGATCATGCCGCCCAGAACCTCCGGCGGTTCGGTGATCGAGCCCATGGTCTTGATGACCCCCAGCACGGCCGCGACGATGCCCAGCGCCGGCAGGCCGTCGGCCATCTGCTGCAGGGCGTGGGCGCCGGCCAGCGCCTCGTGGTGGTGCTTCTCCAGCTGCTTCTCCATGGCGTCCTCGATCTGGTGCGGATCCTCGAGGTTCATGGTCATCATGCGCAGGGTGTCGCAGATGAAGTCGGTGGCGAAGTGGTCCTTCAGGATCTTGGGATACTTCTGGAAGATCGTGGACTCGGCCGGCTTCTCGATGTGGCTTTCCAGGGCGATCACGCCCTTGGACTTCATCGTCTTGGTCAGCAGGAACAGCAGCGACAGCAGGTCCTTGTAGTCCTGCCGCTTCCACTTGGGCCCGGCGAACACCTTGCCGAAGCCGCCGAGGGTGGACTTGATCGTGCCCATGGAGTTGCCGATCAGGAAGGCGGCCACCCCCGCCCCCAGAATGGCCATCAGCTCATAGGGCAGGGAGTGGAGGATCACCTCCATCTTGCCGCCGGCCAGGATGTAGCTGCCGAACACCATGCCGAACAGCAGGACGATGCCGATGATCTGGAACATGGGCGTGAATGAGCCTTCGGCCGGGAGAGGGACGTCCGGCGAACATTGGCCCGTTAATGCTTAATCCGGAGTTGCCGGAACCCCTACAACCGCGTCTCGCCGTTCAGGATCGCTTCCCGCGCCTTGGCCGAAAGCTTGGTGTAGCCGTTCTTGCCGCCCTTGACCCAGACGCCGCCCGGGACGCGGTCGGGGTCGAAGCCGTCGGCGACGAGGTCGGACTTGCGGTATTTGAAGGTGCCGGTGGTGTCGGCCGACTTCAGCTGGCGCACGAAGCAGGGGCGGGCATAGGGCGGCAGTTCCCGGTCCACCCATGCGGCGAAGGCCGGGGCGTCGAACCTGCCCTCGGTGACCAGGGCGACCATGCCGGCCTTGCCCTCCTGACCCGGCACGGGGACGCCATAGGCCACGACCTCCTTGACGCCGGGTGCGTCGGCCAGACGCTGCTCGACCTCGGCGGTGGAGACGTTCTCGCCCTTCCACCGGAAGGTGTCGCCGATGCGGTCGACGAAGTAGAAATAGCCCTGCTTGTCCTGACGCATCAGGTCGCCGGTGCGGAACCAGCGGTCGCCCTTCTTGAAGACGTCGGTCAGGACTTTCTTCTGGCTGGCGACCTTGTCGGCATAGCCCGAGAAGTCGTGGCGGTTGTCGTCGGCGATCAGGCCGATGGCCTCGCCGATCTCGCCCGGGCGGGCCAACCGGCACAGGCCGTCCGACCCGCGCACCGGCAGCTCGGTGTCGAGGTCGAACTCGACCAGGCGGATGTTGATCTGCCGTTTCAGGAAGCCCGGCACGCGGCCGATCGCGCCCATCTTGCCGTCGAAGTTGAAGACCGAGACATTGCCCTCGGTCGAGCCGTAGAACTCCAGCACGCGCGGGATGCCGAAGCGGGGCTGGAACTCCTCCCACACGTCCGGACGCATGCCGTTGCCGTAGGCCAGACGCAGCCGGTGGTCCTTCTCGCCCGGGCCTTCGGGGGCGTTGACCAGATAGCGGCACAGCTCGCCGATGTAGACGAACACCGTGGCGCCGGAGCTCTTCACGTCGGCCCAGAAGTTCGAGCTGGAGAACCGCTTGCGCAGCACCAGCCGGCCGCCGTTCAGCAGCGCGGGCCCGATGCCCACCAACCCGCCGGTCGAGTGATACAGCGGCAGGACGTTGAAGGTGACGTCCTTCTCGGTCGTTTCGGTGCAGCCGGCGAAGGCGCGCATGTAGGTGCGGGCCCGCGCATGGGTGATCCGCGCCGCCTTGGGCAGGCCGGTGGTGCCCGAGGTGTAGATCAGCAATGCCGTCGAGCGGTTGTTGAGCCCCTGCCGCAGGTTGCGCGGCGGGCGCACCGAGCTGGCCCCGCGCACGGGCTTGTCCAGATCGCGCCGGTCGCTGGTCTCGTCGGCGTCCCTCAGACCCAGCACCCACAACATCAGATGACGGTCGATGTAGGGGCGGGCCTCCTCGACCTTCCGCCAGCACTCGTCGTCGGCGACGATCTGGCTGGTGTTGGCGATGGCGATACAGTGGGCCAGCGCCTGGCCGGTCAGGTTGGTGTTGATCAGGGCGGTGGTGACGCCGACCTTGGAGAAGCCGATCCACGCCGCCAGATACTCGACCCGGTTGGCCATCATCAGGGCGACGACGTCGCCGCGCTTCAGATTGCGGCCTCGCGCCCAGTGGCCGAAGCGGTTCGCCAGCTGGTCGAACTCCCGGTAGCTCAGGCTGCGGTGCTCGTCCTCGACCGCGACGCGGTCGCCGAACCTGTCGACGGCCTCCTCCAGGTCGTCACAGACCAGGTCCAGGCTGTCGAGCTGCACGGGCTTGATGCGCTTCAGCAGGCGGCTGAGCCCCTTCGCGAACCGGACGTCGCGTCGGATGTCGGCGATCAGGCCCATCGGTCGGTGATTCCCTCGTGCCAAGGCTGTCCCTGACCTTCGTGATGACGGCCCCCCGTCGCCCGGTCAACCGTCAGGGGAAACGCGGGCACGAAGCGTCGGACCGTGTGTCCCCCTCGGCACGACGCAGGGTAAACTTGCAACGCGCGGGACCGCCCATCTCACCAATAGAAGAGAGTCGGGCCAGGGCGTCGTCGTCTGCGGCTCCGGCAAGCAAAAATCCTGCCCCGGCTTCGCCATGACTGTGTCACGGCCAAGGTATCTTGGCGGCTTTGCTCGACGCGACGGAACGCCGCTCCGGTACCGGGGTTCATTCAACCCGTGCAAGGAGAAAGACCATGAGCGTCACCTACACCGACACTGACTATCCTGACCGCGACGCGGTCGTCGAGGAAGCCTATGTCCCTGTCTACGCCCGCAAGCGCGCGGCCCGGGGTCGCGCGGGCACCGGCGGCGTCAAGACTTGGATGATCCTGGCCCCGCTGGGGCTGGTGGTGGTCGGCGGCGTGTCTGCGGCCATGCTGATGAACGGCGGTGGTGCGGCCGAGATCGCGGCCGCGCCGGCCGCTCCGGCTCCGGCCGTGGCCCAGGCCCCGCTGACCGAGGTCCTTCCGGCCGAGCCCCTGGCCGCTGCTCCGGTCGCCGCGGCGCCGGCACCCGCGCCGGCCGCGACCCGCGCCGCC
>JAHJOO010000057.1 GCA_018820275.1 Alphaproteobacteria bacterium
AGTCGTCGAGACATTCGGGAAGCAGCGTCTGCTGCCGGCGGTCTGAACCCTGGACGAAGCGGCTCATATCCACCTCCTGATGACCTCAGAAGGCTACCCTGATTTGCCCGATCTGACTGGGTTTTCACACAGCCTCAGTCAGAAGGAGACCCGCGCCCGGTCAAAAGGGGCTGATCAGTTCCGGCTCTGTCCGATCAAAGACCGCTCAAGCAATAGGCCGACCAAGCTTCGAGCACAGTACGGCGTTTCTTCAATGCATCGCCTCTCCGATAGGCCCGCTCAGTCTCATCGCCGACAGAATGCGCGAGGCATTCCTCGATCACCTCGCGAGCGAAATCCGTTTCATCGCCAGCCCAGTCGCGAAAGGTTGATCTCATGCCGTGCGGCGTCCATGGCGGAGCGAGGTCGCGCAGCAGCATGTCCATCGCCATGTTGGACATGACGCCCCCCCGCTGTGAGGGAAAGACGAGGTCGTTGGGTCGGCTTTCCTCCGTCCGGACCTTGGCGAGCACGGCGAGCGCGCCTGCGGACAGAGGTTGACGGAAGGCCCTTTCCTTCATTCGCTGAGCGTCGAGTTCCCAGAGATCGCCAGCGATCTCATGCCAGGTCGCTTCGAGCGTCATCGTCTCTCGCGCGACCGTCAGAATCGTAAACTCCAAGGCGCGGGCCGACATCCCCTTGCTGGTCGACAGCTTGACCATGAAGGCGGGGACATCCTGATACGGCATCGCCCGCATATGACCCCTCTGGAGCTTGGGCCTCGGCGGCAAGAGGTGAATCAGGTTGCCTTTCCAGAGGGCCGGGTTCTCCCCGCTCCGCAACTTCCGAACCCGTGCGTAGTCCAGCACCCGTTCCAACCGCTCGCGCAGCTTTCCGGCCGACTCCGCTTTAGTCATCCAAAGCGGCTCAAGGACCCGAATGACGTCGTCAACATCGATCTCAGCCACGGGCCGGCCCTTAATCGCCGCCGCGTGACTTTCAATCGACCGCATCCAACTGGCCTTTGTTTTTCGACCGCGCCAGCCACCTTCTTGAGCGCGAACGTAATCAGTCCAGCATACCTCCAGAGTCGGGGCTTTCGCCGAAACGATAGACGCGCTTGCCGCAGCGGCCACAGATGAAACAGACTGAACCTGGTGAAGTCTGCCGCGAGCGCGTTTCGGTCGCTCGCCGAGAGGGTCCGACCCTTTGGTCACGCCTCGTTTGATTTCGTCCCGCGCCAGCCGTGCCTCGGCGAGTGTAACGTCATGGAACGAGCCGAGCCCCATTTCTCGCCGACGACCGCTTGCGGAATAGCGGTAGACCCAGCTTCGAGACCCCCCCTCTGTGACTTGCAGATAGAGCCCGTCGCCGTCGGGGTGGTAGCCCGGCGTCTTGATTGCGCGAGCACCGCGATCGGTGAGTTTGTTGACGCTGTAAGCCACGGGGACACACCAAAAAGGTTCGACTCCCTTCTACCCACAACAGGGTCGCAAATCCACCCCTTACCCACCAGGCTACCCACCAGGCAGACAGAAACTCTGAAAAACGCCATGGAACACCGCGAACCAAGATAGCCTCATAACCCGCTGTTTCAGCCTGCTTTATCGAAAACTAGGAGTTCAGATTGAAAACGGACGAAACAGCCGGAAAGCTCCTACCCGCGGAGCCACTCTCACCTTCCCTCGTCCCGACGAAAAAAGACCCGACCTGTGGAAGGCCGGGCCTGAAGGGTCTGGTGATGGTGGGCGACCTCGCAAAAGGCGTCCGATACCCTCGTTCCGCTGAATTGGTTGCCGGGGCGTTAACGCGCCGGGATCCAGGTGACCAGGGCGGCGCCGTCCGGGGCCGCCCAGCCGATCCGGGCGCCCTCGGCGTCGGTCGAGATCGAGCCCGGCACGGTGGCCGACAGCACCGGCCGGTGTTCGGCGCCGTCGACCACGACGCTCTGGCCCAGACCGGCGACGTCGGTCCGCACCGTCCAGACGCCCTCGGCGTCGACCGGGATCTCCATCTCGGCCGCGGTTCCCAACTGAACCCGGACCCGGGGCTGAGCCCGCCCGGTCCGGCCGGAGACGATGGCCATGCGTCCGTCGGAATCGACCGCGGAAAGGCCCTCGCCCGGGTCGAGCCGTCGGGACGGCACGCCGGGCGACAGGGCGACCGCCGCCCCGTCCGGCAGGACCAGGATCACGTCCGGGCCCGGCGCCGACCGCTCTCCGTCCTGGTCCTCGGGCCTCAACAGCACGGGCTGGGGCGACGCCGGAAGACCCAGGACGAAGGCCCCGTCCGGGCCGGCGGTGGCCGCATGCGCCTGACCGGCCCCGTCGCGCATCACCACCCGCGCGCCCGGCTGGGCCGATCCGGTCAGTTGAAGCCGGCCCGCCTCGACGGCCACGCGGTCGACCCGGGGCGGCGCGCGCCAGACGGCTTCCGCCGCCGCGGGCGCCGGACGCTCGACCGCCTCGCCGCAGGCGGCGAGCAGAAGCAGGGCCGAGCCCAGGACGGAACGGGAGCGAAGGATCATCTGGGGCCTATGGTGGGCGGCGGTCGTCCGCTATGTCCACGGCGGAATTGGACTTGTCGAGGATTCATGGTCGATCTCCCCGCGCTTCAGCCGTTCGACGGTTTTTCGGTCTGCGTGTTCTGCGGCTCGTCCGACCGCGCCGATCCGGCCCTGACGGAGGGCGCCGCGCGGCTGGGCCGGATGATCGCCGAGCGGGGCTGGCGGCTGGTCTACGGCGGCGGCGGCGTGGGCCTGATGGGCGCGGCGGCCCGGGCGGCGCACGCCGCGGGCGGACGCGTCGTCGGCATCATGCCGGCCTTCCTGCGCAGCCGGGAACGGCTGTTCGACGACGTCGAGACCGTGGTCGTCACCTCGATGCATGAACGCAAGACGCTGATGTACGACGCGTCCGACGCCTTCATCGTCGCGCCCGGCGGGGTGGGCACGCTCGAGGAGGCGGTGGAGGTGCTGTCGTGGAAGAGGCTGGACCTGCATCCCAAGCCGGTCATCTTCCACAGCCCCGGCGGGTTCTGGGACGCCTTCGACGCCCTGATGCGCCAGAACGTGTCCACCGGCATGACCCCCGAGTCCTTCCTGTCGGCCTATGAGATCCACGGCGACCTGGAAGCGGTTCTCGAGGCGGTCGGCACCGTCCCGGATGCGGCGCCGCTGCAACATGATCATCGATAAGTGATCGCCGATCATCATCTGGTGCGTTTTGAAACGATACGCACCTTGACGGACGGGGCGGCACGGCGTTCCTGAGCGATCGGCACACGCCTGATCAACCCCGGAGCCTCCCCATGCGCGCTTTCGTCATCGCCGCCGTCCTGGCCCTGGCCGCCCCCGCGGTCGCCCAGGCCCCCGCCAACTCCCTGACCCTGGCCGACGCCGCCTCCGCGCCCGCGGGCCGCGTGATCGTCGACGGGGCCGCCTGGTCCTGCGAGGGCGCCACCTGCACCGCTTCGGGCGGTGCCAACCAGCCCGCCGGCCGCGCCTGCAAGCGCGTCGTCGCGCGCGTGGGCAAGGTCACCGCCTTCACCTGGAAGGGCCAGGCCCTGACCGCCGAGCAGCTGGCGACCTGCAACGCCTGATCCGTTCGCAGCCCTGATCGAGAAAGGCCGTCCTCCGGGGCGGCCTTTTTCACGTCCGGGGCTCAGCCCTCGCCGCGCAGCCGCGCCAGGATCCGCTCCCGGCCGATGAGGGGGATCAGGGCGGCCATCTCGGGCCCGTGGGTCTGTCCGGTCAGCGCCAGCCTCAGCGGCTGGAACAGGGCCTTCCCTTTCGTCCCGGTCTCGGCCTTCACCGCCTCGGTCCAGGCCGACCAGGCACCGCCGTCGATGGTCTCGGGAAGCAGGCCGGCCGCGGCGTCGGCAAAGGCCGCGTCCTCGATCACCGGCGCGACCGGTCCCTTGACGAGTCTCGCCATTTCAACGACGTCGCCGAACTTCTGAAGGTTGGCGCGCACCACGTTCCAGAATTCCTCGCCCAGATCGGCGTCCAGCGCCGCCAGCCGCGGCCGCGCCGCGTCGTAGGGCATGGCGTGCAGGGCCTGGGCGTTCAGGCGGTCGAGGTCGGCGGTGTCGTAGCGCGCCGGCGAGCGGCCCATCTTCGAGAAGGCGAAGCCCGCGCCCAGCGCCTCGATCGAGTCGCCGACCTCCAGCGGATCCGAGGTGCCGATGCGGCCCAGATGGCTGACGATGGCGATGGGCTCATAGCCCTGGTCGCGCATCTCGGCGATCGACAGCGAGCCCAGCCGCTTGGACAGGGCCTGGCCGTCCGCGCCGACCAGCAGCGGCATGTGGGCGAAGCCGGGCACGGCGCCGACCCAGCCGCCGGCGATCAGGGCCTCGAAGATCTCGATCTGGGCCCCCGTATTCGTCACGTGGTCCTCGCCGCGGATGACGTGGCTGATCGCCATGTCCAGATCGTCGACCACCGACGGCAGGGTATAGAGGAACAGGCCGTCCTCGCGGATCAGCACCGGGTCGGACATGGAGGCCGTGTCGACCTCAGCGTGGCCGCGCGACAGGTCCTCCCAGGCCACGCGGCGGCCGTCCAGCCTGAAGCGCCAGTGGGGGCGACGCCCCTCGGCCTCGAATGCAGATTTTTCGGCGTCGGTCAGGTCGAGCCCGGCGCGGTCGTAGATCGGCGGCAGGCCGCGCGACAGCTGCACCTTGCGGCGGCGATCCAGCTCCTCGGCGGTGTCGTAGCAGGCGTAGAGGCGACCCGCCGCCTTCAGCAGGTCGGCGGCGGCCTCATAGCGGTCGAACCGCTTCGACTGGTTGTGCCGCTCGTCCCAGACCAGACCCAGCCAGCGCAGGTCGTCCTCGATGCCCTGTTCGAACTCGGGCGTGGACCGCGCCAGATCGGTGTCGTCGATGCGCAGCACGAACGCGCCGCCCTGCCCCTTGGCGAACATCCAGTTCACCAGGGCGGTGCGGACGTTGCCGACGTGCAGCTTCCCCGTCGGCGACGGGGCGAAACGGACCTTGACGGACATGCGGGAACCTTGAGACGCGAAGGCGCGCTAGGTCGCGCTCCCCCGGGACGAAGTCAAGGCGAGGCGGGGCGGGCGAACAGCCAGTGCATGCCCGTCCGGTAGGCGTCGGCGGCGTTGGCGGCGTGGGTTCCGCCCTCGACCCGGGCGCGGAGCAGGCGCCACGGCCGGTCCGGTCGCGCCTCCCACGTCGCCCCCCACAGCGCGGCCTCGGCCTGCAGGTCGGACCGGTCGCGCGTGCCGCTGACGATCACCACGGCCAGATCGCCCCGGCTGGCGGGCGCGGCGGGCCCCAGCAGGGACTCGATGCCGGGGGTGAGGGACGGGTTGCTGGCGATGCGCCCCTGGAACAGGTCGGGGTCGTCGACCGCGGACCACAGGACGAAGGCGCCGCCGCGCGACTGGCCGAACAGGACGCGGCGCGACGGGTCGGAGCGGAAACGCCGTTCGATCTCGGGGATCAGTTCGCGCTTGAGAAAGGCCTGGAAGGCCGGCGCGCCGGCGGCGTCGGCCGCCACGCCCGTACCGGGCGTCTGGAAGTCGAGACCGCGGCGGTTCACCGCCGGATCGAAGCCGCCGTAGGCGATGCCCACGACGATGGCCTCGGGCAGGCCGTCGTCATAGGTCAGGAACAGGTGGTTGGCGGCCAGGATGGGGAAGAGGCTGTCCCCGTCGGTCAGGTAGACGGTGGGCCAGGGCGTCGCCGCGGACGGATCGTAGCCCTCGGGCAGGCGGACGTAGATGTGGAAGGCCCGCCCGACCTCGCGGGACTCCAGGCGGAAATAGTCGCCCGCCAGCGCCGGCAGATGATTCAGCGGAACGACGGGCTCCGCGGGCGCGGCCGCGCAGCCCGCGAGGAGCGTCAGGGCGACGAGACAGGCGGCGACGCGGGCCATGGCCCCTCCGCGGGATCAGTCGTCGCGGTGAACCCGCTCGCGACGCTCGTGCCGTTCCTGGGCCTCGACCGACAGGGTCGCCGTGGGGCGGGCCTCGAGGCGGCCGAGGCTGATCGGCTCGCCGGTTTCTTCGCAGTAGCCGTAGGAGCCGTCCTCGATCCGGCGCAGGGCCTCGTCGATCTTGGAGATCAGCTTGCGCTGGCGGTCGCGGGTCCGGAGTTCCAGCGCCCGGTCGGATTCCGAGGACGCGCGGTCGACCAGGTCGGGATGGTTTTCCGTCTCGGCCTTGAGGTTCACGACCGTGCCCCGGGACTCCTTCAGGATGTCGTCCTTCCAGGCCAGAAGCTTGCCGCGGAAATAGGCCAGCTGGCGGTCGTTCATGAAGGGTTCGTCGTCCGAGGGCCGGTAGGCCGACTCGGCGTCGGTCGGTTGGGCAGCCAACGCGGTCATTTCACTCACGCTCGACTCGTCGCGCCCCCCTGCGGCGCATGAGCGCCCATTAGCGATGCGGGAGAGTCGCGACAACGGTGTTGTGGTGGCCGCGACGCGGTGGCGCTTCACGTCTGCGTCATAGCGTGACAATTCTTCATCACTCTCGCGAGCAGATGAACATTCCGTCATGTTTTCCGACGGTTCATGCTGCGCTGCGGCGAACGTCCCGCTTGGCCAGCTCCACGGCGGCGCGCAGGTCGATCTGGACCAGCACCTCGGCCAGACCCGGATCGTCGACCTCGGTCGCCGCCTCCGACGCGGCGCGGGAGATCCGCTGCAGCGCCGGTTCGGCGTCCCCCCCGTCGAGCGCGGCCAGCCGCAGGGCGTCGAGCCCGTCCAGCAGCCCGCGCCCGCGCCGCACGGCGCGCCGCTTGCGCTCGGTCGCGTCTTCCACGCCCTGCAGGGCCATGAGCGCGGACACGCCCGCCACGCCCGAAGCGGCCGCGGTCGGGGCGGCGGCCCCGGCCGCGCCG
>JAHJOO010000058.1 GCA_018820275.1 Alphaproteobacteria bacterium
GATTTGCCCGGAGCAAAAAGCCGTGGCCATGGCGGTTGCCAAGGGGGTTTTTGATGAAGTGGCCGTCGCGCCCCCGGCGTCCGCCCCGCCCGCGGCGCCGCGGGCCCTGACGCGGGGAGAGGTGGAGGCCCTGCCGTTCACGCTCATGCTGCCCGAGGGCTACGCCCTCACCGCGGGGCGCCCCGGCCCGGATTTCCAGGTCTGGACCGTGCGCAAGGGCGGCGTCGCCCAGCTGATGATCTACGCCGGTCCGAACGCCCAGTTCCCCATCCATGACGGGGAGCTGGTCGAGGTCGGGCCGCGGACGACGGTGGTCGTCGTCGAGGATGGCCGGCGGCGGGCGCTGGAGCACCTGTTCCGCCAGTCGACCGCGCCGAACCACATTCACGTGTGGATCGCCAGCGTGGACGGCGGGGATCGGGACCGGGCCGAGGCCATCGGCCACGGCGTCAGCCCGCGCTGAGCCCCGTCAGGCGTGGAGCCCGCGCGCGCCGGCCAAGGCGGCGAAGTAGCGCGCCGCGACGTCCGACGTCAGGCGCGGACGGGCCGTCTGGCCGTCCTCGATCAGCTCGACCACGGTCTGCAGCACCTCGTCGCGCGTCAGGTCGCCGCCGTCGGCCAGCATGTCCAGTCGTTCGAACAGGGTGCGCGCGTGGATCTGCGCGGCGAGCTGGAAGGGGCGGGCGGGCGGGGCCGTGACCGGGGGCGGCGCGAAGGCCTCGGTCGACGCGGCGGGCGCGATCTCGCCGTCCGAGAGCTTGCCGCACTGCCGGCAGCGTTCCGACCCGTGTCGTTCAGACCAGTACCAGGTGTGCCGGCAGAAGATGGATTGTAACGCCATGGTGAACGCCTCCCGAATCAGTGTTCGCCAATAAACTGAGATTTGTCAAGACGATGATCGCCGCCAACGCGGCTGCGTGGTTAACGGGTCGGGGCGTGGCGGTCGTGAAACCCGCGGCGGAACTCCGCAAAGCGGCCCGCTGAGACCGCATCGCGCATGGCGGCCGTAAGAGATTGATAAAAAGCCAGATTGTGCCAGGTCAGCAGAATCTTGCCGAGGATCTCGTCGGTGCGGATCAGCTGGTGCAGATAGGCGCGAGAGTAGTCCTGCGAGGCGGGGCAGGGGACCGCGGCGTCCAGCGGGCTTTCGTCCTCGGCGAAACGGGCGTTCTTCAGGTTGAGCGGTCCGTCCCAGGTCCAGGCCTGCCCGTGGCGGCCGGCACGCGTGGGCAGGACGCAGTCGAACATGTCGACCCCGCGCCAGACCGCCTCGACCAGATCGATCGGCTTGCCGACGCCCATCAGATAGCGCGGCCGCTCCGCCGGCAGCATGTCGGGCGCATAGTCCAGCACCTCGCACATCGCCTGGTGCCCTTCGCCCACCGCCAGGCCGCCGATGGCGTAGCCATCGAAGCCGATCTCCCGCAGGCGGTCGGAGCTCTCGCGGCGCAGGTTCTCGAAGGTCGAGCCCTGCTGGATGCCGAACAGGGCCTGGGTCTCGCGCGTGCCGAAGGCGTCCTTCGAGCGTTTGGCCCAACGCGCCGACAGCTCCATGCCCTGACGCGCGCGCGGCTCCTCCGCCGGCCAGGCGACGCATTCGTCCAGCTGCATCGAGATGTCGGCGCCGATGCGGTCGGCCTGGATTTCGATGGACCGTTCAGGCGTCAGGACGTGCTTCGACCCGTCGACGTGGCTGGAGAAGGTCACGGCCTCCTCGGTCAGCTTCGAGATGCCCGACAGGCTCATGACCTGGAAGCCGCCGCTGTCGGTCAGGATCGGCCTGTCCCAGCGCATGAATTTGTGGAGACCGCCCAGCCGTTCCATCCGCTCCGGGCCCGGGCGCAGCATCAGGTGGTAGGTGTTGCCCAGGATGATGTCGGCGCCGGTCTGCTTCACCTGATCCACCGTCATGGCCTTGACGGTCGCGGCCGTGCCGACCGGCATGAAGGCGGGCGTGCGCACGTCCCCGCGGGGCGTCTTCAGCACGCCGGTGCGGGCGCGGCCGTCGGTGGCGGTGATGTCGAAGGGAAAGGGCACGGCGTCTCACAGGGGCACGAGGGGCACCGGGTGCACCCTCAAAAAATTGAGTCCGGAGAGTCCGGAGAGTCCGGAGAGTCCGGATCGGCGGTGGGCGACCATTATAGCCCGGTCGGGAGGCGTGTAAGGTTCAGGCCGGATTGTCGTTGCGGAACAACAGGCTTCCGTCGCCATAGGAGTAGAAGCGGTACCCCTCGGCCACGGCATGGGCATAGGCGGCGCGCATCGTCTCCAGCCCGGCGAAGGCCGAGACCAGCATGAACAGAGTCGATTTCGGCAGGTGGAAATTGGTCATCAGCACGTCGGCGGCGCGGAAGCGGTAGCCGGGCGTGATGAAGATGGCCGTGTCGCCGTGGAAGGGGCGGATCACGCCGTCCTCGCCCGTCGCGCTTTCCAGCAGGCGCAGGCTGGTGGTGCCGACGCAGACGATGCGGCCGCCGGCGGCGCGCACGACGTTCAGGGCGTCGGCGGTGTGATCCGGGACGGTGCCCCATTCGGAATGCATGCGGTGCTCGGCCAGGTCGTCGACCTTGACCGGCAGGAAGGTGCCCGCGCCCACGTGCAGGGTGACGGCGTGGGTCGAGACCCCCCGGGCCCGGATCTCGTCGAGCAGCTCGGGCGTGAAATGCAGGCCCGCGGTCGGGGCGGCGACCGATCCGTCATGGGCGGCATAGACGGTCTGATAGTCCTCGCGGTCGCGGTCGTCCTCGGCGCGCTTTGCGGCGATGTACGGCGGCAGGGGCATGACGCCGATCTCGCGGATGGCGTCGTCCAGCGCCGGCCCGGACAGGCTGAAGCGCAGGGTGACGAGGCCGTCCTCGCCCTTCGACACGGCCTCGGCCTCCAGCCCCTCGAGGATCAGGGCGAAGTCCCATCGGGTCCCGAACACGATGCGGTCGCCGGGCCTGATGCGCTTGCCCGGCTTCATGAAGGCGGACCACACGTCGGGCGCGTCGCGGTGATGCAGGGTGGCCTCGACCGGCACGCTGAGCGTCTGGCCGTCGTCGCCGATGCGGTGGCGGCTGCCGGGCATGCGCGCGGGGATCACGCGCGTGTCGTTGAACACCAGGGCGTCGCCGGGCCGCAGGAAGCAGGGGAGGTCGCGCACGATGTGGTCCTGAAGCCCGCCGTCCCGCACGACCAGCAGACGCGCGGCATCGCGCGGCTCGGCCGGGCGCAGCGCGATGCGGTCCTCGGGCAGGTCGAAGTCGAAGTCGGCGGTCTTCATCAGGCGGCGGCAATGGCCACGGGCGGCGAGGCGGGTCAAGCGCGGCAACCGTGCCGGGCGTCAGGGGTTAGCCGGATATGCGCACTCTGGATCTGCTCCCCTCCGTCCTCATCGGCACCGTCGCCAGCGCCCGCTCCATGACGCCGATGGCCGCGCTCGCCGGTGCCCATCTGGCGGGGCGGGAGACGCCGGGCCGGCTGTGGCTGCTGGGCAGGCCGCTGTTCACGGCCGGGGCGCTGTTTATGGGCGCGGGCGAGCTGGCGGGCGACAAGATGAAGTCGGCGCCGGACCGCACGGTGTTCCTGGGCCTTCTGGCGCGGGTCATGAGCGCGGGCATCGCCGGCGCGGCGCTGGCACCGCGCGGGAGCGAGCGGGTCGGCGCGGCGCTCGCGGTCGGGACCGCCGTGCCCATGGCCTATGCCACCCTGGCGGGGCGCAAGCGGGCCATGCGCCAGATCGGCCAGACCCACAGCGGCCTGATCGAGGACGCCCTGATCGTGGCCGCGGGCGCCGCCGTGGTGGCCTGGGTCGTCGGGCGGCGCTAAGCAGCCTCGACAGAGGGGACCCGCATGACCGACCGCTATTTCGACGACCTGACCGTTGGCGAGAGCTGGACGGGGGCGCCGTTCGAGATCACCGAGGCGGAGATCGTCGACTTCGCGCGGCAGTTCGATCCGCAGCCGATGCACCTCGACCCCGACAGCGCGCAGGCGAAGCGGTTCGGCGGGCTGATCGCCAGCGGCTGGCACGTGGCCAGCCGGGTGATGCGGGATTTCGTGGACGCCGATCTGTACGGCGACGTGCCGCTGCTGGGGCTGGGGGTCAACGACCTGCGCTGGCGCGTGCCGGTGCGGCCCGGTGACCGGTTGACGGTGCGGCGCGAGGTGCTGGAGCTGGTGCCGTCGGAGAAGCAGCCGGATCGCGGGCGGGTGCGCACGATCACCGAGGTCAGCAACCAGAACGGCCAGATCGTGATGAGCTTCGAGAACTGGATGCAGCTGCCGCGGCAGCCCGGATAAACCGGAGCGCGGACGTCCAGGTCCGCGACCGCACGGCGACGGCTTCGCGGACCTGGAGGTCCGCGCTCCCTGGACAGCTCGCGTTGACCGTCGGCGCCGGACGCGTCAAACCGCCTGCCATGCTGCAGAACCTCGAAACCCTCGCGCGCGACGCCCGATCCTGGCCGTTCGAACAGGCCCGCAATCTGCTGGACCACGTCCTGAAGAAGCGGCTGTCGGACGCCGAGCGCACGGCGGCGAAGCTGCTGATCGACGCCGGCAAGGCCGACGAGGCGCTGGCCACGTTCGAGGCGCTGCAGAAGCCGGTCCTGCTCGAGACCGGCTATGGCCCGTCGGGCCTGCCGCACATGGGGACGTTCGGCGAGGTGGCCCGCACCACCATGGTGCGCAACGCCTTCCGCGCCCTGACCGGCGACCACTGGCCGACGCGGCTGGTGGCCTTCAGCGACGACATGGACGGGCTGCGCAAGGTGCCGGACGGCGTGCCGAATCCGGAGATGCTGCGCGAGGACCTGCACCTGCCGCTGACGAAGGTGCGCGATCCGTTCGGCACGCACGACAGCTTCGGCGCGCACAACAATGCGCGGCTGCGGGCCTTCCTCGACGGCTTCGGCTTCGACTACGAGTTCATGAGCTCGACCGAGCAGTACCGCTCGGGCCGGTTCGACGACGTGCTGCTGCGCGTGCTGGCGCGGTTCGACGAGGTCATGGCGGTGATGCTGCCGACCCTGGGCGAGGAGCGGCGCGCGACCTATTCGCCCTTCCTGCCGATCAGCCCGGTGACCGGCCACGTGCTGCAGGTGCCGACGCTGGACCGCGACGTCGAGGCGGGGACCATCACCTTCGACGACCCGGCCGGCGGACGCACCACCGTGCCGGTCACCGGCGGGCACGTGAAGCTGCAGTGGAAGCCCGACTGGGCCATGCGCTGGACCGCGCTGGACGTCGATTACGAGATGTCGGGCAAGGACCTGATCGAGAGCGTGCGCGAGTCGTCCAGGCTGTGCCGCGTCATGGGCGGCGTGCCGCCGGAGGGCTTCAACTACGAACTGTTCCTCGACGTCGAGGGCAAGAAGATCTCCAAGTCCAAGGGCAATGGCCTGACCATGGACGAATGGCTGCGCTACGGCACGCCGGAGAGCCTGGCCTGGTACATGTTCCAGTCGCCGAAGTCGGCGAAGAGCCTGCACTTCAACGTCATTCCCCGCGCCATCGACGATTATCTGAGCTTCATCGACCAGTATCAGGCGCAGGAACCGGCCAAGCGGATCGACAACGCCGCCTGGCACATCCACGCGGGCGATCCGCCGAAGGTGGCCAGTCCCGTGTCGTTCAGCCTGCTGCTGAATCTGGTGGGCGTGGCCAATGCGTCGACGAAGGATCAGCTGTGGGCCTACATGGCCCGCTACATCCCGGACGCGACGCCCGGGACCGAGCCGACGCTGGACCGGCTGATGGGCCATGCGCTGAACTATTTCGATGACTTCGTGCGGCCGGCCAAGGCGTTCCGGGCCCCGACGGAGCAGGAGGCGGCGGCGTTCCGCGACCTGGCGGCGCGGCTGCGCGCCCTGCCGGCGGACACGACCGACGGGGAGATCATCCAGAACGAGGTCTATGCGGTCGGCAAGGCGCACGCCTTCGAGCCGCTGCGGGCGTGGTTCGGGGCGCTGTACGAGGTGCTGCTGGGCGAAAAGCAGGGGCCCCGCTTCGGCTCGTTCGCGGCCATCTATGGCCTGCCGCAGACCGTGGACCTGCTGGAGCACGGCGCCGACGGCGCGCTGGCGGGCTGATTTCTGAACGGAAAACAACGAGCGGTTCACGGGATACGCCGCGCCGTTGAGGCATTTCCCTTCCATCGAGCAACTCGATGAGAGGACTCAAGCCATGTCGAAGTTCAAGAACACCCTGATCGCCGGCGCCGCCCTGGCCGCCGCCGCCGCCATCCCCGGCGTCGCCGCCGCCCAGTCGAACGGCGTCACCAGCTGCGACGCCCCGGGCGGACGCCAGCAGGCCGGTGCCCTGATCGGGGCCGTGGTCGGCGGTCTGGCGGGCAGCCAGATCTCCAGCAACGAGCGCACCCTGGGGGCCGTGGTGGGCGCCGGGGCCGGCGCGGCGGCCGGCAGCTACATCGGCTGCAACCAGCAGCGCGCCCGGGTCGGGGCGGAGGCCAACGCCTCCATCGTGCGGCCCACGACCACCGTCCGCGTCCGCTCGGGTCCGGGCACCAACTATCGCCAGGTCGGCAGCGTCCAGCGCGGCCAGGCCCTGCAGGCCGTGAGCTCCTCGGGCGAATGGGTGCAGATCTCCAGCGGCGGCTGGGTCAACGCCAACTATCTGACCTACTGATCCGCCGCGGCGGATGACGGGAAGGCCGCCCGCCCGGGCGGCCTTTTCGCGCGCGCTCCGGCCTACTGGCTGACCCAGAGGATGCGGCTGATCCAGTCGACCTCCGCGCGGCGCAGGACGCGGTCGGCGTGCTCGGGATTGATCGACCGCAGGGTCAGGGTCCGGGCCGTCGCCTGCGCCAGTTCCTTGGCCATGGTCTCGCCGGACCGGGTGCGGACCACGACGCGGTCGCCCCGGCGCGGCTCCGGGCCGTCGCGGTCGACGACGACCTTGTCGCCGGGCCGGTAGAGCGGCGTCATCGAGTCGCCCGTGATCTCGAGACTGAACAGGCTGGGGCCGGCGCGCGGCAGGTCGGTCCAGCTCCAGCCGTCGCCGGTGGGCAGGCCCGCCTCGTCGAAGAAGCCGTCCAGACCGGCCTGGGCCAGGCCCAGGACCGGAAGCGCCGGGGCCGGACCGGCGTCCTCGGCGAGAACGGCGAACTCGGCGAGCGAGACGCCGGTGACCTCGAGGATGCGGTTGAGGCTTTCGGTGGACGGCCAGCGCGGTCGCCCGCCCGGTCCCGGGGCCTGGCGCTTGGAGGGGTTGAACGCCGTCGGATCCAGTCCGGCGCGCCGCGCGAGCCCCGACGGGCTGAGGCCATGGGCCTGAGCCAGCCGGTCGACGGCGCGCCACAGGCGGGGATGGGACAGGGGCATGGACCGGCCGCCGGAATGATTCGGCGGCAGGATAACAGGACTGCAGTCCTAACTATGCACTTTACATACCGTCGTTGATTCGGTAGGGTTTCTGCATGGCCAAGGCATCTATCTCCGACCTGATCTACCACGACGAAGACGCCGCCCGTGCGCACTTCGAGGCCCTGCGTTGGCCCGATGGTCGGACGTGCCCGCACTGCGGCGTGGTCGGTGACGATCAATCCACGCTGTTGCAGGGCAAGTCGCACCGCCCCGGCCTCTACAAGTGCAAGCCGTGCGGGAAGCCGTTCACGGCCACCATCGGCACGGTGTACGAGGACTCCAAGGTTCCGCTTCACCAGTGGTTGCTGGCGACGCACCTCATGTGCTCCAGCAAGAAGGGTATCAGCGCCCTCCAGCTACAGCGCGAACTCGCCCTCGGTTCCTACCGCACGGCGTGGTTCATGGCGCACCGTATCCGTGAGGCCATGACCGACACGTCGGACACCCCGCTTGGCGGTGAAGGCAAGGTCGTGGAGGCCGACGAAACCTACTACGGCAAGCCCGCCATCACCCCGACGAAGACCACCCGTGGTGGCCCGCTCCTTCGTGGAGCCAAGCGCCGCAACAGCCGCCCGGTCGTGGCTCTGGTCGAGCGCGGCGGGCGCGCCAAGGTCTTTCACGTCGCGGTCGCCGACAAGGCAACCGTCTCGGCTCTGGTCATGGCCAACGTCGATCCGGCATCGCGTCTGCACACCGACGAAAGTCGCCTTTACAAGGGCGCGGCCGACGTGTTCGCGGCCCATGAAACCGTCCGTCACTCGGCTGGCGAATACGCGCGTGGCGACGTGAATACGAACAGTGCGGAAGGTTTCTTCGGAGTGTTCAAGAAGGGGATGAAGGGCGTCTATCAGCACTGCTCTGAGAAGCATCTGAACCGCTACGTCACCGAGTTTGGCTTCCGCCACAATACGCGTGAGAAGCTTGGTTTCAGCGACGCCATGCGCACCGATGCCGCGATCACCGGCACCATCGGCAAGCGCCTGACCTATCGGCGGACTGACGAAGCCTACGTTTAAGTTCGCAGCCGCAAGGCTGGCGAGGCTTCGCCGCAAACGATTACTGTGATCTGCCCTGTGGACGGCGGCGAAACTTCGCCTTGGCGCGTCCGGAATCATGCGCACAATGAAAAGACCGGTCGCGTCAACGACCGGCCCTTTCTGCAACTGCCGTGGTCGCGGCAGCCCCTTGCACCCCCGAATTCTCTACGAGGTCGGGACTCGGGTCAAGCGCCACGGCTCAAAATGGAGCCTACGCTTTGCGCTACTACGTTCTCAGTTACGATCTTCGCGGCGAGATTGGACCGCAGGATTACGTCCGTCTCGCCGATGCCCTGCGGACTGCACCAGACTTCTGCCGGGCTCTCTGGTCCTTTTGGATCGTCGGGACGCCACTTTCGCCCGCCGAGGTCATAAACCGCCTCATGGGCGCGGGCGTAATCGACTCTACCGATGGCGTCGCGGTTCTGGAAATCACTGGTCGCGGCGACTGGTTCAACGTCCACCCCGCCGCCGACCAGTGGCTGTCCGCTAAGGTCACCCGCACCTAGCATCACTTCACCTTGGGCGCGGGTTTCGGCTCGCGCCCCTCTTCTTTCGGCTTTCGCTTCTTCGGGGGCGTGGCCAGCATACGCTTCACCACTTCGTCGCGGCGCTCAGACAAGGGATCTTGCATCTTGGGCATGTCACCAGCCTACCACATCCCCTTAGGCAACGCCGAAAAGCGGTGCATCGGGGAAATCTGCGCGCTTCAAGGCCAAATCGAATGGCTGATGCAGGTTACGGTGCTCAAAGTTCTCGGCATCAGTGCAGAACTTGCGCGCGAGGTGACTGGCTCCACGAACGTGAACGCCAACACTTTGATTTGGGCGAAAGCCGTCGAAGAAAAGCACCCGGACCCTGAATGCCGGCGCTGGGCTGCGTTCGTTTGCTCTGAGATCGCCGACATCTCCAAAGGGCGAAACGACTTCGTTCACGCGGTCTACGCTGTGAAGCAGGCCGGTGGCGGCATGCTTATGGTGTTTTCCAAGGACCGTCACCAGTTCAAGGCCTTCCCTGGCGTCGCCATCCGGGTCAAAAACCGAAAGGAAACCGAGACTGCCGAACTGTTCGCGGTGCGGGATCGCGCCGCGCGGCTGACGTTCATTCTTGCGCACGTGCATTGGCTCTCTCACGCGAAGAACGCTCAAGCTCGATCACCATGGCAACGTAAACTCGCGAAACTACGTCCTCTTCTCGAAGAGTTTGAGGAACGCAAGCGGGCCAAAGAGCGGAGACGCCAGCCGCGACCATCTCAGGAGTGATTTCGATTTCCGGCCTGTCACGCGGGTTGGATTCTGGCATTTTCATTCCGGTATGCAAAGTGCATAGTTAGGACTGCAGTCCTATTCCAGCCCGGCGGCGCGACGCTCCTGCCAGGTCCAGAAGGTGCCGATGGCGATGGCCAGCAGCACGCCGTAGCCGGCCAGATTGATGACGAAGTAGAAGGACGAGGCGGACGGTCTGACGTCCACGAGGGTCAGGATGTGGCTCATGACCACCAGCAGCTGCAGCGCGGTGGCCCAGACGGTCCACGCGCGTCGGGACTTCCACACCAGGGCCCCCAGCACGCCCAGCATGACCAGATCGAGGGCCAGCATGCTCCACTGGATGCCGTACAGATTGCCGTCATCCTGAACGAGCATGGAAGCGAACCAGCCCAGCCCATAGGCGCTGGCCGCGATCTTCTCGGGTTCCTCGCCCTTCAGGAAGGCGAAGCCCACGACCAGCACAACGATCACGGCGCCGACCTGGGAATACAGGGTATCCAACATCAAAACGCCCCCAAGCCGAAGCTTGGGGGCGATGATGCCTCGAGTCCGACGGAACCGGAATGCCCGGCTCCGAACATGACGCCGAATTAAGACGCGATGCGCAAGTGGCCGGTGGTGGTCGGCGGCGGGCTGCCGATCGGGGTCTCCCAGTCGTCCGGCTTGTCCACGGGGCCGACGGCGTAGACGCCCCAGCCCATGCGACGGTGATCCTTCTGCAGTTCGGCGTGGCAGGCGACGATGGCCTCGCGGGCGACGCCGAGGGCGGCGATCGTCTCCATGGCCTTGGTCTGCGAGCCGGCGCCGGCGACCGGCGAAACCGACAGGGCGGCGCGGGCGCCGATCATGGACTGCACCAGGGTGGTGGCCTGGGTGATGGCCGCGTCGACGGCCTTTTCGGTGGCGTGCAGGTCGGCGGCGACGCCGGCAACGACGGTGGACTTGTCCATGAACCTTTACCCCTTGTTAACTACAGTAAACGAGTCGTTAACACGACTCTGGGGCGAATTCCACAGGTTTCCGCGAGGTCAGCCGCCCCCCGCCGAGGGGCGGATCGTCCTCCGGCTTGTCGACCGGTCCGACGGCGAGATCGTCCAGCCCCAGCGCGCGCGCGACGGCCGTCAGCGACGCATGGGTCCGCACCAGCTGGGCGCGGGCTTCGACCAGGGCGGACACCGCCCCGGCCGCGCCTTCGAAGGCGCGCTGTCCCGTCATGGCGGAGAGCAGGGCGGCACACCTCGCCGCGGGCAGCGCCCCGGCAAGGGCCGAGGCGGCGACGAGGGCCGCGTCCACGGCGGCCTCAGCGGCGTGCAGTCTGAGGGCGAGGGCCTCGCCCACGGCGTGTCGGGTCATCGCGGTCTCCCCGGGGCCACTGGATTCCACCACGACAAAACAACCATGACGCGAGACAAAGATCAACCGGGGGTCTGTGACCCGATCAGGAAGTGCGCCGTCAGCGTGGCGATGGGCTGGTCGGGATCGTCCTGCCAGGCCTCGGCCAAGACGTGAACGACGCGGCGTCCGGCCTTGCCGATCCGGGCCCGGGCCCGGACGTCCTGCGGCCGCCCGGACCGCAGATAGGCGACCGAGACGTTGATCGGTCGCGGCAGGCGGGCCTCGGGCCAGGCGGCGGCGACCTGGGCCACCGCCGTCATCTCCAGCAGCGCGGCCGTGGCGCCGCCGTGCAGGGCCGGCAGCATCGGATTGCCGATCAGCTTGTCGGCATAGGGCAGGGTGACGGTGATCTCGCCGTCCGCCTCGTGCGCGGTCAGACCCAGAAAGGCGGCGTAGGGGATGCGGTCGAGCGCGCTCATGCGGCGGCTCCCTCGCGGCGGTTGTGTCCCGGCCGCCGATCGCCGTCCGAGTTCAGGATGTAGGCGGCCTGGGCCGCGGCGACGGGATCCGACGGATCGGTCTCGAACGCCCAGGCCCGGACGAAGCCGATCGAATGGGTCAGGCGGAAACACTCGGCCTCGGCGAGCAGGTCGCGACGGGGCTCGGCCGCGCGCATGTAGTCGACGCGCAGGTCCAGCGTGGCCAGGGGCCGGAACGCGTCCATCGCCGTCCAGACAGCCAGGCCGCCGACATGGTCGAGCAGGGTGGTGACGAGGCCGCCCGCCAGCACGCCCGTCTCGGCGTCGCCGACCAGATCCTCGCGCCACGGCACGCGGATGCGGACCTTGCGTCCCTCCACGCCCGCGAAGGCGAAGCCGAGGGCATGGGTGTGGGCGGCGCCCGAGGCGAGCTGGGGCAGGAGATCGACGAGAGAGGGGGCGGACATCCCTTCTCCCTATCGCGCGCGCGCGGTCGTCACCATATCCAACCCATGCGCCCGGAGGCCCTGCTTCATCCGACGCCCAAGGGCCTGTGGTGCCCGCCGGGCGACTTCCACATCGATCCCGTCGTGCCGGTGGACCGGGCGGTGATCACCCACGGCCATGCGGACCACGCCCGGCCCGGGCATGGGGTCGTGGTCGCCACGCCGCAGACGCTCGCCATCATGGCCGAGCGCTACGGGCCCGACTTCTGCGGCCGCGCCGAGCCGCTGCCGCACGGCGGGCGGCTGACGCGCGACGGGGTGGACGTGACGCTGGTTCCTGCCGGACACGTCCTCGGATCCGCCCAGGCCGTGGTGACCCACAAGGGGCTGACCATCACGGTGTCGGGCGACTACAAGCGCCGCCGCGATCCGACCTGCCTGCCGTTCGAACCGACGCGCTGCCACGTCTTCGTGACCGAGGCGACCTTCGGACTGCCGGTCTTCTCCCATCCCCCCGACGTCGAGGAGATCGACCGGCTGATCCTGTCGACGCGACAGTTCCCGCACCGCGCCCACCTTGTCGGCGCCTATGCGCTGGGCAAGGCGCAGCGGGTCATCCGGCTGCTGCGCGAACGCGGGTGGGACCGGACCCTGTACGTCCACGGCGCCCTGGCCCGGCTGAACGCGCTCTATGAGCGCGAGGGCGTGGACCTGGGCCCGATCGCTTCCGCGGCCGGGCTGCCGCGCGACGCCCTGGCGGGCGAGATCGCGATCGCGCCGCCGTCGGCGATCCAGGACCGCTGGGCGCGGCGGTTCGCCGAGCCGATCGCCGCCTTCGCCTCCGGCTGGATGGGGGTGCGGGCGCGGGCCCGGCAGCGCGGGGTGGAGCTGCCGCTGGTCATCTCTGATCACGCCGACTGGGACGAACTGACCGCCACCCTGACCGAGCTCTCGCCGGACGAGGTGTGGATCACGCACGGGCGCGAAGAGGGCCTGCTGCGGTGGGCCGAAATCAACGGGATGGCGGCCCGGGCCCTGCGGCTGGTCGGCTACGACGAGGAGGACGGAGACGAGCCGTCCCCGGATCTTCCCTAGGCGGCCGCGCGATCGGCGGCCGGCGCCGCCTCGGCCGGGACCTCCGCCGCCGCCAGCGCCGCGTGCATGGCCAGACGCAGGCGCTCGGGCTTGATCGGCTTCTCGACCACGGCGGCCATGCCTTCGGCCATGTAGGCGAGGGCGTCGTCCGGGTCGGCGTTGGCGGTCAGGGCGACGATCGGGACGCGGCCGGCGTCGCCGTCCAGGGCGCGGATGGCGCGCGTGGCTTGGACGCCGTCCATGCGGGGCATCTTGATGTCCATCAGCACCATGTCGAAGCGGCGCTCGCGCACCGCCTCAACCGCCTCCACGCCGTCCTCGGCGGTCTCGGAGGTGCAGCCGAACATCTCGCACAGGGCCTGGGCCACGATGCGGTTGGTCGCGTTGTCGTCGACAATCAGGACGTGGGGATTGGTGATGTCGCTGAGCTCGACGAGATCAGAGACCTCGGCCGTGGGTGCGGCCGCCACGGCGGCGCGCGGCAGGTTGAGGTCGAAGGCAAAGGTGGCGCCGCGGCCAGCGTTGTTCTCGGCCCAGATGCGCCCGTGCATGCGGTCGACGATCTGGCGGCAGATGGCCAGCCCAAGGCCGGCGCCGTCGGGACCGGACCCATGCACGAAGGGCTCGAAGATGGCGTCCACGCGCTCCGGATCCACGCCGGGGCCGTCGTCGCGGACGCGCGCCTCGACGCGGATGCGATCGCCCTCGGCCCGGGCCTTGAGGCGCGCCTCGACCACCCCGTTCCGGGCGAATTTCAGGGCATTGCCGATCAGGTTGTTGAACACCTGCTTCAGCCGCACGCCGTCGACCTGGGCCGCGAGGTCGGTGTCGCCCTCGTAGCTGATCATCAGGCTGACGTCGTCCTGGGAGGCCCGCGGCGCCCACAGCGCCTGGACGTCGTCCATCAGGGCGCGCAGCGGCGTGGGCTGGATGGTCAGCTCCAGTTCGCCGGCCTCGGCGCGCGACAGGTCCAGCGCGTCCTGCAGGATCCGCAGCAGGGTTTCCGACGACTCCACGATGGTGGAGACGTGGGCCTGGGCCTGGGTGCCGAGGGGCTGGCGGCGCAGCAGTTCGGCGACCGCCAGCACGCCGTTCATCGGGGTGCGCAGCTCATGGCTCATGATGCCGAGGAACTGGCTCTTGGCCCGCGCGGCGGCGAGGGCCTGGGTGTGGGTATCGTTCAGGCGACGCGACTGCTCGGCCATGGCCGCGTCGCGCTCCCGATGGATCTGGTTGGCCGCCTGCAGCAGCGACCCGGCCGTGCCGACCGAGTGGTAGCGCCCCCGGCGGGTGACGACGAAGCCGCGCATCAGCTGTCCCGGCGCGGCGTTCAGCATGACGTCGCAGACGGTGTCGAGCTTCATTCCGGCCTGAACGACCGCGGGATCGGGGTCCATGACATGGGTCGCGTCCCGGCCGAGGTAGAGGGCGTGCCCCAGCGGGGCCGCCAGCTTCAGCAGGAAGTCGTTGCGCTCGATCAGGCCGACGGGCCGGCCGTCGACCACCACCGGAATGCACAGGGTGTCGGGTTCGGCCTGGAAGCGCGCGAATACCTGCGCGCCGGTCGCCTCGGGCGGGACGGGCTCGACCCGCGCGGTCAGGAATTCGATGGTCGGCATACTGGCCGAGACTCCGTGATACCGCTGGACATTACCGCGCACCCTTTGCCGAACGGTTAAGCCGAAAACGGCGCGTTTTGCCTCCGGTCGCGCGCGGGTGTATGAGGCCCGCCTTCCGCACATCGCCGGAACCAACCTCTTCATGCGCGCGGCCCCCGGGCCGACCGCAGGGTCGTCATGAGCGTTTCCCAACCCGCCCCGTCCGTCGCGTCCTCGGCCCTGCTTCTGTTCTCCGGCGGACAGGACAGCGCGACCTGCCTCGCCTGGGCCCTGGACCGGTTCGCGCGGGTCGAGACGGTCGGCTTCGACTACGGCCAGCGGCACGCCGTGGAGATGGAGGCGCGGCTGACGGTGCGCGCGCGCATGGCGGGGCTGGACGCGGACTGGGCCGCGCGGCTGGGGCCGGACCACGTCGTCGACCTGACCGGCTATGGCCGCATCGCCGAGAGCGCCCTGACCGCCGAACGCGAGATCGAGATGGACGCGCGCGGTCTGCCGACCACCTTCGTGCCGGGGCGCAATCTGGTCTTCCTGACCTGCGCGGCGGCGCTGGCCGACCGGCGGGGGCTGGAGGTGCTGGTCGGCGGCATGTGCGAGACGGACTTCTCGGGCTATCCCGACTGTCGCCGCGACACGATCGACGCCATGGAGCGGGCGCTGTCGCTGGGGCTGGACAAGGGCGTGGCGATCGCGACGCCGCTGATGCGGCTGACCAAGGCCGACACCTGGGCGCTGGCGCACGATCTGGGCGGGGAGGCGCTGGTCCGGCTGATCGTGGAGGACAGCCACACCTGCTATCGCGGCGCGCGCGGCGAGCTCCACGCCTGGGGCCACGGCTGCGGCGACTGCCCGGCCTGCGACCTGCGGGCGCGCGGCTGGGCCGAGTGGGAGGCGCGCCGATGACCTATGCGGTCAAGGAGTGCTTCCTGACGGTGCAGGGCGAGGGCGGCCAGGCCGGGCGCGCGGCGGTCTTCCTGCGCTTTTCCGGCTGCAATCTGTGGAACGGGCTGGAGCGGGACCGGGCGGGCGCCGTCTGCGATTTCTGCGACACCGACTTCGTGGGCACGGACGGCGACGGCGGCGGCAAGTTTGCGGCTGCGTCAACGCTGGCGGAGCACGTTGAGGCGCGCTGGATCGGCGGGCAGGGCGACCGTCTGGTGGTCTGCACGGGCGGGGAGCCCTTGCTGCAGCTGGACCCGGCGCTGATCGACGCCCTGCACGCGCGCGGTTTCTCGATCGCGGTGGAGACCAACGGCACGGTGGCGGCGCCGGATGGCCTCGACTGGATCTGCGTCAGCCCCAAGGCCGCCGCCCCCGTGGTGCAGACGCGGGGGCACGAGCTGAAACTGGTCTTCCCCCAACCCCTGGCCATGCCCGACCGGTTCGAGGGTCTGGAGTTCGAGCGGTTCTGGCTCCAGCCCATGGACGGCCCGGACCAAGCCGCCAACACGGCCGCGGCCGTGGCCTATTGCCTGCAACACCCGCGCTGGCGCCTGAGCGTCCAGACGCACAAGTACATCGGCGTGAGATGACCCGCGTATTCGAAGTCACCAAGGGCGCGCATTTCGACGCGGCGCACCACTTCCCCCACGGACCCGAGGGCAGCCCGCACCGGCGCGTGCACGGCCACTCCTTCCGCGTGGAGGCCAGCGTGCGCGGCACGCCGGGCGGGGACATGGGTTTCGTCGTCGACCTGACGCAGCTGGAGGCCTCGCTGAAGGCGGCGGCGGCGCAGCTGGATCACGGCCTGCTGAACGAGCACCCCGGTCTGGAGACGCCCAGCCTGGAGGCCCTCTGCGCCTGGTTCGCCGACCGGCTGGTGCCGGAGTTTCCGGGCCTGTCGAAGATCACGGTGCTGCGGCCCACGATCGGCGAGCGCTGCGAGTTGACGCTCCCGTCGCCGGCGACCTGATTTCACATCACCGCGGTATTCGAGACCGGGCGGGCGTGCCAGTCTGCGCGACCAGGCATCACCGGGGGCTGCGATGACGGACCACACGACGGTTCTGGAGGTCTCCGCGCCGATCGCGCATTTCCTGGAGTTCTTCTGCAGCCACGGCGCGCCGGCCAACGGCGACGCCGGGCGGCCGGTCTCGGTCATCGTCAACCACGGCTATGCGCTGGGATTTTCGCCTGCGCGGCTCCAGCCGGTCTGGGCGGCCTATCAGGTCAGCGCGGCCAAGAAGGACGTGGACTATGAGCGGCCCGAGTTCTTCCTCGACGACCCGCGCATCCCGCCGGAATGCCGGATCGGCACGGGCGGGTACGGCAAGCTGGACGGCACGGCCTACGACCGCGGGCATCTGGTGCCGAATTTCGCGATCAACACCCAATTCGGGCGGGTGGCGCAGTTCGAGACCTTCTTCATGTCCAACATCTTCCCGCAGCAGGCCTCGACCAACCGGGGGGCCTGGCAGCGGCTGGAGCAGGCGATCGTGCGCGCCTATGCGCCCCTGCGGAAGCAGGTCTGGGCGCTGGCCGGACCGATCTTCGGCGACGACCCGCCGATGGTCGTCCGGCGGAACGGCCTGAAGGTGCCGGTGCCGGAGGCCTTCTTCCTGATCCTGGCCGACCCCGAACGATATCCGTTCGACGACGCGGACAACCTGTCGATCCTGGCTCTGCGGATGCCCCAGACGTGGGGCAGCGCGCCGTTCAGCGACGAGTTGATCACCACCTTGCCGGAGATCGAACAGGCGACGGGCCTGACCTTCTTTCCGCGATTGGGCGCGCGGGACAAGCAGAAGCTGATCACCCAGACCAGTCCGATGATGTGGCCGCTGGAGGCCATCGCGGCGGCGCCGCGCGATCCGCTGCCGCCCCCGGGCTAGGCAGGGGCCCGGCTCAGCAGTCGCGGCCGGACGCCCGGCGCTGTTCGCAGCGGCGCTGTTCGCGTTCGTACTCGCGCTGTTCGCGCTCGCGTTTGGCGCGGGTCTCCTCGTCCGAGGTGGTCACGGCGTCGACGCCGGCGCCGACGACCGCGCCTGTGACCTTGGCGGCCCCGCCGACGACGGCCGCGCCGGTCCCGACCACCGCTCCGACGAGGCAGCCCTGGAGCATCAGAGAACCGCCGAGAACGGCGGCGAGGGCGGCGGCGCGCGTGAAGGCGATCATGGTTCAGTTCTCCCGACGCGCCGATCTAGCGCCGGGATGGTGAACGAATGTTGACGCGCGTCCGCCCTCGCACGGGGAGACGGAAGACCTCAGAGGCTGTCGACCATCACCAGTTCGGCGTCGGCCCTGGCCGTCACGGTCAGGGTCGGCTCGTCCCTGATGCCGGCGCCGTCGCGGGCGTTCAGCGTGACGCCGTTCACCTCGACCGCGCCGACCGCGGGCACCAGATAGGCGCGGCGGCCCTCGGCCAGGTCATAGGTGATCGTCTCGCCGGCTTTCAGCGTGGCGGCCAGCACCCTGGCGTCGGCGTTGATATGCAGGGCGCCGTCGGCCGGATCGCCCGAGGCGACGACGGTGAAGCGGCCCGAGCGGTCGGCCTTGGGAAACTCGCGCTGGCCCCAGCCGGGCTGGGCGCCGGGCTTGTCGGTCTCGATCCAGATCTGGAACAGGGTCGTGGTTTCCGGCTCCAGGTTGAACTCGGCGTGGCGCACGCCGGTGCCGGCGCTCATCACCTGCACGTCGCCCGCGCCGGTGCGGCCCTGGTTGCCCATCGAGTCCTGATGGGTGATCGCCCCGGTGCGGACGTAGGTGATGATCTCCATGTCCGCGTGCGGGTGGGGCGGAAAGCCCGACTGTGCCGCGATCTCGTCGTCGTTCCAGACGCGCAGCCGGCCCCAGCCCATGCGGGACGGGTCGTAGTAGTTGGCGAACGAGAAGTGATGGCGCGCCTTGAGCCAGCCGTGGTCCGCGCCGCCGAGGGTGGTGAAGGGTCGAACGTCGATCATGGGGAAGGTCCCGGAATCCGAGGGCTAGAAACCTCGCTGACGCCTATATAGGAAACAGTGTTGGTTACGGAAAGGGGGTGCAGATGCGACCCACGTTGGCCAAGCCATAGCGGTCCTTCCCTCGAACGCGGCGCTTCGAGAGCATGATGCGATCGCCCGGATCGCACCCATAGTGCAGCGGCGCAGGGACCTTGATCACGCGCCCGTCCACCTGCACCTCGACGCCGTTCACGGCCGATTTGGAACGCGCAATCACCGACGGGCCGAGCACCCGTCCGGTCACCGGCCGGGCGGGGATATGGGGGGCGACCCAAAGCCAGAGGCCGCCGATCAGGATGAGCGCGAGCGCCATCCCCACCAAGCCCTGATGGTCCTCGAGCCAGAACCTGGCCGCCATTCGCCACGCCAGCCGGGGCGTCGGGGGTGAACTCACCCCACCTGCCCCCGATGCCGCAGCAGGGCGTCGGCGAGGACGCAGGCCGCCATGGCCTCGACCACCGGCACGCCGCGCAGGGCGACGCAGGGGTCGTGGCGGCCGATCGTGCGCAGGTCGGTGTCGGTGCCGTCGCGGGTGACCGTCTGGCGCGGCGTCAGGATCGAGGAGGTGGGCTTGAAGGCCACGCGCGCGGTGATCGGCTGGCCCGTCGAAATGCCGCCCAGCACGCCGCCCGCCTTGTTGGACAGGAAGACCGGCTGACCGTCCGGGCCGATGCGCATCTGGTCGGCGTTGTCCTCGCCCGACAGCTCGGCCGAGGCGAAGCCCGCGCCGATTTCCACGCCCTTGACCGCGTTGATCGACATCAGGGCGGCGGTCAGTTCGGCGTCCAGCTTGCCATAGACCGGCGCGCCCCAGCCGGACGGGGCGCCGGTGATCTCCAGCGACACGACCGCGCCGATCGACGAGCCGGCCTTGCGCACCCCGTCCAGATAGTCGGACCACGCCGGCACGACGTCGGCGGAGGCGGCGAACAGGGGGTTGTCATACGTCGCGCCGAAATCGACCGCCTCGTCCGGGATGCGATGCGGGCCCAGCTGGGTCACGCCGGCCCGGATCGTCACGCCGTCGCCCAGCACCTTGCGCGCCACGGCGCCGGCGGCGACGCGCATGGCCGTCTCGCGCGCCGAGGACCGTCCGCCGCCGCGCGGATCGCGCACGCCGTACTTGGCGTCATAGGTGAAGTCGGCGTGGCCGGGGCGCCAGGCCCGGGCGATCTCGCCATAGTCCTTGGACCGCGCGTCCTCGTTCTGGATCAGCAGCGAGATCGGCGTGCCGGTGGTCACCGGACCATCGCCGTCGTCGAAGGTGCCGGACAGGATGCGGACCGCGTCGCTCTCCTTCCGCTGGGTGACGAACCGGCTGCCGCCGGGCTTGCGCCGGTCCAGCCAAGGCTGGAGATCCGCCTCAGTCAGGGCGATGCCCGGAGGGCACCCGTCCACCACGCAGCCGATCGCCGGCCCATGGCTTTCGCCCCAGGTGGTGACGCGGAACAGGTGGCCGAAGGTGTTGTGCGACATGACCCGAAACGCTTAGGCCGCGCGACGCTCCGGCGTCCAGACGCGGGCGAAGCGGTCGCGCAGGTCGGCGGCGGCGGACGGGGCGTCCTCGGCCGGTTCCAGGGTGACGAACAGATGCCCTTGCCGCCGGTTGCCGCGCGGCGGCAGGCCGAGGTCCCGCAGCCGCAACCTCAGCGTCGGATGGTCCGGCACCAGCCAGGCCGAGCGCGGTCCGGCGTGGGTCGCGATCTCGACGCGGCCGCCGTCGCGCAGCAGCTGGCGCGCGACCGGGGCGCTCATGTGCAGGTCGTCGCCGACCGCCGACAGCGCCCCGCAGCCGCGGATGACCACGGTCAGATACAGGTCCGCGCCGTCGCGTCCCGCGCCCTTCAGCCGCAGGCGGTCGCCGGTACGCAGGCCCGGCGCATAGGTGGCGCGCAGCCGCTTTCCGCCGACGCGGACGACGGCCCGGCCGCCGTTCACCGCGTCCAGCGGCGAGATGGCCAGGGTCGGCGGGGCGGGCTGGCGGACGGCGGGGGCGGGCAGGGCCAGCGGGCCGTCCAGCCGCTTCAACACCTCGTGGGCCGCGATCACCCGGCGGAAGGTCACCTCGTCCCCGCCCGGCAGGTCGGGGCGCGCCGCCTTGACCGCGCGGCGGAAGGCGGCGGTCAGCGCCGGCCCGTGCGCGGGGCCGTCCAGGCCGAGAACGGCCCGGGCCTCGGCGACGGTCAGGGAGGCGGCCGGGTCATGCATCCCCGACAAAGGCCCCGATCAGGGTCAATGCCGGGTTAACCGTGCCGCACTTCCGCCGCCTCGCGTCCCGCGCTATCGCAGGGCGCATGACCGCGCCCGTGATCCCGCCCAGCCCGTCGCGTGAGGAGTACGCCCGCGACTACGCCGCCGCGCTGGCGGCCAATGGCGACGAGACGATCTTCGACCGGGCCGAACCGATCGGCCTGTTCGTCGACTGGCTGGCCGACGCCCGGGCGCACGAGGTCAACGATTCCAACGCCATGTGCCTGTCGACCGTCGACGGCGCGGGCATGCCGGACGGCCGGATGGTGCTGCTGAAGGACGTCGACGACCGCGGCTTCACCTTCTACTCGAACGCCGAAAGCGCCAAGGGCGGCCAGCTGGCCGCCCGTCCGGCCGCCGCCCTGCTGTTTCACTGGAAGTCGCTGCGGCGTCAGGTGCGGGTGCGCGGCACCGTCGAGCCGGTGACGGCGGCGGAGGCCGACGCCTATTTCGCCAGCCGGGCGCGCGAGAGCCGGGTGGGGGCCTGGGCCTCGGACCAGTCGCGGCCGCTGGCGTCGCGCGCCGACCTGGAGGCGGCGGTGGCGCGCGAGACGGCGCGGTTCGGGGAGGGCGACGTGCCGCGCCCGCCGCACTGGACCGGCTGGCGGGTGGTCCCGCGGTCGGTGGAGTTCTGGCGCGACCGGCCCTTCCGCCTGCACGACCGTCTGCGCTTCGACCGCGCGGGCGACGGCTGGACGAGGGCCCGGCTGCAGCCCTGACCTAGCGGCGCACGACGCCGTAGCGGGCCATGAAGGTCTCGACCGCATCGGCGGCGATCTGGTCGGCGGCGCGCACCGGCATAACCTCGTCGCCGGTCACCAGAGGCATGAAGAAGACCGGGTGCTCGATCATGCCGAACAGCTGGCCGGCGGCCCACGAGGGACGGTCCACGCGCAGCTCGCCGCGGTCGCGCATCTGCCGGATCACGTCGATGACGTAGGCCCCGAACTCGCTCTTGCCCTTCTCGAAGAATTTCACGGCGACCTCGCGAAACCGCGGCCGCTCGGCCATCACGAGCCGGAAGACAGAGCGGACGAAGGGGTCGGCCATGAACCGCGCATAGCGGACGGCGAAGTCGGTCAGCTGGTCGCGGGCGGGGCGCGGTTCCGAGAAGACGCTCATCATCTGGGCCGTGAACTCCTCCGCCGCGTCGTCGATGACGGCGGAGAACAGGTCCGACTTTCCGGCGAACTGGGCATAGAGGGTGGCGGTCGAGACCCCCGCCTCCCGCGCCACCGCCTCCATCTTGGTGGACGCGAACCCGTCCGCCGTGAAGCGCCGCCGCGCGTGGCGCAGGATCGCCTGACGTCTGGGGTCCGGCTCGGATCCGGGGAGGGGGCCGTGCATGGGGGTCTTTCGCCGTGTCTTCGCGCGCGCCGACGCCGGGGAGGGGCGAGTCGCAACGAACGACGTTAGGGCGCCGCCGCCCCGGCGAGAAGAGGCCGGATCAGCGGATGCACCAGCAGCGGGGCCGCCAGGCGCAGCACGTCCTGGGGGTCCGCCAGCCGGACGGCCGCCGTGGCGTCGGCCACCACGAAGTCGGCGACGGCGCGGGTCGGCTCGGTGAAGCGTTCGTGCCCCGGCCGCACGGTCTTCAGATACTGGTCGACCACCGAGTCCGGCGTGCGCCCGCGTTCGACCTGGTCGCGCAGGAGGCGTCGGATGAAGCGGATGTCGGCCGGCGTGTCAACGAACACCTTGATGTCGTACAGGGCCGCGAGGGCCGGCGTGCTCAACGCATGGACGCCCTCCACCACGATGGCCTCCGCTGGCTCGATCCGCCGGGTGAAGGCTTCGCGACCGTGCGTCTCCATCGAATAGACCGGGGCGTCCACGGCACGTCCGGCCTTCAGCTCGGCCAGCTGGGCGGTCATCAGGGTGTGGTCGCGGGCGGCCACGTCGTCGAAGTCGAAGACGGCCGGGTCGAAGTCGGGCAGGGCGGCGGCGTCGACGTACCAGTCGTCCTCGCTCAGCAGCGCGGCCGCGCCGGGCCGCATGGCGGCGACGAGGGCCTCGGCCAGCGTGGTCTTGCCGGAGCCGGAGCCGCCGGTGATCGCGATCAGCAGGGTCATGCCCCGGCCTTTAGGCGGGCGGCGGTCCGACCGGAAGACCCGTCCGGCTTCCCTCGCGTCACGTTGCCTAACCCCCGCCGCGCCGATAGCGTGAGGCCACGCCGCGATCAGACGGCAAGCGATGGGGATCGATGATGCTGGGTTTGATGCAGGACTGGCCTCTGACGGTCGACAAGATCCTGGACCACGCGAAGAACTGGCATCCCCACCGCGAGGTGGTGACCCGCTCCGTCGAGGGACCGGTGGTCCGCACGACCTATGCCGAGATCCACGGCCGCGCGAAGAAGGTGTCGAAGGCGCTGCTGGACTGGGGGATCAAGCCGGGCGACCGGGTCGCCACCCTGGCCTGGAACACCGCCCGGCACATCGAGGCCTGGTACGGCATCATGGGCATCAGCGCCGTGTGCCACACGCTGAACCCGCGCCTCTTCCCCGAGCAGCTCGGCTACATCATCAATCACGCCGAAGACAAAATCATCTTCGTCGACCTGACCTTCATCCCCCTGCTGGAGGCCGTGCTCCCCCACTGCCCGTCGGTCGAGCGGGTCGTGGTCATGACCGACGAATACACCATGCCCGCGACCAAGCTGCCGCAGGCGGAATGCTATGAGCAGGTGGTGGCGGGCGCTTCGGGCGACGTCGCCTGGGGCGGGTTCGACGAGCAGACGGCCTGCGGCCTCTGCTACACCTCGGGCACGACCGGCAACCCGAAGGGGGTGCTGTACTCGCACCGCTCGAACTTCATCCACACCCTGCTGGGCATGCAGTCGACGGTGCTGGGCCCGTCGCCGAAGGAGACCATCCTTCCGGTGGTGCCGATGTTCCACGCCAACGCCTGGGGCATCGCCTTCGCCGCCCCGGCGTCGGGTGCCAAGCTGGTCATGCCGGGCGCGCGCATGGACGGCGAGGCCATCTACGAGCTGCTGGAGAGCGAGTCCGTCACCTTCTCCGCCGCCGTGCCCACCGTGTGGCAGGGGCTGCTGGCCCACATGCGCGAGAAGGGGCTGAAGCTGTCGACCGTCAAGCGCGTGCTGATCGGCGGCTCGGCCGTGCCGGAGAGCCTGATCCGCGCCTTCAACGACGAGTTCGACATCGAGGTGCTGCAGGGCTGGGGCATGACCGAGACCTCCCCCATCGGCACCCTGTCCAACCTGCCGCCCGAACTGCTGGCCCTGCCCTATGACCAGCAGCTGAAGTTCCGCATCAAACAGGGCACCCCGCCGCTGGGCGTGGAGTTGAAGCTGAAGAATTACGCCGGGCAGGAGATGCCGCACGACGGCACGACCTACGGCCGCCTGTTGGTGCGCGGCCCGACCATCTCCGGTGCCTACTTCAAGGGCGAGGGCGGGGAGATCCTCGACAATGAGGGCTTCTTCGACACCGGCGACGTGGCCACGGTCGACGAGCACGGCTTCATGCAGATCACCGACCGCGCCAAGGACGTGATCAAGTCCGGCGGCGAATGGATCAGCTCGATCGAGATCGAGAACATCGCCGTCGGCCATCCCAAGGTCGAGCTGGCCGCCGTCATCGGCGCGGCCCATCCCAAGTGGGACGAGCGGCCCGTGCTGGTGCTGAAGCTCAAGCCCGGCGAGAGCCAGGACAAGCAGGAGCACCTCGACTTCCTGGTCGGCAAGATCGCCAAATGGTGGATGCCGGACGACGTCGTCTTCGTCGACGACATCCCGCTGGGGGCGACCGGCAAGATCGACAAGAAGCTCGTGCGCGAGCGGCTCAAGGACTACCGCCTGCCGACGGCGCAGGCCTGAGGCATGGCGGGCAAGGGCTCCTCCCTGACGACCGCGTCCTGGCTGATCGCCGGGGCGCTGGCGGGCGGAGCCACGATCTTCGTGGCCGCGCTGGGCACGCGCGCGGGGCTGTGGGACGCCGCCTTCGGCCTCGGCACGCTGACCTTCCTCGTGGCGCCGGCGCTGACCGCGATCGGCCTGATCTGCGCCGTGACCCTGGCCGTCTGGTCGGCGCGACGGCCGAAGGCCCTCGGTCTGGCGGCGGTGTTCGCCGTGCTGGCGGCGGGCGGCACGGCCGCGGGGCTGGGCCTGCGCTGGGAGGCCTTTCACGCGGCCACCCCGTGGGACGTGACCAGCGACCGCGAGGATCCGCCGGGCTTCTCGCGCATCCTGTCCCAGCGGCGCGCCGCGTCGGGGGCGGCGCGCGCGACCTCGCCCGCGGGCCCCCAGGCCTGTCTCGGCGCGGCCTCGACCCCCAGCCAGCTGGCGCCCGAGGCCGCCGCGGCGGCGCTGGAGGCGGCGGGCTTCACCGTGATCGGCTCCGCCGCCTTCCGGGCCGAGGGCGAGCGCCGCGGCTTCTGGTTCGGACTGACGCATGACGCCGTGGTGCGCATCCGCCCCGGCCGGACCGACGTCCGGGTGACGGCGCGTTCGGACCTGCCGCAGGGCGGGGAGACCTGCCGTCTGGCGGCCGCCTTGTCGCGGGCTCTGGCGGCTCAGGCCGGGGCGTAGACCGCGTCCAGCGTCGGCCCCGGCACGGCCGTGACCCGCCCCGCGCCCTCCAGCGCGATCAGATGGGCCCAGACCGACAGCGAGGCCGCCGGCCACAGGCGGCGATCCACGCCGGCATAGAGCGACGGCACGATCTCGGCGACGCGCCGGTCGCCCGCCGCCAGCCGCGCGAGGATCTGGGCGTCCCGGGCCCGACGGTGGTCGCGATAGGCCGCCAGAAAGGGCCCCGGGTCGTCGATCTGCGCCCCGTGCGCCGGCCACAGCCGGTCGAACCGGCGCGCGATGACCCTGTCCAGGCTGGCCATGTAGGCCGCCATGTCGCCGTCCGGCGGCGCGACCACGGTGGTGGACCAGCCCATCACGTGGTCGCCGCAGAACAGGGCGTTCTCCTCGACCAGGTCGAAGGCCAGATGGTTGGAGGCGTGTCCGGGCGTCGCCAGCGTCCGCAGCGTCCAGCCGTCGCCCCGCACGACGTCGCCGTCGCCCAGGACGCGGTCCGGGCGCACGTCGGCCGTCTCGTCCTCGTCGGGTGCCGAGGCGTGGGTCTCGCGGACGGGCGGGGTCGCGGCCAGCAGGGGGGCGCCCACGGCCCGCGCCAGCGGGCGGGCCAGCGGCGCATGGTCCCTGTGGGTGTGGGTCAGCAGCACCGCGACGACCCGGCGGCCGTGCAGAGCCCGTGTCAGGGCCGCGAGGTGGGCCGCGTCCTCCGGCCCGGGGTCGATGACGGCGACCTCCGCGCCGGCCGCCTCGCGTCCGACGAGGAAGGTGTTCGTGCCGGTGAAGGTGAAGGGGCCGGGATTGGCGGCGGTGACGCGCGAGATCAGCGGGGTCAGCCGGACGGGCTCGCCGTGGCGGGGCTCGAAGTCGCGCACGAAGGGGATCATGCGGCGCGCCCCTGGCCCGCGGCTTGCCTTAACGAGGCGTAAACGCCCTTCAGGATGCTCGTCATGGCCGTCGCCGCCGCCCTTTCTGTGTCAAATCGGCTCCTGACCGTGGCCGCCGCGCTTCTGTGTATCATGGCGGCGCAACTGGCGACCGCTTCGTGCAGCCCGGAGCCGGCCCCCTATGCCGCGCGGGCGCTGATCAGCCGCTGAGCGAATCCGTCCTGACGACCCGGCTCGCTTCGCGAGCGAAATGAGACGGCGGCGCGACGGTCCGGGGGCGAGCGCCATGCCAGGACGCCGTCCCTCGGCGGAAAAAACCGTATTTTATGTCGTGTTATCAACCGGTTCCCATGGTGTGGCCCGATTGCGACATTGTGGCGACGATTGGATTACAGGGGTGTAATTGAGGTGCCCTCGCCCCGGTCAATCGGTTAGGCTGACCGCGATCTACGTGCATTGGGGCTCGTGGATGCTCAACGTTGGTGCGACGAGGGGCCCGGAAACGGGAAGCTTCGCATCGGCCCTAGGAGGATGTCTCTTGAAGACCCAGACCATTCGGCAGCGTCTGCTGCATTCGACCATGATCGGCTCCGCGTCGCTGATGGCGCTCGTCGCCGTCCCGGCCGCGGCCGTCCTGCTGGCGCCGACCCAGGCCGCTGCGCAGAACCTGGTCCAGGGCGCCGTCTCCGGCACCGTGGAAACCCAGACCGGCGCGCCGGTCTCCGGCGCCACCGTGACGCTGCAGTCCGTGTCCCAGGGCTTCACCCGCTCCTACACCACGGGCGCCAACGGCGAGTTCCGCGCCGTCGCCCTGCCGCAGGGCCAGTACGTCGCGACCATCACGTCGTCGGGCAACGAAACGCTGACCGAAACCGTGTCGGTCGGCGCCGGCGGCACCACCTCGCTGATCTTCACCGTCGGCCGCGTCGGCGGTCTGGACACCTCGGGCGCCACCTCGGTCGACGACATCGTCGTCGTGGGCGTGCGCCAGTCGGTGTCGGAGTTCGACGCCACGACGACCGGCCTGACGGTCAACGTCGAGGAGCTGTCGCGCAACATCCCGATCGCGCGCGACGCCAACGCCGTGGCCCTGCTGGCCCCGGGCGTGACCGCCTCGGACGGCGCCTTCGGCAACATCCCGACCATCGGCGGCGCCTCCGCCGGTGAGAACACCTACTTCATCAACGGCCTGAACATCACGAAATTCCGTGACTTCACCGGCTCGTCGATCGTGCCGTTCGAATTCTATCAGACGCTCGAGACCAAGACCGGCGGCTACCAGGCCGAGTTCGGCCGCGGCACCGGCGGCGTGCTGAACGGCACCACCAAGTCGGGCGGCAACGAGTGGGAGTTCGGCATCACGACCTACTGGTCGCCGGACAGCCTGCGTTCGGACTCGCCGGACACCTACCTGGCCCAGAACCGCTTCGACGAAGTCGAGTCGACCGACGTCATCCTGGACATCGGCGGCCCGATCATCCGCGACCGCCTGTTCTTCTTCGGCCTGTACAACTTCCGTGACCGCGAAGCGATCAACATCGGCAGCAGCACGGTCGATCCGGACTTCGGCGCGGGCGCCAACGGCAGCCTCGTGACCTCGGACGATCCGTTCTACGGGGCCAAGTTCGACTACCTGATCACCGACGATCACCGCCTCGAGCTGACCTGGTTCTCCGACGAGCAGGAGCAGTCGACGCGCAACATCTTCGTGGACGGCGACGGCGGCTACGTGGGCGAGTTCACGCCCTCGACCTTCAAGTTCGGCGGCACGAACTGGGTGGCCCGCTACACCGGCATCTGGACCGACTGGCTGACGACCTCGATCTCGTACGGCGTCAACGAGTACAACGAATACGCCTTCTCGCCCGGCGACGGCGGCGCCCTGATCACCGACCAGCTGCCGGGCTTCCCGCGCCGCGGCGTGTGGGGCGTGGGCCAGCCGTCGGTCAACGAGGACGAACGTGAAGTCCTGCGCGCCGACGTCGACATCTACGCCGACTTCTTCGGGGCTCACCACTTCCGTATCGGCATCGACCAGGAGAAGCTGACCGCCTACCAGGAGCTCGACTACTCGGGTGCCGGCTACAACTACTGCCGTCCGGGCGGCATCACGCCGACCATCGCCTGCACCGGTCAGGTCACCGGCGGCCTGTGGTACCGCTACCAGACCCTGCACACCGCCGCGACGATCCCGGCCGGCCGCACCGACCTGATCGGTCAGCCGCGTCGCGTCCGCATCCGCGCCTACGACAACGACGGCGGCTGGGAATCCACGCAGAACGCCTACTACATCCAGGACAGCTGGGAGGTCACCGACCGCCTGACCCTGAACCTGGGCCTGCGTAACGAAGGCTTCGAGAACGCCAACATCGACGGCGTCGCCTTCGTCGACCTGCAGAACCAGTGGGCCCCGCGCCTCGGCGCCACCTACGACGTGTTCGGCGACGGTGAGGCCAAGCTGTTCGGCTTCTACGGCCGCTACTTCCTGCCGGTCGCGGTCAACACCAACCAGCGTCTGGCCGGCGCCGAGTTCTTCATCTCGGACACCTGGAGCCTGAACCAGACGGGCGGCCCGAACGACCTGAACGCGGACGGCATCCACGACACCACCGATGAGCCGATCCTCGGCAGCTTCCTCGGCGGCAGCACGTTCGCCGACGGCACGACGCGTCCGATCTCGACCCAGGTCGATAAGGAAATCGACCCGATGTACGTCGACGAGTTCATCCTCGGCTACGAAGCCCGGGTGTTCGACGACTGGACCTTCGGCATCAAGGGCACCTACCGCGAGCTGGGTACGGCCATCGACGACGTCGCCATCGACGCCGCCGTTCTGGACTACTGCTCGGGCGCCGATCCGGACAACCTGACCTTCGCCGAGTGCTATTCGGTGTGGTACGGCTTCCACCAGTACGTCCTGACCAACCCGGGCGAGGACATGGTGATCACCCTGTCCGGTTCCGACCTGTCGAACGCGACGGGCGGCCGGGTCACGACCGATCGCGAGATCCGTCTGACCGCGGACCAGCTGGGCTATCCGACCCCGGACCGCACCTACAAGGCGGTCGAGCTCTCGATGGAGAAATCCTTCGACGGCGTCTGGGCGGCGCGCTTCAGCTACGTCTGGTCCGAGAACAAGGGCAACTACGAAGGCGCCCTGAAGTCCGACAACGGCCAGACCGACCCCGGCCTGTCGCAGGACTTCGACCAGCCGGGCCTGACCGACAACTCGTACGGCTTCCTGCCGAACCACCGCGAACACTCGTTCAAAGCGTTCGGCAACTGGCAGGTGACCCCGGCGTTCAACGTCGGTGCCAACCTGCTGATCCAGTCGCCGCGCAAGTTCGGCTGCCAGGGCTTCCACCCGACCGACGGCTTCGCCCAGGCCTACCTGGCCGCCTCGTGGTTCTGTGACTTCACCGACGACGGCGTCGTCAACGGTGTCGCCACCCCGCGCGGCGAGTCGTTCGAAAGCGACTGGCTGACCACGGTCGACATGACCTTCTCGTACGATCTGGCCCAGGTCTTCACCGTGCCGGGCGAGACGCTGGTCCTCCGCGCCGACGTGTTCAACATCTTCGACGCCGACTCGGAGCAGGACTTCAACGAGTTCGGCGACGTGTCGCTCGGCAACCTGGACACGCTCGGCAATCCGATCGATCCGCGTGACCCGAACTACGGCCGGGTCACGGCCTACCAGGCGCCCCGTTCGGTGCGCTTCAGCCTGGCCTACCGCTTCTAAAGAGCGGAAAAGCCGACAGAACAGGGCGGCGGGTCTTCGGACCCGCCGCCTTTTTCTTGCCCGGGACGCCGCCGGCGCCCTATCCGGGAGGCGTCCGTTCCGGAGGCTCCATGCGTTTCGTCCTGCCCGCCCTGTCGTGTCTCGCCCTGCTCACCGTCGCCGCGCCGGCCCTGGCCCAGGACGAGGTGATCCGCACCGGCGGCACGCGCTTCACCCAGGCCGACGCCGAGCGGTCGCGCCGCACGCGCGAGGCCCTGGCCTACGCCACCCCCCTGCCGCCCGGCGCGCCGACGGCCGACTATTCTCTGGTGGCCTGGTGCGAGGCGCTGGTGCTGGGCCACGTCCAGACCGGCGAGAGCCTGCAGACCACCGACGCGCTGGACCTGCGCCTGATCGATCTGGGCCGGGCCGAGGCGGTGAAGTTCCGCGCCGCGCTGGAGGCCGGACGGACGTACCAGTCGCCCGAGGCGATCGCCGAGGCCGAGGCCGCGGCCGACGGCGCGCGCCGCATGTGGGCCCCCGTGCTGGCCGGCGATCTGGCCCTGCGCAACGAGACCTTCGGCCTGTTCTTCGGCCTGCCCGGCCGGTGCGAGCACGCCGCGCACCGCATCAGCGGCAACATCACGTCGCCGCCCGCCACCCTCGCCGACGTCGGCCTTCAGGAGCCCGCGCCGGCCGAGTGACGCCGGGGCTCAGGCCGCGGCCTCGCGCGGCGCCGCGCCAGGCTCGTAGTTCAGGATCGGCGCCAGCCAGCGCTCGATCTCCTCGACCGTCATGCCCTTGCGCGCGGCATAGTCCTCGACCTGGTCGCGGTCGATCTTGCCGACGCCGAAATAGTGGCTGCCCGGGTGGCCGAAATACAGGCCGCTGACCGAGGCCGGCGGCGTCATGGCGAAGCTCTCGGTCAGGGCCATGCCGGCATTGGCGCCCGCGTCCAGCAGGCGGAACAGGGTCGCCTTCTCGGTGTGGTCCGGCTGGGCCGGATAGCCGGGCGCGGGGCGGATGCCCCGATACTTCTCCTCGATCAGATCCTGCACCGACAGCTGTTCGTCGGGCGCATGGCCCCACAGCGTCGTCCGCACCTCCTTGTGCAGCCGCTCGGCGAAGGCCTCGGCCAGGCGGTCGGCCAGGGAGGTGGCCAGGATGGCCGAATAGTCGTCGCCCTTCGCCTTGAACTCGGCGGCCTTTTCCAGTTCGCCGTGGCCGGCGGTGACGGCGAAGGCACCCAGGTAGTCCGCCCCGTCTCCGGCCACGAAGTCCGACAGGGCCAGGTTGGGCTTGCCGTTGGACTTCCTGATCTGCTGGCGCAGGGTGTGGAACCGCGCCGCCTCGGCCGTGCGGGTCTCGTCGGTCCAGACCACCACGTCGTCGCCGACCGCATTGGCGGGCCAGAAGCCGACCACGCCTTTGGCGGTGAACCATTTCTCGGCGACGATCCGCTTCAGCATCGCTTGCGCGTCCTTGAACAGGTCGCGCGCGGCCTCGCCCACGATCTCGTCGTCGAGGATCTGCGGATACCGCCCGATCAGCTCCCAGCTGGCGAAGAAGGGCGTCCAGTCGATGTGGTCGACCAGATCCTGCAGGTCCCAGGCGTCATAGGCGCGGACGCCCAGGAAGGACGGGGCAGGGGGCGGGGTCTGGCCCGCCTCGGGCCGCCAGCGGTTCTCGCGCGCTTGGGCCAGCGTGGCCCGCGCCTTGACCTCCTGGCCGCGCGCGTACTGCTCGCGGATGCGGACGTATTCGTCGCGCGTGGCCTGTTCGTTCCTCGCCTTTTCGGTCGGCGACAGCAGGCCCGAGACCACGCCCACGGCGCGGCTGGCGTCGACGACATAGGTGGTCGAGCCGCTGCGATAGCCCGGCTCGATCTTCACCGCCGTGTGGGTCCGGCTGGTCGTCGCCCCGCCGATCAGCAGGGGGATGGAGAAGCCGCGCCGCTCCATCTCGCGCGCCACGAAGACCATCTCGTCCAGCGACGGCGTGATCAGGCCCGACAGGCCGATGATGTCGACCTTGTGCTCGACCGCCGCGTCCAGGATGCGGTCGGCCGGGACCATGACGCCGAGGTCGATGACCTCGTAGTTGTTGCACTGCAGCACGACGCCGACAATGTTCTTGCCGATGTCGTGGACGTCGCCCTTGACCGTGGCCATCAGGATGCGGCCGGCCTGCTCGCGCGGCTTGCCGGCCTTCTCGGCCTCCATATAGGGCTCCAGCCAGGCCACGGCCTGTTTCATCACGCGGGCGGATTTCACCACCTGCGGCAGGAACATCTTGCCCGAGCCGAACAGGTCGCCGACCACGTTCATCCCGTCCATCAGCGGGCCTTCGATGACGTGCAGCGGCCGGTCGAACGACAGCCGGGCTTCCTCGGTGTCGGCGTCGATGTATTCGGTGATGCCGTTGACCAGGGCGTGCTCGATCCGCTTGCCGACGGGGGCGTCGCGCCACTTCAGGTCGACGACCCGCGCCACGCCCTTGTCGCCCTTGTAGTTGGGGGCGATGTCGACCAGCCGCTCCGTGTTGCTGACATTGGTCCGCTGCGGCCGGTTCAGGATCACGTCCTCGACCGCTTCGCGCAGGGTCGGGTCGATGTCGTCATAGACCGGCAGGTCGCCGGCGTTGACGATGCCCATGTCCATGCCCGCCTGGATGGCGTGGTACAGGAAGACGCTGTGGATCGCCCGACGGACGGGCTCGTTGCCGCGGAAGCTGAACGAGACGTTCGACACCCCGCCCGAGATCCGGGCGTAGGGCAGGGTGGACTTGATGACCTTGACCGCCTCGATGAAGTCGACGGCGTAGTTGTCGTGCTCCTCGATCCCCGTCGCCACGGCGAAGATATTGGGGTCGAAGATGATGTCCTCGGGCGGGAAGCCGACCTCGTCCACCAGGATGCGATAGGCGCGGGTGCAGATCTCGATCTTGCGCGCGGCCGTGTCGGCCTGGCCGACCTCGTCGAAGGCCATGACCACCACGGCGGCCCCGTAGCGCAGGCATTTGACCGCCTGTTCGCGGAACTCGGCCTCGCCCGCCTTCATCGAGATGGAGTTGACGATCGGCTTGCCCTGGACGCATTTCAGCCCCGCCTCGATGACCTCCCACTTGGAGCTGTCGATCATCACCGGCACGCGGGCGATGTCCGGCTCGGCCGCGATCAGGTTGAGGAAGGTCCGCATGGCGACGGCGCCGTCCAGCAGGCCCTCGTCCATGTTGACGTCGATGATCTGGGCGCCCGCCTCGACCTGCTGGCGCGCGACGTCCAGCGCCGCGCCGTAGTCGCCCTCGACCACCAGCTTGCGGAATTTGGCCGAGCCGGTGACGTTGGTGCGTTCGCCGACGTTGATGAAGGTGGGACGCATCAGGCTACCAGTTCAAAAGGCTCAAGGCCGCTGAGCCGCATGGCCACCGGCCGCTCCGGAATCTCGCGCGTCGGCAGTTTCGACACCGCCTGCGCCGTGTGGCGGATGTGGTCCGGCGTCGTGCCGCAGCAGCCGCCGACGATGTTGACGAGGCCCGACGCCGCCCATTCCTCGATGAAGTGGGCCGTCTGGTGAGGCTCCTCGTCGTACTGGCCCATGGCGTTGGGCAGGCCGGCGTTGGGATAGGCGGCGACCAGGGTGTCGGCCACGCGCGACAGCTCGGCGATGAACGGCCGCATCAGATCGGCCCCGAGGGCGCAGTTGAAGCCGACGGCGAAGGGTTTGGCATGGCGCACGCTGTTCCAGAAGGCCTCGGCCGTCTGGCCCGACAGGGTCCGGCCCGAACGATCGGTGATGGTCCCCGAAATCCAGATCGGCAGGGCCTCCATTCCCTCGTCCTCGAGGTCCTTGATGGCCTTGATCGCCGCCTTGCAGTTCAGCGTGTCGGTGATGGTCTCGATCAGATACAGGTCGACCCCGCCTTCGTTCAGCGCCTTCACCTGATGGCGGTAGGCGTCATAGACCTGGTCGAAGGTCACCAGCCGCGCGCCGGGGTCGTTCACGTCCGACGACATCGACAGCATCTTGTTCAGCGGCCCGATCGACCCGGCGGCGAAGCGCGGCTTGTGCGGCTCCTTTTCCGTCCAGCGGTCGGCGGCGGCGCGGGCCAGTTTCGCGCCTTCCAGATTGATGTCCCACACCGACTGTTCGTCCAGCTTGTAGTCGTCCTGGGCGATGACCGTGGCCGAGAAGGTGTTGGTCTCGGAAATGTCGGCGCCGGCGGCGAAATACTGGTCGTGCAGGCCGGCGATGATGTCGGGCCGGGTCAGGCACAGGATGTCGTTGTTGCCCTTCATCTGGCCCTCGTGGGCCGTGAAGCGGTCGCCTCGGAAATCCTCCTCGGCCAGGTCGGCGCGCTGGATCATCACGCCCCAGGCCCCGTCCAGCACCAGGATGCGTTCCCGGGCGGCGGCGTGGAGGGCGGCGATGCGGTCGGCGCGGGTCCCGAAAGCGCTCATTGGGCGATCTCCCGCACGCCCAGCACCCGGCAGATGGCATAGACCAGGTCGGCGCGGTTCAGGGTGTAGAAGTGGAAGTCGGCGAACCCTTCCTCCTGCAGCCGCGCGCAGGTCTCGGCGGCGACAGACGCGGCCAGCAGCTTGCGGGTCTCCGGGTCGTCGTCCAGGCCGTCGAAATGCATGGCCAGCCAGTCCGGCACCGCCGCGCCGCAGGCCGCGCTCATCCGCTTCAGTCCGGTGAAGTTGGACACGGGCATGATGCCCGGGATCAGCGGAATCCCGATTCCCGCCGCGCGCACCCGGTCGCGGAAGCGCAGGAAGGCGTCCATGTCGAAGAAGAACTGGCTGATCGCGCGGGTCGCGCCGGCGTCGACCTTGGCCTTCAGCACCTCGATGTCGTGATCGATCGAGGGGCTTTCCGGGTGCTTCTCCGGATAGGCCCCGACGGTGATCTCGAACCCGCCGACCCGGCTGATCGCCTCGGCCAGCTCGGTGGCGTTGGCATAGCCGTCGGCGCGCGGCTGATAGACGCCGCCGATGCCCGATCCGCCGGGCGGATCGCCGCGCAGGGCCACGATATGGGTCACCCCCGCGGCCTTGTACTCCTGGATGACCTCGTCGATCTCGCCCCGGCTGGCCTCCACGCAGGTCAGGTGGGCGGCGGGCTTCAGCGCCGTCTCGGCCAGGATGCGCGTGACGGTGCGGTGCGTCCGCTCGCGGGTCGAGCCGCCGGCGCCGTAGGTCACCGAGACGAACTCCGGCTTCAGCGGGGCCAGACGCTCGACGGCCTTCCACAGATTGGCCTCCGCCTCGTCCGACTTGGGCGGGAAGAATTCGAACGATACGCGCGGGCGGCTGGCGTCGCGGCCGGCGCGCGCCACGGGGCCCAGCGGCGACAGCAGCAGGGCGCGGGCCTGGGACAGGCTGAGAGGTTCGGCGCTCATGCGGCCTTCACTTCCTTGAGGGCGGCGCGGCGGCCGGTCCAGATGCAAACGGTCAGTCCCTCGCGGTCCGGGGGCAGGACGGTCGCCGGCGCGGCGTCCAGCCCGCCCGCGGCCAGCCAGCGCCGCATTTCCGCGTCGTCGAAGCCGAGGCGACGGTGCTGGTGCTCGTCGCGCATCTGCTCCATCGCATGGGGGGCGAAGTCGACGATCAGCAGCCGGCCGCCCGGCCGCACCAGCCGCGCCGCCTCGGCCACGGCCGCGCCGGGATCGGTCAGGTAGTGCAGCACCTGGTGCACGACGACCAGATCGGCCGTCATGTCGGGCAGGCGCGTGGCGAAGACGTCGCCGTGGCGCAGCTCGACCTTGTCGATCCCGGCCCTGGCCACGTTGGCGCGGGCGATGTTGAGCATGTTCTGGCTGAGATCCAGGCCGATGGCCGTCCGGGCGTTCTTGCCCAGCAGGGTCAGCATCCGGCCCGAGCCGGTGCCCAGATCGACCATGCGGTCGAACGGCCCGCCGCCCGCGGCGGCCAGAATCGCCTCCTCCACCGCACTCTCGCGGACGTGGTGCGAGCGGATGCGGTCCCAGCTGGGGGCGATCTGGTCGAACCAGGCCTCGGCTTCCGCCGCCCGCTCGCGCCGCACGGCGTCCAGTCGCCGCTGATCGGCCTCGCCGTCGACGTCGTCCAGCAGGTCCAGCACCGCATCGATCAGGCGTCGGGCGGAGGTCTCGGACGACAGGCGGTAAAACACCCGCGCGCCGTCGGGGAACCGCTCGATCAGGCCCGCGTCGGTCAGCAGCTTCAGGTGACGGCTGACGCGGGGCTGGCTCTGCTCCAGAACGCCGGACAGCTCCATGACCGACAGTTCCTCGGTGGCGAGCAGGGCGAGGATGCGCAGGCGGGTCGGCTCCCCGGCGCCGCGCAGCGCCTCGACGAGATGGTCGGCCCGGAAGGTCATGCAATCATATAAAGATATCCTTATATGATTATGCAAGCAAAATCATGGGTCGGCGAAGGATTCCGGAGGCGGCGCGCGTTTGAGGTCATATCCCCACCGGAGCCTCCCATGCGCCTCTCCCTTCTGCTGTCCGCCGCCGCCCTCGGCCTCGTCGCCTGTTCGCCCGCCCCGGCCACGGACTCCCCGGCGGACGACGTCCCCGAAGCCGTCGCCGCGACGCCCGGGACCGACGGTCCCGCCGGATCCGGGGCCGCGGTCGCCCCGGCCGCCGCCTCGCCCCAGGATCCGCCGCCCGTCCGCGAGGGCATCCCCGCCGACCCCGATCGCCCCGTCGGGGGTCCGGTGGCCGAGATGCCGCCGGGCGGCCTGACCCTGGCGGCCTTCCAGGACCGCCAGCTGGACCGGTTCCGCCGCGCCGACGCGAACAAGGACGGCGTCGTCGACGCCGCGGAGATGGACGGCATGGGGCGGGGCGGGCGCCGCATGACCCGCGCGGACTCCGACGGCGACGGCCGGGTGACCGAGGCCGAGGCACGCGCCGCGGCGGCGGCCATGTTCGACCGCCTCGACGCCGACGGCGACGGCCGCGTCACCGAGGACGAGCGGCCCCAGCGCTAGGGCGCGGGCGTCACCGGCGGCCGGCCGTTCAGCACCGCGTCGAGGTTCTGCAGCAGCAGGCCCAGCATTGCCTGCACGGCCTGGGTCGTGGCCCCGCCCGTGTGGGGCGTCAGGACCGTGTTCGGCAGCTCCGCCCAGCGTGCCGCGTCGGTCGGCTCGGTCCCGAACACGTCCAGCGCGGCGCCGCCCAGCCGGCCCGACTTCAGCGCCGCGATCAGGGCGTCCTCGTCCACCACCTGGCCGCGCGAGACGTTGACCAGCAGGCCGTCGGGTCCCAGCGCCTGCAGCACCTCGGCCGAGATCAGGCCCCGGTTGGTCTCGTCGGCGCGACAGGCGACGACCAGCACGTCGCTGGTCCGGGCCAGGTCGATCAGGCTCTCCGCGCGCGGCCAGGGCGCGTCCTTGGGCCGGGGCCCCCACCACGCCGGAACCATCCGCATCGCCGCGCCCCGCCGCGCCACCGCCTCGCCGATGGCCCCCAGACCCACGATCCCCAGCTTCAGCCCGCCCAGCGAGCGGGTGATCGTCCTCGACTGCGGCGTCCAGCGTCCGGCCCGGACGTCGGCGTCGCCCGCCGCGATGCGCCGATGCGCCGCCAGGATCAGGCCGATCGCGTGATCGGCCACGTCCTCGTGGTTCACCCCCGGGGCGTGGGTCACCTCCAGCCCCCGCGCCCGGCACCAGGCCGGATCGATGCCGTCGTAGCCGGCGGTGAAGCAGGCCACGTGGCGCAGCCGGGGCAGGCGGTCGATCAGCGCCGGATCGAGCGGGAACTCGCCCGCCACGACCACCGCCTCGATCAGGGCCTCGGCCTCGACCGGCGGACCCTCCCACAGGCGGTGGACGTCGTACGTCCCCTCTAGAAAGGGCGCGACGGGTCCCAGGTGCGGCTGGACGATCAGGACGGCGGGGCGGCTGGACATGGGGGGATGATAGTCGCCTCCGCGCCGCCGCGTCAGCCCTCCGGCCGGCCGCGGAAGCCCGCCCGGTCGGCCCGCACGGCTTCGACGATGATCGCCATGACGGCGCGGATCCGCGCCAGCGCCTTCAGGTCGGCGTGCACCACCAGATGCAGGCTCCGCTCCAGCCCCACGTCGTGCGGCAGCACCCGCCGCAGGCCCGCCTTCCGCCGCGCGATGAAGTCGGGCAGGACGCACAGCCCCGCCCCGGCCAGCGCCGCCTGCAGCTGGGCGATCAGGTTGGAGCTCTGCAGCGCCACGTGGATGTCCACGTCCGGGGCCTGCATATAGTCCAGCTCCGGCGCGTACAGCAGGTCGCCGATGTAGCCGACGAAGCGGTGCCCGGCCATGTCGGCCCGTGTCCGGATCGGCGGCCGCGCGTCCAGATAGGCGGGCGCGGCGTACAGGCCCAGGCCGTAGTCGGTCAGCTTGCGCGACACCAGCCGCCCCTCGCGCGGGGGGCTCAGCGTCACGGCGATGTCCGCCTCGCGCTTCGACAGGCTGACCACGCCGGGGATGGCGACCAGCTGGATCTCCAGCTCCGGGTGCCGCTCGGCCAGCTTCACCATCAGCGGCGCCAGGAAGTAGCTGCCGAACCCCTCCGGTGCGCCGATGCGCACGGCACCGGTCAGGGCCTGATCCGCCTCGCCCACCTGTCCGGCGGCGCGCAGCGTCAGGCTCTCGATCTGCTCGGCGTGGGGCAGCAGCCGCTCCCCGTGCGCGGTCAGGGCGTAGCCCTGCGGGCTGCGGTCGAACAGGCGCGCGCCCAGCGCCGCCTCCAGCGCCGCGATCCGGCGCGCCACCGTGGTGTGGTCCGCCCCCAGCCGCCCGGCCGCCGCCGTCAGCCGCCCCGTCCGGGCCACCGCCAGAAAGGCGCGCAGGTCGTTCCAGTTGAAGTCGTCGCGCACGGCCGGCTCCTGTGCAAAAACGCACAATGAGAGCGCAGATCATCGCATCGTCTTGGCGGAAAGGCCATGGCATAGGCGAAGCAACATCGTTCACCCAACCGGGATCGCCCCATGGCCTTCGACGCCGCCGACTTCCGCCCCGCCACCCCGGTCGCCCCGGAGGTCCCCGTCCTGTGCCCGGTCTGGACGGCCCAGAACCCCGACCGCGCCCTGGCGTTCCTGTTCGTGGCGCCGCACGACGGCGACGCCGTCGACGTCCTGACCGCCCCGGAGGCCTGAGCCGTGACCGACGCGCGCCGCGATCCGCCGCTGATGATCCCGCCCGACCCCGAGGTCGTGGCCGAGGCCCTGACCGGCCTGATGTCCAGCGCCGCCGCCGCCGTGCGCGCCACCACGCACAGGGCCCTGTCCGCCGAGCCCCTGCCGTACGACCCCACCACCCTGGCCCGCGCCTGGGCCGATTTCGGCCTCGGCGTCATGACCGACCCGACCGCCCTGATGCAGGCGCAGATGAAGGGCTGGAACGACTGGACCGCCCTGTGGCGCAGCTTCGGCGAACGGGCCCTGGGCGGCACGCCCGACCCCGTCGCAGCCCCCGCGCGCGGCGACCGCCGCTTCGCCGACCCCGCCTGGACCGACGAGCCCGTCTACGACTGGCTGAAGCAGGCCTATCTGCTGTCCGCCCGCCAGATGCAGGACTTCGTCGCCGCCGCCCCGGTCGACGCGGCCACCCGCGCCCAGGTCGACTTCGCCGGCCGCCAGCTGATGAACGCCCTGTCGCCGTCCAACTGGGCCCACACCAACCCCCAGGTCGCGCGCCGCGCGATCGAGAGCGGCGGCCTCAGCCTGGTGACCGGCCTGACCCACCTGCTGGACGACGTGACCCGCGGCGACGGACTGATCGCCCGCCGCGCCCCCCATGACTTCGAGCTGGGCCGGAACATCGCCGCCACTCCCGGCGCCGTGGTCTTCCGCAACGAGCTGCTGGAGCTGATCCAGTACGCGCCGACCACCGACCGGGTCTTCCGCCGCCCGCTGCTGTTCATCCCGCCGCTGGTCAACAAATACTACCTCTTCGACCTGACGCCGAAGGCCAGCTACCTGAAATGGCTGGTGGATCAGGGCCACACCGTCTTCGTCGTCTCCTGGGCCAACCCCGACGAAAGCCAGGCCGACAAGGGGCTGAGCGCCTACGTCACCGACGGCGTCGTCGCCGCCATGGACGCGGTGCAGCAGGCGACCGGAGAGGCCGACGTCGACCTGGTCTCCTACTGCCTGGGCGGCACCCTGACGGCCATGACCCTGGCCTATCTGGCGCAGACGGGGCAGGGCGACCGCGTCGCCTCGGCCACCCTGATCGCCGCCCTGGTTGACTTCGGCGACATGGGCGAATGGTCGGTCTTCACCGGCCCCGGCGACCGCGAGGCCTTCAACCGCTATCTGGACCGCAAGGGCTTCGTCGAGGCCCACGACCTGACCAAACTGTTCGCCACGGTCCGCGCCAACGACCTGATCTGGTCCTCGGTCGTGACCCACTATCTGCTGGGCGACGAGGCCCGCGCCTCGGACCTGCTGTGGTGGTTCGACGACGGGGCCCGCATCCCCGCCCGCTTCCTCAAGGAGTACGGCGGCGACATCCTGGCCGGCGACCGGCTGAAACAGCCGGGCGGCGTCACGATCGACGGCGTGGCGCTGGACCTGTCGAAGATCACCACGCCGGTCATGCTGATCGCCTTCCACGACGACCACGTCTCGGCGTGGAAGCCGACCTATGCCCAGCGCGCCCATTTCGGCGGCCCGACGCGCTTCCTCATGGGCGGCTCGGGCCACAACGCCGGCATGATCAACCCGCCGGCGGCCAACAAGCACGGCTACTGGACCAACCCCGACGCCCCCGCCGACCCCGAGGCCTGGCTGGCCGGTGCCACGAAGAACGACGGCTCCTGGTGGCCCGAATGGCAGGGCTGGCTGCGCGACCTCGCCACCGACGACCAGGTCGCGGCGCGCGAACCGGGGCAGGGGGGTCTGAAGGCCCTGACCGCCGCCCCGGGCGACTATGTGCGGGTGAGGCACTGAGGGCGTGAGCTGCTGACCGGTGTCGTTCGGTCAGGGATGGCGCGCAATCTCCCGTTTCGTATAGTGCCGGTCGTCCATCGGAGGGGCTGTCATGAAGCCGATGCTACGCGCCCTGATGTTCGTGGGCCTCGTGATGCTGGCGGGAGCCGTCGGCGTTGGCGTGCTCCGTCAGGGCGAGGGGCCCAATCCGATCACCGAACTTTCGGCTTGGGCGACTTGGGCCCGCGCTGACGCGATCACTGCCTTCCTGCTGCTTGTCGGCGCGGCTATGAGCGGAATCGGTGCGGTCGCCGGCGTGCTTCAGATATTCGGCGACAAGCCGCTGAAGGCCGATGACAGCCGCCGCGCCCACGATCGTATCCGCGATACGGTGGTCGATGACGGAGAGACGACCCGGCGCGAACTCGCTGAGGTCAAAGCGATCCTGGCCCGGATGGAGGCCCAGTCGGCGAGCCAAGGCCGAACCTTGGCCGCCGACGAGCGGGCTCAGATCGAAGCGACCCTGACGGACGTCGCCCAATCCACCGGACCGGACCTTGAACAAGCCCGCGCCGGCCTGTCGGACGAGGACCCCATCGCCCTGATCGACGGACTCGAGGCGGCGGCGGTACAGGACGCCGCCAATCGTCTGCGTCAGGCCGGGACCATCGCCTATGCGATCGACGTCGAGCGCGCCCGACGCATCTATGCAAAGGTTGCCGCGCTGGAGCCTGACGACCACTGGACCAAAGTCCTGCTCGGCCGCCTGCACAGGGCGGCAGGCGACCTTACGGCCGCCCGCACCGCCGCCCGGCACGCACTGGATACGTCATCCGACGAACGTGAGCGCTCAGTAGCCCTCGATGCTTTGGGCGACGTAGCTCGGGCCGAGGGCGACCTTCCTGCGGCCCGCGCGGCCTTTGAAGAAGGCCTCACCATCGCCAAGGATCTGTCGACCCGCGACCCGGGCAACACCGAATGGAAACGCGACCTGTCGGTCAGCCACAACAGGCTGGGCGACGTGGCTCGGGCCGAGGGCGACCTTCCTGCGGCCCGCGCGGCCTACGAAGACGGCCTCGCCATCGCCAAGGACTTGGCGGCCCGTGACCCGGGCAACACCGAATGGAAACGCGACCTGTTGGTCAGCCATAGCAAGCTGGGCGACGTGGCTCGGGCCGAGGGCGACCTTCCGGCGGCCCGCGCGGCCTACGAAGACGGCCTGGCCATCGCCAAGGGCCTGTCGGCTCGAGATCCGGGCAACAGCCAATGGAAACGCGACCTGTCGGTCAGCCACAACAAGCTGGGCGACGTGGCTCGGGCCGAGGGCGACCTTCCCGCGGCCCGCGCGGCGTATGAAGACGGCCACGCCATCGCGAAGGATTTGGCGGCCCGCGACCCGGGCAATACCGAATGGAAACGCGACCTGTCGGTCAGCCACAACAGGCTGGGCGACGTGGCTCGGGCCGAGGGCGACCTTCCCGCGGCCCGCGTGGCCTACGAAGATGGCCTGGCCATCACCCAGGACCTGTCGGCTCGCGATCCGGACAACACTGAATGGAAACGTGACCTGTCGGTCAGCCATAACAACTTGGGCGACGTGGCTCGGGCTGAGGGCGACCTTCCTGCAGCACGCGCGGCCTTTGAAGAAGGCCTCACCATCCGAAAGGACCTGTCGGCCCGCGATCCGGGCAACACCGACTGGAAACGCGACCTGTCGGTCAGCCAGAACAAGCTGGGCGACGTGGCGCTTGCCGAGGGCGACCTTCGTGCGGCCCGCGCGGCCTTTGAAGACGGCCTCGCCATCGCCAAGGACTTGGCGGTCCGTGACCCGGGCAACTCCGACTGGAAACGCGACCTGTCGGTCAGCCAGAACAAGCTAGGCGACGTGGCGCTTGCCGAGGGCGACCTTCCTGCGGCCCGCGCGGCCTTTGAAGAAGGCCTCACCATCGCCAAGGATCTGTCGACCCGCGACCCGGGCAACACCGAATGGAAACGCGACCTGTCGGTCAGCCATAACAACTTGGGCGACGTGGCTCGGGCCGAGGGCGACTTTCCTTCAGCCCGCGCGGCCTTTGAAGAGGGGCTCACCATCGCCAAGGATTTGTCGGCCCGCGACCCGGGCAACACCGAATGGAAACGCGACCTGTCGGTCAGCCATAACAGGCTGGGCGACGTGGCTCGGGCCGAGGGCGACCTTCCTACGGCCCGCGCGGCCTACGAAGACGGCCTCGCCATCGCCAAGGACTTGTCGGCCCGCGACCCGGGCAACACCGAATGGAAACGCGACTTGGCCGTGTCGCACGCCAAGCTGGCCCAAGCCGCGGAGGCCGAGGGTGATCATAGCCGGGCTCGGCAGGGGTTTTTGGATGCTGAGGCCGCGTTCTGGGCCATCCTGTCGATCAGCCCGACCCACGCGGGGACGCGCCTTATGGCCGAGCGGGCGTCGGCTGACGCGGCTCGACTCGCCGACTGAGGGCCCATGTCCGCGCTTCGCCGGGGCGGACAAGCCTCTGTCCCCCGTCACCGCGCCCCGCCCCGTTCCGCCGCCCCGATCAGAGCAGCAGGCCCAACCTGCTCGCGTGGTCGGCGCGCTGGGCCAGTTCGGCGGCACCCAGGCCGCTCCACTGGTCGTGCAGGGTTTGGATCAGCAGGGTCTCGGTGACGCGGCCATGGGTCTGCTCCGTCAAATCTGACGAATCTGATCACATGCCCACGTCAGAAACGGTCATCGTTGTAACAAGGGCCGGGACGGCCGCCGGAGCCCCGATCAGCGCCCGAACTTCTGGAACTTGATCCGGTGGGGGATCAGGCTGTCGGCGCCGAGGCGGCGCTTCTTGTCTTCCTCATAGGCCTCGAAATTGCCCTCGAACCATTCGACGTGGCTGTCGCCCTCGAAGGCGAGGATGTGGGTGGCCAGGCGGTCCAGGAACCAGCGGTCGTGGGAGATGACCACGGCGCAGCCGGCGAACTCCTCCAGCGCCTCCTCGAGGTTCTGCAGCGTCTCGATGTCCAGGTCGTTGGTCGGTTCGTCGAGCAGGATCAGGTTGCCGCCGGTGGCCAGGGTCTTGGCCAGGTGGACGCGGTTGCGCTCGCCGCCCGACAGCTGGCCGACCTTCTTCTGCTGGTCGCCGCCCTTGAAGTTGAAGCTGCCGACATAGGCGCGGGTGTTGATCTCGCGCTTGCCGACCATCATCACGTCGGTGCCGCCGCTGATCGCCTGCCAGATGGTCTCATCGGGCTTCAGGTCGTCGCGCGACTGGTCGACATAGGCCAGCTTGACCGTCTCGCCGACGCGGATCTTGCCGGCGTCGGGCTCTTCCTGGCCGGTGATCATGCGGAACAGGGTCGACTTGCCGGCGCCGTTGGGGCCGATCACGCCGACGATGCCGTTGGGCGGCAGTTTGAACGTCAGGTCCTTGAACAGCAGCTTGTCGCCGTAGGACTTCTCCAGCCCCTCGACCTCCAGCACGACGTTGCCCAGACGCGGGCCCGGCGGGATCTGGATCACGGCGTGGGTCTGGGCGGCGCGGCTGTTCTCCTGCTCGGCCACCATCCGCTCATAGGCGGCCAGACGGGCCTTGGACTTGGCCTGACGCGCCTTGGCGCCGGACCGGACCCATTCCAGTTCGCGGGTCAGGGCGCGCTGGCGGGCTTCGGATTCCGACTGCTCCTGCACGACGCGCTTGGTCTTGGCCTCCAGCCAGCTGGAATAGTTGCCCTCGTGCGGGTGGCCCTTGCCGCGGTCCAGCTCCAGCGTCCACTTGGTCACCAAGTCCAGGAAATAGCGGTCGTGGGTCACCAGGATGACGCAGCCGGGGAAGGCCTCGAGGTGGTGCTGCAGCCAGGCCACCGACTCGGCGTCCAGGTGGTTGGTCGGTTCGTCCAGCAGCAGCATGTCGGGCTTGGACAGCAGCAGCCGGGCCAGGGCCACGCGGCGCTTCTCGCCGCCGGACAGGTTGGTCACCGCCCAGTCGTCGGGCGGGCAGCGCAGGGCGTCCATGGCCATTTCGATGCGGCTGTCGATGTCCCAGACGTCGCCGGCGTCGATCTTCTCCTGGAGGGCGGTCATCTCCTCCATCAGCTCGTCGGTGTAGTTTTCCGCCATCTCGGCGGCGACGGCGTTGAAGCGGTTGACCCACTGCTTCTCCTCGCACCAGGCCTCGACGTTCGCGCGGACGTTCAGGCTCTCGTCGAGGTGCGGCTCCTGCTCCAGATAGCCGCGCTTGACCCCGTCGGCGGCCTTGGCCTCGCCGTTGAACTCCTTGTCCAGCCCGGCCATGATCTTCAGCAGGGTCGACTTGCCCGAGCCGTTGACCCCCACGACCCCGATCTTGGCGTCGCTGTAGAAGCTCAGCCAGATGTTCTCGAAGATCTTCTTGCCGCCGGGAAAGGCCTTGGTCAGGCCCTGCATCTGGAAGATGTACTGCTGCGCCATGAGGTGCGTCGCGCCCTGTCGTCTGGAGTGTGGGGAGGTCGGCGCGGGACATAGCGGGCCGCGGCCGGATCGGCAAACCCTGGCGACCCGACGCGGCGGTTTGAAGGCGGCTCGGGGTCACAACAGCGCCCGCGCCGTCCGCAGGTCCGCCACGAACCGCGCGCTCTCCGCCGCCGCGGCGGCCTTGTCGGGGATGCGCAGCAGATAGCTGGGGTGGACGGTCAGCAGGACGGACGATCCGTCCTCCAGCGCGATCGGGCGGCCGCGCTCCTGGGTGACCGCCGCCTTGCGGCCCAGCACGGCGTAGGCGGCGGTGGCGCCCAGGGTCACGATCAGCTTCGGCTTCACGATCGCTCGCTCGGCGTCCAGCCACCAGCGGCAGGCGCTGATCTCGCCGGCGTCGGGCGTCTTGTGCAGGCGTCGCTTGCCGCGCGGCTCGTGCTTGAAGTGTTTGACGGCGTTGGTGACGAAGGCGTCGGAGCGGTCGACCCCGGCCTCGGCCATGGCGGCGTTCAGCACCTGCCCCGCCGGGCCGACGAACGGCTCGCCGGACAGGTCCTCCTGATCCCCCGGCTGCTCGCCGACGATCATCAGGTCGGCGCGGGCCGGACCGCGTCCGCACACGCCCTGGGTGGCGTCGCGCCACAGGGGGCAGCGGCGGCAGCCCTGCACGGCGCGCTCCAGCGCCTCCAGGGTGTCCGGCGGCGGCGCGTCCTGCGCGGCGCGCTCCACCACAGGGGCGACGGCGCGGACGAGCTTGGGATTGGCGGGCGTGGCGGGGGCGGCGACCATCTCCCTTTCCCGAACCTCGGCGCGCGCCACCAGTTCCGGGATCAGCGCCGCCTCGGGCAGATTGGCCCAGTAGCGTTTGGGCATTTCGCCCTGCATGGTCTTCGTCTTCAGCCGGGCGGGGTTGAAGGTCGAGGCGTAGTAGGTCTTCCAGAACTCCTCGATCTCGTCCTCCTGCGGGGCCATGTCGCGCGTGGCGGGCGGGCCGAAGGACAGGGCCTCGCCATCCCAGTCGGCCGTGCCGTCGGGCGTGAGGATGGTCCAGCGCATGGTCGTGAAGCGCCGCTGGAAGAAGGGCGCGGTCTTCTCCAGCACGCGGTGCGCCGGCTCGAACCAGGAGATCCAGCGTTCGCCCGCGTCATCCTCGGCCTGCCGAAACCGGACGAAGGCCTTCATCTTGTGGCTGGCTCTGGAGACGTTCTTCGCCCGTTCGAGGGCGTCGGCCACGTCGCGGTCGGAGGTGACCTTGATCAGGTCGCGCTCGGACTGCAGCCGCCACAGCAGGCGGTACAGCAGGTCGAACCGATCCTCCGACCGATGCAGCACCACCTCGGCGCCCAGATCGAGAAAGGCGCGCGGGACCGACAGCAGGGCGGTGGGCGGGGCCGGCTGCGCCCGCGGAACGGCGTCAAACAGCGAGCCCTGGTCGGCACCGACCCGGAACCGCACCGCCGCCGGGCCTTCGCCGGCCAGCACCAGGCCCCGCGCGACCTCGCGCCAGGCGGCGAAGTCCGTCTCCGACGTCAGGCGCACGGTCCGCATCAGAACAGGCTCAGCTGCTCCGGCGCGCGGGCCGGGGCCAGCCGCGCCTTCAGGTCGACCGCGTCGGTCAGCCCACCGGGCGTCCAGTCCAGGGCGGTGATGAAGGGCCGCACCTTGTCGATGCCGCGCGTCAGCCGCTGCACGTCCTCCAGCCGCAGCGTCCGGTACCGGCGGACGGAGATCATCCGGTTCACCGACTTCACCCCGAGGCCCGGCACGCGCAGCAGCATCTCGCGACCGGCGGTGTTCACGTCGACGGGGAACTGATCCCGATTGGCCAGGGCCCAGGCCAGCTTGGGGTCGACCGCCAGATCCAGCATGCCGTCGGGCGAGGCCGAGGCGATCTCGGGCGCGGAGAAGCCGTAGAACCGCATCAGCCAGTCGGCCTGGTACAGCCGGTGCTCGCGCAGCAGGGGCGGCTTCGACGGGGGCAGGGCGGACGACGAATCCGGAATCGGGCTGAAGGCCGAATAGTAGACGCGGCGCAGGCCATAGCCGCCGTACAGCGACGCCGACCGGTCGAGGATCTCCGCGTCCGGCGCGCCGTCGGCCCCGATGATCAGCTGGGTCGACTGGCCGGCCGGGGCGAAGCGCGGGGGCTTCGCCCTGTCCTTCCGACCGCCCTTCGCCTCGTCGACCTTCAGCCGCACGCGGCCCATGGCCTGTTTGATGACGCCGGCGTCCTTCTGCGGGGCCAGCCGCGCCAGCGCCTCGTCCCGCGGCAGTTCGACATTGGCCGACAGGCGGTCGGCATAGAGGCCGGCCTGTTCGACCAGCGCCGGATCGGCCTCGGGGATCAGCTTCAGGTGGATGTAGCCGCGGAAGTCGTGGTCCTCGCGCAGCGACCGCGCGACCCGGATCATCTCCTCCATCGTGTGATTGCCCGACTGGACGATGCCGGACGACAGGAACAGCCCCTCGATGTAGTTCCGCCGATAGAAGTCCAGCGTCAGGTCGACGACCTCCTGCACGCTGAACCGCGCCCGCGGCACGTTCGAGCTGGTGCGGTTGATGCAGTAGGCGCAGTCGAAGATGCAGAAATTGGTCAGCAGGATCTTCAGCAGCGACACGCACCGCCCGTCGGGCGTGTAGGCGTGGCAGATGCCCATCCCCTCGGTCGACCCCACCCCCTTGCCGCCGACGGAGCTCCGCTTGCTGGTCCCGGACGAGGCGCACGAGGCGTCATATTTCGCCGCATCCGCAAGGATTTCCAGCTTCTTGCGCAGATCGAGACGAGCCATACGTTCTTGATATGTTCCAATCGTGTGGTAGGCAAGCGGAGCCGTGAACTTCCTTCCCCCCTCGCGGGAGAAGGTGGCTCGCGGAGCGAGACGGATGGGGGGGCGAACCTCCGCCATCAGCGAAGAGGGATCGATGGCCCTCCACCACGACCACGCCCGCGCGACGGCCCGTCGCCTGCGAAAGGCGCCGACCATCCCCGAGCGGAACCTCTGGGCGCTCATCCGCAACCGTCAGGTCGCCGACCTCCGCTTTCGTCGCCAGCACCCGATCGGCCCGTACATCGTCGACTTCTGCTGCCCGCGCGCCAGGCTCATCGTCGAACTCGACGGCGGCGCTCATATGCTGCGAGAGGCCGAAGATGCCGCACGAGACGACTGGCTTCGGGGCCTCGGCTTCTCCATCCTGCGAGTCAGCAACGCGGCCTTCTCCTCGAGACCGCACATCGTTCTGGAAGCGATCAGGGATCATGCGGCCAAGATCGGCGCCTACACCCCCCATCCATCAGGCTCCGGCTGCCACCTTCCCCGGCAAGGGGGGAAGGACGTGACGGGCCAGCCCGAAATCTGGTTCTACCACCTGGAGCGATCCAGCCTTGAGCAGGTGCTGCCCGGTCTGCTGGAGAAGACGCGCGAGCGGGGGTGGAAGGCACTGGTGCGGGTCGGCTCGCCCGACCGGCTGGACGCGGTGGATCGCGATCTGTGGACGTACCGGGACGACGCCTTCCTGGCCCACGGCCGCGCCGACAAGCCGCACGCCGAGCGCCAGCCCATCCTTCTGTCGCAATCGGGGGAGAACCTGAACGGCGCTCAGGCGCTGTTCATTCTGGACGGTGCAGAGCTTGGCCGCACGGAAGGGTACGAAAGATGCTTCATCCTGTTCGACGGACGCGACGATCTGGCGGTGCAGGCCGAGCGCGACCGCTGGAAGGCGCTGAAGGGGCAGGGGGCCGCGCTGGCCTACTGGAAGCAGTCGCCCGAGGGGGGGTGGCAAAAGGCGGCCTGATCGCGCTCACCCTGGCGCTGGCCGCCTGCGCGTCGCCCGGCGATCCGGTCGCCGATGCGCGCGACGGAGAGGTCCAGCCGGCGATCGTCGCCTCGGCCATTCCGGTGGACGACATGACCCCCGCCACCGCCGCGACCGTCGCGGGCCGTCCCGACCAGTGCGGCGCCCACGAGCTGCAGTGGCTGGTCGGCCGCGACCGCAGCGAGATCCCCGTGCCGGTCAATCCCTACGCCCGCCGCGTCACCTGCACGACCTGCGCGGTGACCGAGGATTTTTCGCCGACCCGGCTCAACATCTTCTTCGACCAGACCACCGACAAGGTCGAAACGGTCCGCTGCGGCTGACCCGCGCCCCGCCCGAGAAGAAAAGGAAACGCCCGTGATCCGTCTCGCCTTGCTGTCCCCGTTCGGCCTTCTGGCGCTCGCCGCCTGCGCCCCGATGGAGGCCATGGACCCGCCGACCGACGGCGCGGAACAGTGCCCCGCCGCCAAATACCGCCCCTACGTCGGCCGGCCCCAGTCCCAGCTGCCCGCTGCCGCCCCGGGCGAGGTCCGCCGCGTCGTCTGCGACACCTGCGCCGTGACGATGGACTACAACCCCATGCGCGTGAACGTCACCTTCGACACCGAAACCAGCCTGGTCGAAAAGGTCAGCTGCGGATGAGATCGCTCGCCCTCATGGCCCTCGCCGGACTGGCCGGCGCCGCGATCGCCGCCTGCGCGCCCATGCCCGCGGCCGACGGCCCCGGCACGCCCGACCAGTGCGGCGCGGCGGCTTCCCAGTCCCTGATCGGCCGCAACGTCGCCGCCGTCAGCTTCGCGGCCGACGCCAATGTCCGGGTGGTCTGCACCACCTGCCCGACGACGAAGGACTACCGGCCCGACCGGCTGAACGTGCGCTTCGATCAGGCGACGGGCATCATCCGCCAGGTCGACTGCGGCTAGGCCCCGGCCTTCGGCCCCGTGAAGGACCAGACGTGGCCAAAGGGGTCCCGCAACTTGGCGTGGCGGCCCCAGAACTCGTCGGCGGCGGCGCGGATCACCGTGCCCCCCGCCGCTTCCGCCCGGCCCAACCAGCGGTCCACGTCCTCGACCGCCAGCGACAGCGTCACGGAGGCCCCGCCCAGGCTCGGCGGCGCGAGCGTGCCGGTGTGGTCGACCGCCTCTGGAAACTCGTCGGCCAGATAGATCGCCGCCCCGTTCTCCAGCGTCAGCATGGCGTGACCCAGTCGGCCGTCGTCCATGTCGAACCGGTTGTTCTCGGTGCCGGCGAACGCCTCCAGATACCAGGCCAGCGCCCGATGACCGTCCTGGACCATCAGGTGGGGCGTGACGGGTGGATCCGGCGGGACGTAGGTCATCTCAGCCGCCGCCGCGGAGGATGGGGGCCCCGATCGACCAGCAGTGGCCGAACGGGTCCATGACGCGGCCGTAGCGGTCGCCCCAGAACTGGTCGGCCAGCGGCATGATCGGCACGCAGCCGGCCTTCAGCGCCCGCTCCCACCAGAAGTCGGCGTCGTCGACCTGCAGGTGCAGGGTGACGGCCTGGGGCTCGACGTCCGGGGTCTGGCCGTACTCGGGAAACTCGTCCGACAGCATGATCAGGCCGTCGTTGATGACCAGCCGGCTGTGCATCAGCCGCTCGCCGTCCTCGGCCAGGTTGCGGAACTGCTCCTCGGCCCCGAAGGCCGCGCGATAGAACTCGACCGCCGCCTGCCCCCCGCGCGACGGGATGGTCAGATAGGGCGTGACGCCGCCGGGCTGGATCAGGTTCGGATCGGTCATCGAGCAAATATGGGGCCTCGCCGCGCGGGGGCCTAGGGCCTATTTCACCCTCATGTCCGACCTGTTCGAAGCCTCCGGCGTCCATCCGCCCGACGCCCCGCTGGCCGAGCGCCTGCGTCCGCGCAGCCTCGACGAGGTGGTGGGTCAGGATCATCTGCTGGGCGAGGGCGGCCCGATCCGCCGCATGGTCGAGGCCGGACGGCTGGGCTCGATGATCCTGTGGGGGCCGCCGGGCACCGGCAAGACCACCATCGCCCGCCTGCTGGCCCGGGCTTCGGGATACGAGTTCCAGTCCCTGAGCGCCGTCTTCTCGGGCGTGGCGGACCTGAGGAAGGCGTTCGAGACCGCGCGCGGCCGCCGCGCCGCCGGCCAGTCGACCCTGCTGTTCGTCGACGAGATCCACCGCTTCAACCGCGCCCAGCAGGACGGCTTCCTGCCGTTTGTGGAGGAGGGGGTGGTGACCCTCGTCGGGGCCACGACCGAGAACCCGTCGTTCGAACTGAACGGGGCGCTGCTGTCCCGCAGCCAGGTCTATGTGCTGAAAAGACTGGACGATCCGGCTCTGGATCAACTGTTGACTCGCGCCGAGGCCGCCGAGGATCGGACGCTGCCGCTGACGCCGGAGGCGCGCCAGGCCCTGCTGGCGCTGGCCGACGGCGACGGGCGCTATCTGCTGACCATGGCCGAGGTGCTGTTCGCCCTGCCGGACGCCGAACCGCTGGACGTGCAGGCGCTGGCCGGCACGCTGCAACGCCGCGCGCCCGCCTACGACAAAAGTCGAGAAGAGCACTACAACCTCATATCTGCGCTGCATAAATCGGTTCGGGGATCAGATCCCGACGCGGCGCTGTACTGGCTGGCGCGCATGCTGAACGGCGGCGAGGACCCCCTGTATCTGGCGCGCCGCATCGTCCGCATGGCGGTCGAGGACATCGGCCAGGCCGATCCCCTCAGCCTGCTGGTCGCCAACGCCGCCAAGGACACCTACGACTTCCTCGGCTCGCCGGAGGGCGAGCTCGCCCTGGCCCAGGCGGTCGTCCACCTCGCCACCGCGCCCAAGTCGGTCGCCGTCTACAAGGCGTACAAGGCCGCCGCGAAGGCCGCGCACGAGACCGGCTCCCTGATGCCGCCGGCCAACATCCGCAACGCGCCGACGAAGCTCCTCAAGGAGCTGGGCTACGGCAAGGGCTACCAGTACGACCCCGACGCCGAGGACGGCTTCTCCGGCGCCAACTACTTCCCCGAAGGCATGGACCGCCGCACCTTCTACGACCCGCCCGGCGAGGGCCACGAGGCGAAGGTGCGCGAGCGGCTGGAGCGGTGGGCGGAGCTGCGCAAGCACAAGGGGTGAGCATCGTCCTTCTCCCCTTGCGGGAGAAGGTGGCGGGCGAAGCCCGACGGATGAGGGGTCTCTCAGTCTTCGCCCGATCACTTGATGAGGCGGTCGCCGGTGCGACCCCTCATCCGACCTCGCGCCGCGAGGCCACCTTCTCCCACAAGGGGAGAAGGGTTAGACGGGGCGGCAAGGGAGTCTCTTCATGCCATCCATCCTCGAACAGCTCGAAGCCCGTCGCGCCGCGGCCCGTCTCGGCGGGGGCGAGAAGCGCATCGCCAGCCAGCACGCCAAGGGCAAGCTGACGGCGCGCGAGCGGATCGAGGTGCTGCTGGACGAGGGCAGTTTCGAAGAGACCGACATGTTCGTGGAGCACCGCTCCCACGACTTCGGCATGGAGACCCAGCGCATCCCCGGCGACGGCGTGGTCACCGGGCGCGGCACCATCGGCGGGCGGCTGGTCTACGTCTTTTCCAAGGATTTCACCGTCTTCGGCGGCTCTCTTTCGGGCGCGCACGCGGCCAAGATCGTCAAGATCCAGAAGATGGCCCTGACCAATGGCGCGCCGATCATCGGCATCTTCGACGCCGGCGGTGCCCGCATTCAGGAGGGCGTCGAGAGCCTGGCCGGCTATGCCGACATCTTCCTGCAGAACACCCTGGCGTCCGGCGTCATCCCCCAGATCAGCGTCATCATGGGCCCGTGCGCGGGCGGCGACGTCTATTCACCCGCCCTGACCGACTTCATCTTCATGGTGAAGGACACCTCCTACATGTACGTGACCGGCCCGGACGTGGTGAAGACCGTCACCAACGAGGTCGTGACGCACGAGGAGCTGGGCGGCGCGCGCGTGCACGCCGGCAAGTCGGGCGTGGCCGACGGCGCCTTCGAGAACGATCTTGAGGCCCTGTCCGAGGTCCGCCGCCTGATCGGCTTTTTGCCCCTGTCGAACCGCGAGAAGCCGCCGGTGCGCGACAGCTACGACGATCCGGACCGGGACGAGGCGTCGCTGGACACCCTGGTCCCCGCCAATCCGAACCAGCCCTACGACATGAAGGAGCTGATCCTGAAGACGGTCGACGAGGCCGAGTTCTTCGAGATCGGCGCGGATTACGCCAAGAACATCGTCACCGGCTTCGGCCGTCTGGACGGTCAGTCGGTCGGCGTGGTCGCCAACCAGCCCCAGACCCTGGCCGGCGTGCTGGACATCGACTCCAGCCGCAAGGCCGCGCGCTTCGTCCGCTTCTGCGACGCCTTCGACATCCCGGTGGTCACCTTCGTCGACGTGCCGGGCTTCATGCCGGGCACCAAGCAGGAGTACGGCGGCCTGATCAAGCACGGGGCCAAGCTGCTGTTCGCCTATGCCGAGGCGACCGTGCCGAAGCTGACCGTCATCACGCGCAAGGCCTATGGCGGCGCCTATGACGTCATGAGCTCCAAACACCTGCGCGGCGACGTCAACTACGCCTGGCCCACCGCCGAGATCGCCGTCATGGGCGCCAAGGGCGCGGTCGAGATCATCTTCCGCAAGGAGGCCGGCGACCCGGAAGCGCTGGCCGCGCGCGAGGCGGAGTACAAGGACCGCTTCGCCAACCCCTTCGTGGCCGCCAAGCTGGGCTATATCGACGACGTCATCATGCCGCACGGCACGCGGCGGCGGCTGATCCGCGCGCTACGGACGCTGAAGGGGAAGGTGGCGGAGAACCCGTGGAAGAAGCACGATAATATTCCGCTTTAGGGGGCGGACATGAAGCTGCGAGAGGGAATCGAGGTAGGAGAGCACAGCGTCACCTTCTCGGGCCGCTCCGGGAAGCATCTGCTTCTGTCGTTGCTCCTGCGAACGAAATTTCGCGAGCCCTACGAAGACATCACTCTCCTGAGTGACTGGATCGCAGATCTCGCAAGTCGGCTCGCAGGGGAACTGCGGATCGGGGAACAGCAAACCTTTGCGGATGACCCCAAGACTCGCCACGCGGTCGCCCGGTTGATCGCCAGCAAGAGCGAGTCGTTGGGGTGGTGGCGCATGTCACCTGCCGAGAAGATTGCCTGCCTGCAGTTGGCCGCCGCCCCGCACCGGATGACTTCCGAGAGCATGGAAGAGATTATCCTCGCCATCGGGGACGAGGTTGATTTCGCACGGCGTCTTGTTGCAGCTGCGGATCAGAGTACCGGCAGCTGACCAACCTCCTCTGCGCCCGCAACCGTTTCCGCTCCGGCCACCCGCTCCGATTGTCATCCCGGCCGAGGCGAAGCCGAGAGCCGGGACGCGACGGAGCTCATTCCCGTCGCTTCCGGACAGCCCGCCAGGGCTGAGCCGGAAGACGGTCCGCAGCGCGCCGACTGTCCGACCGTCGCCCGGTTCCGCCCTGCGGGCCGACCGGGCGGGTCATGGGGCGCCTCAGCCGTCCCCGCTCTCCGCTTCGCTGCGGCGGGGATGACAAATCGCTCTCCGCTTCGCTCCGGCGGGGATGACAAGGCGCTCTCAGCTTCGCTCCGGCGGGGATGACAATCGCAGCGCGGAACGCGAGCATTGGCGCTCCGCGTCGCTCCGGCGGAGGTTGCCACTGAAGCTAGGGGTGTCCTCGCCCCGAGGTCCTCAGCAGCTCGCCGTACAGATCCGCCCAGTGCGGATTGCTCTCCTCAATCAGCGCGAATTTCCACGGGCGCCGCCAGCGCTTGATCCGCTTCTCGCGCAGGATCGCCTGATCGACGTACTGATGCGGCTCGTACCAGACCAAACGGTCCGTCCCGCGCTCGCGGCTGTAGCCATCGATCTGGCCGTGCTTGTGCTCGGCGATCCGACGGATCAGGTCGTTGGTCATGCCGACGTACATCCATCCGCACGGCCCGCTGGCGACGATGTACACCCAATATCTGTGGTTGCGCATCGCCGCCTCCCGGACAACCGCTGCGCGGTTTCCGGGAGATCGTCAAGATGGGGCGAGGCCTCCCCGCTCTTCGCTTCGCTTCGGCGGGGATGACAATCGGAGTCGTGATCGGCACCGCCGGAACTCCCCCGCCTCCGCCCCATTCCCTTCTGCGAACCCCCAGCCCCTGCAGGAGACCTCCCCATGACCGACGCCACCCGCTTCGACGAGACCGACACGACCCTGATCCCGGCCACCGAAGGCCAGTACGGCACGGTCGACGACGGCCTGCGTCAGGATCCCGAGGCCCCCCAGCGGCCCTCGCTGCGTCGCGCGGTGCGCGAGGACGTGGGCCATGCGCGCGACTTCGCCCGTCAGCGCGCGATCGCCGCGCGTCAGGCGGTGGTCGAGGACCCGCTGCGCTCGGCCTTCACGGCGCTGGGCGTCGGCGTGATCATCGGGATGATGCTGCGCCGCTGATCATGCCCGGGGCGATCCGTTCCAGACAGGTGCGGATCGCCGCCTCGCCCGCCGCGGCCGGCAGGTCGGCCAGGGCCTCGGCCGTCGGCGCGGCGGCGACCAGTTCGTCGGCGACGCAGGGGCACAGGGCTTCGACGCCCTCTTCGGACATGCCCTGGTCGCGGAATTCGCGCGTGCAGCCGGCGACCGCGACGGCGCGGATGCCGGCCCGGACGTCGGCGCCGTCCTGCGTGGCCGCCTCGGGCGGCTCCGCGCCGCACCCGCCCAGCGCCGCCAGGCCGACCGCCACGACGGCGAGGAGGATCAGAGGACGCCGTCCGGCGTCTCCTCCCGCCGTGAAAGACGCCTGACGGCGACGATCGCGAGCCGTCACGCGTGCCCCGCGGGCGCGGCCAGACCGACGCCCCCGACCGGTCTGGTCGTCACGGCGTCGGAGAAGGTCTCGATCAGGGGCAGACCCTGCTGGATTGCCGCCTTCACCTCCGGGACCTGCAGCGAGGCCCTTTGCGCCGCCTCGTCGGTCCAGACCTCGGTCACCCAGATGGCGTCGGCGTCGGCCGGGTCGTGGGCCACGACATAGCTGAGACAGCCGGGCATCCGCCCCAGCCCCTCCAGCAGGATCGAGGTGAGCTCGTCGCGCCGCCCGGCCACCGCGGTCATCTTGCCGATCAGTCCGTACATCGTCCCCTCCGCCCGGCCGGGCGAGGCCAGGCCCAGCGTCGCCAGACCCGTCGCCCCCGCCAGAACTCCGCGCCTGTGCATCATCCGCGCACGATAGCCCAACGGCCCTCTTGGCGCCGCAGCAAATCAGCGCCAGATGCGCGCCATGGCGTCCCTGCACATGATCAAGCTCTGCGTCGGCGTGGCCAGGGTGGAAACTCTGGAACGCCGCATCGGCAAGGGGCAGTGGCTGACGGTGCACACCCGCATGACGCCGAAGCGGGCGACCGAGCTGGAGGAGGGCGGCTCGCTGTACTGGGTCATGAAGGGCTCGGTCACCTGCCGCGTGCCGATCGCCGACATCACGACGAAGGGCGAGGGGCGGGCCTCCATGTGCCACATCCGCCTGCATCCGGAAGTGATCCGCACCGCCCCGCAGGCGCGCCGCCCCTTCCAGGGCTGGCGCTATCTGGAGCCGAAGGACGCGCCGCCGGACCTGTCGCAGGCCGGCGACACCGACCTGCCCGACGACCTCGTGCGCGAGCTGCGCGAACTCGGTGCCTGGTGACTCCGTGTTCGGCCTGAGCCCGCAGTCCCGCGCCGCCACCGGCGAACTGGCCCGGCTGGCCTGGCCGGTGGTCCTCGCCCGCGTGGGCGTCATGACCATGGGTCTGACCGACGCCATCGTGGTCGGCAACTACGCCTCGCGCGAACTGGCCTTCCACTCGCTGGCCTGGGCCCCGACCTCGGTCGTCCTGACCACCGCCGTCGGGCTGATGATGGGGGTCCAGGTCATGGCCGCCCGGCTGCTGGGCGAGGGCCGCCGGCACGAGGTCGGCGCGGTCCTGCGCCGGGGCATCGCTTTCGCCCTGCAGATCGGCTTCGCCGCCGCCGCCCTGCTGATCCTGCTGGGCCCGTGGGGCCTGTCGCAAATGGGGCTGCAGGACGGCCTGGCCGAGGGGTCCTCTCCGGCCCTGATCGTCTTTTCCCTGTCGCTGCCCTTCTACCTGCTGTCGGCGACGGCCCAGCTGTTCATCGAGGCGCTGGGCAAGCCGAAGATGAGCATGGCCGCCATCTGGGTGGCCAACCTCGTCAACCTGGCGCTGAACCTGCTGCTGGTGCCCGACCTGATGGGGCTGGGCGTGAACGGCGCCGTGGCCTCGGCCTGGGCCACCTTCGGTGCGCGCGCCGCGCTCGCGGCCTTCCTGCTGGTCTATATCCTGCGCCTGCCCGAGGCGCGGGCGTTGGGCATCTTCTCCCGGCCGCGCCCCGACCCCGCCGCGGCCCGCGAACAGCTGAAGATCGGCGCGGGCGCCGGCTCCAGCTATTTCATCGAGGTCACCGCCTTCGCCGCCATGACCCTGTTCGCCGGCCGGCTGGGCGCCAACGAGACCGCGGCCTGGGCGGTGGTGCTGAACGTCTCGGCCATCGTCTTCATGATCCCCATGGGCCTGTCGTCGGCGACCGCCGTGCTGGTCGGCCGGGCCTACGGTGCCGCCGACGGCCGCGGCGTGCTGCGGGCCGGTCTGGTCGGCGTCGGCGTGGTCTCGGCCGCCACCCTCGTGGTCGCCCTTCTGGTCTGGCCCGGCGCCGGCCTGGTCGTCGGGGCCTATGGCCGCGATCCGGCGCTGATGGCCATCGCCGTGCCCGCCCTGATCCTCGCCACGCTGTTCTTCGTCGCCGACGGAATCCAGGTCGTCGCCGCCTCGGCCAACCGCGCCGCCGGCGACGTGTGGTGGCCGACGATCATGCATTTCACCGCCTATGGCGCGATCATGATGCCGCTGGGATGGTGGCTGGCCCCGCGCTTCGGCGTGGACGGCCTGGTCTGGGCCGTGATCCTGGCCAGCCTCGTCTCGGCCAGCCTGCTGACCGGCCGCTTCGTCAGGATCGCCCGGCGGCTGGCGCCGGCGGCGTGACGGCGACGGTCAACGTCTCTATATCCGACGCCTTCCCCGAACCTCCGGACTCCCATGGCCCGCATCCTCGTCACCTCGGCGCTGCCCTACATCAACGGCATCAAGCATCTGGGGAACCTGGCGGGCTCGATGCTGCCGGCCGACGTCTGGAGCCGGTTCAAGCGGGCCCAGGGCCACGAGGTCCTCTACATCTGCGCCACCGACGAGCACGGCACCCCGGCCGAGCTGGCCGCCGCCGCCGCCGGTCAGGACGTGCGCACCTATTGCGACGAGCAGCACGAGATCCAGAAGCGCGCGGGGGAGGCCTTCGGCCTGAGCTACGACGGGTTCGGCCGGTCCTCCGGCGCGCCGAACCGGCGCCTGACCCAGCATTTCGCGGCGAAGCTGGAGGAGAACGGCTTCATCGAGGAGCGGGTCGACCGGATGATCTATTCGGTCGACGACGCCCGCTTCCTGCCCGACCGCTATGTGGAGGGCACCTGTCCGCACTGCGGCCACGTCGGCGCGCGCGGCGACCAGTGCGACAACTGCGGCCGCCTGCTGGACCCGACCGACCTGATCGACCCGTATTCGGCGGTGTCGGGGTCGAAGAACCTCGAGGCGCGCGACACCCGCCATCTCTATCTGCTGCAGACCAGGCTGGAGGGCGCCATCCGCGACTGGATCGGCTCGAAGTCCGGCTGGCAGACCCTGGCGAAATCCATCGCGCTGAAGCACCTCGACGAGGGTCTGATCGACCGCGGCATCACCCGCGACCTGAAGTGGGGCGTGCCGGTCGTCGGCCCCGACGGCGCGCCGCGCCCGGGCATGGAGGGCAAGGTCTTCTACGTCTGGTTCGACGCCCCGATCGAATACATCGGCGCGACCGAGGAATGGGCCGCCGCGAACGGCCGCACCTGGCGCGACTGGTGGCGGCTGGACGAGGGCGCCGACGACGTCCGCTACGTCCAGTTCATGGGCAAGGACAACGTCGCCTTCCACACCGTCAGCTTCCCCGCCACGATCCTCGGCTCGGGCGAGCCGTGGAAGACGGTGGACCAGCTGAAGGCCTTCAACTGGCTGAACTGGTACGGCGGGAAATTCTCCACCAGCCAGAAGCGCGGCGTCTTCATGGACCAGGCGCTGGAGCTGCTGCCGGCCGACTACTGGCGCTGGCACCTGACCGCCTATGGACCCGAGCATTCCGACGCGGCCTTCACCTGGGAGCAGTTCCAGTCGACGACGAACAAGGACCTGGCCGACGTGCTGGGCAATTTCGTCAACCGCATCGTCAAGTTCACCGAGTCCAAGTTCGATGGCGTCGTGCCCGAGGGCGGCGAGGCCGGTCCGGTCGAGGCGAAGCTGGAGACCGACCTCCGCGCCGCGATCGCCGAGGCGACCGAACAGTTCGAGGCCATGGAGTTCCGCAAGGCGGCCCAGGCGATCCGCGCCGCCTGGGTGCTGGGCAACGAATATCTGCAGGTGGCGGCGCCCTGGACCGCCCTGAAGACCGACCGCGACGCCGCCGCGGTCGGCGTGCGCACCGGCCTGAACCTGGTCGCCCTGTTCGCCCGGCTGGCCGCGCCGATCCTGCCCTTCTCGGCGGAGAAGATCGCGGCCTCGGTCGGCGCCACGGACCTCTCCTGGCCGGCGCCCGACGCGGCGTGGCTGGACGCCATCCCCGCCGGCCGGCCGGTCGCGCACCAGGGCGTGCTGTTCGCCAAGATCGAGGACGCCCAGGTGGCGGAGTGGTCCGAACGCTTCGGCGGGGCGGGTCAGCAGGGCTGACAGTCGGGCGGGGTCGTGCTAAGTGACCAACTGGATGGTCAGGAGCCCGTCATGACGGCGATCAGTCTGGCGGACGCCAAGGCCCGGCTGAGCGAGCTGGTCGATCAGGCGCAAGCCGGCGAGATCGTCGAGATCACCCGCCGCGGCAAGCCGGTCGCCCTGCTGGTGCCGATCACCGCCGCCCGATCCCGGATTGAGGTCGCAGATCTCCGCCAGGCGACCGACGGCGGTGCCGTGCAGGCGGAATCCGCCGGTGACTTCATGCGCCGCATGCGCGACGACTATCGCTACTGATGTTCTACGTGGACACGTCGGTGTTCGTGGCCGCGCTGACGCCCGAGCCCGCGACCGAGCGGGTCCAGGGCTGGTTGGCCGACCAGCAGGCCGGGTCCCTGCATATCAGCGGATGGACGCGGGTGGAGTTCGCGGCCGCCCTGCGCTTCAAACAGGCGACCGGTCAGATCGACGGGGCCGGGCGGGAACGGGCGGCGGCCCAGTTCGCCCGGATCGAGTCCTACGGTCTGACGCTGTGGCCCGTCTCGGTCGCCGACTATGAGGAGGCCGCGCGCATGGCGGCCGCCGACGCTCTGCCGCTGCGGGCCCCCGACGCGCTGCACTTCGCCATGGCCTGGCGGCGCGGCGCCACGCTCTGCACCCTCGACGCCGGCCTGCGCCGCGCCTGCGACCGGATCGGTCACGCGGCCTTGACGCCCTAGGTCGCGGGGGCCGGGATCGCCGCCGGGGCGGGCGCGTCCGCCGGCCGGGTCGGCGTCGGCGGGGCCGGCAGGGCGGTGTCCTCGCTGCGCATGCCCTTGCGGTGCTTGGCCACCTCTTCCGCGCCGATGTCGAGGAAGCCGGGCGCGGTGGCGTTGTGGCTTTCCAGATTGCCGGTCCGCACCACCACCGAACGGTAGCCGTCCCAGATCATGTGCAGGGCCACGTACAGGACGATGACCAGGCCGACGTAGGCGATCCAGCGGTGCTTCGTCAGCATCTTGGCGATGAAGGTCGCGGCCACGCCCATCAGGGCGATCGACAGGACCAGACCGAACACCATGATCCACGGATGGGCGTGCGCGGCGCCGGCGACGGCCAGGACGTTGTCCAGGCTCATCGTCACATCGGCGATCATGATCTGCAGCAGGGCCGCGCCGAACGACTTGCGCTTCAGGCCCAGCTCCTCGGGCGACGGTCCCTTGCCGTGCTCGATCTGCATGGCCAGTTCCAGCTCGCGCTCGGCCTCGGCCTGATCGTGCGTCGCCTGTTCGCGCAGTTCGCGCCACATCTTCCAGCACACCCACAGCAGCAGGAAGCCGCCGGCCAGCAGCAGGCCGACGATGGCCAGCAGCTGCACCGTGATCAGGGCAAAGCCGATGCGCATGACGACGGCGGCCGCCAGACCGATCAGAATGGCCTTGCGGCGCTGTTCGGCGGGCAGGGCGGCGGCCGCCAGGCCGACGGCCACGGCGTTGTCCCCGGCCAGCACCAGGTCGATCATCAGCACCTGACCGAGGGCGGTCAGGGCGGCGGGGGTGAAGAGTTCGGCGAATTCCATGGCGGGGCTCTAGGGCAGGGGAGGGCGGTCAGGCAAGCGGCGACGCGGTCTCAGCTTCCCGTCCGTCGCCGCGTCGCCTCGTACAGGGCCACGGCCGCGGCGTTCGACACATTCAGACTCTCGAACCCGCCGGGCATGGGGATGCGGGCGAGGACGTCGCAGTGCTCGGCGACCAGGCGGCGGATGCCGTCGCCCTCCGATCCCATCACCAGCACCGTGGGGCCGCCGTTCAGGGCGTCCGACAGGTCGACGTCGGTGTCGCCGTCCAGCCCGACGGCGCGCCAGCCCGCCTCCGCCAGGGTCTCCAGCGCGCGGCTGAGATTGGTGACGCGGGCGTGGGGCAGACGCTCGGTCGCGCCCACGGCGGCCTTGGCCAGAGCCCCGGCCAGCGCCGGCGAATGCCGGTCCTGGACGACGATCCCTCGCGCGCCGAAGGCCAGGGCCGAGCGGAAGATGGCCCCCACGTTCTGCGGATCGGTGATCTGGTCCAGCATGACGATGACGCCCGTCGCCGGCTCGGCCAGCTCGGCGAGGGGCACGCCCTCCAGCGGCGCGACCTTGAAGACCAGGCCCTGATGCACGGCGCCGGGCGGCAGCATGCGCGCGATGTCCGCGGCGTCCATGATCTCGGGCGTGTGACCGCCGGGGGCGAGGCCGCCGGCCGCGATCTCGGCGCCGCGCTCCGCCGTGGCGATCAGGCGGCCCATCCCCTTGCGCGCGGGATTCGCCAGGGCGGCCAGGACGGGGTGCCGCCCCCAGAGCAGCGTGTCCGGATCGACCTTGGTCCGCGCGGCGCGGGGCGCCTCCGCCCGGGGGCGGGCGGCGGGGTCGAAACCTTTGGCGGCGGGCTTTTCACCGCCGCGGACGGGCCCTTTCGGTCGGCCCGAAAAGGCCTTGTTCCGGTCGTTGCGTTCGCGTTTCGACGACACTATAAGACGCGCTCCGATTTGGGGCCCCTAGGGTTTTCCGGGTCCGGCGCCCCTCTAAACCAGGCGTCGCGGGATGCCGAGGCCTTTCGTCCGACACCGCTTCCGGCACGCCGGAAAAAGAGCCGGACGCCCGATGAGGTTTCAGAACGCGCTGGGGGAATGTCCCGAGCGGCAAAGGGGGGGGACTGTAAATCCCCTGCGTAAGCTTCGCAGGTTCGAGTCCTGCTTCCCCCACCACGCGTTCCGAAAGCTCGTCAGGCGGCGCTCCGAAACGACCGCGGGTATAGCACAATGGTAGTGCAGCAGCCTTCCAAGCTGAGGATGTCGGTTCGATCCCGTCTACCCGCTCCAGATTTTGAACGCTGACAACCGCCCACCTTCCGGGCCGCAGGAGTTTTGGCCATGGCCAAGGAAAAGTTCGAACGCACCAAGCCGCACTGCAACATCGGCACGATCGGTCACGTTGACCACGGCAAGACGACGCTGACGGCGGCGATCACGATGACGCTGGCCAAGGCCGGCGGGGCGAAGGCGATGAACTAC
>JAHJOO010000059.1 GCA_018820275.1 Alphaproteobacteria bacterium
CGCGCGAACAGCGCCTGACGGGACTCGAACGCGCGCGCGACGGCTGGGTCGCCCGATCGCGGGACGGCGCGGCCCGCATCAAGGCGCTGGAGGCCGACGCCGCCCGGGCCCTGTCGCTGCTCGAGACCGCCCGCGCCCAGCCCGAGGCCCTGGCGCAGAAGCGCGCCGGCCTGATGGACGCCCTCACCGCCGCCGAGAGCCGCCGCAAGACGGCCGCCGACGCCCTGTCCGTCGCCGAGGACGCGGCCCGGGAGGCCGACCGCGCCGCCCGCGCTGCGGAGGCCGAGGCCGGCCGGGCGCGCGAGGTCCGCGCCGGTCTGGCCGCCCACGCCGAGGCCGCCTCAGCGCGCCTGACCGAGGCCGACCGCAAGGTCCGCGAGACCGCGCAGATGTCGCCCGCGGACCTCGGACAGAAGCTGACCGACGACGCGATCGCCCGGCCGCCGGACGCCGCCGGGGCCGAAAGCCTGCTCTACGGGCTGGAGCGCGAACGCGAGGCCTTGGGGGCGGTGAACCTGCTGGCCGAGGAGGAGGCCCGCGAGAGCGAGGACCGGCTGCAGACCATGCGCGGCGAACGCGCCGACCTGACCTCGGCCATCGCCACGCTTCGCGACGGCATCGACGAGCTGAACGCCGAGGGCCGCGAGCGCCTGCTCGCCGCCTTCGACATCATCAACGACAACTTCAAGGCCCTGTTCGAGGCCCTGTTCGACGGCGGTCAGGCCGAGCTGAAGCTGGTCGAGAGCGACGACCCGCTGGAGGCGGGTCTCGAGATCTTCGCCTGCCCGCCCGGCAAGCGGCTGGCGGTCATGAGCCTGATGTCGGGCGGCGAGCAGGCCCTGACGGCCGCGGCGCTGATCTTCGCCGTCTTCCTGGCCAATCCGGCCCCCGTCTGCGTGCTGGACGAGGTCGACGCCCCGCTGGACGACGCCAACGTCGACCGCTTCTGCCGCATGCTGGACGAGATGCGGAAGCGCACCGACACCCGCTTCATCGTCATCACCCACAATCCGGTGACCATGAGCCGGATGGACCGCCTGTACGGCGTCACCATGCCGGAGCGCGGCGTGTCCCTGCTGGTCGGCGTCGACCTGAAACAGGCCGAGACGCTGGTGGCCTAGCGCGTCAGCGCCTGCCTGACGTCCTTGAACGCCGGCCCCGCCAGCGCCCACGGCTCGACCACATAGCGGTGGAACAGCCGCTTCGGATCGGCGACCAGACGGAACAGCCACTCCACGCCCAGCCGCCCCATCCAGCGCGGCGCCGCCTTCTGCACGCCGGCCTCGTAGTCGAAGGCCGCGCCGACGTTCAGCACCACGCAGTCCGGCAGGGCGTCCAGGTGATCGGCGATCCACAGCTCCTGGCGCGGCATGCCCATGCCGACCATCAGCACATTCGGCTGAAAGTCCGCGATCTCGCGCAGGATCTCCGCATTGTCGGCCGATCCGGCCGTCGCGTCGAAATGGCCGTGCCGGGTCCCGATGCGTGCGCGGGGGCGTTGTCGGCCGATCCGCCCGGCCGCCTCTTCGGCCACGCCGGGCGCCCCGCCCAGGTAGAAGACCCGCCAGCCCTCACGGTCGGCCAGGCTCCAGAAATGCTCGCGCCAGTCCAGATAGGTGCAGCGGTGCATCGGCCGCGCCGACAGCTTCAACAGGCGCGCGAAGCCCAGCAGCGGCCGCGAGTCGACCTCGACGAGATCAGCCCGACCATAGAAGCGGCGCAGCTCGGGCGTGGATCGCAGGAGGGCCAGACTGTGCAGGTTGTGGTTGGCGATCACCGCCTTGCGCCCGTCCTGGATCCAGCGGCGCATCCACAGCATGACCTCTTCGGGCCGGACCAAATCCATGGTTTCGCCGAGGAGCGTCACGCGCTCCTCCGCCCGCCGCGCCTGCCGGTGCGGACGTCGCGCCCGCCGGCGGCGGTCGGGAAGGGCCAGGGCGGCCGAGATGCCGAGCGTCTCTTCGAACATGGACCCCATTCTGGCCCCCGGCCCCTGAAGGTCCGGTTCCCGGAAGAGGTTAACCGGCGATATGCGGGGCCGGCCGCTCCAGCGCCAGCCGGTCGCGCGGCAGGGCGTCCGGCAGCTCGTCGCGCAGGAAGGCCAGCATCTGCTCGCGGATGTCGCAGCGCAGGTCGAACGCCGCGCCGGCATTGCGCGCCGAGGCCAGGCACCGGACCTGCGCCACCCGCTCGGTGATGTCGGTGATCTGCAGACTGATCACGTCTCCATCCCACAGCGGGCTGGCGCGACAGATCTCCTCCAGTTTCGTCCGCAACCGGTCGATCGGCGCCTCGTAGTCGACGTAGAGGAAGGCCGAGCCGATCAGCCGCGCGCTCTCGCGCGTCCAGTTCTGGAAGGGCGTGGTGATGAAATAGCTCAGAGGCAGGATCATCCGGCGCCAGTCCCACAGCCGCACCACGACATAGGTCGAGGTGATCTCCTCCACATTGCCCCACTCGCCCTCGACGATGACGGCGTCGTCCAGCCGGATCGGCTGGGACGTGGCGATCTGAACGCCGGCGATCATGTTCATCAGGAAGGGCTGCAGCGCCAGACCGGCGACGATGCCGACCACCCCGGCCGACGCCAGCAGCGACAGCCCCCACTGGCGCACCTCCGCGATCGTCAGCAGCGCCAGCCCCAGGGTGACGACGCCGATCAGCAGGCCGGCGACCCGCTGCAGGATGCGCGCCTGCGTGACGTGTTTGCGGGCGATCAGATTGTCCTCGGCCCCCACGTTGAAGCGGCGCAGATAGACCAGGGTGGCCATGTCCATGGCCCCGGACGCGATCCAGCCCGTCACGAGGATCAGCGCGAACAGCAGCCCCTGCCGGATCGCCGCCGAAGGCGCCGGATCCAGCGTCGACACGGTCACGCCGATCCCCACGGCGAGGATCAGCACGACCAGGCGGACCTTGGTCCGCGCGCGGCCCACCAGCCCTCGCCAGAACACGTCGCGCTTGCGCACCGTCCATTTCAGCAGGCTGAAGATGGTCTGGTTGGCCAGCCAGCCGGCGGCGGCGAAGGCGAGGATCACCAGGGTGATCGCGGCCCATTCCGGCAGCCATTCGAACCGGCCCTGGAGGGTGACCAGCTCCCGGTGGAGGTTCAGCAGTTCGGGCGGCATGACGATCCTTTGAAGCTTGGCCGAAGGAGCGATAACGGCCGCGGGCCGCATCGGATGCGCCCGGGCGCGATGCGCCGTCAGTTGCGGTCAGTGGTCGCCGCCGGGCGTCGCGCCTATCCCTTGATCCCGACCGCGCGGCTCTGCAGCAACAGGTCGCGTCCCATTCCAGCCCCGCTGCTGGGCAGGTCGGCATTTGGGCGCCATTGTGGCGGCAAGGACCGATCCGTCCGCATCAACGAGAGACCCGACCCATGATCCGCCTCGCCGCCCTCGCCGCCGCCGCCGCCCTTTCGGCCGCCGCCGCCCAGCCCGCCGCCGCCCAGGACCCGATGTCGTTCGACAACACCGTCACCTGCGCCGCCCTCTTCTTCGCCCAGTCCAAGCAGCCGGCCGAGCAGGACGAGGTCGAGGCCTTCCAGATGGGCATGGTCGAGATGATCACCCGCGCCGAGGGCATGAACTCGGGCCTGAACCAGGACCAGATCATCGAGCGCGCCGCCATCCAGGCCGACCAGATCCTGGCCCAGGTCGACGCCGCCTCGGGTCAGGACGCCAAGAACCGGGTCATCTGGAACTGGGGTCCGGGCATGAACGCCTGCATCGACGCCGTTCTGAACTGACCCTCAGCTCGCGGCGGTCGCCTCGACCAGATCGGCGAGGCGGCCGGCCGCGTCCGGTATGGCCGTCGACCGCGCCGCCGCCGACATGGCAGTCAGGCGCGCCGGATCGGCCAGGATTTCCGTCAGGATCGAGGTCAGCCGCTGCGGCGTGGCCTCGGCTTCCGGCACGCTGACCGCGGCGCCCGCTTCCACCAGGGAGCGGGCGTTCTGCGTCTGGTGGTCGTCGGTGGCGATGGCCAGCGGGATCAGCACCGACGGCATGGCCGCCACGGCCAGCTCGGCGCAGGTCGAGGCGCCCGCCCGTCCCACCAGCAGGTGCGTCGTCGCCAGCATTCCCGCCATGTCGCGGAAAAAGGGCGCGACCTCGGCCTTGATGCCCGCCTCCAGATAGACCTGCCGCGCCGCCTCCAGGCTCTCGGCCCGCGACTGCTGGAACACCTCCAGCCGCGCCCGCAGGTCGGCCGGCAGCGCGACCAGCGCCTGCGGCACGGCCTCGGACAGCAGGCGCGCGCCCTGGCTGCCGCCGGTCACCAGCACCCGGATCGGGCCGCCTTCGGTCGGGGCGGCATAGGCGCGGTCGAACAGGGGCCGGATCTCCGGCCGCACCGGGCTGCCGACCACATGCACGCCATCTCGCCCGGCGATGGGGAAGGTCGAGGCGACCGCATCCACCCGGCCCGCCAGCATGCGGTTGGTGCGCCCCAGCACCGCATTCTGCTCATGGATCAGGGTCGGCCGCCGGTCGATCAGGGCGGCGATCAGCGCGGGCGCCGACGGATAGCCGCCGAAGCCGACCACCACCCCTACGCCCGCCTTGCGGAAGGCCGCGCGCGCCTGTCCCGCGCCCTTCAGGATCGCCAGCCCGGCCTTGATCAGCCCCACCGGCCCCCGGCCCGTGGCGGCGTCGAGGAACAGCCGGTCGTCGGCCGGAAAGCCGTGGGCGAACCTCTCCCCGCGGTGATCGGTGGCCAGGATCACCCGCCAGCCGCGCGCCGACATCTCCCGCGCCAGCGCCTCGGCGGGGAACATGTGGCCGCCGGTCCCGCCCGCGGCGACGACGCAGGTCCGGCTCATGCCCGGCGGATCCGCTTGGTCATTTCGTCCCACGGCCATTGCATCGGTCCCGGTTCATAGGCCCCCGGCCGCTTGCGGGTCAGCGCAAGCGCCAGCCCCATCGTCAGCCCCATCGCCAGCATGGACGATCCGCCGTAGCTGATGAAGGGCAGGGTCATCCCCTTGGTGGGGATCAGGTTCAGGTTCACCGCCACGTTGATACAGGCCTGCAGCCCGATCAGCATGAACAACCCCGCCGCCGCCGTCTGCTCGTAGGGATCGCGCAGACGCAGCGCCCGGCTCAGGCCCCGCACCACGATGAAGGCGTACAGGCCGATGATCACCAGCGACAGCATCAGGCCGAATTCCTCGGCCCCGACGGAATAGATGAAGTCGGTGTGCAGGTCCGGCACGTGGCGCTTCATCACCCCCTCGCCGACCCCCCGGCCGACCAGGCCGCCGGCGCGGATCGCTTCCGAGGCGCGGTCGATCTGGTGGGTGTCCTCCACCCCCGGGGCCACGAACTTGGCCACGCGCGACCGCACGTGGTCGAAGGCGAAATACAGGCTGACCACCCCCGCCATCACCGCCCCGCCGAGGGCCAGCATCCATTTGAACGGCACCCCCGCCATGAAGAAGACGGCCATGAAGGTGGTCGTGATCAGCAGCGTCTGGCCGATGTCCGGCTGCAGCAGCAGCAGGCCGACGGTCAGGCCATAGGCGACGAAGGCGATGGTCACGCCCGGCACGCCCTGCCCCTTCTGCGCCTCGGCGAACATCCAGGCGGAGAAGACGATGATGGCCGGCTTGGCGAACTCCGAGGGCTGCAGGCCGAACGGCCCGATGTTGATCCACCGCGCCGCGCCCTTGGCCTCGTGCCCGATGAAGGGCAGCAGGATCATCACGCCGATCGCGCCCAGCAGCGCCAGCACGGCGATGCGCCGCACCCCGCGCGGGCTCAGCAGCGACGTCGTCAGCATGGCCCCCAGGCCCAACGCCACGAACACGATCATGCGGATCGAATAGTGGAAAGGGTCGGTGATCCCGTCCTCGGCCAGGATCGCCGCCGGGCTGGAGGCGAACGACAGCGACACGCCGATGGCCATCAGCGCCAGCGCCGCGCCCAGCAGGCCGCGGTCCACCGTCCAGAACCACTTGGCCAGCGCGCTCTGGTCGGATCGGGAAAAGGCGGGCGTGTAGGCCTGGCTGGTCATCTTCCGTCAACCATGCCCCGAAGGTGTGGCCCCGAGGTTAAGCACCGCCGCGCGGAACGCCTCTCCGCGGGCCTCGAAGTCCGGAAACTGGTCGAAGCTGGCGGCCGCGGGGCTCAGCAGCACCACCTCCTCGCGCCCGGTCGCGGCCGCGGCGTGATAGGCGTGGCCCACCGCCGTCGCCATGTCCCCGCTGATCCGGTGCGGCGTCTCGCCCAGCCGCGCGGCGAAGGGACCCGCGGCCTCGCCGATCAGAAAGGCCTCCTGCACGCGCGGGAACAGGTCCTCCAGATCGTCGATCCCGCCCGCCTTGGCCCGCCCTCCGGCGATCCAGAACGACCGCTCATAGGACGACAGCGCCTGCCGCGCCGCGTCGGCGTTGGTCGCCTTGGAGTCGTTGACGAAGCGGACCTTGCCGAGGCGGCCGACCGGTTCCATCCGGTGGGCGAGGCCGGGGAAGGAGAGCAGGCCCTCCACCGCCGCCTCATGCGACACGCCGAGAGCCCTCGCCGCCGCATAGGCAAACGCCGCGTTCTGGGCATTGTGCCGACCGGCGAGGGAACGGGCGGGGGCCAGGTCGATGGTTCTGCCATCTGCCTCCAGACCGCTCGGCCAAGCCACGATCCCTTCCCCGCTCGCCGGGGAAGGTGGGCACCGGAGGCGCTCGGATGGGGTGGCTGCGTCATCAAACCCGGTGGGCGACGCGCGGCCGGCGACAGCCCCCCCATCCGTCTCGCTCCGCGAGCCACCTTCCTCCGCGAGGGAGGAAGGGAAGGATCGCACCGGCACCGCGCCGGGCAGCCGCTTCATCACCCCCTGCCCCCAGCGCTCGTCCACACCGACCAGCGCCGTCTGCCCGTCCCGCAGGTTGGCGAAGATCCGCGCCTTCGCCGCGACATACCCCTCCATACCCCCATGCCGGTCCATATGGTCCGGCGTGACGTTGGTCAGGATCGCCACGTCCGGCGCGAAGCTGGATGTCAGGTCCAGCTGATAGCTCGACACCTCGACCACATAGACGGCGGCGGACGTCGGCGCCGGCAGGGCCAGCACGCCGATGCCGATGTTGCCGCCCATGTGCACCGTCAGCCCGGCCTGCTTCAGCACCCAGGCCGTCAGCGCCGTGGTCGTCGACTTGCCGTTGGTGCCGGTGATCGCCACCACCTTGGGCCGCGCCCCCTCCGGCAGCGCCGCCAACGCCCGCGCGAACAGCTCGACGTCGCCGACGATCTCCCCCCCCGCGGCCTTCGCCTTGTCCACCGTCCAGTGCGGCTTGGGGTGCGTCAGCGGCACGCCCGGCGACAGCACCAGCGCCGCGAATCCCGACCAGTCGGCGGCCGTCAGGTCCTCGACCGCGAAGCCCTCGGCTTCCGCCTGCATCCGGCTGGAGATGCCGTCGTCCCACAGCACCGGCTCGGCCCCGCCGGCCTTCAGCGCGCGCGCCGCCGTCAGCCCCGACCGCCCCAGGCCGAAGACCGCGACGCGTTTCCCTGAGAAGCCGGGGACGGGGATCATGACCCCATCTCCGCCCGGTCCCGTTCATCGACTCCCTTCCCCTCGAGGGGGAAGGGTTGGGGATGGGGTGGAGCCGCAGGTCGCTGAAAATCGAACGCGAAGGGCTCCGTCGATGTCTCCGAGGGGCACATATCGACAGCCTGCCTCCACCCCCACCCAACCCTCCCCCCTCGAGGGGGAGGGCTTTGAAAGGCCGACACCTGCATCAGCGCAGCTTCAGCGTCGCCAGGCCCGCCAGCGCCAGCATGGCCGACACGATCCAGAACCGGATCACCACGGTCGACTCCGGCCAGCCCATCTTCTCGAAATGGTGGTGGATCGGCGCCATCAGGAAGACCCGCTTCTTGGTCGCCTTGTAGTAGCCGACCTGGATCATCACCGAGGCCGCCTCCAGCACGAACAGGCCGCCGACGATGCCCAGCACCAGCTCGTGCTTGGTCATCACCGCCACCGCGCCCAGCGCCCCGCCCAGCGCCAGCGAGCCGGTGTCGCCCATGAAGATCTTGGCCGGCGGCGCGTTGTACCAGAGGAAGCCCGTGCCGCCGCCGATGATGGCCGCCAGGAACACCGCCAGCTCGCCCGCGCCCGGCACGTGGTGGACGCCCAGATAGTTCGAGAAGACGAAATTGCCGGTCAGATAGGCGATCACGCCGAACGCCGCCGACGCCATCATCACCGGCACGATGGCCAGGCCGTCCAGCCCGTCGGTCAGGTTCACGGCGTTGGAAAAGCCGACGATCGTGAACGCCGCGAAGGCCACGTAGAACCAGCCGATGTTCAGCAGCACGTCCTTGAAGAAGGGGAAGGCGATCGACGTCTCAAGACCCGGCGACGTCGGCGACGCCGTCATCCACAGCACCGTCAGCACGCCGGCCACGACGGCCACGATCACCTGCCAGAACAGCTTCTGTTTCGACGTCAGCCCGGCCGAGGTCTGTTTGGTGACCTTGGCGTAGTCGTCGATGAAGCCCAGCACGGCGAAGGCCGCGGTCACCAGCGAGACGATCCAGATGTACGGATTGGTCAGGTCGCCCCACAGCAGCACGGCCATGGCGATGCCCGCCAGGATCATCAACCCGCCCATGGTCGGGGTGCCGACCTTGGACAGGTGGCTGACCGGGCCGTCGTCGCGGATCGGCTGGCCCTTGCCCTGCTTCTTGCGCATCCAGCTGATGAAGCGGCTGCCCATGGCCACCGCCACGATCATGGCCGTCGCCATGGCCAGGGCCACGCGCACCGTCTGGTACTGGACCAGGTTCAGCAGGGGATAGTCCTGCGCCACGTCCGCGTAATAGAGATACAGCAGGTAGAACATCAGGCGGTCCCCTCATCCGTCCGATCCAGATCCGCCAGGGCGCGCGCGATCTGCGACGCCTTCGACCCGTTCGATCCCTTGACCATCACCACGTCGCGCGGCGCGACCAGCTCTCCGACCGCGTCGGCCAGGTCCGCGGCCGTTTCGCGCCACTCGCCGCGCCGCTCGGGCGCGACGGCCTCGTGCAGCGCCCGCATCTCCGGCCCGGCGACGTGCACCACGTCGATGCCCGCCGCCTCGAGGCCTTCCGCCAGCCCCGCGTGCAGCGCCCGCGACTGGTGGCCCAGTTCCAGCATGTCGGTCAGCATGACGATCCGGCGTCCCCCCGGCTCCACCGCCCGGGCGCCGAGACTGGCGAACCCCGCCTTCATCGACAGCGGGTTGGCGTTGTAGCTCTCGTCGATCAGGGTGAAGGCCCCCCGCGCCAGCCGCACGGTCCGCACCTGCCCGCGCCCGACCAGCGGCGAGAAGCCCGCCAGCGCCTCCAGCCCCGTGTCCACCGGCACGTCCAGCGCGTCCAGCATCAGCAGCACCGCCAGACTGTTCAGCCCCCAGTGGAAGCCCGACTGGCGCAGGCGGAACACGTGCTCGCGTCCCAGCACCGAGGCTTCGACCCGCGCGCCGTCGGCGTCGGGCGTGAAGTCGATCAGCCGCGCGGCGTCGTCGGCCGAGGTCCCGAACGTCAGCACCCTCGCGCCCCGGCGCAGCGCCGCGCCGCGCAGCGGCTCCAGCCAGGCGTTGTCGGCGTTGATCACGGCGACGCCGCCGGGACCCAGGCCCTCGAAGATCGCCGCCTTCTCGCGCGCGACGCCCGCCTCGCCGTCGTCGAAGGCCTCGATGTGCACCGGCCCGACCGTGGTCACGCAGGCGGCGTGGGGCTGGACCATGCGCGCCAGCGGCCCGATCTCGCCCGGCGCGTTCATGCCGATCTCGAAGATCGCCCGCTCCACGGTCGCCGGCATGCGCGCCAGCGTCAGCGGCACGCCGATGTGGTTGTTGAAGCTCTTCACCGACCCGTGCGCCGGGCCCGCCAGGTCCAGTCCGGCCTTGATCGCCTGGGTCACGCTGGTCTTGCCGACGCTGCCGGTGACCGCCCCGCGCCGCACCTGCGGGGCCCGGTCGCGCGCCGCCGCGCCCAGCCGCTCCAGTGCCCGCAGCGTGTCGTCCACCACGATGCAGGGCCCGCCGTCCACCGGCCGCTCGACCAGGGCGCCCGCCGCGCCGGCGGCGAAGGCCCCTGCGGCGAACTCATGTCCGTCGCGCGCGCCGCGCAGGGCCACGAACAGGTCGCCCGCCTCCACCTCGCGGCTGTTGAAGGTGACGCCGTTCGCCTCGAACGCCCCGCCCTCGATCCGTCCCCCGACGGCCAGGGCGATGTCGGTGGCGGTCCACAGCGGTCCTGCGGTCTCAGGCATGCAGTCTCAGGGCCTCGGCTGCGACGGCGACGTCGTCGAAGGGATGAGTCGTGGAACCCACGATCTGTCCCCTCTCATGCCCCTTTCCGGCGACGACGACCACATCTCCCGCGCGGCCCAGGCCCACGGCGTGGAAGATCGCCGCCTTCCGGTCTCCGATGTCGTCGGCGCCTGCCGCGCCCTTCAGCACCTCGGCGCGGATCGCGGCCGGGTCTTCGGAACGCGGATTGTCGTCGGTCACCACCGCCACGTCGGCCAGCCGCGCCGCGACCTCGCCCATCAGCGGCCGCTTGCCCCGGTCGCGGTCGCCGCCGGCGCCGAAGACCACGATCAGCCGCCCCCGCGCGTGCGGCCTCAGCGCCGTCAGCACCGTCTCCAGCCCGTCCGGCGTGTGCGCATAGTCGACGTAGACCTCGGGCCCGCCCGCCGGTCCGTCCACGCGCTGCAGCCGGCCCTCGGCCCCCTGCAGGGTCTCCAGCGCCGCCAGCACGGTCTCGACCTTCGACCCCGAGGCCACGCACAGCCCCGCTGCGACCAGGGCGTTCGACGCCTGGAAGGCACCGGCCAGCGGCAGCAGGATCTCGTGCACCCGACCGCCCGCGTCGATCGTCAGCCTCTGCCCCTCCGGCACGGCCTGCCGGCCGATCAGGGTCAGGTCGCGGCCGCGCTGGCCGACCCCGTAGACGCCCAGACCGGACATCAGCCCCGCCGCGGCGAACCGCGAATAGGCGTCGGAATCGGCGTTCAGCACCGCCGTCCGCCCGCGCGGCAGCAGGGTCTCGAACAGCCTCAGCTTGGCGGCGCGATAGGCGTCCATGTCGCCGTGATAATCGAGGTGATCCTGCGTCAGATTGGTGAAGCCCGCCGCCGTCAGGCGCACGCCGTCCAGCCGTCGCTGATCGATGCCATGGCTGGACGCCTCCAGCGCCAGATGGGTCACGCCACGTCCGGCCAGCTCGGCCGTCAGCCGCGCCGCGTCGCCGGCGTCCGGGCTGGTCAGGCCAGGCGGCGTCAGGCTTTCGGTCCCCCGGTCCGACTGCATCACCGTGCCCAGCGTCCCCATACTGGCCGAGGCGTGGCCCAGCGACGCCCAGATCTGGCGGCAGAAGGCGGCGACCGAGGTCTTGCCGTTGGTCCCCGTCACCGCCACGCAGGTCTTCGGCTGCGCCCCGTAGAATCCCCGCGCCGCCAGCGCATAGGCGCGCCGCACGTCGCCCGAAGTGACCAGCACCGGCGCGGCGTCGCGCGGCGTGTCCGTCGGCGCGAGCACCGCCGACGCCCCCTTGGCCAGGGCCTGGGGGATGAAGGCGCGCCCGTCCGCCGTGGATCCCGGCAGGGCCACGAACAGCGTACCCGCGTCGACGCGCCGGCTGTCGGCGGTGACGCCGGTGATGACCGGGTCGCTCGGCACGTCGCGGCGCAGCAGGTCGGACAGACGCAGGGCGCTCATGGCAGGCCGCGCTCCATGTCCTCGAGCGTCGGGATCTTCGCGCCGTCGGCCGTGCGCCAGCGGTCGGCGCGCCGCTCGACGCCCACGATCGGGGCGATCCGGTCGGCGATGCGGCCGACGGCCGGCGCGGCCACGGCCCCGCCCAGGCGCGACCCCGCCGACGGCTCGTCGACCAGAACGAAGATGGCATAGCGCGGCCCGTCCAGCGGACCGTCGGTCGGGAAGACGGCGGCGAAGCTGCCGATCCCCAGGCTCGGGTCGTAGCGCGAGCCGTTCCACTTGTTGGCGGAGCCGGTCTTGCCGCCCAGCCGGAGGCCGGGAGCGTCGGCCCGGCCGCCCGACCCGCGCACCACGTTGCGGCGCATCAGGTCCAGCAGCAGCAGGCTGGTCGAGGCCTGCACCACGCGCACGGGCTCGGTTCCGGCTCCGCCCTTGCGGATCGACAGCGGCACGTAGAAGCCGCCGTTGGTCAGGGCCCCCATGGCCGCGATGGCCTGCACCGGCGTGACCATGATGCCGTAGCCGAACGACAGGGACGCCAGGGTCGAGTTCGACCATTCGCGCGGCAGCACCGGCGCGGCCGATTCCTTCAGCTCCAGCGGCGCGGCGTCCAGCAGGCCCAGCCGCTGGAAATAGCCCTTCATCCCCTCCGGCCCCAGCTGCACGGCCAGCTGCGAGGTGCCGATGTTGGACGAGTGGATGTAGACGCCCTCCAGCGTCATGACCCGGTTCTGGGCGTGGAAGTCGGTGATGCGGCGCTTGCCGATCATCATCGCCTGCGAGGCGTCGAAGGTCGTGTCCATGTCCGCCAGGCCGCGATCGATGCCCGCTGCCACGGTGAAGCTCTTGAACACCGAGCCCATCTCATAGTGGCCGGACGTGGCCAGGTTCTTCGCCTGGGTCGTCGGCCAGCTGGCCATGGCCAGGATTTCGCCGGTGTGCACATTGGTGACGATGGCAACGCCGTTCCTGGCCCCGGTCTCGTCCATGGCGGCCGCCAGTTCGCTCTCGACGATGCCCTGGATGCGCAGGTCGATCGACAGCGGCACGGCCGAGCCGTCGATCCCCGCCTGCTTCAGCTCCGCGTCCAGGGCCAGTTCGGCGCCGGTCAGCCCCTTGCCCCAGGCGTCCGACACGCCGACCACGTGCCGCGCTGATCCGCCCAGCGGATAGACCCGTCCGTCCTCCTGCTCGAAGCCGACCCCGCCCAGACCCAGGGCGTGCACCCGCGCCTTCTGCTGCGGCGTCATCGCCCCCATCACCAGCACCCGGCGCTCGCCGTCCAGCGCCCGGCGCAGACGGCGCGCGTCCACCTCCGGCAGGGCGCGGCGGATCTGTGTGAAGGCGAAGTCCTTGTCCCAGACCTCGACCGGATCGACGTACAGGCCCCAGAACACCACATTGGTCGCCAGCAGCCGGCCGTTGCGGTCGACCAGATCGCCGCGCGTCAGCTGCCGCTCCACCCCGCCGCCCGCGCCGTCCAGCACCGGGGCCGCCAGCGCCGACCAGGCCGCGCGCGCGCCCAGACAGGCGAACACCACGCCGAACACCGCCAGGATCAGGAAGATGCGGACGCGCGTGTCCTCCTCCGGCCGGGCCTGCGCCCGCGACCGCTCGAAGGCGTGCTCGATCCACCACAGCACCGCCGTCAGCCGCCGCCACGACGGCGGGCGCGGCAGGCGCGACGCGGGACCGGGGCGATGGTGCGGCGTGACCGTCACTGCGCCGTCTCCTCGACGGGAACCGTGGGCGCCTCGGGCGCGGGCTCGACCTCGTCCAGCTCGGCCTCCTGGACCCGCTGGTCGGCGTCGATCGGGGCCAGGCCCAGCCCCTTCGACAGGGCGTCCAGCCGCGCCGGGCTCTCCAGCCGCGCCGCCTCGGCGCGCAGCAGGCGCACGCGCTGCCGGTCCTCGGCGATGTCGGCCTCCAGCTCGGCCATGCGCGTGGCCTCGCGCTGGGCCCCGGCCTTCACCAGATAGACCGAGCACAGCATGGCGGCGACGCAGACCACGCCGATGATCTCGATCCAGCGGACGCCGCGGATCTTCCAGTCGAACAGCCGACGGACGGCGGCGGGCGGGCTCATGCGGCCGCCCCCCAGGCCGGGGCGTCGGTGCGCACCGCGGCGCGCAGCTTGGCCGACCGCGCGCGCGGATTGGCCACGATCTCGGCCTCGGTCCCTTCGCGGGCCCCCTTGAACAGCAGCGTGAAACTGGGCGCGTGCGCCGCCATGGCTTGCGGCAGATGGCGCGAGCCGCCGGGCGCATTGCCGCTGCGCTCGGCGAGGAAGGTCTTCACGATCCGGTCTTCCAGCGAGTGGAAGGTCACCACCGCCAGCCGCCCGCCGGGCTTCAGCGCGGCTTCCGCCGCCACCAGCCCGCGCTCCAGCTCGCCCAGTTCGTCGTTCACGGCGATGCGCAGGGCCTGAAAGGTCCGCGTCGCCGGATGGATCGGCGCCCCGCGCCGCCCGCCCAGCGCCTTCTCCACCACCTCGGCCAGATCCAGGGTCCGCGCGAACGGCCGCTCGGCCCGGCGGCGCAGGATGGCCGTGGCGACGCGGCCCGACTGCCGCTCCTCGCCGTACTGCTTCAGGATGTGGGCCAGCGGCCCGTGCTCCCAGGTGTTGACCAGATCGGCCGCCGTCGGCCCCTCGCCCGACATCCGCATGTCCAGCGGCCCGTCGCGCAGGAAGGAAAAGCCGCGCGCCGCCTCGTCGATCTGCATGGACGACACGCCGACATCGAACACCGCGCCGTCGACCGGCTGATCCACGGCCTGATCCAGATCGCCGAACGCGGTCTCGACCAGACGGAACCGGCCGGGAAAGTCGTTCGCCACGGCCTCGGCGTGCGGCCGCACGGTCGGGTCGCGGTCCAGGCCGATCACCTCGGCGCCGGTCGCCAGGATGGCGCGCGTATAGCCGCCGGCACCGAAGGTGGCGTCGACCATCACGTCTCCGCGCGTCGGGGACAGGGCGTCGATCACCTGGTCGATCAGGACGGGGACGTGCGGCGCACCGGTCATTGGCCGCCCTGCGTCTTCAGCTGCGCCGCCAGCCGCAGGGCGCCCAGCTCCGCCAGACCCTCGCGCGCCACCTTGCGCTGCTCGGCCCGCCGCGCGGCCCAGGCGTCCTTGCTCCAGATCTGGAAGCGGTCGCCCAGACCCACGATCATCACGCTGTCGCCCAGCCCCGCTTCGGCCACCAGCGCCTCGGGCAGGGTGATGCGGCCGCCGCCGTCGAAGGCCAGGCGGTTCTGCTCGCCCAGCACCTGCCACTCCAGCGCCGAACGCTGGGCCGAGCCGAACGGCAGCGACTGGATCATCTCGACATAGACGGCGAACAGGTGGTCGCCGCCCGCCTCCAGGCAGTCGGCCTCGATCGACGGGAAGCAGAAGACGCGGTGCTCGGCGCCGTTGTCGGCCGTGCGGAACTCCTGCGGGATCAGCAGGCGACGCTTTCCGTCCAGTTGTTTCTCGAACGTCGAGAGAAACACGCCCCGCCCCGTTTCCGGCCCCTCAAGACCGTCTGAAGTCCCCCGAACGCACCGCGCGCGCCCGTCATGCCCAAATCATGAGTTCTGGGATATCATGGGATCAGATGGGTCACAATGGGATTGGTTGACGGATTTTAACCTCGAGCGGGGATGGATCGACTGATCAGCGTGGAACAATCACAGAACATCGTCAAGTAATCCCCACCCTGTGGACATCTTGCGCCACGCGAGGGTCGTAAGGGTTAACGGCGGGGAAGGAGCGCGGACCTCCAGGTCCGCGAGTCATGGCGCGCCCAGACGCGGACGTGGACGTCCGCGCTCCAGGAAGGCCCCGCCCTCACGCAGCGAGCGCCCGCGGCGCGAGCGGTAGGGCGAAGGAGCCCGCCCTCAAGCAGCGAGGCCCCGCGGGCCGAGCGGTAGGGCATCAAGAAAAAAGCCCTCAAGCAGCGAGCGCCCGCGGCGCGAGCGGTAGGGCAACAAAGAAGATAAAGCGCCAGACGGTCTGTAAGCCGGGTTCTGTCCCCGCAAGCGGGTGACGATCATTCCTCTGGGCCGACCCTCGCGGACCGGCTCTCGCGACCAACCCGGACGCCTCGGGCGGTGAACCCTGCAAGCCGAAGCCCGCGCGACGTCCCTATTCGGTCTTGCTCCCGGCGGGGCTTGCCATGCCGTCCGCATTGCTGAGGACGCGGTGGGCTCTTACCCCACCCTTTCACCCTTACCGGCCTCGAAAGGCCGGTGGTTTGCTTTCTGTGGCGCTGTCCCTCGGGTCACCCCGGGCGGGAGTTACCCGCCGCCGTTTCACCGTGGAGCCCGGACTTTCCTCCCTGCTTCGCTGAAGCTCCGCAGGGCAAGCCCTGCGAAGCCTTGGCGGAGCAGGGCGACCGCCCGACCGTCTGGCGGGGGGATGGATGCCCCGTACGGTGTGCCAGGTCAACGGCGGCGGACTCAGGAGTTCCAGAGTCGGTAGGCTTCGATGACGAACCAGAGGAACACCACGCTTCCGATGATCATCGAGTTGCGCAAATCCTTCGGATCTAGCGGCGGTCGTTTCATCTCGATCCGCCCTAGTTCAGCACGCCCGTCACGCTCTCCGCGCTCGCCAGCTGCAGCAGCCCCACCAGCCGCGCGCGCGTCTCGCCGTCCGCCACCCCGTCCACGGCCGCAGGCCGCCAGTGGCGCTGGAAGGCCTCCACCGTCAGCCGCAGCTCTTCGTCATAGGTCGGGCGCGCCGTCACGCCATAGCCCAGCCGGTGCAGGCCGGCGCTCAGCACCGTCACCCCGATGCCCTCGTCGCCGGGGCTCAAGGGCGCGCCCAGCGCCGCCACCCGCTCCATCGCCGGCTCGAACCACAGGCCGTGATGCGCCTCGGCCAGCCGCTTCCACGGAAACCGCTCGCCCGGATCCTGCTTGCGGTCCGGCGCCAGGTCGGAGTGGCCGATGATGCGCGCGTCCGGGATCGACCAGCGCGAGCGGATGTCGCCGACCAGCGCGATCACGGCGGCGATCTGCGCGTCGGGGAAGTCGCGATAGCCGAACTCGTGGCCCGGATTGACGATCTCGATGCCGACCGAGGCGGCGTTGCAGTCGGTCTCGCCCTGCCAGACGCCCTTGCCCGCGTGCCAGGCGCGGCGCTCCTCGGGCACCAGCCGCAGGATCGATCCGTCCTCATCGACGACATAGTGGGAAGATACCCGCGCTTCGGGGTCCCGCAGGCGCGCGACCGCCGCCTCGGCGGTCTGCATGCCGGTATAGTGCAGCACCAGCATGTCCGGCGGCGCGCGGCGGGCGTCGAAATTGGGAGAGGGCGCCTCGACGATCGAGAGCGTCATGTGAGGATCAGCGCCGGTCCCAGCCGTAGGCGACCCAGGTCCCGTCGACCTTCTTCGCCTCGATGATTTCGGGATCGGTGGCCCGGCGCGTCTTGCCGCCGAAGGCCCGGCGGGCGCGGAAGGCGAAGGCGGCCAGCGCCAGCACCAGACCGCCGACCACGGCCATCACCGCCACGGCGGCGGCGGCGAACACCGCCAGCACGGCACCCACGGCCATGGCGACGGCACCGGCGATCACGGCGAACAGGGCGGCGAGCGGGCCCATCAGGCCGCGGCCCTTGCGGGCGTCGGGGCCGAGGGCGGCGAGGCGGTCGAACTGGGTCATCGGGCGTCCTTCAACCTTCGCAATGTCGTCTCCGTCGCCTGAACGGTCAAGGAACGCGCCGTTCACGCTGCGGTGTTCGGACGTTTTGCCTCATTCAGCCGAACGGACGGTCGGCCAGCACCACCGCCCCCTCGCGCCGCATGCGGTCGGCCTCGACGCGGCGCGCCACGGCCTGGGCCTGCGGGTCCTGGGCCACGCCGCCCAGGAAGACCAGGGCGCGCGCCGCCTCGCCCGACACGCCGAAGGCCTCGGACAGCGCCTCCCACGGCGACAGGGGCGTCGGGAACCGCTTCAGACGGATCCGCGCGTCGGTCGGGATCTTGGCCAGCTGCCGCGCCTTGGCGATGGCCTCTTCCAGCCCGCCCAACTGGTCGACCAGACCCAGGCCCAGAGCCTGCGAGCCGGTCCAGACGCGGCCCTTGGCGATCTCGCGCACCCGCGCCGGCGGCAGGTCCCGCCCGCGCGCCACCCGCGTGATGAAGTCGTCGTAGATGCGGTCCATCTGGCGCGAGATCTTGGCCCGCTGCTCGGGGGTCCAGGGCTCGGACACGCCATAGGCGTCGGCGAACTCGCCGCCGACCGACAGGCCGCGCACGTCGACGCCGAACCGGCCCAGGGCGTCGGCCAGCACGAACTTGCCGCCGAACACGCCGATCGAGCCCGTCAGGGTCGCCGGCTGGGCCACGATCCAGTCCGCCTCGGCTGAAATCCAGTAGCCGCCCGAGGCCGCATAGGTGCCCATGGACACGACCACCGGCTTGCCCGCCTTCTGGGCCGCGCGCACCGCCGCGGCGATCTGTTCGGACGCCTCGGGCGAGCCGCCCGGCGACGAGACGCGCAGCACGATGGCCTTGACCGACGTGTCCTCGATCGCGTCGTAGATCGCCTCGGCCGTGTCGTCCGACATGATGTTCGAGCCACCGCCGAACGGATCGCCGCCGCCGCCGGTGCCCGTCATGATGGCGCCCTCGGCATAGACGATGGCGATGGCGTCCGAGCCCGTGCCCGTGCGCTCGCCCTTGGCCCCGGCGTAGTCGTCGAACTCGACGATCTCGGCCCCGCGGCCGGCGCGGCGCATGGCCTCGGCCTCGGCCTGCTCGACCTCGCCCAGATGGGTGATCAGGCCGCGGGCCCGCGCCTCCTCGGCGGTCCAGGGGCCAGCCTCGACCACGGCCTTCAGCGCCGCCGGGGTCATCTTGCGGTCGGCCGCCGCGGCGGCGATGGCGCTGTCGTAGATCGACCCGACCCACGCCAGCGTCGCCTCGCGGTGCGCGGCGGTGAAGTCGGACTGGGTGTAGACGTTGACGGCGTTCTTGTACTCGTAGCGCTGCTCGAACTGGGGATCGACGCCGTACTTGTCGAAGGCGCGGCCGAAGAAGACCTCTTCCGTCGCCATGCCGGCCATCTGGAAGCTGGCGCTTTCCTGCATCCACAGCTCCGAGGCCGAGGCCCCGACCATATAGGCCGAGACCGACGACCCGGCGGGCAGGAAGCCCTGCGAATGGGCGATGACGATCTTGCCCTTGGCGCGCAGCCGGCGGATCGCCTGGCGCACCTCGTCGGCGGCGGCCGGGGTCATGCCCATCTCGGGCAGGCGCACCAGCACGGCCTTGACCGCCTCGTCGTCGCCCGCCTGGGCCAGGCCGTCGACGATCTCGATCACTGAGAGGCCGGCCCCGCCGAAGCTCAACGGGTTGGTCGAGGGGCTGTCGCTGACGCCCTGGCGCAGGTCCAGCTCCAGCACGGTGTTGCGCGGGATGGACGGCTGCGATCCGGCCGAGGCCGCGGCCATCATGATCAGCACGATCGGCACGACCACGAGGAACAGCACCAACCCGGTGAAGACGCCGAGCACGGTCAGGAAGAATTGTTTCATGGGAAGGTCGTCGTCCGGTTCCGGTCAGCCGAGGCGGCGCGAAGCCTGAACCATAGGGGCGGATCCGTGACCGTCAAATGAACCTCCCGTAAGGAGCGAGTGGGGCCGGCGGCCGCGTCTATGCTGCAATGCGGCGCCCGCGATTGATGCGCGCCCCCGAAATCCCTATATCAGCGCCCTCAGAGCGGGGGCTGGATCGCCCCGCGTCGCTTGCAAGGCCGCACTCCCCATGCTGGTCACCCTGATGAAGTCCAAGCTGCATCGCGCCGTCGTGACGCAGGCCGACCTCGACTACGAAGGCTCGATCGCCATCGACAGCGATCTGCTGGACGCCGCCGACATCCTGCCGCACGAGCAGGTCGACGTGCTGAACATCACGACGGGCGCGCGCTTCACCACCTACGCCATCCCCGCCCCGCGCGGATCGAAGGTGATCGGCGTCAACGGCGCCGCGGCCCGACTGGTGCAGAAGAACGACCGCGTCATCGTCGTCACCTACGGCCAGCTGCCGCAGGAAGAAGCCCGCAACTACAGCCCGACCGTCGTCCTGCTGGACGACCACAACCGCATCAAGCGCGCGGCCTGACCCCTTCGTGTTCCAGGAGCGCCCGCTTGCGCTCCACCCCACCGGCATAGCCCGTCAGCGTCCCGTTCGCGCCGATCACCCGGTGGCAAGGCACGATGACGCCCACCGGATTGCCGCCATTGGCCAGGCCCACCGCGCGCACCGCCTTCGGCCGGCCGATGGCCTGCGCCAGCCCGCCATAGCTGACCGTCGTCCCCGCCGGGATACGCCGCAGCGCGGCCCAGACCTCGCGCTGGAAGGCCGTGCCGTTGGTCTTCACCTCAAGCCCGTCCAGCGCCGTCAACTCACCGCCGAAGTAGGCGAGGATCGCGGCCCGTACGCGCTCCGGCGCCCGCCCCGGCGTCAGGTCGACCGGGCCCCAGTGCCGCGCCAGCAGCCGCATCATCCGCGGCTCGTAATCCGCGAAGTCCAGCGCTCGCACCGCGCCCTCGGCGTCGGTCACCACCAGCATCTCGCCGACCGGCGTCGCCAGTCGATCCAGCGTCAGCTCAGGCCGCATCTCTCGTCTCCTCGATCAGGTCGCGCGGGGCGATCCCCGCCGCGCGCAGGTGGGCCAGCGCATAGGCCCGCCACGGCCGCCAGCCCTCGGCCCGCGTCTCAAGTCCGTCGACGCCCAGCCGATCGCTGGGCGCGTCCTCGCCGGCGTCGTCCCAATCGCCGGCGACCCTGAGCCCCGGCCGCGCCGCCACCTGCGGTGCCAGCACCGGATCCGCCGACAGGTCGCGCGCCACCGCCTCGGGGTCGCAGCCCAGGTCGAACACCCGCCGCACCCGCGCCAGCACGCCCGGGATCGCCCGCAGGTCGTCGACCTCGATCCGCACCGCCGCGCGCCCCGGCCCGGCGCGCGCGACCGTGATGCCGCCCTCGCCGCCGTCGGTCGCGCGTTGCAGCGCCCGCGACCACACGCCGCCCTCGACCCGGTCGCCCCGCGCCGCCAGCTCGGCCAGCAGGGCGTCCCAGTCGTGCGGCTCGCGATAGGGCAGGCTCAGCCGCACCCCGCCGTCCCACGCGCGCTCCGCCCGCCGCCGCAGCGCCGACGGCGGCCGGCCGTAGAGCGCCTGAAACGTCTCATTGAAGCGCCGCACGCTGCCGAAGCCGGCCGCCAGCGCCACCTGCGCCATCGGCAGGTCGCCCTCCTGGATCAGCGCCTTGGCCAGCAGCACCCGCCGCGTCTGCGCCACGCTGACCGGCGCCGCGCCGAGGTGCTTGCGGAACAGCCGCCGCAGCTGCCGCTCGCCCACGCCCAGCCGCCCCGCCAGGGCGTCGACGTCGCCCTCATCCAAAGCCCCCGCCTCGATCAGCGCCAGCGCCCGCGACACCGTGTTGGACGTCCCGTTCCAGGCGCCCATTTCGGGGGCGGTTTCCGGCCGGCAGCGCAGGCAGGCGCGGAACCCTTGCTCCTCCGCCGCCGCGGCCGTCGCCACGAAGATCACGTTCTGCCGCAGCGGCGTCCGCGCCGGGCACACCGGCCGGCAGTAGATCCCCGTGGTCTTCACGCAGATGAAGATCCGGCCGTCGAACCGCGCGTCGCGCGTCCGCACCGCGCGCCAGCAGGCCTCCTGATCCAGTTCGGGTCCGTTCGTGAACATGGGGCGGAGCATGCGCCCCGCCCCCGATCATGTCTCGCGGTTTTCGGACATCGACCTCAGCGGCCGCGCGCCACCTTCGCCAGGTCGCCCAGAATGGCGAAGACCTGCGTCAGACCGAACCCGGCCAGCACGAAGCTCAGCACCGTGCCCAGCACCTGCGCCTGCCCGGCCAGGGTCCGGTCGCCCCGGTCGATCGCGTCCAGCGCATTCCAGCGCACCAGGTCGAGGCCGCCGCGCACCTGCGCCACCGCGCCGTCCGCCGCCGTCAGGTCGAACCAGTGGCCCCACTGCAGGATCGTCCACGCCAAGGCCAGGCTCGCCAGCCCCAGCCCGATGGCGAAGACGGCCCTCAGCCGCACCATGTCCGGCCGCAGCACGCCCAGCAGATCGACCGCCATGTGCGCCAGGGCCAGCGCCAGGATCGGCGCGAACAGGGCCGTCCACACGGGCGCGCCGGACACGGTCACCAGCTGGTCGCCCAGTTCGAAGGCCCCGTCCCAGGGCCATTCCCAGGCGCCGATCCACCAGGCGACGAACAGGCCGCCGAAGATCAGGCCGAACAGGGCGTCCGACCCCGGCCAGCGCCCGGTCGACGCCCTAAGGGCGACCGGCTTCACCATCCCGGCGGGCCGCTCGGTCCCGGCTTTGGCAGATCCGCCGAGCCCCCATCGCGCCGGATCCGCCAGGGTGAAGGCGTGCAGGTCCTTGACCTTCCAGTCGGTCATCCAGCGCGGCTTGCCGCCCCACCGCTCCATCGACCACGCCACCGCCGTGATCACGCCCACCAGAACGAAGGCCCCGTCGAAGAAGCCGGCAAAGGCCTGGCCGATCGCCTGTCCGAAGGTCTGCGGCCCCCCCGCCAGCGCCGCCAGCGCCCCGACGATCTGCACCGCCGCGACGAGGAACAGCCCCGCCTTCACCGCGAACAGCCAGTAGGGATACAGCTCCGGCCCCACCAGGCTGTCGGGCCCGCCGGCGTAGCGCTGCGCCACCACCAGCGGGTGACCGATCTCGTGCAGGATCGCCTCCTGCTCCGCCTCGGTCAGCGGCCGCCCCAGCTCCTCCTCCTCCGCCTCGAACCGGCTCAGGATCAGCTCGCGCAACTCGGCGACGATGTCCTCGCGCTTCTCCGTGGGCAGCTGCGCCGCCACGGCGTCCAGATATTGGTCGATCAGGGCCATGGTCCCCTCCCCCTCAAAGCATGCGATCGAGGGACGCGCCGATGCGCCGCCATTCGGCGGTCAGCGCGTCCAGCATTTCGGATCCGGCGGGCGACAGGCGATAGAAGCGCTTGTTCCGCTTCTCCTCTTCGCGCCATTCGCTCAGCAGCAGGCCCTGGCTCTCCAGCCGGCGCAGCAGGGGATAGAGGGTCGATTCCTCCATCTCCAGCCCGTCCGCCGCCAAGGCCTGACGCAGGGTGTAGCCGTAGCGTTCGGTCCTCAGACAGGCGAGCACGGCCAGCACCAGCGACCCGCGCCGCAGCTCCAGCCTCATCGCCTCGAACAGACCGCCGTCCACCCGCATCGCGCTTCACCCTGCCCGCCACATAGTGTGTGACACACAGTGTATGTCGCGAAGTGAAGGGCGGAGTCAACTCCGCCCTTCACCGGCTCCGATCGGATTTCGACTCCGATCAGATCAGGTCGGGATAGGGCAGCGGCCGCTCGGCCGCGACGGCCGCGGCATTGGCCAGGGCCTTGGCGTTGCGCAGTTCGGCGGCGGCCGTCGCGATGGCCGCGGGATCCGGTTCCTCGGCCGCGAGCGCGGCGTCGTGGGTCGACTGTCGCGTCGCCACCACGCCCAGGGCCGAGACATAGGCCGTGTCCGCGTCGGTCCAGGCGGGCGTCGGCTGCGCGATGCGCGCGGCCTCCGCCTCGATCCGGGAGGTTTCCGCCCGCATCTGGCTGACGCGCGCCGTCTCGATGGCCTCGCTGTCCCTGAAGGCGTCGGTCACCCCGCTGACCAGTCCGTTGATGACCTGGCCCGGCAGGCCGGCGAGCGCCGCGCCGGTGCTCGGACGGTTGACGTCGACCGACGTCACCATGCCGTTCTGCAGCGTCAGCGTGGTCGCGTTCTTGACGAGCGCCGCCCGTTCGATCGGCACGACCGTCAGATGCCGTTCGCTCAGACCCACGAAGGAGAAGCGGGCCACCTCCCTGCCGTCTTCGGACGCCGTGAGAAGACACGGCGTGGGCGTGGCGACCACGAGGCCGTTCTCGACCACTGCGGGCGTCCGGGGGAGAGGAACCGCACAGCGCACCCTCACCGTGGTTCCGGCATACCGCACCCCGGCTTCGAGCTCGGACAGCGAGTGCCACGCCGGACGATCCGGACGTTCCGGACGCAGGGAGGGAAGCTCGTCCGGCTCGTGGACGAGATCGGCCGCCAGGAGGATCAGGGACGCGGCGTCGGCGCAGGCCGGCCTGCGTTCCATCTCGGCCAGACGCCGCTTCGCGGGCATGGCCGAGATGCCGCATCGGTGCGCCGCCGTGTCAGAGCCCAAAGCGGCCAGGGCATCCCCGTCATCCCCATCCTTCAAATCTCCGAAGCCGACCAGCTGGCTGAAATCCAGGCCCTCAAGGCCCCCGCCATCCAGCCCCGGGGCCGCGAACCGGCCGATCAGCCGCGCCACCGACGTCACGGCGGCGGCCGTCTGGTCGTCGGCGGTCGCGACCACGGAGGTCGGCAGGCCGTCCGCGCCCGTCACCAGTTTCAGGGCGTCGTTCGACATCGCCCCTCCGGACAGGTTCACGCCGTAGATCAGCCCGTCCGCCGTGCGCACATGGCTCAGGACCTCGATCCGGCTGCGTTCCTCGGGGCAACGCTCCCCGACCAGCCGCGCCCCCAGCCTCGCCTTGTCGGCCAGGGCGACCACCGCGTCGCCTTCGACGGAAAGCGCCTTCAGGTCGGCCAGGATGGCCTTCTTTTCGGCGGTGCTCAGCCGCCGGGGAGTCCCGTCGCCCCACGCATAGGCCAGAACCTCCAGCACCGTCCCGGTGGAGCGGGCATAGGGAACCGCGGCGGCGTCGTGCGCCGAGCGGGCGACCTCATAGGCGTCGAGCGCCGCCTTGCAGGCCTCGGGCAGTTCGGTCGTGCCGCCGTAGGGCTGCTGACGCAGTTCGATTTCCGTCACGCCGACGCCATAGGTCATCAGCACGGGTGCCGACGACTTCGTCAGGTCCACGCTGGTCACCATCGGCGTGCCGCTGCACGCCGCGCAAGCCAGTGCCGCCAGCATGATGGCTGGACTCTTCATGATCGCCTCCCCAAGGACTCACCGAACACTGGTCTTCGTGAGCGAGGAAATCAACCCTGAATCATTATTGTCATGACTTCAGGTAGAACAGCGCCTCCACTGTCGTCCCGAGCGTCCGGGCCAGCTGCAATGCCAGCGTGGTCGAGGGCACGAACACCCCGTTCTCGACCGTGTTGATGGTCTTGCGCGACACCCCGGCCCGATCCGCCAGCTCGGCCTGGGTCAGGCCGGCGGCGGTGCGGACCTCCTTCAGGTTCGAGCCCAGCCGTCCGTCACCCACCCCGCGACGCCTCACGTTCCAGCCAGGCGAACCGCAGCGACGCCGTCGCGCCGGCGGCGACCAGGGCGAACGGGATCGCGGCCACGCCGATTTCCGGCCGCAACAGCCCGAGGCCCAAAGCAACCGTCCCGCCCGCCATCAGGACGCAGAAGGCCCAGACCACCGCCCGCGCGCGCAGCGCCTGCGTCAGCTCGTCTTCCAGATATTTGCGGTGCTTCCGCGAGTTGCCGTCCCAGCCCATCGTCACGTCGGCCGCCAGCCAGGCGTAGATCACCGGAACCGCGGCGCGCAGCACGTCGAACATGCCGCCCGCCCCCTCCTGGATCGTCAGGACGGCGCGCGTGCCCTCGAACAGGAAGATCGCCGTCACGAAGGGCAGGGTCCACAGCAGCACCGACCGCTGGGCCTGCATCCGCTCGCGCTTCGCGCCCGGACCGGTGATGTGCTCCGGACCGCCCACCCGCTGCATCCACACGATGAAGCCTCCCAGCGCGAACAGCCCGAATCCCAGACCGGTGATCACACCTGCCGTCGTGTCGTCCACCCACAGACCGGTCAGCGCCAGCGTCACGCCGCCCGCGGCCATCAGCAGGCCCAGAATGGCCAGACCCGTCGCCCAGCGCTGTTTGAGGCGCCGCGCGCGGCCCTCGGTCGAGATCAGATCATCCATGGTTCATGGCTCCCTCAGGCTTGTCACCCTGAGGTTACATATCACCTATAGGTGACACGCTTGTCAACCGGCCTCAGATCCCTGGGTCGGCCTCCGCCTCGGCGTCCTCGCCCTGCACGATCCGCGTCACCGCCAGATCGGCCGTGACGTTGCCCAGGGTGCGGAAGATATCGGGGATCACCTCCACCGCCAGCAGGATCGGCAGCAGCTCCAGCGGCACCCCCATGGCGATGCAGATCGGCGCGATCGAGACGAAGAAGCTGACCTGTCCGGGCAGGCCGACCGAGCCGATCGACACCAGAATGGCCGTCAGACCCGCCGCCACCATGGCGGCCGGCGTCACCTCGACGCCGAACACATGCGCGCACCAGATCACCACGCCCAGATTGGCCACCGGGCTGGTTATGCGGAACACCGCCACCGCCAGCGGCAGCACCAGACCCGCCGTCGCCCGCGACACGGCCAGCGCGTCCACCGCCCGCTCCACCATGACCGGCAGGCTGGCCAGCGACGACTGGGTCGAGAACGCCACCACCTGGGCCGGGGCCGCGGCGCGGGCGAACCGCGCCAGGCTGACCCGGCCGAAGATCATCACCAGCGGATAGCACAGGGCGATCAGCCCGATCTGCACCAGCGACAGCACCGAGACGTACTGCAGCAGCACCCCCGCCGCGCCGATGCCGGCGGTCAGCCCCACGCCCATGGCGAGAGCGAACACCCCGACCGGCGCGACCGTCAGCACCCAGCGGACGATCACGATCATGGTCTCGCCGACGGCCTCGAAGAAGGCCACCAGCGGCAGCCTCAGCCGGTCCGGCAGGCGCGTCGCGGCGAAACCGAAGAAGACGGCGAACACCACCAGGCCCAGGATGGCGTCCTCGGCCGCAGCCCGGATCGGGTTGGCCGGCGCCAGGGTCTTGAAGAACTCGCTGAACGGCGCGCCCGGCCCCAGGCCTTCCGGCGGCGCCGGCGCCCCGGCCCGCACCGCGGCGGCGCCCGCCTCGTCCACCGGCCAGATCGCCAGCAGGCCGAAATTGGCGGCATAGGCATAGAGCACCGCGAAGACGATCAGGAGGGCGAACCACAGGATGGCCTTGGCCGCCAGCCGCCCGGTCCGCGCCGCGTCGGCGATCGAGGCGATGCCCGTCACCAGCAGGCTGAACACCAGCGGCACGATGGTCATCTTCAGGGCGTTCAGCCACAGGGCGCCCAGCGCCGAGATCATCTCCGCCGTGCCGGATCCGCCGGGCAGGCCCCACTCGCTGGCCGCCGCCCCCGCCGCCAGCCCCCCGACCAGCGCCAGCAGAACCCACAGGCTCAGGGACGAGAAGAAGCTGCGCGACGACGACGGGGAGGCGGGAGGGGTCATCCCGGCAAGCTAGGCGCCCTTTCGCGACTGCGAAAGCCCATTTCGGAACCTTGGCCGTGCGGCTCGCTTATCCCCGGCATGACCCTCGCCCTGATCCCCGACGTCGACGCCCTCGAGAAGGCGCGCGTGCTCTCCGTCGGCGGCGTCTCGATCACCGCCGGGGGCCTCGCCTCGGGCGCCCTCTTGCTGGGCCTCGCCGTGGTCGCCAGCTGGGCCGTCACCCGCGCCCTGCGCCGCGTCCGGGCGCGCGGCTCGCCCCGCTCGGCCCAGGCGCTCTATGTGCTCGAGAAGCTGGCCGGCTACGGCATCCTCGTCGCCGGCGCGACCATGGCCCTGTCGACGGCCGGGCTGAACCTGTCCTCCCTGGCCGTCTTCGCGGGTGCCGTGGGCATCGGCGTCGGCCTCGGCCTCCAGGGGGTGGTCAAGGAGTTCGTCTCGGGCATCTTCCTGATCTTCGACCGCATGCTGTCGGTCGGCGACTATGTGGAGCTGGAGGACGGCCGGGTCCGCGGCGCGGTCATGGAGATCGGCCCGCGCGCCACCCGCGTGCGCACCAACGACAACGTCAACGTCCTGATCCCCAACAGCCATCTGATCGAGGGGCCGGTCACCAACTGGACGCTCAAGGGCGACACCCGGCGCATCCACATCCCCTTCTCGGTGGCCTACGGGGCCGACCGGGTCCAGGTCCGCGACGCCGTCCTGGCCGCCGCCCGCGCCAGCCCCTTCACCCTGCCCGAGACCGAGGCCCGCAAGAGCCAGGTCTGGCTGACCACCTTCGGCGAGAGCAGCCTGGACTTCGAGCTTCTGGTCTGGCCGACGCCCGAGGCGGTCAAGCGCCCTGCCGCCATGCACGCCGCCTACACCTGGCTGATCGCCGACGCCCTGGACGAGGCGGGCATCGAGGTGCCCTTCCCCCAGACCGACCTGCGCCTCCGCTCGGTCTTCGGCCGCGAGGGCGACGACGCCCTGCGCGCGCTCGGCCTGGATCCCGCCGCCGTCCGCCCCCCGCGCGCCGCGCCGTCCCCCCCGGCCGAAACCGTCAACGACGCCGCCGCCGAACTCCTCGCCCCGCCGCCCGGGCCGGAGTCGGAGGGTGAGGGAGCAGACAGGGCTTAGGTCGTAGGGCTTAGGGCTTAGGGCTTAGGGCTTAGGGCTTAGGGAGGAAGACTCCCTGCGGCGCGGTCGGCCCTTGGCAAGGAGGCGTTCGGCACCCGTTCAGACACCTAAGCCCTAAGCCCTAAGCCCTAAGCCCTAAGCCCTAAGCCCTAGCCGCCCTACCGACAGAACGCCCGCCCGCCCGGCTCCAGATGCAGATGGTCCTGGTGCGGCGCGTCATAGTCGGGGCTCAGCACCGTGCCGAACACCCGGCAGCCCTCGTCGCGGATGCGCTTCAGGAAGCGCGCCTCGTCGTCGCCGGCGTACCAGTCGTCCTTGACCATGATCCGCCGCCCGTCGCGCAGCACCACCCCGGCGAAGTCCACCGCCGCCGCGCGCGAATGGGCGCTGGGCCGCGCGCCCGGCCGGTTCGAGACAGAGCGGCAGGAATAGGTCCCCATGTGCACGATCTCGACCACGTCCTGGCCGAAGATCTCGCGCGCCGCCGGCTCCACCGACTGACGCCGCCACACCGAGAACGCCAGCGCGGTCTGGCACGTCATCACCGGTGCCGCGGGCCGCAGCCGCGCCACCGTGCCCCGGTCGACGTCCAGCGTCCCCGCCCCCGTCAGCCCGCAGGTCTCGGTCATCACCTTGTCCGGCACCGGCGTGAAGGTGACCCGCGCCGCCTCCAGCTCCGCCTGGCACAGCCCCAGGTGCGCCGCCGCCTCGTCCACCCGCGACCGCGTCCCCCCGTCCAGCCGCGCATCGACGAGCCCCGAGGTCGCGAAACTCTCCACCCGCACCCCCGTCGGCGACGTGACCCGCGGCGCCGCGGGCCGATCGCTCCACCCCGGCGGCGGCGGATTGGGCCCGCCGAAACACGCGGCCGTCAGCAGCAGGGTGGCGAGAACGGGCAGGGTCCGGCGCATGGCGGGGAAGGTAGCGGGATTCGCGGCCGTCCCGACCCTCCCGCCACCGGCTGTCAGCATCCCCGTTCCGCCCCGCGCGGTCTCTGGCGTCTCCTCCCCGCCGGACCTATCTTCCCGTTCATGAACCGTTCCAGCACGCCCGCGCCCGGCAAGAGCAAGCCCGCCAAGCCGGTGCACACCCCCGGCGCCGGCCTGCAGGAGGCGCCCGCCGCCTTCCTGCGCGACTCGAAGATGCCCATGTTCGCGCCCGTCACCGGGCCGCGGCTGACGCCGGAGGAGGCCCCCGGCGCGCCGGAGGGCTGGACCCCGCACCGCCCCGACCGGTCGGCGGCGAAGCGGCGCACGCCCTTCCGCATGGTCTCGCCCTTCCAGCCCTCGGGCGACCAGCCCGCCGCCATCGCCGAGCTGGTGGCCACGGCCCAGGCCGGCGAGCGCGATCAGGTGCTGCTGGGCGTCACCGGCTCGGGCAAGACCTTCACCATGGCCAAGGTCATCGAGGCGACCCAGCGCCCGGCCCTGATCCTGGCCCACAACAAGACGCTCGCCGCGCAACTCTATTCCGAGTTCAAGTCGTTCTTCCCCGACAATGCGGTCGAGTATTTCGTCAGCTACTACGACTACTACCAACCGGAAGCTTATGTCCCAAGAACAGACACTTACATCGAAAAAGACTCGTCCATAAACGAGCAGATCGACCGCATGCGGCACTCGGCGACGCGGGCGATCCTGGAGCGGGACGACGTCATCGTGGTGGCGTCGGTCAGCTGCATCTACGGCATCGGGTCGGTGGAGACCTATACCGCCATGACCTTCGGGCTGAAGGTCGGCGACCAGATCGACGAGGCCAAGCTGCGGGCCGATCTGATCGCGCTGCAGTACAAGCGCAACGACGTCCACTTCGAGCGCGGCATGTTCCGCAAGCGCGGCGACGTCATCGAGATCTTCCCCGTCCACCTGGAGGACCGCGCCTGGCGCATCCAGCTGTTCGGCGACGAGCTGGAGTCGATCCAGGAGTTCGACCCTCTGACCGGCAAGAAGACCAACGACCTGGACGAGATCACCGTCTACGCCGCCAGCCACTACGTCACGCCGCGCCCGTCGCTGAACCAGGCCATCACCGGCATCAAGGCCGAGCTGAAGGAGACGCTCGACTGGATGGTCGAGAACGGCAAACTCCTCGAAGCCCAGCGCCTCGAACAACGCGTCCGCTTCGATCTGGAGATGATGGAGGCCACCGGCTCCTGCGCCGGCATCGAGAACTATTCCCGCTGGCTCACCGGCCGCGCGCCGGGCGAGCCGCCGCCCACCTTCTTCGAATACATCCCCGACGACGCCCTGCTGTTCGTCGACGAGAGCCACGTCACCGTGGGCCAGATCGGCGGCATGTACCGCGGCGACTACGCGCGGAAGTCGACCCTGGCCGAATACGGCTTCCGCCTGCCCTCGGCGATCGACAACCGCCCGCTGAAGTTCGACGAGTGGAACGCCATGCGGCCCCAGACCATCCACGTCTCGGCCACGCCGGGCCCGTGGGAGATGCAGCAGACCGGCGGCGTCTTCACCGAACAGGTCATCCGCCCCACCGGCCTGATCGACCCCCCGGTCGAGATCCGCCCCGTCACCGGCGAGACCCGCAACCAGGTCGACGACGTCATCGACGAGGTGAAGGCCACCACCCGCGCCGGCTACCGCAGCCTGGTCACCACCCTGACCAAGCGCATGGCCGAGGACCTGACGGAATACATGCACGAACAGGGCGTGCGCGTCCGCTACATGCACTCCGACGTCGACACCCTGGAGCGGATCGAGATCCTGCGCGACCTGCGTCTGGGCGCCTTCGACTGCCTGATCGGCATCAACCTGCTGCGCGAGGGGCTGGACATCCCCGAGTGCGGCCTGGTCGCCATCCTCGACGCGGACAAGGAGGGCTTCCTGCGGTCAGAGACCAGCCTGATCCAGACCATCGGCCGCGCCGCCCGCAACGTCGACGGCCGCGTCATCCTGTATGCCGACCGCATGACCGGCTCGATGGAGCGCGCCATCGCCGAGACCAACCGCCGGCGCGAGAAGCAGGAGGCGTACAACGCCGAACACGGCATCACGCCCGAGAGCGTCAAGCGCGACATCCAGGAGATCATGGCCAGCCCCTACGAGAGCCGCGCCCTGGACCGCCTGACCACCCCCACCGGCGTCAAGGAAGACGCCCGCCCCTTCACCGGCTCCAACTTCCAGGCCGCGCTCAAGGACATGGAGAGCCGCATGCGCGACGCCGCCTCCAACCTGGAGTTCGAGGAAGCCGCCCGCCTGCGCGACGAGATCAAGCGCATGAAGCTGATGGACCTGGAATTCGCCAACGACATCCTGACCGCCGAGGGCGAGACGGTCGACAAGGCCGCGCCGAAGAAGTGGCGGCAAGAGGCGGCGGCGGAGAAGGCGGCGGCGTTCCGGAAGGGAAGGTAGAGGGGAGGACCAAATCGGCGGCGGGGATCCGCAAGGTTTGAGAGCCCGCTTGATGGCTCGTCGTTCCCCGTTGTCCCACGCGATATCCTAACTGGTTGAAAAACTCGCCGATTTGCACCTCTTGATTGAGGCTGCCGACTCGTGCCTGCCTACACGGTCAAAGCGACAGGGTCGGATGAAGTGAACGGACTATCGGGCAATTTGGGCATTGAGGCCCTCCTAGACCTAACCGGTGCTGATCGCGAAGCGAAGGCGTACGCGTTTCTGTATGCAGCGTTCCGAAACACCGAAATCAGCGACAATCCTGTCCGGGATTCCATCGATTGCCTCGTGCCGTTTATGGCTCCGTACCTCAATCAGATACCCGGCCAACCCATCAAAGTTGACGGCGTTTGCCAGTATATGAAATCGGCGTTCGGCTTCGATTTTCCGCTGTACGCCATGCAACAGCTAATAAATGACCTGCCGAAGCATGGTTTAGCTGAATACAATCGTATCTCAAAAAGTCACATTGCTAAGGCTGTGCCAGATGACTTTGGCATCGCTAAGGCTGAGATCGAAACAAACTTTGACCACATATCCGAGAGACTTGCGGAATACGCAAGACGGCTCCAATTCCATACTGACCCACCTTCTGGTACGTGGGGTGACGCACTTATAAATTTCCTCAAAGGAACGGCCGATCCGTCAGGCCGTGCTGCAGTAAAGATCCGCGGCTCGGTTTTGGATGCACGTAAGTCCGAATCAGCAGTAGTCGGCGGATTCATAAAAGGCCTATACGCAACCGATAGCGCAGCCTTTGACAAACTACTTCATGTATTTCTTGGTGTGCTCGTCGAGGAATTCATTTCGACCGTTTCGGAGATCGGCGACCCAAGCAAGAAGGTTGATGTCAAGGTTTTTTACGACACGGCTGTTCTTCTCAGACTTTTAGGCACGTCTGGCAAAATGTTGAGGTCGGCTACTGAAGAGCTGACAAGATATCTGCAAGATTTGGGATGCGATATTTACTACTTTGCTGGGAATGAATCCGAAGTCGCCAACATCTTCAACACTATTGTTCACATAAAAGATAGCGGCGGCGAGCTCGAAGGGGAGACAGCTGAGGCGATTAGTATTGGCGAAGTAAATATTTCTGAAATACGAATGCTGCAGAACTCTTTTACAGAGCGGCTAGCGGCATTGAACGTGTTTCCAGCAGATGGACTGGAGGTAAGCGCCGTCGACAACGCCCGCCACCAGATAAGTGAATCAGGATTTTCTGCCTACTTGCTCGAGCAGGCAAACGCGTCGGGCAGGGCCTATGGGGCTCAGAACCGTGAACATGATGCTCAGTATCTTGGCTCGGTCATGAGGATGCGCTCTGGCATCAAAACGCGGGATTTTTCCAACTGCCGATACGTTTTCATCACATCAAACAAGTTTCTTGCTTCGATCTCTCGCCGATACCTTATCAAAGATAAGATGTTGCTACCTCAACATTTTCCCCCAATGCTCAGCGTGGGGCAAATGGCTACCATTGCGTGGCTTATGAAGGATCACAAGCTCGTGCCCGAAAAGGCAGGACGCGAGCTCTTGTCAAATTGCTTCGCGGCCGTGCGGCCCGACGCTGAATGGTTCAAGCACTTCCGAGAAGGCATGGAGAAAGCGACTGGGTCTATTGAAGCGTATGGACGTGACGCGACAAATACCCTGACCCTTCAGGCCGCGCGACGTATGGCGCAGGAAGAGAGTCTCGGCAGCGCGACCTTGGTTCGCGAGCTCAACATGGCAGAGATCCTCAGCCGAGCTGAGGGCGAGCGGGACAAGATCGTCGCGCAGCAGCAGGCAGAACTCGAAGCACTGTCGATGGCCAACGAACGCGATAAGGAAGGCCTTTTGCAGGAGGCGAACGCCGCACGAGCCCAAGAACTGGCAGACACACGCATTAGGCATCAGGAGGCTTTGGAAGCCACGCGAATTCAGGCCGAAGCTGCAACCGCAGAAATGGTTAGGGCAGCGCACCATGAATCCGCGCTAAAAAGCGCAAAGGCTATTGTCGGCGTTATTCGTGGGCTGATGCTGATTGCGTTCTTCGGCATGACTGCATGGACCATATACATGCGTGTTCTGGGGGATGTGTCGATCGCGTTCTGGATCGCGTCGGCAGTGTTGGGGGCAGTGACTGTTGTTACCTTTGCGAATTTTCTGAAGATCCCGGTGGTTACGAACTGGATCCCCAACTTAGAACAATGGCTGGCAGAACGGTTTCTGCCTTAGGCTAGCCTTCCCACCCGCAGGGTGTTTGGATGGGGCAGGACGATGCTCTTTGATGCGCGGCGCAGCAGCCAACCTGTCGCGCACACCGGCGGCTGACCCATCGCCTCTGCTCCGCTGCGGCACCGCCCGGTTCCGGGTCTGACCCGGCTGCGCCGGGTCCGCCCGGAATGACGAAAGGGAGGGGAGATGCGGCGGCCTCGCCGCGCCCCTTGTGACGGCCCCGCCCCGTTTCCCCTTTCGCGTCAACGCCCCTCCCCTTTCTCGCGCCTTTTCGCCGACGTCGGTTCCCCGGTGCCGCAGCCTGTGCCCGTCCCGTCGCTCGGGGAGGTGGGCCCGGCCGGCGTTCCGAGGCGGCGGGGCGCGGCAGACGCGGACGGCATGGGAGATGAGATGAAGACCGGACCCGACCTGTACGACCGGCTGGAGGCGCGGTTGAAGCTGATCACGCGGATCGCGGAGAGCGGTCGGGAGGCGGCGAAGCTGCCCTGGGACTCGGCGCGGGGGCGGCGGGCGCGGGCGACGGTGGACATGATGCTGGCGCAGCTGAAGGCCCTGCCGCCGGTGACGCCCGGATGAGCCGCGACTTGCCGTGTTTTGGGGAGCCGCCCACGGGTCGGGCGCAGAAGGTGCGCGGCGACGACGTCTGGCGGCAGGTGCGGCGGGCGTGGGAGGGCGGCGAGACGGCGCAGTCGTGCGCGCGGCGGTTCGATGTCGGGCTGGACAATCTGTGGCGACGGCGGGCCAAGGAGAACTGGAGCCGGGACCGGCCGGAGGATCCGGCACCCGAGCCGACGGTCGGCTGGGACCGGCATGCGGAAGGTCTGCTGGAGGCGTTCGAGGCGCGGCTGGCGGAGGTGCGGGAGCTGGCCGGGCATCTGGCCGACACCTTGGCCGGGCGGGAGATCGAGGACGTCAGCGTGTGGCACCTGGGCTTTCTGTTCCACCAGCGGGCCGAGCGGCTGGGGCCGGAGACGGCGGCGGCCGACCGGGAAAAGGTGCGGGCCCGGGGCGACGACTGGGCCGACGACGTGTGGGACGCGGACGGGCGGCTGAAACCTCTGGCGGCGATCGACCGGGCGCTGATGCGGCGGTGGCGCGAGGACTGGCGCGCGGAACAGGGCCTGCCGGAGGGGGTGGCGGCGTGGGCGCCGTGAGGGGGCGGAGGGCGAGGGCTTAGGGCTTGGGGCTTAGGGCTTGGGGCTTGGGGCTTAGGGCTTAGGGCTTAGGGCTTAGGGCTTAGGGCTTAGGGCTTAGGGCTTAGGGCTTAGGGCTTAGGGCTTAGGGCTTAGGGCTTAG
>JAHJOO010000060.1 GCA_018820275.1 Alphaproteobacteria bacterium
ACGAAGGTCAGATAGGGGTTGCCCATCGGATCGGGGAAGCGGGCCTCGATGCGCTTGGCCTTGGGCGAGCTGACCCACGGGATGCGGATCGAGGCGGAGCGGTTGCGCGATGAATAGGCCAGTTTGACCGGGGCTTCGTAGCCGGGAACCAGACGCTTGTAGGAGTTGGTGGTCGAGTTGGAGAAGGCGTTGATGGCCTTGGCGTGCTTGATGATGCCGCCGATGTACCAGAGGCAGAGGTCCGACAGGCCGGCGTATTTGTCGCCCGCGAACAGCGGTTTGCCGTCGCGCCAGATCGACTGGTGCACGTGCATGCCCGAGCCGTTGTCGCCGAAGGTCGGCTTGGCCATGAAGGTGGCCGACTTGCCGTAGGCGGCGGCGACGTTGTGGATGACGTATTTGTAGAGCTGCAGCCGGTCGGCCATGGTCAGCAGGTCGCTGAATTTCAGGCCCAGTTCGTGCTGGGCGGGAGCGACCTCGTGGTGGTGCTTCTCGGGCTGCATGCCCAGGTCGCGCATCACGCCCAGCATCTCGCCGCGCAGGTCCTGGGCGCTGTCGGTCGGGTTGACCGGGAAATAGCCGCCCTTGGGCCCCGGGCGGTGGCCCATGTTGCCCTCGGAGTATTCGGCGCCCGTGTTGGCCGGCAGCTCGATCGAGTCATAGCTGTAGCCGGTGTCGTGCGGCTGGGTGGACCAGCGCACGTCGTCGAAAATGAAGAACTCGGCCTCGGGGCCGAAGAAGACGGTGTCGCCCACGCCGGAGGACTGGACGTAGGCCAGGGCCTTCTTGGCCATCGAGCGGCTGTCGCGGTTGTAGGGCTCGCCCGTGTCGGGGTTCAGCACGTCGCAGAACAGGAACAGCGTGGTCTGCTGGTAGAAGGGGTCGATCCAGAAGCCGTTCAGGTCCGGCTTCAGCAGCATGTCGCTCTCGTTGATGGCCTTCCAGCCGGCGATCGACGAGCCGTCGAACATCGTGCCTTCCTCGAGGAACTCCTCGTCGACGAGGTCGATGTCGAAGGTGACGTGCTGCATCCGACCCTTGGTGTCGGTGAAGCGGAGATCGACGTACTGGACGTCCTTCTCCTTGATCTCCGCGAGGATCTTCTGCGCGCTCATGGTCTCGATGTCCGTTTCTTGGGGAGGAGGAAGGGAAACGGCCGCCCGGAGGCGGCCGTGGCGGGAGGTGATCAGACGGCCTGGGGACCCGTCTCGCCGGTTCGGATGCGGATGACGTCGGACACGTCCGACACGAAGATCTTGCCGTCGCCGATCTTGCCGGTTCGCGCCGCGGCGACGATGGCGTCGACGACCGTCTGGGCCATGTCGTCGGGCACCACGACCTCGATCTTGATCTTGGGCAGGAAGTCGATGACGTACTCGGCCCCCCGGTAGAGCTCGGAGTGGCCCTTCTGGCGGCCGTATCCCTTGGCCTCGAGCACGGTCATGCCCTGGACGCCCACGTCCTGCAGAGCCTCCTTCACCTCGTCGAGCTTGAAGGGTTTGATGATCGCTTCGATCTTCTTCATGGTGTCCCCGAGGCGGCGAAAAAGCGCCCACGCGTCGGGCTCGCATGGGACAGTGCATTGCAGCATATGGCAAGCAACTTTTGGCCTCAGTTCCCATCCGTGATCGGATTTCCCCGATGGAGATGAACGAACCCCACCTCTGGGCGGGGGCCTTCCCCTGGCCGGCGGAGGACGCGCACAAGCACTCGCGGGGCCGTCTGGGCGTGGTGTCCGGGCCGGCGCACCGGACGGGCGCGGCGCGACTGGCGGCGCGGGGCGGACTGAGGATCGGGGCCGGGCTGGTGCGGGTGCTGTGTCCGCCCTCGGCCACCGGCGTGCTGGCAGCGTCGCTGGAAGCCGTCATGGTCGATCCGTTCGACGGGCCGTCGGCCCTGCGCCGACTGGCCGAGCCGCTGGACGCGGCGGTGATCGGGCCCGCGACGGGCGTGGACGAGGGCACGGTCGAGGCGCTGGACGTTCTGGCGGAAAGCGGGGCGGCCATGGTCGTGGACGCCGACGCCCTGACCGTGTTCGAGGGCCGGACGGAAACCCTGTTCGCCCATCTGGACCGCGACGACGTGCTGACCCCGCACGCGGGCGAGTTCGAGCGGGTGTTTCCCGGGCTCCTCGAAACCGGCCGCGCGGCCGCCGCCGTCGAGGCCGCGCGACGGGCCGACGCCATCGTCGTGCTGAAGGGGCCGCAAACCCTCGTCGCGGGGGCCGACGGTCGTCTGGCAATCAATCCGCCGGCGCCGGCCTGGCTGGCCACGGCGGGATCGGGCGACGTGCTGGCGGGGATGATCGGCGGGCTGCTGGCCCAGCGCATGCCCAGTTTCGAGGCGGCCTGCTGCGCCGTCTGGGTTCACGCCGAGGCGGCGCGGCGCCATGGGCCGGGGTTGATCGCCGAGGACCTGCCGAACCTGATCCCGCAGGTTCTGAAGGACCTGTGGGACGTCAGGCCAGACCCGACTTCCGGAGCGTCTTCCACGCCTTGATCACGCGCTGAAGCCGCGCCTCGGCACCGCGGTCGCCGCCGTTGGTGTCCGGATGGAAGCGCTTCAGCAACAGGTGATACTGGGCCTTGATGGCCCCCTTGTCCGCCCCGGGTTCCAGATCGAGGTCGGCCAGGGCGGTCCGCTCCAGCTTGCCGATGCGCCGGTCCTCGGCGACCGGTCCGGTCTGCGGGTTCACCTTGCGGCCGAACAGGCCGAAGGCGTCCCGCCAGGAGCCCGCGCCCTCGGTGTTCGCCGTGCCGAACTTGGCGGCGAAGGCCGCGGCCTCGCGGCTCTTGGGACCGGCCTTCATCTCCCAGGTCGGGCGACCGCCGGTCATGGCCTCGTTCTCCTGGGCCGCGCGGATCTCGCCCTCGCTCATGCCGGCGTAGAAATTCCAGCCCTTGTTGTACTCGGCGGCGTGCCCCTGGCAGAAGTCATAGAAGTCGTTCAGCCGCTCGCGGGACCTCGGCGCGCGCGCGGTCGCGGCGCGGCGGCAGTCGGGCCACTGGCAGGGCTTTTCGCCGGGTTTCAGATGCAGGACGTCGGCGGCCGCCGCCTCCTCGTCGGGGCGGGGCGGCTTCACCCGGATGTCGGTGAAGCGGGGCCTGTATTGAAACGCGGCGGGCATGGGCCGAAGTGTAGAGCCGAATTGGTTCGCATCAAGGAAGCCCCATGCCGGAAGGACCGATCGCCGCAGAAATTCGGCGAAAACTGACCGAAGCCCTGTCGCCGACGCGGCTGGAGATCGACGACGACAGCTGGCGGCACGCCGGCCACCACCACGAGGGCGGCATGGACGCAAAGCCCGGCGGCGAGAGCCACTTCAACCTGACGGTGGCGTCGGTGGCTTTCGAGGGCCAGGGTCGCCTGGCCCGGCAACGCACGGTCAACGCCCTGCTGGCGGCCGAACTGGCGGGCCCGGTCCACGCCCTGTCGATCCGGGCGCTGACGCCCGCCGAAGCCGAGGCCCAACCCCTGCGATAGCGGCGTTCATCTCGTCTTAGAACCTCCCCTCATAGCCTGAGGACGGTGAGGCAGGGCAGGGGGCGCCGTTTTGGTCGAATCGGACGCACACGGCGAAACTCAGGCGCCCGGCGAGGCCGCCGCGGCGCTGCGGGCGATCCTGCAGACGCAGTATCTGCGCTACCTGATCATCGGCGCCTGGGCGCTGGGGCTGTTTTCCATCCTCGATCCGCTCGTCGCCGGGATCTGGTTCGTCGGGACCATCTCCGCCGGGGCCGTGCGTGGCGAATTCGAGCGCCGCATCAGCGGCCGCGTGGGCGCGGGCTGGGGCATGATCTTCCCCGCGGTGGCGACGGCGACGACCGCCGTCTGGGCCATCGCGCCGCTTCTCGCCTGGTTCTCCGGCGCGATGTTCGGCCAGTCCATGGCCATGATGCTGCTGGTGTCCGGCTACGTCCTGGTCTTCTCCCAGCTGCGCGCCTCGCCGCGACAGGCGATGGTGATCTCCTCGCCCTACGGCATCGTGGCGCTGATCATCGCCGGGTCCCTGTGGGGCACGGAGGGGTTCATCCCCTTCCTCGCGGCCCTGCCGTTCGCGGCCGCCGGCCTGTTCGTGCTGGTCACCATGACCATGCTGCGCGAGGAGCGAATCCGGGCCTTCCAGGCGCACCAGGCCCATCTGATCGAGGAGCTGGAAGCCGCCCGCGACAAGGCCAACGCCGCCAACGACGCCAAGTCCAACTTCCTCGGCGTGATCTCGCACGAGCTGAGGACCCCCATGAACGGGGTGCTGGGCGCCGCCCAACTGCTGAACGCCACCCGCCTGGAACCGACGCAGCGCGAATATCTCTCGATCATCCGCACCTCGGGCGACAATCTGCTCAGCCTGCTGAACGACATCCTCGACATGACCAAGATCGAGGCGGGCAAGATGACGTTCGACGTGGTCGACGTCGCGCTGCAGGACCTGCACCGCCGCGTGGTCGGGCCCTTCCAGGCCCAGGCCGAGGCCAAGGGGCTGGACTTCGAGGCCCGGTTCGAGGGCGAGACGCCGGCCGTCGTGCGCGGCGATCCGCTGCGCGTCTGCCAGGTGATCCACAACCTGCTGTCCAACGCGGTGAAATTCACCGACACCGGCAAGGTCAGCTACGTCGTGCGCTCGACGCGCGTCGGCGATGCGCGCGTGAAGTTCGAGTTCCAGGTCCGCGACAGCGGGGCCGGGATCGCCGAGGAAGACGTGCAGCGCCTGTTCCAGCCCTTCACCCAGGTCGACGCCTCGTCCACGCGCCGGTTCGGCGGCACCGGGCTGGGGCTGACCATCTCGCGACGCCTGGCCAACATCATGGACGGCGACATCACGCTGGAGTCGGTCCTTGGTGAGGGCTCGACCTTCACCTTCACCGTCGAGGCCGACGTGGTCGAGTGGGACGCCGCCGCGCCGGCCCAGGAGATCGAGACGGACGTCGAGGCGGGCGGCAGCCTGAACGTGCTGGTGGTCGAGGACCATCCCGTCAACCGCATGATTCTCGAGGCCTGGATGAGTTCGGCCGGGCACGCCTCGGCCAGCGCCGAAAACGGCCAGATCGCCGTCGAGGCCGCCGCCGAGCAGCCCTTCGACCTGATCATCATGGACGTGAACATGCCCGTGATGGATGGCCTCAGCGCCACGCGGGCCATCCGCGCCGGCGGCGGTGCCAACGCCGACACCCCGATCGTGGTGCTGTCGGCCTCGGCCCGGGTCGAGGACCACGAGGCGGGGATCGAGGCGGGGGCCGACGCCTATCTGAACAAGCCCATTGATTTCGCCGCCCTCGCCCGCGTGATGGGCGCGGTCGGTCAGGGGCGTTCGGGGGTGCGCGCCATGGACGAGGCGGTCCGGCCCGCCCTGGCGGCCGCCTGACCGGAGTCGCGCCCGGCCCTCGTCGTTCCTAGATCGACGGGATGCGGGCCTTCGCCGAGCTTCTGGATCGCCTCTCCCTGACGGCCTCGCGCAATGCGAAGCTGACCCTGTTGCGCGACTATCTGCGGGTCACGCCCGACCCCGACCGCGGCTGGGCCCTGGCCGCGCTGACGGGCGACCTCAGTTTCGACGCCGCCAAGCCGGCGATGATCCGGGCCGCCGTGGAGCGGCGCGTCGATCCGCTGCTGTTCCGCTGGTCGCACGACTACGTCGGCGACCTCGCCGAGACCGTGGCCCTGATCTGGCCGGCGGACCCGACGCGGCGGGCCAACCGGGAGCCGCAACTGGCGGAGATCGTGGAGACGCTGAAGACCGCGGGCCGGGCGGACGTCCCGGGGCTCATCGAACGCTGGATGGACGATCTGGCGCCCAAGGGGCGCTGGGCGCTGCTGAAACTGATGACCGGCGCGCTGCGCGTGGGGATGTCTGGCCGCCTGGCCAAGACCGCCGCGGCGCGGGTGGCCCCCGACGGCGATCCGCGCGGCGTCGACGCGTCCGACGTCGAGGAACTGTGGCAGGGGCTCGAGGCCCCCTATGCGGACCTCTTCGCCTGGCTGGAGGGGCGGGCGGAGCGGCCCGCGGCCGACGCGCCCGGCAGGTTCCGGCCGGTCATGCTGTCGGTGGCGCTCGACGAGGCCGTGGATCTGGCCCGCGTCTCGCCTGAGCACTGGATCGCCGAGTGGAAATGGGACGGTATCCGGGTTCAGGCCGTGCGGGAGGCGGACGTGGCGCGGCTGTGGTCCCGGACCGGCGACGAGATTTCGCGGGCGTTCCCGGATCTGATGGCGGCCCTGGACTTCGACGCCGCGGTGGACGGCGAGCTGGTCGTGCTGCGCAACGGCGCGGTCGCCCCGTTCGGCGACCTGCAGCAGCGGCTGAACCGCAAGACGGTCGACCCGAAGCTGGTGGCCAGCCACCCGGCGGCGCTGATCGCCTACGATCTGCTGGCCGAGGCGGGGGAGGACCTGCGTCCGCTGCCTCTGGTGGCGCGCCGGGAGAGGCTGGCGCGGCTGGTCGAACGCGTCGGGTCGGAGCGGATGATCCTGTCGCCGGACGTGCCGTTCGCCGACGTCGCGCAGCTTGCGGCGCTGCGAGGGGATCCGCCGGTGGGAGCCGCGGCCGAGGGGCTGATGCTGAAGCGGCGGGACTCCGCCTATGTGGCCGGCCGGCCCAAAGGCCCCTGGTTCAAATGGAAGCGGGACCCCCACGTCGTCGACGCGGTGCTGATGTACGCCCAGCGCGGTCACGGCAAGCGGTCCAGCTTCTATTCCGACTTCACCTTCGGGGTCTGGACGGAGGAGGGGACGCTGACGCCCGTCGGCAAGGCCTATTTCGGCTTCACCGACGAGGAGTTGAAGCAGCTCGACAAGTTCGTGCGCGATCACACGCTGGAGCGGTTCGGCCCGGTCCGGTCGGTGAAGGCGACGCGGGAGTTCGGCCTGGTACTGGAGATCGCCTTCGAGGGTCTGCAGCGGTCGACGCGCCACAAGTCGGGCGTGGCGATGCGGTTTCCCCGGGTGAGCCGGATCCGCTGGGACAAGCCGGTCGCCGAGGCGGACACGCTGGGCGCCGTGCTGGCGCTGCTGGAGGCGCTGGAGCGCGACGGGGGCCGACTGGCGACCTCGCGCTGAAACCCGACGCCGTTCCCGGCATTCCATTGCCATGGACATCTCTCCCTCCCATCGGCGGCTGGCGATCGCCACGGGCGTCGGCGTGATCGCCCTCGGCCTGGCGGCGGGCGTCGCCGCCATGCGTCCCGCCCCGGCGGACCGGCAGACGGGCCAGGCCCTCCAGATTGCCCTGTTCACCCCGCCGCCGCCTGTCATCGAGGCGGGCACCCGGATGGAGGTCGGGGACCTGACCGACGGCTATGAACACCGGCCCGCGCCGGAGCCGGATCCGGTGGCGTGGGCGGAGTTCGAGGAGGGGGTGTGGGACGTCGAGGTCCAGGATCCGCCCGCGCCGGTCGCCGCCGTCCCGCCGCCCGAACCGATCCCGGTCAACGCCCCGTCCCGGGACGGCGCGCGCGGCGATTCGATGGGCTTCGGGTTCGACTCCCGGGCTGAGGCGGAGACGCGGGTGATGCGCCCGGCCCCGCCGGAGCGCCGGCCGCTCCCCGAGGGCGCCGAGGCGCCGCCGCGCAGGGTGACGTCCGGCGAGCGCCAGGCCTTATTCTACTGACCCCGGGGTTCCATTGCGGGATCGAGACGCTAGACCCTAGGCCATGGCCTCCCTCTCCCAGATCGTGACCGGCGCCGTGGCCGCCGGCGAACGCGTGACCGCCGTGGACGCGGCCCTGATCGCCAAACTGACCGACATGGCAGGTGACCTGGCGGTCAACCTCCTGATCGCGGCGCTGATCCTCGCCGTCACCATCATCGCCGCGAAATGGGCCGGGCGGGTCGTGCGGCGCGCGGCGGGCCGGATCGGCGGGCTGCGCCACGACCCGACCGTCGTCAGCTTCATCGCCCAGGTGGTGCGGGTCGGGGTCTATGTGATCGGCTTCATCGCCGTGCTGCAGCGACTGGGCGTCCAGACGACCTCGATCATCGCCGTTCTGGGCGCCGCGTCGCTGGCCGTGGGTCTGGCGCTGCAGGGCACGCTGGCCAATGTCGCCGCAGGCGTGGTGCTGCTGATCCTGCGGCCCTATCGCGTCGGCGACGTCATCGAGGTGGGCGGGGCGGCCGGCTCGGTGCAGCGTCTGGACCTGTTCGTCACCCAGATTTCCAACGCCAACAACCACAAGATCGTGGTGCCCAACGGCAAGGTCCTGGGCGACGTCATCGTCAACTTCTCCGGCCAGGGCACGCGGCGGGTCGAGATCCATTTCACCGTCGGCTATGCGACGAACCTGAAGCAGGCCCGGCACGTGATCGCCACGACGGCCGCCGCCCACGAGAAGGTGCTGGCCGATCCGGTCCCCTGGGCCGGCGTGACCGGGCTGCTGGACAGCGCGGTGCAGATCTCCCTCCACGCCTGGGTCAAGTCCGAGGACTGGTGGCAGACCCAGGCCGATCTGCATGAGACGGTGAAGGTCGCCATCGACGCCGCCGGCATCGAGATTCCATTCCCGCACCAGGTCGAGATGGGCTTCGTCCCGACCCCGCCGGGACCCGATCCGACCGAACCCTTCCCCCAGCCGCCCGAGCCGGCGCCGCCGCCGAAGCCGCGGGCGGGGCGGACGCCGAAACTGCCCCGACTGCGGAAGGCATGAACATGAGGTTCGATTTCGCCTCCGACAACGTGGCCGGCATGGCACCCGAGGCGCTGGAGGCGCTGGCGCGGCACAACGACGGCTTCGCCCGCGCCTATGGCGGGGACGACTCCGCGCGGCTGGCGGCCGAGCAGATCCGGGCGAGGCTGGACGCGGACGTGGAGGTCCGGTTCGTGTTCAGCGGCACGGCGGCCAACGCCATCGCCCTGTCGATGCTGGCCTTTCCGTTCGAGTCGGTGCTGGCGCACCACGCCGCCCACGTCTGCACGGACGAGACCGGCGCCCCCGGCTTCTTCGGTCAGGGCGTCGGCCTGATCGGCCTGCCCGGGCCCTCGGGCCGGATCGACCCGGTGGCGCTGGAGGCCGCCCTGTCCGAGCCGGACATGGGCCACCGGCAGCCGGCGGCCGCCCTGTCGCTGACGCAGGCGACGGAGTACGGCGCGGTCTATTCCGAAGAGGAGCTGTCCGAACTGGTCACCCCGGCCAAGGCGAAGGGACTGGGCGTGCATCTGGACGGCGCGCGGCTGGCCAATGCGGCCGCGGCGGGGTTCGACCTGACCTCGATCGGCCGGATGGGCGTCGACGTGCTGGTCATGGGCGGGGCCAAGGCCGGCGGTCTTTGCACCGAGGCGCTGGTGATGTTCGACCGGTCGCTGGCGCGCCGGATCGACAACCGGCTGAAGCAGGCCGGACAGATGGCGTCCAAGGGGCGGTTCCTGAGCGCGCCCTTCCTGGGCCTGCTGGAGACGGGTGCGTGGGAGCGCCATGCCGCCCACGCCAACGCCATGGCGGCGCGGCTGGCCTATGGCGTGGAGGCCGGCACGCCGTGGGTCCTGGCCCATCCGGTCGACGCCAATGCGGTCTTCATCCGCATGCCGGCCGAGGCCCATGGGCGGCTGAACGCGGCGGGCTGGGCCTGTCACCGGTTCGACGACGGCAGCGTGCGGCTGGTCTGTTCCTGGGCCACCACGGCCGAAGCGGTGGATGAGATCGTCGCGGCCATGAAGCGGCTGGCGTAATCGCTTTGCGCCCGGCCCGACGCGGGCCATATGGGGCGCATGGCGATGCGCGGCGAGCGCTCCGGCCGCCGTCGCGCCGACCCTGCGGTCAAGGCGCTGGGCGCGGAGCCGATCAATCCGGACGAGGCGAGCCCCGGGGCCTGGTCGGCCCTGCGCGACCTCATGGGCGTGGTGGCGCGGTCGGGCGCGCCGCAGCTTCGGGCCCGGGTCGCGGGCGCCCTGGGCCTGACGCTGGCGGGCAAGGGACTGGGCGTGCTGGCGCCGCTGGCGCTGGGGGCGGCCGTCAACCGGTTGGCCGAGGGCCAGTCGGCCGGCGTGACCGTGGGCATGTCCTTCGTGGCGCTGGCGGTCGGCTGGGCCCTCGTCCGCTTCCTGTCGTCGGCCACGCCGCAGCTGTCGGACGTGGTGTTCGCGCCCGTGCGCGCGGCGGCGCAGCGGCGGACGGCCGCCGAAACCTTCGCCCACGCGCTGAACCTGTCGCTGGACTTCCATCAGACCAAGCGGTCCGGGGCCCTGTCACGCACGATGGACCGCGGCTCGCGGGCGGTCGACTTTCTGCTGCGCATCCTCGCCTTCAACCTTGGACCGACCGCGGTCGAGCTGGTGCTGGCCGCCGGCGTGCTGGGCGGCCTGTACGACTGGCGGTTCGGCGCGCTGGCCGTGGCGGTGGTGGCGGTCTACGCCGTCGTCACCTTCGGCATGGCCAATTGGCGGCTGGAGCACCGCCGGGCAATGAACGCGGCCGACACCGAGGCGGCGGGCCTGTCGGTCGACGCCCTGCTGAACTACGAGACGGTCAAGTCGTTCGGCGCCGAGCGCCGGGCGGCCGAGTCCTACGACCGGGCGCTGGGGACCTACGTCTCGGCGGCGCTGAAGGCCAACGGCTCGCTGGCGGCGCTGAACCTGATCCAGGCCGCCATCATGAACCTGGGTCTCGGCGTCATGGCCGTGATGGCCGGGTTCGAGGCCATGGCCGGCCGCATGGGCCCCGGGGACGTCACGGCGGCGGTGCTGATCCTGATCAGCCTGTATCAGCCGCTGAACATCCTCGGCTTCGCCTACCGTGAAATCCGCCAGTCCTTCATCGACATGGAGGAGATGCTGAAGGTGACCCGGCAGACGCCGCAGGTCGCCGACGCGCCGGACGCCCGCCCCCTGCCGCGGCCCGCCGACGCCCGGGGGGCCTCGCTGGCCTTCGAGGCCGTGGGCTTTCGCCACGACGCCCGGGCCAACGGGCTGGAGGACGTCGACTTCGTCGCCGCGCCGGGGACCACCACGGCGCTGGTCGGGCCCTCGGGCTCGGGCAAGTCGACCATCGTCAAACTGGCCCTGCGGCTGCTGGATCCGCAGACCGGTCGGGTGCGGATCGAGGGCGAGGACGCGCGGGCGGTGACGCAGGAGAGCCTGCGCCGGGCGGTCGCCCTGGTGCCGCAGGACGTGGCCCTGTTCAACGACACCATCGGGGCCAACATCGCCTTCGCCCGTCCGGGCGCGGACGAGGCGGCGATCTGGGGCGCGGCCGAGGCGGCGGAACTGGCCGACTTCATCCGGGCCCTGCCCAACGGCATGGACACCCGGGTCGGGGAGCGCGGCCTGAAGCTGTCGGGCGGCGAGCGCCAGCGCGTCGGCATCGCGCGCGCCCTGCTGGCGGATCCGTGCATCCTGATCCTCGACGAGGCCACCAGCGCGCTCGACAGCCGGACCGAGGCGGCCATCCAGAAGACGCTGCGCAAGGCGCGCGCCGGACGCACCACGCTGGTGGTGGCGCACCGGCTGTCGACCGTGGTCGACGCCGACCAGATCCTGGTCCTGAAGGCGGGCCGGATCGTCGAGCGGGGTGCGCACCACGAGCTTGTCGCCCGCGTCGGCGGGGAATACGCCGCCCTGTGGCGCAAGCAGACCCGGGGCGCCCGGACGCAGGGCGCGGCGGCGGACGTCTAGCCCGCCCGACCGATGGCGTAGAAGCGGGCAGCGCGATCGGCGCGGACGACGTCGGCGGAGCGGTCGCGCAACGCGGCGAGCTCTTCGGCGAGGACCTCGCCGACCGTGGCGATCGCCGCGTCCCGGTCCGTGTGGGCGCCGCCGACGGGCTCGGGGATGATCCGGTCGATGATCTTCAGCTCCAGCAGGTCCGGCGCGGTGATCTTCATCGCCATGGCCGCGTCGCGGGCGCGGGCGCCGTCGCGCCACAGAATGCCGGCGGCCCCTTCCGGCGAGATCACCGAATAGATCGAATGCTCGAGCATCAGCACGCGGCTGGCCGCGGCGATGGCGATGGCCCCGCCCGACCCGCCTTCGCCGGCGATGATCGCCACGGACGGGACGCCGAGGGTCAGGCCGCGCTCGGTCGAGCGGGCGATGGCTTCGGCCTGGCCGCGCTCCTCGGCACCCAGGCCCGGGTAGGCGCCGGCCGTGTCGATGAAGCTGATGACCGGCAGCCCGAAACGGTCGGCGAGGTCCATCAGGCGCGCGGCCTTGCGATAGCCCTCGGGCCGCGCCATGCCAAAATTGTGGGTGACGCGCGAGGCGGTGTCGTGACCCTTCTCCTGGCCCATGACCACCACGGGCGCGCCGTTGAAGCGCGCGAGGCCGCCGAGGATGGCCTGATCGTCGCCGAACTGGCGGTCGCCGCGCAGCTCCACGAAGTCCTCGAACAGACCGGCCACATAGTCGACGAAGTGCGGCCGGTTCGGGTGGCGGGCCACCTGGGTCTTCATCCACGGGTCGAGCGCGGCGTAGGTCTTGCGACGCAGCTGGTCGGCCTTCTTGCGAAGACCCTCGATCTCCGAATCGAAGGAGCCGGCCGAGGCGGAGGCGGAGAGAAGCGACAGCTCCTCGATCTTGGCCTCCAGGTCGGCGATCGGCTTTTCGAAGTCGAGGTAATGGGCGGCCATCAGGCGATCCGGGCGACGGGGCGACGCGACCCCTGCGAAAGGCGGCGGAAACTAGTCAGGTCGGACGGGCGGGGCAAGCCGCGTCACGTCCCGCCCCCTCGCCCCAACGGATGGCGGGTGCGCACGGTTTCGGCCAGGGCGTCCTGGGTGACGTGGGTGTAGATCTGGGTCGTGCCGACGTCGGCGTGCCCCAGCAGGGTCTGGACCACCCTGAGATCGGCCCCGCCCTCCAGCAGGTGGGTGGCGAAGGCGTGACGCAGCACGTGGGGGCTGACCCGGGCCGGATCGATCCCGGCGTCGATTGCGGCCTGGTCCAGCAACTGGGCGAAGCGGCGCGGCGTCAGGCGGCCGGATCGCGCGGACGGGGAGGGGAAAAGCCACGGCGATTCCGGGGCGTCCGGCTTGCGCCGCGCGGCGCGGGCCACCAGCCAGGCCGCAACGGCGGCGCGGGCCGAGGCGTTGAGCGGGGCCAGGCGCTCCTTGCCGCCCTTGCCGCGGACGATCAGGTGGGTGGGATCGCGCCGCACCGCCTCGACGCGCAGGGCCAACAGCTCCGAGACCCGCATGCCCGAGGCATAGGCCAGTTCGATCAGGGCCGTCAGACGCAGGGCGGAGACGCCGTCGCGGCGCTCGACGGCGGCGAGCAGGCGGCCCACCTCGTCGCGGGACAGGACGCGGGGCAGGGGGCGGCCCCGCCGCGGCGCGTCCAGCCGGGCTGACGGGTCGTCCTCGCGCCAGCCCTCGGCGAGGACGAATCGGTAGAACTGGCGAACGGCCGAGCGACGGCGCGACTGGGTGGCCGCGGACAGGCCCCGGGTCGCCAGACCCGCGTACCAGGCTTCGATCTGCTCCCGCGAGGCCGACATCAGGCCGCCGGCACTGCCTTCCGCATCGGCAAGGTCGCGGCCATAGGCGGACAGGGTGTGGGGCGAGGCGTCCCGCTCCACCGCCATCATCTCCAGGAAGGCCTCGATCTGGGGCGTCATGGTGTATGAGCGGTCTTTCCCATGCCGAGCGCCGCCGTTCCTGCGATTCCCGACATCGACCGCACCATAGCGCTGGTGGGGCTGATGGGCGTGGGCAAATCGACCGTGGGGCGGCGTCTGGCCAAGCGGCTGGGGCGGAGCTTCGTCGACGCCGACGCCGAGATCGAGGCCGCCGCGGCCATGACCGTCTCGGACATCTTCGCCAAACTGGGCGAGCCCGAGTTCCGGGCCGGCGAGACGCGGGTCATCCGGCGCCTGCTGGACGGCGCGCCGCAGGTGCTGGCGACGGGCGGCGGGGCGATGATCCATCCGGAAACCCGGGCCCTGCTGAAGGCCCGGGCGCTGACCGTGTGGCTGAAGGCGGACCTCGACGTGATCGTGCAGCGGGTCGCCCGGCGCGACACCCGACCCCTCCTGCGCGGCAAGGACCCCAAGGCGACGCTCGCGGCGCTCGCGGAGGTCCGCCATCCCCTCTATGCGGAGGCGGACCTGACGGTCGAGGTCGGGACCGGCAGCCACGCCCAGGCGGTCGAGGCGGTCGTGGCGGCGCTGCAGGGCTGGGCGCGCGACCAGGGGAGGGCGGGGACATGAGCGCGATCACGGTGCCGGTCCGGGGTGCGGGATTCGCCGCCTATGACCTGGTCGTCGGCCCGGGCCTCGTCGGCGAGGCCGGGGCACGCCTGCGGGGGCTCGGGTTCCGGCGGGTCTTCGTGGTGGCCGACGCCACGGTCGACGCGCTGCACGGTCCGACGCTGCGCGCGGGGCTCGAGGCGGCGGGCGTGAGCCATTCCGGCATGACCGTGCCGTCGGGCGAGGCGACCAAGAGTTTCGACGGACTGAGGACCGTTCTGTCCGCCCTGGCCGAGGCCGGGATCGACCGCAAGGATGCGGTCGTGGCGCTGGGCGGCGGGGTGACCGGCGATCTGGCGGGGCTGGCCGCGGCCCTGTGGATGCGGGGCGTCGCCCTGGTCCAGATCCCGACCACCCTGCTGGCCCAGGTCGATTCCTCGGTGGGGGGCAAGACGGCCATCGACCTGCCGCAGGGCAAGAACCTGGTCGGGGCCTTCCACCAGCCGCGGCTGGTGCTGGCGGACGTCGACGCCCTGGCCACGCTGCCCGCGCGCCAGCTGCGCTCCGGCTGGGCCGAGGCGCTGAAGCACGGGCTGATCTGCGACCCGGCCTATTTCGAGCGGCTGACCGGAGCGGATGCCGCGGCCCTGGACGGCGACCGGGCGGCGCTGACGCGCGTCGTCGCCCGGTCCGTCGAGATCAAGTCCGCGATCGTGGGCGAGGACGAGAGGGAGGCGGGCGCCCGCGCCCTGCTCAATCTGGGCCACACCTTCGGCCATGCGGTGGAGGCCGAACTGGGCTTCGACGACGCGGTGCTGACCCACGGCGAGGCGGTGGCGGTGGGTTGCGGCCTGGCGTTCCGGTTCTCGGCCGCGCGGGGCCTGTGCGGGGCCGACGAGGCGGCGCGGGCGACGGCGGCCTTCGCCGGGGCTGGCCTGCCGACGGGCCTGGATCCGGCCTGGAGGCTGTCGGCCGACGCCCTGCTGGCGCGGATGGCGGGAGACAAGAAGGCCGAGGGCGGGCACCTGACCCTGATCCTCGCCCGCGGAATCGGCGCGGCCTTCGTCGAGAAGGGCGCCGATCCGGCGGGCGTCCGGGCGTTCCTCGTCTCGGAAGGCGCGGCGTGAGGATCGAGGCCCGGCCGCTGCAGAACGGCTGGGTGCGCTGCGAGCCGCTCGAGGAAGGGCTGCGCGAGGAGGTCCGCGACGCGATCTCGGGCGACGCGGCCGCCTGGGCGATCATGGTCTCGAACGGGGCCGGGGCCGCCTTTGACGGCTGGTTCGACCAGCGCGTCGCACACATGCGGTCCGGCGGCGGCCCCGCCTATGCCGTGCGGCGGCTGTCCACCGGGCGGATCGTCGGCACCAGCAGTCTGCACGACCTCGTGCCCGCGCACCGGCGCGTGGAACTGGGGTCGACCGTCTATCATCCCGACGCCCGGGGCACGGAGGTGAACCCGGCCAGCAAGCGGCTGCTGCTGGACCACGCCTTCGCCAGCGGGATCGTGCGGGTCGAGATCATCACCGACGCGGTCAACGTCCGCAGCCAGGCCGCGATCGCGCGACTGGGCGCGGCGCGGGAGGGGGTGCTGCGGCGGCACAAGATCACCTGGACCGGCCGGGTTCGGGACACGGTGATGTTCGCGATCACCGACGCGGACTGGCCCGACGTGCGCGACCGGCTGGACGCGCGGCTGGCGGGGGTCTGACCGGCGATCAGTCGACCGCGCGGCACTCCGTCGGCTCCTGGCCCTCGGCGGACCATGTGGCGAACTGGCCGCGTCCGCGCAGGTCGTGGCCGCTGGCGCGGTACCAGATGCCTTCGGGCGCGCGCTCCATGTGCAGGTCGAAGGCCTGGCCCAGAGACGTGCGGACGGTCGCCATCTCGCGGGGATTGTCGAACTCCACCGACAGGCGTTCGCCGTCGTTGCAGATGTAGACGGCGCGGACGATGCGGTTGAGCGTGCGCTCCTGGATCTCGGCCCCGGTGCGGCGGCGGGCGGTCTGGGCCTCCAGGGCGCGCTCGCGGACGGCGTCGGCGTCGTCCGTCACCGGCGTGGACTGGCCGCAGGCGGCCAGACCCGCGGTCAGGACGATCAGGAATGTGGATGACGCCAGACGCATGCGGCTTTCCCTTCGGCTCGAGCCCGAACGCGCCATCTCAGACCGACGTTCCGCGCCGCGCACGGAAGAACGTCCGCAAGGCGAGCGCCGACTCGTCCGCCAGCGGGCCTTTGTCCGCCGCGGGTCGCCAGTGCAGGGTCGGCTGTTCGAACAGCCGCGGCCCGTGAATCACCGCGCCGCCCTTGGGGTCGTCGGCGGCCCAGACGACGCGGCCGATGCGGGCATGGGACATCGCCCCCGCGCACATGGCGCAGGGTTCCAGCGTCACATAGAGCGTCAGGCCGGTGAGGCGATAGTTGCCGGTCGCCCGGGCGGCCGCGCGCAGGGCCACCATCTCCGCATGGGCCGTGGGATCGGTGGAGGAGACGGGGGCGTTGGCGCCGGTTCCGACGACCGTGCCGGTGGCCTCGTCGACGACGACGGCGCCGACGGGCACCTCTCCGATGTCCGCCGCCGCTTGCGCGAGGTCCAGCGCCATGCGCATGAACCGCTCATCATGGTCCGCCATACCGACGACAACGACAAGAAGCCCCGCCCGCGTCAAGCCGGCGGAAAATCCGACGACCGCAAGTCCGGTCCGCCCCGCTCCGGCAAGCCCGGCGAGAGCCGGGGCGGCCCGCGCCCGGGCGCGCCCGGAGCCGACAAGGCGGCGGAACCGCCCCGGCGCAGCGAGCGAATCGCCAAGGCCATGGCGCGGGCGGGCATCGCCTCGCGCCGCGAGGTCGAGCGGCTGATCGGCCTCGGCAAGGTGGCGGTGAACGGCAAGATCCTGGACACGCCCGCCGTGCTGGTTACGCGCGACGACGTGATCACCGTGGACGGCAAGCCCATCGTGGGCGCGCAGGCGACCCGCGTCTGGCGTCACCACAAGCCCGCCGGCCTGGTGACCAGCCACAACGACCCGCAGGGACGGCCGACGGTGTTCGACGCCCTGCCGGCCGGCCTGCCGCGCGTGATCTCCGTCGGCCGACTGGACCTGAACACCGAGGGCCTGCTGCTGCTGACCAACGACGGCGAGCTGAGCCGGGCGCTGGAGCTGCCATCGACCGAACTGGTGCGCCAGTACCGGGCCCGCGCGCGCGGGCGGGTGACGCAGGCGCAGCTGGACGGGCTGAAGGACGGCGTGACCGTCGACGGCGTCCGCTACGGTCCGATCGAGGCCACGCTGGACAAGGCCAAGGAGAAGGCCGAGGGCGACGGGCGCGGCCCGGCCAACCTGTGGATCAGCGTCTCGATCGCCGAGGGCAAGAACCGCGAGGTCCGCAAGGTCCTGGAGAGCCTGGGCCTGACGGTGAACCGGCTGATCCGCCTGGCCTATGGCCCGTTCCAGCTGGGCACGCTGGCGGTGGGCGAGGTCGAGGAGGTCGGCCCCCGAGTCATCCGCGAACTGCTGGCCGGGCACATCCGGCCGGAGAACCTGCCGACCGGCAACACGGTGGCGACGCCCGCGCCGGTTCCGGGCCGCCGCAGCGCCGTGCCGATCGTCAAGGGCAAGTCGGGCTCGGCCATGTCCGACCCGTCGCGCAAGCCCAGCCGCACGCGCGCCGCCGAGACGGCCCAGTCGGACGCCGTCGACCGCCGCGCCCGCCCGCCCAAGAAGCAGGGCTGGGCCAAGGCCGAGCCGAAGTTCGCGCACACCAAGACCTTCAAGCCCCGCGCGCGGCCCGAGGCCGCGGACGCCGGCGGCGACCGGCCCAAGCGGACCTTCGCCCCGCGCGACGCCGCGGCGGGATCCGACCGGCCCAAGCGCGACTTCAAGCCCCGCGCCGGTTCCGGCGGGGACGCACCCAAACGGGAGTTCAAGCCGCGCCCGGGTCCGGGCGGTCCGCCGCGCGGCAAGCCCCCGGGCGGCGGCAAGCCCCGGACGGGCGGTCCCCGCGGCGGGGCGCGTTGACGTTCAGGCCTTGAGGCGCGCGGCCAGTCTCGCGGTGCGACGCCCGACGGTGATGGCGGTCAGGACGACCACCACGGCCAGGGCCAGCCACAGCACGGCGCGGTCCCAGTCGGGCAGGGCGACGGCGGCCAGCGCCGACAGGACGCAGCCGGCGGTCAGCGCGGCCATGCGGTGGGGCTTGGCCCCGGGACCGGTGAAGTCGACCGCGCCGGTCAGGGCGTGGCCCAGCTCGCGGACATAGGCCGTCAGGACGGCGAGGGCAGCGGCGCTCCAGCCCAGCACGGGCCCGAACGCGGGGTCGTAGTGCCTCAGGGCATAGCCGGCGCCGACCAGGAACAGGGCGTCGGCGATCCGGTCGGGCAGCTCGTTCCAGATCGGGCCCAGGGCGCCGCCCTTGCCGTGCTCCACCGCCACCATGCCGTCCAGCAGGTTGGCGAGCAGGCGCAGCTGGATGGCCACGCCGGCCAGCAGCAGCCAGCCTGCGCGGGCCGGGCCGGCCGCGTCCGCCGACTGCCAGAAGGCCGCGAAGCCCACGGCGGCGAACACCAGACTGGAGGCCGAGATGACGTCGGGCGTCGCCCCCATGCGGGCCAGACCGGCGGCGGCGGCGCGCGCCCAGCCGGTTCCGCGCGACTTCAGGGGACGTCGGGACTCGATCATGTCCGCTCCAGGCTGAGGGCATAGGCGAAGGCGTAGAAGGTCGACACCGTCCACGGCACGGCGACGGTCGCCAGGACCTCCGGCGTGCCGACCGCCGTATGGACGCCGGCCAGCAGACCGGCGACGGTCAGGCAGCTGACGAGGGGCGGCAGCAGGCGGGCGGCGGGGCCGGTCAGTCGGGCGTGGGCCCATTCCAGCCAGCGCTTGATCAGCAGGGTGATCAGTCCCGACAGGGTGCCCTGCGCGACGAAGGCCGTCGCCATCGCCGCGGCCCCGTGATCGCGATTGGCAACGGCCGCCCAGCCGCCCATGGCCACCACGGCGAAGGCGACGTGGGCCACGGTCGAGCGAATAGGGGTCGTCGGGGCGGGCGGCTGCGCCATAATGGGTCCGGGCCTGATTCCGGGAGCAGTCTAGGCGATGGGCGACCTGCTGACAGCGGGATTGGGAGAGGTTCGGCCCCCGCTGTTGTGGGGCTTCGCCGGGCTGGCCGTCGTGCTGGTCTTCGCCTCGCTGGCGGTGCTGGTCCTGCAGAAGACGAAACCGGACCGGGACTGGACCGAGCTGCGGCTGCGGGTGCAGTCGTGGTGGGTCATGATCGCGGTCGTCGCCCTGGCGCTGGCGCTGGGCTGGGCGGCCATGACGGTGCTGTTCGCGGCCATCTCGTTCGTCGCGCTGAGAGAAATCCTGTCGCTGGCGCCGCTGCGGCGCGAGGACCGGTTGATCGTGCTGTGGGCCTATCTGACGGTGCCGCTGACCTATGGCCTGGTCGCGCTGGACCAGTACCGCATCTATCTGGTCGCTATTCCGGTCTGGTTCTTCCTCGTCACGCCCTTCCTGATGGCGATCGCGGGCCAGACGCGGGCCTTTCTGGCGACGGCGGCGACGATCACCTGGGCGGTCATCGTCTGCGTCTTCAACCTCGCGGTGCTGCCGCTGCTGATGAAGGTCCCGGCCGAGGAAGCGCCGGCGGGGGCGGCGGGGCTGGTGTTCCTGCTGCTGCTGACGACCGAGGCCAACGACGTCTTCCAGTTCCTGTGCGGCAAGGCGTTCGGGCGGCGGAAGATCCTGCCCACGGTCAGTCCGAACAAGACCTGGGAGGGGTTCGTCGGCGGGTGGATCCTGACGGCCGGGACCTTCTGGCTGCTGGCGCCGGTCTTCACGCCCCTGAACGCCTGGCAGGCGGCGGTGGTGGCGGTGCTGCTGCCGGTCGCCGGGTTCGCCGGCGACGTGACCATGAGCGCGGTGAAGCGCGACCTGGGCGTCAAGGACACCAGCCGGCTGATCCCCGGCCACGGCGGCCTGCTGGACCGGATCGACAGCCTGACCTTCACCGCCCCCCTGTTCTTCCACCTGGTGGCCTATTATGCGCTCACCCCCTACTGAGCCGGGAGAGGCGGCGCGACCGCACAGCTGGGTCCGGCAGGCGTTCCTGACGGGGCTGGCGCGGCCCTTCGTGCGGTTCCTGACCGGCATGGACGTGGTCGGGCGCGAGCGGCTGCCCCTGACCGGGCCGGCGATCATCGCCGCCAACCACGCCAGCCACATGGACGCCTTCATGCTGCTGAGCCTGTTCCCGGCGAAGACGCTGGCCAAGGTCAGACCGGTGGCGGCGGCGGACTATTTCCTCGCCAACCCGGCGATCAGCTGGGTGTCGCTGAACCTGATCGGGATCAGCCCGATCGCGCGCAAGGTGAAGCGGGGCGAGGACGTTCTGGCGCCGGCGCGGCGGGCGCTGGAGCGGGGCGAGATCATCCTGGTGTTCCCGGAGGGGACGCGAGGCCCCGGAGACCGGATGGGTGCCCTGAAGGGCGGGGTGGCGCGGCTGGCCGAGGCCTGGCCCGCGGCGCCAGTCATCCCGATCTGGATCCAGGGCGCGGACCGGGTGCTGCCCAAGGGCGCGCGGACGCCCGTGCCGATGAACTGCACGGCTCTGGTCGGTGAGCCGCTGGTCTGGGAAGAGGGGCAGGACCGGCCAGGGTTCACCGCGCGGCTTCGCGAGAGCCTCGAAGCCCTGGCGGCCGCGGCCCCGCCGCAGAAGTGGAGTTGAGGCATGAGGATCGTCGCCGGATCGCTGAAGGGCCGGGCCATCACGGCGCCGGAGGGGCAGGGCACCCGCCCGACCAGCGACCGGGCGCGTCAGGCCATCTTCAACATCCTGGAGCACGCGCCGTGGGCCGAGGGGCTGGACGGGGCGCGGGTGATCGACCTGTACGCGGGCTCGGGCGCCCTGGGATATGAGGCGCTGAGCCGGGGGGCGAGCTTCGCCCTGTTCGTGGAGACCGACGACGCGGCGCGGGGCGCGATCCGCGAGAACATGGACGCCTACGGCCTGTTCGGGCGCAGTCGGGTGCACCGGCGCAGCGCGACCGATCTGGGCCCCCGGCCGGGCTCGGCGGGCGAGGCCTTCACCCTGGCCTTCCTCGATCCGCCCTATCGCCAGGGGCTGGGCGAGCAGACGCTGGCGCGGCTGCTGGAGGGCGGCTGGCTGGCGCCCGGGGCCCTCGTGGTGTTCGAGCGCGGCGTGGACGAGCCGGAGATCGAGACGCCCGGCTATGAGCGGCTGGACGCGCGCGAGTGGGGCGCGGCGCGGGTGCTGTTTCTGCGGCTTGACCCTGACGCGACGTGAGGCCCCATAGGGCGTCCATGCGGAACGACGCGCGCCACGCCTTCCATACCGTCAGCCAGCTGGCCAGGCTGTCCGGGACCTCGGTCCGGACCCTGCACCACTATGACGCCATCGGATTGCTGAAGCCCGCGGCGGTCGGCGAAAACGGATACCGCCACTATGGGCGGGCGGAACTGTTGCGACTGCAGCAGATCCTGCTGCATCGGGAGTTCGGGGTGCCGCTGAGCGACATTCCGGCCCTGCTGGAGGCCCAGGGTCCCGACCGGCTGGCGGCGCTGCGCGAGCAGCGGGCGCGGCTGGACCGGGAGGCAGACCGTCTTCGCCGTCTGACCCGGACGATCGACCGCACGATCGCCGAACTGGAAGGACGAGAGTGCACCATGGACACACAGATGTTCGACGGCTTCAGCCCCGCGCTGCAGGTCGACTATGAGGGCTGGCTGATCGCCGAGTACGGCGAGCCGGCCGCGCGGGCGCGGATCGATGAGGGGCTGACGGCGATCGGCGCCATGTCGGCGGACGTGAAGGCCGACTGGGCGGCGGAGGCGACGGCCCTGAGAGAGGCCTTCGCCCGGGCGATGGCGGCCGGGACCGCGCCCGACGACACCACGCTGGACCCGCTGCTGACGCGCCATCATGCCTGGGTCGGCCGGACGCTGGCGGCCCCGCCGACGGCCGGAGCCTATGCGGACCTGGGCCGGATGAACGTCGAGGTCGCGGAGTTCCGGGCCATGTACGAGGCTGCGCGCCCCGGGCTGGCCGAGTGGATGGCGCAGGCGATGGACGGCTTCGCCCGGCGGGTGCTGGCCCCGGCCGGTTCGGGCGCGCGCTAGACGAAGCGGCGGGGCGCGGCCCGGGCTGATCCGAAGCGGTGGTGCCGGAGCGGGATCGGCGCCAGTCCGCCCGCCATGACCCAGCTCGACCGCCGCGCCCTGATCGCCTCCGCCGCCGCCCTCGCGGCCGCGCCCGCCGCCCGCGCCCAGGCGCCGGAATGGGAGACCTGGCCCGCCATGCCGTGGCCGGCGCAGGAGATCTATGCGGCCCTGTGGGGTGGGCGGATCGCCGTGGCGGGCGGGCTGAAGGCCGCGCCGGGGCAGCCGCTGCACATCGAGGACCGGCTGGCCCTGTTCGACGTCGCCCGGCGCAGCTGGGCCGAGGGCCCGCGCCTGCCCGCGCCGCGGCACCATCCGATGATGGTGGCGACGGGCGAGACCCTGTGGGCGATCGGCGGCTATGGCCGGTCGGACGCGGGGGAGTGGACCAATGCGATCGAGGTCTGGTCGCTGACGCCCGGCGCGACGGCGTGGACGCCCGGGCCGGCCCTGCCCGGGCCGCAGGCCGAGGCGGTGGGCTTGGGCCACGCCGGGCGGGTGCATCTGGTCACCGGGCGCAGTCCGGGCGGCGCGGCCAACGGCGGCTGGAACGATCAGGCGGACACGGACCGGCATCGGGTGCTGGCCGACGGGCGGTGGGAGACGGCGCGGCCGTGCCCGATGGCGCGCAACAGCGCGGCCGGCGCGGTGCTGGACGGGGCCCTGTGGGTCGCGGGCGGGCGCACGGTGAGCGGCGGCGGAACGGGGCGGCTGGACCGCTATGACCCCTCGGCCGACCGCTGGGACACCCTGGTGCCCATCCCGCCGTCCCCGACCACGGGGCAGCAGGTCGGCGGCGGTCTGGCGCTCGTCGCCGTGCCGGGGCGGCTGGTGGCCTTCGGCGGCGAGTGGTTCCGGCCGCGCGCCGAGGGCGGCGGCGGCGGGGTGTTCGCCGAGACCTGGGTCTACACGGTCGATCAGGACGTCTGGGCGCGCGGGCCCGACATGAAGACGCCGCGGCACGGGCTGGCGGCGGTGGGGTTGGACGGCAGGGTCGTGGCCATGGCCGGCGGGGACGTGGTCTCGGGCGGCCACGCCACGCGCGTGGTGGAGACGTGGACGCCGAGCCTGTTCTACTGAGCCCCGCTTGACGAACGGCGTCGTGCGACGTCTGCTCCGCGGCGGGAAGAGGGGGACTTCACGATGACGCGGATCATTCTGACGCTGGCGGGCCTGGCGGCCGCCGGGGCTCTGGCGGCGTGCGACGGCGCGGGCGAGAGGACGGTCACTGTGACGACCGACGGGGGCGACCTGCCGCGGGTGGTGGCGCCCAGCGACGTCGAGGCCGGGCGCTATCTGGTCAAGGTCGGCGGCTGCAACGACTGCCACACGCCGCGCTACGCCATGACCAATGGCGCCGAGCCGCCCGAGTCCGAATGGCTGAAGGGCTCGAACGAGCCGCACACCGGCCCGTGGGGCACCAGCTACGGCAAGAACCTGCGCCTGACGACGCAGCGGCTGAGCGAGGACGAGTGGGTCAAGCTGATGGACGAGGGCCAGAGCCTGCCGCCCATGCCGTGGCCCAGCGTGCGCGCCATGTCGGAGGCCGACCGCCGCGCCATCTATCGCTACATCCGCCAGCTGCCGGGCGACCCCGGCCAGCCCGCGCCGGACCCCCTGCCGCCGGGCGCGGCGGCGCCGCCGGCGGGCTAACGGCCCAGCGACCCGATCAGGCCGATCAGCAGGCCGGCCATGGCGCCGTTCCAGATCGGCCAGCGCGGAAGGCGGTCCAGCTTGCGCCCCCATTTGAGGATGAGGGCGGCGACCAGGCCCCAGAAGGCGCCCGCCAGAGCCCCGGTCACCAGAAACATCACGCTCATGGATTCCCCGCGCACCGATTCCGCGTCACAGACTGGGGCATCGGCTCGACGTTGCCAATCGCGGGTTCAACGCGATCAGGGTGCCGACAGGGCGTCCGCGATGGCGCGGGCGGCGGCGGTGACGTCGGCCCAGGTCGTCTCGAAGCCGGCCTCGTCGCCGAACCAGGGGTCGGCCACGGCCTGACCCTCGCGGCAGGGGACCCAGTCGAGCAGCAGGCTGAGTTGCGCCGTGGCGTCGGCGGGAGCGAGGGCGCGCAGGTTCGTCAGGTTGTCGTGGTCCAGCGCGATCACATGGTCGAACCGACGAAAGTCGTCGGGCGTCACCTGCCGGGCGCGCAGGCCGGAGACGTCCACCCCGTGCCGCCGCGCCGTCGCCTGCGCCCGCCGATCCGGCGCCTCGCCCGCGTGCCAGCCCCCCGTGCCGGCGGAGTCGACGGTCAGCGCCAGCCCGCGCCGCGCCGCCTCGGCGCGCAGCGCGCCCTCCGCGAGGGGAGAGCGACAGATGTTGCCGAGGCAGACGAAGAGGAGGGAGGATGCCATGGGCCTTACGTGCCTGACTCCCCCGCCGTCGTCGATTGGCGGTAAGACGATCGTCGCCGCCGCCGTCCACCCTCCCCGCACAAGGCCCGAGATGACCGAAGCCATCCGCCACATCGTGTTCGACATCGGCAAGGTGCTGATCCACTACGATCCGAACCTGCCGTTCGCGCGGATCATCCCCGACGCGGAAGAGCGGGCGGCCTTCTTCGCCACGGTCTGCACCCACGAGTGGAACCTGGAGCAGGACCGGGGGCGCAGCTGGCCCGAGGCCGAGGCCGTGCTGATCGCCCGCTTTCCGGATCAGGAGGCCCGCATCCGCGCCTTCCGCCGCCACTGGCCGGAGATGGTGCCCCATGCCCACGACGACAGCGTCGCCATCCTGACGGCCCTGATCGACGCGGGCCGGGACGTGACCCTGCTGACCAATTTCGCCGCCGACACCTACGCCGAGGCCCGCCGGATGTTCCCCTTCCTCGACCGGCCGCGCGGCGTCACCGTTTCGGGCGAGATCGGCCTGATCAAGCCGGACCTGGCCATCTATGAGCGGCACGCGCGCGAGTTCGGGCTGGAGCCCCGGCACACCGTCTTCATCGACGACGCCGCCGCCAACGTCGACGGCGCCCGCGCCGCCGGCTGGCAGGCGATCCACTTCACCGGCGCGGAGCGGTTGAGGGCGGACCTGAGGGCGCTGGGGGTCGAAGTGGAGGCCTGACACCGATCAGGGAGACCGCCGCGGCCCCTTCCCGCGGTCACCGCCGCCCGAACAGCCGCTCCAGATCGGCCAGCTTCAGCTCCACATAGGTCGGCCTTCCGTGGTTGCACTGGCCGGAGTGCGGCGTTGCCTCCATCTGGCGCAGCAGGGCGTTCATCTCGGGCGCGCTGAGGACGCGGCCGGCGCGGACGGAGCCGTGGCAGGCCAGGGTGCCGCAGACTTCGGCCATGCGCTCCTTCAGGCTCAGCGCCGCGCCGTGTTCGGCCAGATCGTCGGCGATGTCGCGGATCAACCCTTGCACGTCTGTGTCGCCCAGCAGGGCGGGGGTCTCGCGCACCAGCACGGCGCCGCCGCCGAAGGGTTCGACGCTCAGGCCCAGCTCGGCCAGTTCGTCGGCGCGGGCGACCACGCGGTCGGCCTCGACGGGGTCCAGCTCGACCACCTCGGGCGTCAGCAGGGCCTGACGGGTCACGGCGCCGGTGGCTATCTGGGCCTTCATCCGCTCATAGACCAGCCGCTCGTGCGCGGCGTGCTGGTCGACGACGACCAGGCCGTCGCGCGTCTGGGCGACGATATAGGTGCCGTGCAGCTGGGCGCGGGCGGCGCCGAGGGGGAGATCGAGCTCGGAGGGGTGTGGGGCGTGGGGTGTCGGGTGTGGGGTGGGCTCGACGCGGGCGCTGACGTCGTTGAGGCCCGGCAGGGTCAGGGGGGCGGGGCGGTCCCATCCGGTCCAGCCCGACCAGCCCGGTGCGGCACCGCCGAGGCGATCCCCGACACCCCACACCCCACCCCCCACACCCGGGGCCGCGTGAGCTTCCGGCCGGAATGCGGACAGCGCGTCCGCCGCCACCGTCGTCGAGGCCCGGTGCCCCGCGCCCGCCAGCGCATGGCGCAGGGCGCCGACGATCAGGCCGCGGACCAGGGCGGGGTCGCGGAAGCGGACCTCGGCCTTGGCGGGGTGGACGTTGACGTCGACCTGCAGCGGATCGAGGTCGAGGAACAGGGCGGCGGCCGGGTGGCGGTCGCGGGCGAGGAAGTCGGCATAGGCGCCGCGGATGGCCCCGTGCAGCAGCCGGTCCTTCACCGGGCGGCCGTTGACGAAGAGGAACTGGTGCGCCGCATTGCCCCGCGAATAGGTGGGCAGGCCGGCGTAGCCCGACAGGCGCAGGCCCTCGCGGGTCTGGTCGATCAGCAGGGCATTGGCCTCGAAGTCGCGGCCCAGCAGGGCGGCGAGGCGGCGCAGGCGGCCCTCGTCGCCCTTCGTCTCGGCGGGCAGCCGCAGCACGGCGCGGCCGTCCAGCAGCAGGGTGAAGGCCACGGCCTCGTGCGCCATGGCCTGGCGCTTGATCTCTTCGGTGATGGCCATGGCCTCGGCGCGGGCCGACTTCATGAACTTCAGCCGGGCGGGGGTGGCGTAGAACAGGTCGCGCACCTCCACCCGCGCGCCGTGCGGGGCGGGGAAGGGGGCCGGGGCCGGGCCCGCCGCCGCGCCGCCGTGGACCTGCATGGCCCAGGCCTCCTGTCCCGCCGTGCGGGCGGTCAGCGACAGCCGCGCGACCGAGCCGATCGACGGCAGGGCCTCGCCCCGGAAGCCCAGGGTGAAGATGCGCAGCAGGTCGACGTCGCCGGCGTCGTCGGGCTCCAGCTTGCTGGTCGCGTGGCGCTCGACCGCCAGCGGCAGCTCGTCGCGCGGAATGCCCTTGCCGTCGTCGGCCACCAGGATGCGCGACAGGCCGCCGCCGTCGGCGTGGATCTCGATCGACGTCGCGCCGGCGTCTATGGCGTTCTCGACCAGCTCCTTCACGGCGCCGGCCGGGCGGTCGATCACCTCGCCGGCGGCGATGCGGTTGACGGTCTCGGGCGAGAGGCGGCGGATGGGCATGGGATGCGCAAGATAGGCGCGTCCGTGCGGATTCGTCAGTGCGCGCGGATCAGGCCTCGGCCAGTTCGGCCTTGCGGGCCTGACGGCGGGCCTCGATGCGGCTCCAGACCCGGTCGTGGACGGTGAAGAAGACGGTCTGGACCAAGGGTTCGATGACGCCGATGGCCAGGGCGACCTTCCAGTTCTGCGTCAGGGCGAAGGCTACGGTCACGGCCACGGCGAAATGCATGACGCCGTAGGTGACGGTCTTGAGCGCGATCTGTCTGAACGAGGTCGGCAGGGCGTGGCTGTGGCCGTGGTGGGCGCGGTTCTGCTCCTCGATCGACATGACCTCGAGGCGGGCGGTGAAGGCCTCAGACGCCTCCTCCAGCCCGGACAGCATCCGCCGCCGCTCGATGCGGTGCCAGACGCGGTCGTGGATCGAATAGGCGATGGTCTGGAAGAAGGGCTCGACGAGGCCCACGGCCAGGGCCATGCGCCAGTCGCGCGTGATGGCGAAGGCGACCAGGATGGCCACCGCCAGGTGCATCACGCCATAGCTCGCGATCTTGAGCGCGAGGGTGCGGGCCGTCGAGATCAGAAGCTTGACCATCCGTCTCCAAGGTGGGTCTCGCGCCGCATCGCGCAAGCCAATTTTTCTTGTCGTGACGATAGCTCGCGGACGGCCCTTGCGGTTCCGTGCCCGCGACCGCTATACGCGGCCCGCAAAACGGAGGCTCCTCATGGAGATTCGCGAAGGGCTCACCTTCGACGATGTTTTGCTCGAACCCGGCCCGTCCGAGATCATGCCCGCGGAAGCGGACGTCTCGACGCGGCTGACCCGCGACATCAAGCTGAACATCCCCCTGCTGTCGTCCGCCATGGACACGGTGACCGAGGCGCGGCTGGCCATCGCCATGGCCCAGGCCGGCGGTCTGGGGGTGTTGCACCGCAATCTGACGGTCGACGAACAGGCCGAGCAGGTCCGGCAGGTGAAGCGCTACGAGAGCGGCATGGTGGTCGATCCGGTGACCATCCACCCGGAGACGACGCTGGGCGAGGTGCGCGACATCGTGGCGCGCAAGAAGATCTCGGGCTTCCCGGTGGTCGACCGGGCGACGGGCCGGCTGGTCGGCATGCTGACCAACCGCGACATGCGCTTCGAAAGCGACCCGCACCGCAAGGCGGCGGAGCTGATGACCACGGGCGAGCTGGTCACCGTGCGCGAAGGCACGCGCCGCGACGAGGCGCGCGAGCTGCTGCGCACGCGCAAGATCGAGCGCGTCATCGTGGTCGACGCCGACTATCGCGCCGTCGGCCTGATCACGATGAAGGACATCGAGAAGGCCCAGGCCTTCCCCAACGCGGCCAAGGACGAGCAGGGCCGCCTGCTGGTCGGCGCCGCCTCGACCGTGGGCGACAGCGGCTTCGAGCGGGCCATGGCTTTGGCCGACGCGGGCGTCGACGTGGTGGTGATCGACACCGCCCACGGCCACTCGGCCCAGGTGGCGCGGGTGGTGGAGCGCATCAAGCGCGAGAACAACCGGCTGCAGATCGTGGCCGGCAACATCGCCACCTATGACGCCGCGCGCGTCCTGATCGACGCCGGGGCTGACGCGGTGAAGGTGGGCATCGGGCCGGGCAGCATCTGCACCACCCGCATCGTCGCCGGCGTGGGCGTGCCCCAGCTGACGGCCATCCTGGAGGCGTCGCGGGCGGCCAGGGACTCGGGCGCGCCGGTCATCGCCGACGGCGGGATCAAATATTCGGGCGACCTGGCCAAGGCCATCGCAGCCGGGGCCTCGGTGGCCATGATGGGCTCGATGTTCGCCGGCACCGACGAGAGCCCGGGCGAGGTCTTCCTGTACCAGGGCCGGAGCTACAAGTCGTACCGCGGCATGGGCTCGGTGGGGGCGATGGGCGCGGGCAGCGCCGACCGCTATTTCCAGAAAGAGGTCGAGACCCAGAAACTGGTGCCCGAGGGCATCGAGGGGCAGACGCCCTACAAGGGCCCGATCGCGCCGGTGCTGCACCAGATGGTGGGCGGTCTTCGCGCCGCGATGGGCTATGTCGGGGCCGGCACGATCGCCGAACTGCAGGAACGGGCCCGGTTCGTGCGCATCACCGGGGCCGGGCTGCGCGAAAGCCACGTGCACGACGTGATGATCACGCGCGAGGCGCCGAACTATCGGCAGGGCTGAGGAGGGACGGCGATGACCGTGGTCATGGGTGGACACCAGAACCTGTTCGCGGGGCTCGCGCCGGACCTGGTCCTGCTGGCCTTCGCCCTGATCCTCGCCCTGGTCCAGGTCGGGCTGGCCGGCATGGCCCGCACCGCCGAGTTGGGGACGAAGTGGAACGCGGGACCGCGCGACGGCGAAACCCCGCCGCCGGGCAAGCTGGCCGGCCGGCTGATGCGGGCCCAAGCCAACCTGTTCGAGACCCTGCCGCTGTTCATCGGCGCGGTGCTGCTCGCCCATGTGGCGGACAAGGCCGGGCCGCTGAGCTACTGGGGCGCGCACCTCTACGTCTTCGGGCGGGTGATCTATCTGCCGCTGTACGCCCTCGGCGTGCCCTACGTCCGTTCGCTGGTCTGGCTGGTCGCGACCGGCGGGCTGGTGATGGTCATCGCCGCCCTGTTCGCCTGATCGGAGACCCGTGACCCCTTCCGCCCGCCTCGCCGCCGCCGCCTCGGTCCTGGACTCGATCGCCCAGGGCCGCCAGCCCGCCGAGGCCGTGCTGAAGGCCTGGGGCGCCGCCAACCGCTATGCCGGGTCCAAGGACCGGCGCGCCGTGGCCGACCGGGTCTACAAGGTGCTGCGCGCGCGCGGCCGGCTGAGCTGGATCATGGGCGGGCGCGAGGACGGGCGGGCGCTGGTGATCGGCTCGCTGGCGGCGCTGGACGGACTGACGCTGGAAGAGATCGAGGCCCTGCACGCCGGCGACGGCTACGGCCCGCGGCCGCTGTCGAAGCAGGAGCGCAGCCGGATCACGGCGGGGCAGGGCGAACTGCCCGGCTGGGTGGCCGCCGGACTGCCGGAGTTCGTGGTCGAGGACTTCAAGGCGACGTTCGGCGACGCCTGGGCCGACGAGGCCCGCGAGCTGATGCAGCCGCGCGCGCCGATCGACCTGCGGGTCAATGTCGCCAAGGCGACGGTCGAGGATGTCGAGGCGGAATTGCGCGAGGCGGGGCTGGCACCCGAACGGACGCCGGGGTCGCCGGTGGGGCTGAGGCTGCCTTCCGAACCGCCGCCCAACGTGCAGGCGCTGGAGGCGTTCAAGGCCGGTCGCATCGAGATCCAGGACGAGGGCAGCCAGATCGTCTGCGCCCTGGCCGGGGCCGCGCCGGGCATGACGGTGGTCGACTACTGCGCCGGCGGCGGCGGCAAGACCCTGGGGCTGGCGGCGGCGATGCAGGGGCAGGGGATTCTCATCGCCTCGGACGTTGTGGCCAGGCGACTGGAGAACATCCGGCCGCGGCTGGCGCGCGCGGGCGTGGAGGCCGAACTGCGACTGATCGGCCAGAACGGCGGTGGCATGGAGGACCTGAACGGTCAGGCCGACCTGGTCTTCGTCGACGCGCCATGCAGCGGCTCGGGCACCTGGCGGCGCCGGCCCGAGGACGCCTGGCGGCTGACGGCCGACGAGGTCGAGCGGCTGCACGCGCTGCAGGTGCGCATCCTGTCGCAGGCGGCGAAGCTGGTGAAGCCGGGCGGGCGTCTGGCCTACGTCACCTGCTCGATGCTGAGCCGCGAGAACGAGGCCAGCGCCGACGCCTTCGAGGCCGCCCATCCCGAGTTCGCGCCGGTCGGCCCGCGGCGACGCCTGTCGCCGGCCTCGACCCACACCGACGGCTTCTTCTTCGCCCTGTACGAACGGACCCCATGAGCGACCACCAGAAAGTTCTGATCGTCGATTTCGGCAGCCAGGTGACGCAGCTGATCGCGCGGCGGCTGCGCGAGGCGAAGGTCTATTGCGAGATCCATCCGTACGCGAAGGCCGAGGCCGCGCTGGCGGCGATGACCCCGGCGGCGATCATCCTGTCGGGCGGGCCCGAGAGCGTGCACGAGGCGGGCAGCCCGCGCGCGCCGGACGCCGTGTTCACCGCCGGCGTGCCGGTGCTGGGCATCTGCTATGGCGAGATGACCCTGTGCGAGCAGCTGGGCGGCAAGGTCGAGGGCGGCCACACCCGCGAGTTCGGCCGCGCCGAGATCACCGTGACGAAGGCCTCGCCCCTGCTGGAGGGCCTGGCCGGGGTCGGCGAGACCGAGCCGGTGTGGATGAGCCACGGCGACAAGATCACGGCCATCCCCGACGGCTTCGACGTCATCGCCACCTCGCCCGGCTCGCCCTATGCGGTGATCGGCGACGAGGCGCGGCGCTTCTACGGCATCCAGTTCCATCCGGAGGTGATGCACACCCCGCGCGGCGACCGGATGCTGCGCAACTTCACCCACGGCATCGCCGGGCTGAAGGGCGACTGGACCATGGCCGCCTATCGCGAGGAGAAGATCGCCCAGATCCGCGAACAGGTGGGTGACGCGAAGGTTATCTGCGGCCTGTCGGGCGGGGTCGACAGTTCGGTTGCGGCGGTGCTGATCCACGAGGCGATCGGCGACCAGCTGACCTGCGTCTTCGTGGACACCGGCCTGCTGCGCAAGGACGAGGCGACCCAGGTCACGACCCTGTTCCGGGATCACTACAACATTCCCCTGATCCACGTTGACGCCTCAAAGGAATTCCTCGGCGCGCTGGCCGGCCAGTCGGACCCGGAGACCAAGCGCAAGACGATCGGCCGGGTCTTCATCGAGGTGTTCGACCGCGAGGCGAGCAAGATCGAGGGCGCGGCCTTTCTCGCCCAGGGCACCCTCTATCCCGACGTGATCGAGAGCGTGTCCTCGTCCAGCGGCAAGGCGCACGTGATCAAGAGCCACCACAACGTCGGCGGCCTGCCCGACTACATGAAGCTGAAGCTGGTCGAGCCGCTGCGCGAGCTGTTCAAGGACGAGGTGCGGGCGCTGGGCCGCGAACTGGGGCTGAGCGACGCCTTCGTGGGGCGCCACCCGTTCCCGGGGCCCGGCCTGGCCATCCGCATCCCGGGCGAGATCACGCCGGACGCGGTGGCGACCCTGCAGGAGGCGGACGCCATCTATCTGGACGAGATCCGCAAGGCCGGGCTGTACGACCAGATCTGGCAGGCCTTCGCCGTGCTGCTGCCCGTCAAGACCGTCGGCGTCATGGGCGACGCGCGGACCTATGAGAAGGTGCTGGCCCTGCGCGCGGTGACCTCGACCGACGGCATGACCGCGGACTTCTTCGAGTTCCCGTGGGACGTGCTGGGCAAGACCGCCACCCGCATCGTCAACGAGGTCCGCGGCGTCAACCGCGTGGTCTACGACGTGACGTCCAAGCCCCCGGGCACGATCGAGTGGGAGTGATCCGGTCCGTCGACGCCTCGAGGCGCTGAGCCCTCAGGGGCCCCGGGGCCGGTCTGCAGCGCTGTGGCCCGGTGGGCGGCAATGAGGCACTCCACGGCCATCAGGGGCAACCAGGGCGGCGTCCCGGGCGCAAGCGCGAGCCGGCCGCCGGAGGTCGCGCGGTCCAGGCTGTCGGCCCCCGGAAGCGACTCGAGCCCGGCGATGACGGCGTCCAGATCGAAGATGATGTCGTCGGCCGACGGCGACGCCCGCAGCGCCCGGGCGGCCCGGAGCAGGTCGTCCTTCCGTGCGGCATAGTCCACGAACCGCTGGTCGAACAACCCGACCTTGACCTGCGCGAGCCGAACCTGGTCCGGCAGGATTCCCTTCATGGCGCGGCGGAAGGGCTGGCGGGCGTATCCGTCCGACACGAACATGTCGAGCGGCAGCGACAGCATGAAGTCCACGACCTTGCGGTCGAGCAGCGGGAAGGAGACGGCGATCCCGTGGCGCGCGGCCATGATGGCGAAGTAGGCGCACCGCGACGGAATGTGGTGATCGGTGAAGGCCGTGACCCGCTCCCGGGGCGAGTTCGTCTGCAGGATGGGCGGCATGCTCCGGGACAGGACGTCGTGCCGGACGGCCGGCTTCAGGAAGCGCAGGACGCCCAGGGTCGGGTCCATCGGGGACGTCGACGGACGCCTGACCCATCGGGGACGAAGGGGCGAGAGCAGCCGACCGAACAGAGCCGCATGCAGCGAGACGCGGTCGACGCGGGCGCGGGCGGGCAGTTCGCGGGCGACGGCGCCGACCCGTCCGGCCCGAAGGAGCGCCGCGTAGAGGTTGGCACCGTTGTAGGTCGCGCCCTCGTCACCGCCCACCCCGCTCAGAACCCGGGTCGCGCCCGATGCGGCCGCCCGCGCCATCATCTGGTCGTCCGGACCGCCGACGAGACCGCCCGGCCAGTCCGGTTCCTCCTCCTGCCCGGGCAGGCGCAACGCGTCGTGGGCCACCACGTGCTCGACGTCCGGCTCCTGCGCCAGCACGGCGTCGATCAGCGGTCGCTCATCCAGATGGCCCGGGCCGATGGCCCGGGCGGTCGTCATGCTGAGCGCGAGCACGCGCCCACCCCGCGCGCGCATTCCGCGGGCCGCGAGCACGGTGATGGCCGAACTGTCCAGCCCCCCGCTGAGATGGCTCGCGGCGAGCCCGCCGGCCGGCAGGCGTCGCTTCACCGCCGCGTCGATCAGGCCCCGAAGCGCGTCGGCCGCGTCCTGCGGCGTGCCCCGCCAGGCACCGACAGACCCCGGGTCGGGGCGATAGGCCCGGTGCAGACGCGGTGCCTCGTCACCGGGCCCGAACCGAAGGCTGTGTCCCGCCGGAACATAGGCGACGTCGAGGAAGCCGCTGTCGCCTCCGCGAAAGAAGGACTGACGGAGCCTGACCGCCTGCGCGACGGGGTCGGGCCTCCGCGAAGCGAGGTCGGCACCGTGCAGGCCCTTGGGCAGACTGGAGAAGGCCAGCCATTGGCCTGGCTTCCATGTCCACACGAGGGGTCTCGCGCCGATGAAATCGCGCCCCAGCCACAATGTCCGGCGCGCCTGATCCCAGAGCGCGACCGCGAAATCACCGTCGATGCGATCGGGGAAGTCCGCGCCGTGTCGCGCAAGGCCCTCCAGAAAGGTCCCCTCGTCGCCGGGGGCGTCCAGCCGCATGTCGGCGGCGACGACCCAGCCGTCGCGCTCGACGATCCGGCCGGCAACGGCGAAGTCGACGGTCGCGGTGGCGAAGGGCCCGCACAGCCGGCGGTCGACGACGGGTGCGAGGCCGGGAGGGGTCATCGCCTGGACCATCGCGCCCAGGCGCCCCGCCGACGCCGGGGATCCGTCCAGCGACAGAATTCCGCAGATCAGGCGCACGCGTTCAGCCGGCGGTCAGCAGGCCGCGCTGATCCAGAAGCTTCAGAAAGGCGGTGACCTCCTCACGACAATCCGCGGGAGACACGTCGTATTCGGCCAGAAGCGTGGCGACGATGGTGTCTTCGTCGGTGGGCTGGTCCAGCAGGTCCCAGATGCGCGACGCGACGGGATTGAGTTCGTGATACTGGCCGGACCGGGCGTTGAGCAGCAGGACGCCGCCCTCCACAGCCGACCCCAAGGCCCCTTTCGAACGCTGCAGCATCCGAGTCATCCTGAACTCCCCGACAACACCTGAGGTCCGGTGTTTGCGCCATCATTCGCCCGGATGGAACGGGGCGTATCCCCAGAGTTTCATCACGGGCGCGCAGACCGCCTCGATTCGGGTCGTCTGGGCCGGGGTGAGCACGTCGCGCCATTCGCCGACGCGGCCCGTCCGGAAAAACCGCTTCTGGCCGGGCAGCCGCTCCCGGAATCCGCGGCTCGCCTCCTGGCGCTGCAGCTCGTCCAGCGAGGAGTGGGCGACGGCCCGGCCGATCTCGTCCGGCGTGGCGGCGCCGGACAGGGCGCCGACGACCCGCGACAGGGCGGCCGGCGTGTCGGCGCGGAGATCCTCGTACCGCACGACCGCGAGGGGCATGTCCGTCTGCGTCGTCCATGTCGTGACGTGCCCCGCCCAGTCCCCGAGCGGGTATCGAAGCTGCATGGCGCCGTGGGACCGGGCGGCGGGATCGAGCATCTGCCCGATCGCGTCATCCGTCGAAAGTCCGGCATGGTGGGACAGGGAGACGGCCACGTCGCGCGGGTCCCGGATCAGGTACAGGGCCCGCGCCGCAGGGGCACCCAGCACCGCGGGATCGAACCTGTCGTGGGTCTTGCACAGAAACGTCGACGTGAGCCGCCGGGCGGTGAACGTGGCCTGCGTCGCGCGCAGCCGCGCCTGCTCGGCCGGATCGAGCGTGTCCGGCTCGACCAGAAGGTCGTCGCAGAAGCGCCAGCGACTGATCAGCGTCTCGTCTTCGGACAGATCGTTGATGTCCTTCGGTCGATCGCCCCCCGCCAGCAGATTGGCGAGCAGCACCCGCATCCAGGTGTTCCCGGACTTGGGATAGGAGGCGAGCCAGATCAGTGCGGTGGGCAGGGTGGCCAAGGCCGTCACTCCGGGCCCGGGCCGTCCCAGTGACGGGCGAGCGCCTGGATCGTCGCGTCCAGACGGTCCAGGTCCCGCGGCCGGCTCAGGTGATAGACGCCGGTCGTCGACACGAGCGCGGCGATCCGGGCCGCAAGTCCGCTTCTGTCGGCGTAGGCGAGGGCGACCTGGCGGCGATAGGACTGGCGCAGAAGGGCCTGGGCCGCGTTGAGCGGCGGCAACCTCTCGATGGCGGGGGCCCGCTCCTCATTGGCATAGGTCAGCATGTGGATCGCGGCGATTGGCACGCCGGAACCCGCGTCGCCGACCGCGGGGGGCGCGACGTGAAACTTGTCGACCAGGCGCCGGACCCGGGGCCCGACGGCGTCCCTGAGGTCGAGGCGATCGATGCTGTCGGCAAACAGGCGCAGGGCGCGGCCGTCCGGAACGACGCGCGCCGGTCCGCCTTCGGGCTGGATCACCGCCGACAGGTCATCCGACAGGAAGCCGCATCCGCTGCGGGACAGCGCCGCCGACAGCGTGGATTTGCCCGCTCCGCTCGGCCCGCAGAACAGGTAGGCCCGGCCGTCGCGGACGACGGCGGACGCGTGCAGCAGCAGGGCACCCCGTTGATAGAGGATGGCCGACATCCCCGTGCCCAGGGCAAAAATCAGGACGTCGTCGACCGGCATGTCGGACGCGGGACAGATGCTCAGCCTCCGGCCGTCCGTCGCCATGAAGCGCCCGATGCCGGGAAGGTTCAGAAGAAAGCGGGTCTGATCGATTTCCCAGTTCGCGCCGCTGTGGAGCACCTCATCGAGGTGGTCGGGCACCGGCTCGACGTGGATCGTCACGTCCGCCTGCGCGCTCCCCGTCGGGCGTTGGGATCGCAGGGGCAGGGCGACCTCCGAATCGACGGTCAGCCCCGACATCCGGTAGGTGAATGGGGGCTGGTCGCCGGTCTCGTTCATGCGTCCGTATCTTCGACCGACCCCCGATTGGCAATCCTGACGGAGTGCCGAGTGCCGCGCGCACGGCGTCGTTGATCTTTTGGGGGGCGGGTTTTATGGGTCAGGGCATGGCAACCCCAGATCGGACCGACTCGATGACCCGCAAGATTGACGACGCCGCTCCCGAAACCGGTGCCGCCGTGCAGTCGCGCGCGACCTGGCAGTCTCCGCGGATCGAGGACGCCGACATCAGCGTCCTGACCGCCGGGGGCGGCACGTCGGGCATCGAGGGCACGCCCTTCCTCAAGACGGGCTCCTGAGTCCACACCGGCGTTCCGCCGGGCGGTCGGGCACCTCGCCCTGAGGGCTCCCCGCGACGTCCCGGTCAACCTGGCGATTGGTGACGGCGATCTGGCATCGATTTCCGCTCGACGGTCTTGGGTGGGGCTCCGGGCCGGACCCGGTCCTCGGCCCCCTTCGAAGGGGCGCGGCCGCCGCATGGCACGGACGACGGCCGGTCGTGGTGCGGCCGCTGATTCTGGCAGCGGACCGTGCGGTCTGGCCGTTCGTGGCGCTGGGGCGGACCCTCCCTTTCGCCCGCGCCCTGCGGCTTGACCGGCGGGCCTGGCGCCGACTCTACCTGGATTGCCTGATGGCCGGCGGCGACCCGGTCGACGGGCATGCCTGGCGGGCGCTCTACGGCGCGCGGCACCCGATGCCGGCCCGGTCGACGGCCCTGGTGCTTTCGGGGCTGGGCGCTCCCGCCGATCACGAGCTGCTGTCCGACAAGCTGGAGCTGGGGCGGCGTCTGGCGGCGATGGGGATTCCGGTGCCCGAGGTCCGAACGGTCTGCCGCCGCGGCACCCCGCCCGATCTGGCCGAAATCCTCGAGGGGCGCGGCCGCGCCGATCTGTTCGTCAAGCCGCGCCACGGCGCCGGGGGCCGCAACGCGTTTCCCGTTCGAAAGGACGACGACGGCTGGAGGATCGACGGAGCGTCGGTCGACGCCGGCACGCTGGCCGACCGGCTGGCCCGGCTGACCGAAGGCGACGATCTGCTCGTTCAGGACCGGCTCGCGACGACGGACGACCTCGCCGATCTCTGCTGTGACGCGGGCGCGCCGGTCCTGCGCGTCACGACCTCGCGCGCTGAAGACGGACGGCCCAGCCTGCATTCCGCGATGATGGTCCTCGCGCGGCCGGGCAGGAATGCGCGAAATTTCCTGAGCGGCCAGATCTACGCGCCGGTCGACGTGGAGGCCGGCACGCTCCTCGGGGGCGTGATCCTGTCATCCCCCGACGATCTGCTGGAGGCCCGCGAGCCGGGAGGGCCGCGGATCGCCGGCCGGGCCGTGCCTCGGTTCGCGGAGGCCGTCGGCCTCGCCCTTACGGCGACGGCCGCCGTGCCGACCCTGCCGGTGGTGCATTGGGACATCATGCTCACGGCCCGCGGGCCGGTCGTGCTTGAGGGCAACGGCGCGGGGAACTGGATCCTGGCGACGCTTCCCGGGAGGTACGGGCTGGAGCGCGAGTCCCTCGCCGCGACCCTCGCGCGGTCGGCCGCTCAAGGCTGGCAGGGCGCGGACGCATCGCGGCCGACGCCGGTGCCGCGAACCGGGTCCGGCCGGCCCGCGTCGATGGTGCTGGAGGCCGTTCTGGGGCTCGCGGTCGCCCGCGCCACGCTCCTCGTCCGGCCGTTCCGGACGGTCGCGAGGCGATTGGGCCATCTGACGACGCCGGACGACCCGCGGGTCGCCGCCGCGCAGGTCCGCGGGACCGAGGCCGAGGTCCGGGTCGTGACCGACGTGCGCTGGGCGGTCGCCGCCGCCGCGCGGCGGGTGCCGTTCAGGGCGGTCTGCCTGCAGCAGGCCCTGGCCGCCGAGGCCATGCTGCGGCGCCGCCGCATCGCCACCGTCCTGCACCTCGGCTCGGGCCGCGATGGAGCAGGCGAGATGACCGCCCATGCCTGGCTGGACGCGGCGGGCGTGCCCGTGACCGGCTACCCCTTGGCCCCCTACCTGCAAGAGGTCGGGTGTTTCGTGTCGTGCCCCGATCCCGGTCGGGAGAGCCGGTCCGCCGACTAGTCGATCGGCACGGGGACCAGCCCCCGCTCAGTCGGTGAAGACCGGCGTCCGCGTCTGGACATTGGCCATGACCGCTTCGATCTGGTTGGGCGTGGCGATGAGGGCGGCCTGCTCGACGCTTTCCGCCGTCAGCACCCGGTCGGCCCCGTCGTCGCGCGACAGGTTGGCCAGACGTTTGGCGGCGCGCACGGCGTCCGGGTTCCGGGCGGCGATGGCGTGGGCCAGCGCCATGGCCTCGGCACAGGGATCATCGGCGAGGCGGGTGGCGAAGCCGAGGGCGACGGCCGCCTCGCCCGTGAACTCGCGGGCGGTGTAGACCAGCTCGCGCAGCACGTCGTCGCGCACCAGGCCGCGCCACAGGGCGAAGCCGGCCATGTCGGGGACGATGCCCCACTTCATCTCCATGACCGACAGGCGCGCGTCGGGGCGGACGATGCGGAGATCGGCGCCGGAAAAGATCTGCAGTCCCCCGCCGAAGATCACGCCGTGGCCGGCGGCGATCACGGGCACGGGCAGGTCGCGCCAGCCCCAGGCGGCCTGCTGGAACAGGTTGGCGAGGCCGTGGGTGCGGGAGACGATGTCCAGATCGGCGCCGGCCAGACCCCCCATGGTCTGCATGTCCAGCCCGGCGCAGAAGCCCCGGCCTTCGCCCGACAGCACGACGGCCCGGACCCCGGGCATCGCCGCCAGCCGCGTCGGCACCTCGGCCAGCGCCTCGAGCATGGGCATGTCCAGCGCGTTGATCTTGTCCGGCCGGTTCAGGCGCACGTCGGCGACGCCGTCGGCGAAGGTGAGGTTCACGCGCTGGGTCATGGCGGTCTCCCGGATGGCCGGGAATTGATAGTCGGCTGACTTGGCGGAAAGCCAGAGGCGAGCCGCGTCTTGCCCCGCGGCGCGACCCACGGCAGGACGAGCCCATGATCACCCTCCACGGCATCCCCAACTGCGACACGGTGAAGAAGGCGCGCGTCTGGCTGGAGGGGCGCGGCGCGGTCCATGCCTTCCACGACTACAGGAAACAGGGCGTGGACGAGGCCGCGCTGCGCGGCTGGGTGAAGACGCACGGGTGGGAGACGGTGCTGAACCGCAAGGGCACGACGTTCCGGGCCCTGCCGGACGCCGCCAGGACCGGTCTGGACGCGGACAGGGCGATCCGGCTGATGCTGGCCCAGCCGTCCCTGATCAAGCGGCCCGTGCTGGCGCTGGAGGACGGGCGGACCCTGGTCGGCTTCGATCCGGCGGCGTGGGACGCCGCCCTGGGCTGACATCAGCCCTCGACGTCGGTCTCCGGCCGGTCGTGGCCGTCGGCGCGTTCGGTGACCCATTCGCCGTCCGGCGTCTCGAACTCGATCCAGGCCGTGCGGTCGGCGACCCGCTGCTCGCGGGCGGCGCGCTCGGCGGCGGCCCGGGCGGCGTCGTGGCTCGGGAAGGTCTCGGAATAGGTCTCGCCGAGGCGATAGGCCCAGCCTCCGTCGTGCTCGACGATGCGATAGGTGACTTCGGTCATGGCGCGCTCCCGTTCTGCCCTGAAGATGTGGCCGCCGGGGAAATCCGCAACCGGCCCGTCCGGCTCAGGGGCGAAGCCGGACCACGGCCTCGACCGCATAGTGGTCGGACGGCCAGACGCCGTTCACCGCCTGCGTCCCCGTGACCCGGGCCGAGACGACGTCGAAGGCGTCGGCCTGGACGAAGACGTGGTCGATGACGCGCGAGGTGTGGCCCTCGTTCGTGTTCAGCGTCGTCGGCGCGGCCCCGGCGGGCAGGGCGCTGACGAAGCGGGGCGAGGCGGCGAGCCCGGCCAGGCCGGCGTCGGTCAGCGGCGCGTTGAAGTCGCCCATGACGATCTTCGGGGTCGCCCCGGCGCCGATCCAGGCCAGCAGGTCGGCCGCCTGGCGCGCCCGGATGGCGGCCCCCTCGGGCGTGTGGTGGAAATGGGTGTTGACGACGTCGACCGCGCGGCCGCCGACGTCGACCCGCACGCGCAGGGCCGTGCGGAAGTCGTCCAGCGGCTCCAGCTTCTTCGTGTCCGTCTCCAGCACGGGCAGGCGGCTGAGGACGGCGTTGCCGTAGCGGCGGGGCGCGCCCTCGGCGTCGGTCGACATGAAGCGGACCTCATAGCCGCCCAGCGCGGCCGCGAGGGTTTCGGCCTGGTTGGGCAGGCCGGTGGCGGCGTCCTGCAGCACCTCCTGCAGGCCGATGACGTCGGCGTCGGCCGCGCGCAGGGTCTCGATGACCAGCGGCAGGCGCGCCGCCCAGTCGTCGCGGTCGTGCCAGATGTTGAAGCAGGCGAGGCGCAGGGTGCGGCCCGACCCGGCCGGGAAGGTCGCGCAGCCCGCCAGCGGCAGGACGAGGGCGGCGGAAAGCAGGCGGCGGCGGCTGGTCATGGGACGCTCCCGGTTCGAAGGCTGTAACCGCTTACAGCCATCTTACGAAAGTTTCACCCCGGCCCGCGCATCCGTGGAGCCCCGCCGCCGCCTCTTGTCGTCAGAAGGCCGCAGGATCACGCTGCGGTCACGGACAAGGGGATTTCACCATGGACGAAGGCTTCGTCGCCATCTGGATCGTCATGATCATCTTCGGTGCCATCGCCGCCATCATCGTGGGGCCGTCGTGGCTGAAGTCGCGGGAGAAGCGCGACATCCAGCAGACCGTCCGGCACGCGATCGACAAGGGACAGCAACTGCCGCCCGAGCTGATCGACGCCATGACCCGCGAGGTCCAGGGCAAGCTGCCGTCGCGCAGCCGCGATCTGCGCAAGGGCATCATCTGGACGGCCACCGGCATCGGCATCGGCCTGTTCAGCGTGGTCAGCAGCCTCGGCGAGGCCGGCTGGGGCAGCGAGAATTTCGACAACGGCCTGCTGGGCATCGCCTGCGTCCCGCTGACCATCGGCCTGGCCTTCATCGCCCTGAGCTTCTTCAACAAGAACAAGGACTGAGGCCCGTCGGGAAGGGGATCCGTCATGACCCAGTCTCCGTCTCTGGCCCTGGTGGACCGGCACGACGTCGAGCTGGCGGCCCAGGCGGCCGCCGGCGGCCGGCGGGAGTTCGGCGAGCTGGTCCGTCGCCACGGCTCGGCCGTCCGCGCCCTGCTGCGCCGCATGGGGGCTCAGCCCTCGCTGGCCGACGACGTGGCCCAGGACGCCTTCATCCAGGCGTTCGAGCGCTGCGCCGAGTTCCGCGGCGAGGGCACGTTCGCGGGCTGGGTCAAGCGGATCGCCGCCCGCCTGTATCTGAAGCGGGTCGCCAGGGAGGCGCGCTACGTCGCGGAACTGGAAGACGATTCGACGGCGCCCGCCGTCGAGCACGGGGACCGGGTCGACCTCGACGAGGCGATGAAGTCCCTGAGCGAGGCCGAGCGTCTCTGCGTCAGCCTGTGCCACGGCGCGGGGATGGCGCACCCGGAGATCGCGACGGCCCTCAATTTGCCACTCGGCACGGTGAAGTCTCATGTCAAACGTGGTCTGGATAAACTCCGCGCGCGGCTCGCGCCCGCCGGGACCCTGGGGAGGACGCAGCATGTCGGCTGACGAATTCGACCCCGAGATCGAACGCCTGTTCGCCCGCACGCCGCACATGGCCGACGCGCCGCTGTTCACCGCCCAGGTGGAGAGGCGGCTGGAGCAGGGATCGCGCGTGCGGTTTCTGGCCCTGTCGCTCGCCGGGGTGGTGGGCGGGGCTGTGGCCCTGCGCGAGGCGGTCAACGTCAATCTGAGCCTGGGCGACGCGTCGGGCGTCGTGGCGGGCGAGGCGGTGACCCAGGGCGTCCGGGCGGCGTCGACCCAGGCCCAGGGTCTGGCCGCAAGCGCGCTCGACGCCCTCGGGCTGAGCGGGCTGGAGGTCGGCTCCCTGGGCGCCATGCAGCTGTTCTGGATCGCCGCGGCGGCCCTGGTGGCGGTGGCGGCGGCCGGGGCGATGAAGCTGGCGCAGGACGTCTGATGACTCCCCGGGGGCGGGTGCCTATCTAGGGAGCCCGTTCCATCGAGGAGGCCGCCGTGTCCGCCCAGAAGCAGGAAGTCGTCCGCCGCCTCGCCGCGCCGGACATCCGCGCCCGCAAGGGCGGCGAGCCGCTAGTCTGTCTGACCGCCTATGACGCGCCGACGGCGGAGATCCTGGACCCGCACTGCGACCTTCTGCTGGTCGGCGACAGCGTCGGCATGGTGGTGCACGGCCTGCCCAACACGGTCGGCGTGACGCTGGAGATGATGATCCTGCACGGTCAGGCCGTCATGCGCGGCTCGAAGCGGGCCATGGTCGTGATCGACATGCCGTTCGGCAGCTACGAGGGCGGCAAGGAGGTCGCCTACGACAACTGCGCCCGGGTGATGAAGGAGACGGGCGCCCAGGGGGTGAAGCTCGAAAGCGGCCCCACGGTGCCGGAGACCATCGCCTATCTGGTCCAGCGCGGCATTCCGGTGATGGGCCACGTCGGCCTGCGCCCGCAGGCGGTGCTGACCGACGGGGCCTTCAAGGCCAAGGGGCGGACCGAGGAGGAACGGCTGCGCGTGCTGGCCGAGGCCGAGGCGACCGCCGACGCCGGGGCCTTCGCCGTCGTGGTCGAGGGCGTGGCCGAGGGCCTGGCGCGCGAGGTGACCGGGGCGATCGACAAGCCCACGGTCGGGATCGGCGCCTCGGCCGCCTGCGACGGCCAGATCCTGGTCGTGTCGGACATGCTGGGGATGTTCGAGTGGACGCCGAAATTCGTCCGCCGCTACGCCGATTTGCGCGGCGAGATCGACCGGGCGGCCGCCGGCTATGCCGCAGACGTCCGGGCCCGCCGTTTTCCTGCCGAAGTCGAAACATACTTCTCCAAAAAGCCCGCCTCGGCCTGACCGTCGCGTTGCGGGCGCCGCGCCGACCCTCTAGGGTCGCGCCGGTTTCAAATCAGCGGGTCCTGAACCCCGCTTCGTGGGGGCGACGCATCCGTGGTTGATGTCTTCGAACAAGTCGAAGAGGAGCTGCGCTCCGAACGGTGGAAGCGCCTCGCGCGCAAATGGGGCCCCGTCGTCGGCGGCGTCCTGGCGCTGGCCCTGATCGCGGCCCTGGCCTTCTGGGGCTGGGACAGCTTCAAGACCTCGCAGGGCGAGAAGGCCGCCGTCGCCTATGACCGCGGGCTGGACGCCCTGCAGGCCAATGACGCGGCCGCGGCCGAAGTCGCCTTCACCGAGGCGCACAAGGTGGGCAACTCGGCCTACAAGGCCCTGGCCCTGAACCAGCGCGCCGGCCTGGCCCTGCAGCGGGGCGAAGCGGCCGAGGCCGTCGACTTGCTGGATCAGGCGGCGCGCGCCGACCGCGATCCGATCTTGGCCGACCAGGCGGCCCTGAAGGCCGTGTGGATCCTGATGGACGAAGGCGGCACGCTGGAAGACATCGAAGGTCGTCTGGAACCGCTGGTCAAGGAGGGCCGTCCCCAACGCGTGATGGCGCTGGAGACCCAGGCCATGGCCCGTCTGCAGTTCGGCAAGACCGCCGAGGCGCGTCAGACCTTCGTCCAGCTGCAACTGGGACAGGATGTGCCGGATTCGGTGCGCCAGCGCGCCCAGATCGGCATTTCGGCCATCGACAACGGCACCGCCGCCGCGATTCCGGCCGGCCTGCGCCAGCCGGTCCCGAGCGCCGCGCCCGCTCCCGCCCCGGGCGCTCCG
>JAHJOO010000061.1 GCA_018820275.1 Alphaproteobacteria bacterium
CAGCCGGGCGCCGCGGGCCTGCAGGGCGGCGGACGTCAGGGCCGCGCGCACCGGGGCCGCGAACAGGCCGCAGCGGGCGTCGGCGGCCAGCATGAAGGTCCGGTCGTACAGGGCGTCCGCCGCCAGCGCGGGCCCGGCCGTCAGCGCGGAGGCGACGGTCAGGGCGGCGGCGGTCAGGGCGCGCGATCGGGGTTGGCGGGACGTCTTCATGCGCCCATACCACCACGGCGACCCTTCCCGTCCGGTTCCCGAGCAAGGTTGACGAATTGCTGATCGCCTCGCACGTCTGGGTCGCCGCCCTGATCCGCCGCGCCGAGCTGGAGGGTGCCTCGGCCACCGTGTCGCGCCGCGGCGACGATCGGGCGGGCGCGGTGCTGGTCAAGGTCTGGAACTCTTCGGAACGCCGCGCGCGCGTGTGGCGCGAGACCGTCGCCCCCGACGGCGCCCCGATGTGGCTGCAGCCGATGGACAGCGAGATGGAAGGCGAGGTCGACGACTGGATCCGCCGCCAGATCGGCCAGGATCCCGACCTCTGGGTGGTGGAGATCGAGGACCGGCAGGGCCGGCACTTCCTCACCGAAAAGACGGGTTAACGCCCCGCCGGAGCGTCACACTTTCTTAGCCGCGTTCGTGAACCGGACCGCAAGCGCGGGCGCCTATGTTCGCCATCAACGGGCCGATCTGAGCCCGGCGTGATGGTGGCGGTTCGCATGCTCTTTCTTCTGAACGACGTCGTGTTCGATCTGGACGAGGCCTGCCCGGTCACGCCCGGCGACGCGCGCCGGTTCGAGAAGCTGGGCTTCGACTACGTGCTGGAGCTGGGCTGCGAACTGTTCGCCGAGGACCCGGAGTTGCATCGCAACGATCCGGCCCGCGCGCGCCGTCTGGCCTGGCTGCTGCACGACCGCGAGCCGGGCCTGAACGCCGCCATGTTCGCCGCCCCGGCGAAGGATTGCGCGCCGGAACTGGTGGAGCCCCGCTTCTGCGCCCTGCCCGACGCCGTGCTGGCCGATCTGGGCGGCAAGGCCCGCCGCGGCCGCCTGACGCCCGTGGCCGCCGACCGCGCCGTGTGGAACCGCATGGCCGCCTGAACGGCCGCGCTTGGCGTCGGCGCACGCGGAGGTTAGCCTTCGCCCCGGGCAGATCGGGGTGGGTTCATGTTCAGATTGATCGCGGCGCTGATCGGCGCCCTGGCGGTGACCCTGGTCGCGGGGGCCGCCGCGGCCCAGACCTGGCTGCGGGCCGAGAGCCCCAACTTCATCATCTATTCCGACGGCGGCGAGCGCGAGCTGCGCGAATACGTCACCAAGCTGGAGCGGTTCGACCAGATCCTCCGCTTCCGGTTCAACGTGCCGATGGAGCGGCCCACGCTGCGGCGTCTGCCGATCTATCTCGTCGACGACCGGGCGGGGCTGCGCGTCGTCTGGCCCGACATGCCCGAGACCGTCGCCGGCTTCTACACGCCGTCCGAGGAGGACGTCTTCGCCGTCGCCATCCGCGGCGAGGGCGACGAGTTCATGCTGCACGAATACGCGCACCATTTCTTCTTCCAGCACCTGAACGCCCCCTATCCGGGCTGGCTCACCGAGGGTCTGGCCGAATACGTGATGACGGCCGAGATCCGGAACGACTCGTTCATGATCGGCCGCTTCAACACCCTGCGGTTCGACGGGCTGAACTCGGGCGGCTGGATCCCGATCGAGACCCTGCTGACGGCCCGGCCCCAGCAGGTCGAAGGCGCCCAGGCGCGCGGCACCTACTATCCGGTGGCCTGGCTGCTGACCCACTGGTTCTTCGCCACGCCGGAACGCTCCGCCCAGCTCGACGCCTACATCCGCCTCGTCGCGCAGGGGGTCGACCCGGTGGAGGCCTTCACCCAGGCCACCGGTCTGGCCCCGCGCCAGGTGACCCCGATCCTGCGCGGCTATCTGAGCGGAAATCTCAAGGCGCTGACCTATGAGATCGACTATCAGCCCTTCGAGGTCAGCATCACCCGTCTCGGCGGGTCCGCCCGCGATCTTCTGCTGCAGGGGCAACGGATCAAGCGCCCCGTCCCCGAGGCGGATCGCGCGGCGGTGACGGCCGACATCCGTCGCCGCGCGGCCCGCCATCCCGACGATCCCCTGGCCCTGCTCGTGCTCGGCCATGCCGAGCTTCACATGGGCGACGCGGCGGCCGGCGAGGCGGCGCTGCTGCGCGTCCTGGAGCTGGATCCCGACAACGACGAAGCCCTTCAGTATCTGGCCACCGGACGCCTCAGCCAGGCGGACAAGGCCGAGGATCCCGAACAGCGCCGCGCCCTGCTGGCCCAGGCGCGCGGCTTCCTCGCGCGGGCCTACCGCATCGATCCGGATGACTATTTCACGCTGCTGCTGATCACCCGCACGCGGGAGGGGCAGCCCGGCTACCCCAACGACAACGACATGCTGACGTGGGAGGCGGCCTTCGACGGCGCGCCGCAGCTGGCGGTCGTGCGACTGGGCTATGCCCGCGCCCTGATCGCAGCGGAGCGGCGCGCGGAGGCGGTGGTCGTGCTGATGCCGCTGGCCAATTCGCCGCACGGCGGACCGGCGGCCGATCAGGCCCGCGCCCTGATGGCCGAGGCCCGCGGCGAGGTCGCGCCCCCGGCCGACCCCGCGCCGGAACCCGCGCCTGGCCCGGACGAGGCCGGACCCGATCAGGCCGGCTGAGGCGCCGGGGCGGCGGCCGTCGCGCGGTGCCGCGACCGGATCCAGGTCTTGATCCGGTCCTGCAGCGGGGCGTCGATCAGGAAGTGGAAGGCGAAGGCGAAGCCGACGGCGGCCAGCACGCCCGCGGCCCACAGCGCCCACTGCACCGGCTCCGACAGGCCCAGCCGCGCGACGGCGACGTTGACCGCGCCGAACCAGGCGATGCGCACGACCTCATTGGAGATGAACATCGAGAAGCTGACCAGCGCCGCCTTCTCGACCCACTTCGACGGCCGCGTGACCGGAATGGCCCCCGCCGCCAGGATGATCAGCGAGAGGCAGGCGATCGAGGCGAGGGCGTTCTTGTCGAACCACTGCAGGGCGACGAAGCCGGCGGTGGCCGCGACCATGGTCCAGCCGGCCAGACGCGGATGGATCCAGGCGCGGCTGGCGAAACGGGCCAGGCACATGCCGAGGAAGAACAGCGGCAGGGCGCGGATGAAGCCGTACTTCATCGGCATCTGCCAGACGGGGTGGCCCAGGGCGGCCCAGGTCCACTCATTGACCGCCAGATAGACGCCGACGCCCAGCGCCAGCGCCGTCCAGGGCCCGACGCGGTCCAGCCCCTTCAGGATCCACGGGAAGGCCAGGTAGCAGCCCAGCAGGGCCGAGATCGACCAGGTCGGCGCGTTCCAGCCCAGACCGCCGGGGATGCCGAAGCTCTGCACCAGCAGCAGCTGGGCCGGCAGCTGGCTCCAGTCGAACCATTCCGGATTGCGCGGCGCGACGCCCGCGGCGGACGACAGCAGCACCAGGCCGATCAGGGCCGTGCCCAGCATCAGGTGCGCTGGCACGACGCGCAGGAACCGCTTCAGCACGAAGTCCCCGGCGCCGATGGAGCCGCGCCGCAGCGCCTCCTGATAGACCCGCATCAGCACATAGCCGCTGTCGATCAGGAAGAAGTTGGTCAGCAGGAACCCGCCCCGCTCGAACACCGGATGCAGCGCCTCGGCCAGGGCGTGGGGCCCCGCGGCCTGGAAGTGGTGCAGGATGATCAGGAAGGCCACAATGAAACGCAGCGCGTCCAGCCAACCGCCGCGGGCGATCGGAACCGTCTCGTTTCGGGTCGAAATCAGGGCCTGGGTCATCGGAAGGGGTCCTTTCGGAGCCTTCGCCGCAAGGAGCGGGCCGCGAGCCCCTAACCCCCCGTTAACCATGCAGGCGGCAGTTTCTGCCCGGTTCTGAGTGGAGTTAGGCCATGACCGGCGCGGAAGTTCTGGATGTGGGGCGCGACGCCCTGTGGCTGACGATCCAGCTGTGCGCGCCGGCCCTGATCGTCGCCCTGGTCGTCGGCGTCGGCATCGGCCTGTTCCAGGCGCTGACCCAGATCCAGGAACAGACCCTGGTCTATGCGCCGAAGATCCTGGCCATCTTCGTGTCGCTGCTGCTGTTCCTGCCGCTGATGGGGGCACTTCTGGGCGGCTTCATGCGGACCATCGCCGAACGCATCTCGGGCATGTGACCTAGGTGAACGCCTTCGCCGCCGCGGATGAGGTCTGGGCCGCGGCCCTGATCTTCGCGCGTCTGGGCGCCATCCTGCTGCTGCTGCCCGGCATCGGCGAAAGCTACGTGCCGCCGCGCATCCGCCTGTCGCTGGCGCTGGTGATCACGCTGGCGCTGTGGCCCGTGCTGACGGCCTATCTGCCGCCCCTGCCGGCGACCCTGGGCGCCACGGTGGGCTGGATCATCCGCGAGGTGCTGGTGGGTCTGGCCATCGGGGCCGTGCTGCGCGCCTTCATGACGGCGCTGGCGACGGCGGGCGAGGTGGTGTCGCTGCAGACCACGCTCAGCTTCGCCCAGACGGCCAATCCGCTGCAGGCCCAGCCGGGGTCGACGATCGCGGCCTTTCTGACGGTCATGGGCGTGACCCTGATCTTCGCCACCGACACCCATCACCTGTTCTTCGCCGGGCTGGTGGGCAGCTACCAACTGATCGCGCCGGTCCAGCCCCTGATCGCCGAGGACTTCACCACCCTGGCGGTGAAGACGCTGGGGGACAGCTTCCTGCTGGGGGTCCAACTGGCCGGGCCCATCCTGGTGTTCGCCCTCGTGCTGAACATCGGCTCGGGGCTGATCGGCCGGATCATGCCGCAGTTCCAGGTCTTCTTCGCCACCGCGCCGATCAGCGTGCTGGGCGGGCTCGCCATCTTCGCCCTGTCGCTGGGGACGCTGGGGACGGTCTTCATCGACCGCTACCGCGCCCTGGCCCAGGTCTTCGTCTCGGGGGGCGCCGGTGGCTGACACGCCCGATCCCGAGTCGAAGACAGAAGACGCCACCCCCCGAAAACTTGCGGAAGCCCGCAAGAAGGGCGACGTCGCCCGAAGTCCCGACGTCGGCTCGACCCTGTCGCTGGTCGGGGCGGCGGCGGTGATCCTGACGCTGGGCGGCGGCTTCGCCGCGCAGATGGCCGGCGACCTGCTGCCCTTCATCGCCTCGCCGCACCGCATGATGGGCGGGCTGGACGCCGGGGCGGGGGTGGAGATCGGGGCCCGGGCCCTGTGGACGGCGGCGCCCTTCATGGGGGCGCTGGCGCTGGCAGTCCTGCTGGGCGGGGTCGGCGGCAACATCGCCCAGTCCGGGGGCATCGTGTTCTCGGCCGAGAAGATCAAGCCGGATCTGAAGAAGCTCAGCCCGATGGAGGGGTTCAAGCGCATCTTCGGCCCCGACGGCCTGGTGCAGTTCCTGAAGACCTTCCTCAAGCTGGTCGTGCTGGGCTTCATCTGCTGGCTGACGATCAAGCCGCACATCGCGGGTCTGGAGACCCTCGCCGCCCTGCCCCCGGCGGCGGTCCTGCCGCTGGTCCGCGACCTGTGCCTGACCCTGGCCGTGTCGGCGATCACCTTCATGACGGCCACGGCGGGCGCCGACTACCTGTGGCAGAAGTTCCGCTTCGCCAAGCGGATGCGGATGACCAAGGAGGAGGTCAAGGAGGACTTCAAACAGTCCGAGGGCGACCCGCACGTGAAGGCGCGCCAGAAGCAGCTGCGCATCCAGCGCAGCCGCCGCCGCATGATCCAGAACGTGCCCAAGGCCACGGTCGTGGTGACCAACCCGACCCACTACTCCGTCGCGCTGCGCTATGAGCCGGACAAGGGCGACGCCGCGCCCGTGTGCGTCGCCAAGGGCGTCGACGCGCTGGCCCTGCGGATCCGGCAGGTGGCGGCCGAGCACGACGTCCCGACCGTCGAGAACGTGCCCCTCGCCCGCGCCCTGTACGCCACCGTCGAGGTCGACGAGGTCATCCCGCGCGAGCATTTCGAGGCCGCGGCCAAGATCATCGGCTTCGTGATGCAGAAGCGGGCGAGGACCCGGCCCCGGCCCCGCACGGTGTCGTGACGGAAACGTCGTATGCTGTCCCATCCGAATCGGGCGTACGAACCATGACCCCAACCCGCCGCTCGCCCGTCGATCCCCTGCTGGTCGTGATGGCGCTGGGTGCCGGGCTGGCGGTCGCGGCCATGGCCTATCCGGCGTTCCGCACCGATCCGTTCAGCGCGCCCGGCCTGATCCTGATCTGCGCCGCGGCGGGCGTGGCGCTGATCGGCCTGTTCGCCTTCGGCCGCAACGAGGCGGCCCAGCGGCCCCGCGGCGACGCGGCGGTGGAGATTCTCGACGCCCTGGCGGAGCCCGCCGCCCTGGTCTGGGCCTCGGGCCAGGTGCTGGCCTTCAACGCCGCCTGGGCCGAGGCGAACGGCGCGACCGTCGCCCTGCCCCGGGCCCGCGCGGGCGGACAGGCGCTGTACGCCGCCTTCG
>JAHJOO010000062.1 GCA_018820275.1 Alphaproteobacteria bacterium
CATCCGCGTCGGCGGCTCGACCGAGGTCGAGGTCAAGGAGAAGAAGGACCGCGTCGATGACGCGCTGAATGCCACGCGTGCGGCCGTTGAAGAAGGCATCGTCCCCGGCGGCGGCATCGCCCTGCTGAAGGCCACCAAGGCGCTGGAAGGCCTGCAAGGCGACAACGCCGACCAGACCGCCGGCATCGCCATCATCCGTCGCGCCATCCACGCCCCGATCCGGCAGATCGTCGAGAACGCCGGCGTCGAAGGCTCGATCGTGGTCGGCAAGGTGCTGGAGAACAGCGGTGCCACCTACGGCTTCAACGCCCAGACCGAAGAGTATGGCGACCTGGTCGCCATGGGCGTGATCGACCCCGCCAAGGTGGTCCGCACCGCCCTGCAGGACGCGGCCTCGGTGGCCGGCATCCTGATCACCACCGAAGCGGCCGTGGCCGACGCTCCGAAGAAGAACTCGGGCGGCACCGGTGGCATGCCCGGCGGCGGCATGGGCGGCATGGGCGACATGGACTTCTAGGCAGAAGTCCATAAGCGCCCATCATCGGGAGTGGCTGGATCGGCGAGAGCCGGTCCAGCGGGCGACACGGACTTCTGAGGAGGTCCGACCCGTCGCCGCCGGCTCGGTGACCCGCAAGACACGGAAAAAGAGGGCGGATCCGGCGACGGGTCCGCCCTTTCTGTTGGCTCCCGAGCCGCGCCGGGCGTATCGTCGTTCGCGTAGTGTCAGTGTTCAGAGTTCGGTGCCGTCGGTGAGTGAGTGGGTCGAGACGAAATCGGGCCGGGTCCCCCGGACGCCCATCCCCATCCTGCGCTATTCGACCGACCATCTGCCGCCGGACGCCCGCTATGAGGACTGGAGCCGACGGGACTGGCCGCGAACCCGCCCGATCTACCGCACCGTGCCGTCGGAGCCGTTCAACACGCGCTGGGAATCGGCGCAGCTGGGACCGGTGACCTTCGTCCGCACAGAGATCACCGCCATGCGCTGGAAACGTCGCCTGGACGACATCCGCGCCTCGGACTTCGATCCCATCGTCGTGTCGATGATGGAAAAGGGCGTCGCCCAGGGCGAGATCGACGGCGTTCCGTTCCGGGAATCCGATGGCATGCTGCACTTCCACGACCTCGGCCGGCCGTCGCTGCACGTCTCCACCGCCAGCCTGACGTGGTCGCTGATCGTCCCGCGTCCGCTGGCGGAGGCCCGGTTCGGTCCTCTCGCAGACCTGACGGCCGTGGTGCTGCCGCCCGACGCGGCCGCCATGGCCTTCGCCTACGCCGCGGAACTCTACCGGGCGCTGCCCCGCCTCGACCTCGCCCACGCGGACCGGATCGGCGAGGTGTTCCTGGAGATCCTCGCCCTCGGGCTGGCCCAGCACAGACCCCATCTGGCGCCCCGCGCCAGTGCCGAACAGTCGCTGCGGGCGCGGGCCGTCGAGGTGATCGAGCAGCGCATGGGCGGCGGCGAAATCCCCGCCGCGGAGCTGTGCAAGGCGCTGGGCGTCACGCGCGGGCGCCTTTTCTCCGCCTTCAGATCCGACGGCGGCGTGGCGGCCTATGTGATGGGGCAGCGGCTCGTCAGGGCGAGGGCCGCCATCGCCGAGCGGGGCAAGGCCGAGCCCATCGGCACCATCGCCCACCGGCTGGGGTTCAGCGACGCCTCGCACCTCAGTCGCGAGTTCCGCAAGCGCTACGGGATGACGCCGAGCGAATACCGGCGACTGGCCCGCGACGAGCCTCCCGGCGAACGCTGATCCCAATGCCCGCGCAGGTGGTTCAAGTGCCCCGCGGTATGCGCGCGGTATGCGCCGGTGCCGCTCCTCACAGTGCGGCGCCGGCGAGCCGGAGCCTGCGCGTCGAGACATCGGCCGGCGCAGCGCCGAGGCCCGTTCCCCGGCGGCATCTCGAGAACGCCCCCGCGTCCTTCGAGATGTCGCCGGTCGGCTCCCCCGAAGGGCTGCGGAGGCGGCGAATGTTGCGTTTCATCCGGCAGCTCTTCTGCCGTCACCTGTTTACCCAGAGCCGATCGCGGCCGGGCCGGATGACGTGCATCAAGTGCCGCGCCCGGCGCTGATCGATCCCCTGAGGCGACCGCCTCCACCCTTGCCTCCCCTGACGTAACCGTGGCTCCATCCGCTCCATGAGCGAACTGGAACGATTCCGCGCGGAGACGCGCGCCTGGCTGGAAGCGCACTGTCCGCCCGAGGTGCGGGGGCCGGTGACGTCGGAGGACGAGGTGATCTGGGGCGGGCGCAAGGCCGTCTTCGCCTCGCCGGGGCACGCGCTTTGGCTGAAGCTCATGGGCGAGCGCGGGTGGACCGCGCCGGAATGGCCGGTGGAGTACGGCGGCGGCGGCCTGTCGCGGGACGAGGCCAAGGTGTTGGCCCAGGAGCTGGCGCGCATCGGGGCGCAGCCGGCGCTGAACAGCTTCGGCGTCTGGATGCTGGGCCCGGCCCTGCTGAAGTTCGGCACGGAGGCGCAGAAGCGGCGCTTCCTGCCCGAGATCGTGCGCGGCGAGATCCGCTGGTGTCAGGGCTATTCCGAGCCGGGCGCAGGATCCGACCTGGCCGGGCTGCAGACCCGCGCCGTGGATCAGGGCGACCACTGGATCGTCAACGGCCAGAAGGTGTGGACCAGCTATGCCGACAAGGCGGACTGGATCTTCTGCCTCGTGCGCACCGATCCCGAGGCGCCCAAGCATCTGGGCATCAGCTTCGTCCTGTTCGACATGGCGACGCCCGGCGTGACGACCAAGCCGATCACCCTGATCTCGGGCAAGTCGCCCTTCTGCGAGACCTTCTTCGACGACGTGCGGGTGGAGAAGGAAAATCTGGTCGGGGAGCTGAACCGCGGCTGGGACGTGGCCAAGCACCTGCTGGCGCACGAGCGGACCATGATCGGGGCCATGGGCGAGATCGGCGGCGGGCGTCCGTTGGGCCAGGTCGCCACCGGATCGATCGGCACGGACGACGACGGCCGCCTGCTGGACCCGATGCTCCGGGCCCGGATCGCCGAGCTGGAGGTGGACGCCGCCGCCTTCCGGCTGGCGCTGGAACGCACCGGCGACCGGATGAAGGCCAGGCAGGCCCACCCCGCGCTGGCGTCGATGCTGAAATACTACGGGTCGGAACTGAACAAGCGGCGGCACGAGCTGCTGATGGCCGCCGGCGGATCCGATGCGCTGGAGTGGGAGGGCGAGCGCTCGCGCGACGGAGCCGTGGCCCGCGACTGGCTGCGGACCAAGGCCAACTCCATCGAGGGCGGGACCAGCGAGATCCAGCTGAACATCCTCGCCAAGCACGTCCTCCAGCTGCCGGGGGCGTGAGCGCATGCTGATCCTGACCGACGAACAGACCATGCTGAAGGAGGCCGCCGACGGCTTCCTGGCCGAGCGGGCGCCCATCGCGCATCTGCGCAAGCTGAGAGACGCGCGCGACCCCGACGGCCTGTCGCGCGAGCTGTGGGCCGCGTTCGGAGAGATGGGCTTCGCCGGCGTGGTGATCCCGGAGGCCGACGGCGGCTCGGGCCTCGGCGCGGTGGAGGCCGGGGTGATCGCCGAGAGCCTGGGGCGCACCCTGTCGCCCTCGCCCTTCCTCGGCTCGTCCGTGCTGGCCGCGACCGTGCTTACCCAGGCCGGGTCCGACGCGCAGAAGGCCTGGCTGCCGAAGATCGCGGCGGGCGAGGCGATCCTGTCGCTGGCGGTGGACGAGGGGCCCAAGCACGCGCCGGCCCGTCTTGCGACCACCGCTGTCCGTCAGGGCAACGGCTTCGTGCTGAACGGAGCCAAGGGCTTCGTGCTGGACGGCCACGTCGCCGACGCCCTGATCGTGGCGGCGCGCACGGACGGGGGCCTGACCCTGTTCCTGATCGATCCGGAAACGGCGGGCGTCGAGATCGAGCGCACCGTCATGGTCGACGCCCACAACGCCGCGCGCGTGACGCTGACCGACGTCGCGGTCGACGCCGACGCCGTGATCGGCGCGGTGGACGGGGGCGAGGGGCCGCTGACCGCGGCGCTGAACCTGGGCCGGGCCTGCGCCGCCGCCTCGCTGACCGGGGCCGGGGACCAGGCCTTCCAGATCACGCTGGAGTATCTCCGCACCCGCAAACAGTTCGGCAAGGCGATCGGCGAGTTCCAGGCCCTGCAGCACCGCGCCGCGCATCTGTTCACCGAGATCGAGATCGCCCGGGCCGCCGCGCTGGCGGCGTTGCAGGCGATCGACGCGGGCCGCGAGGACGCCGGCCTCGTGGCCGCCGTCGCCAAGGCCAAGGCCGGCCGCGTCGCCGAGTTGGCGGTGCAGGAGGCGGTGCAGATGCACGGCGGCGTCGGGATGACCGACGAGTACGACGTGGGCCTGTACATGAAGCGGGTGCGCGTCCTGAACGAGCTGCTGGGCGACGCGGCCTTCCATCAGGAAGCGCTGGCCCGGGCGCAGGGCTTCTAGGCGCGGGCCGATCCGGCGCGAGACGCTTGGACGTCGCGACAACGCCCCCTATCCTTGCGACGTGAGCCCGTCCGCCCCCCCATCCCGGATCGAGGTCGTCCTGCGTCCCGCGACGGTCGCCGACGCCCCCCTGCTGGCGGCGTGGGACCGGGAGCCCCACGTCATCGCCTGTTCCAGCGACGATCCGGACGCCGAGGTCGCCTTCGACGGGATCGACTGGGCCGACGAGCTGTCGAACTCGGCCTATGAGCTGACCTATGTGATCGCCGAGGTCGGGGGCGTGCCGGTCGGTGCCTTGGCCGTGTGCGATCCGCACACGGAACCCAGCCACTACTGGGGAGAGATCGAGCCCGGCCTGCGGGCGATCGACGTCTGGATCGGGCCGCCGGAGTGGCTGAACCGCGGCGTCGGCACGCAGATGATGACGCAGATGCTGGACCGCTGCTTCGCCGAGCCGCAGGTGAAGGCCGTCGTGATCGATCCGCTCACCTCCAACACGGCGGCGCACCGCTTCTATCGGCGACTGGGCTTCAGGGAGGAGGGTCGACGCATGTTCGAGGCCGACGACTGCCTCGTCATGCGGCTGACGCGGGAAGACCGGGAAGGCCGCGCATGACGTATCTCGGCGCCTCCGCCCCCCTGACCGTGCTGGACCAGCGGGCCCGGGACATCTTCCGGCGCATCGTCGAGTCCTATCTTCAGACGGGCGAACCCGTCGGATCGCGGACCCTGTCGATGACCGGCGTGGCGCTGTCCCCGGCGTCGATCCGCAACACCATGCAGGACCTGACCCTCGCCGGGTTGCTGGCGTCGCCGCACACCTCGGCCGGGCGTATCCCGACCCACGCGGGCCTGCGCCTGTTCGTCGACGGCCTGCTGGAAGTCGGCGACGTCGGGGCGGAGGAACGGCGCGAGATCGATGCGCGGCTGGTCGGCCGCGGGCGCGGCTTCGACGAGGTCCTCAACGAGGCCTCGGCCCTGCTTTCGGGCCTGGCGGGCGGCGCGGGCATCGTGGCCAGCCCGGTGCGCGACGCCGGGGTCAAGCACGTCGAGTTCGTGGCGCTGGGCCACGATCAGGCGCTGGCGGTGCTGGTCGGCGACGACGGCACCGTCGAGAACCGGCTGATGCCGCTGAAGGCGGGGGTCACGCCCTCGACGCTGCAGGAGGCCTCGAACTTCCTCAACGCCCGGCTGAAGGGGCGGCCCCTGCAGGAGGCGCGCAGCGAGATGCGCACCGAGCTGGACGCCGCCCGGCGCGAGCTGGACGCCGCCGCCGCGCGGCTGGTCGAGGACGGGCTGGCGGCCTGGTCGGGCGGGCCGGACCGCGAGCGCGCCCTGATCGTGCGCGGCCGCGCCAACCTGCTGCAGGACCACGACGCGGCAGAGGATCTGGAGCGGGTCCGCGTCCTGTTCGACGATCTGGAGCAGAAAGAACAGCTGATCGGCCTGCTGGACGGGGTCACGACGGCCCAGGGCGTGCGCATCTTCATCGGCTCGGAGACGCGACTGTTTTCGCTTTCGGGTTCCGCCGTGATCGCGGCGCCCTATATGACCGGCCGGCAGCGGGTGATCGGGGCGCTTGGCGTGATCGGCCCCGCAAGGCTGAACTATGCCCGAGTGATCCCGTTGGTGGACTACACCGCCCGGGTGCTGGGCCGGATACTGGACGGACAAGAGACGTGACCGACGCGACCAACGACCCGAACGACTTCGATCCCGAGCTGGAGGCCGACGCCGAGGCGGGGCTGAACGCGCATCCGGGCGACGACCTGGGCCCGATCGACCAGCTGATCGCCGAGCGCGATCAGTGGAAGGACCGCGCCCTGCGCGCCGTGGCCGAGGCCGAGAACACCAAGAAGCGCGCCGAGGCCCAGAACAACGACGCCCGCGCCTACGCCATCCAGCGCTTCGCCCGCGACCTGCTGGGCGTGGCCGACAATCTGGAGCGCGCGCTGCAGGCGGCCCCAAAGGACGCGGAGGGCGCCGCCGCCGGCCTGATCACCGGCCTGGAGATGACGCAGAAGTCCCTTCTGTCGGCCTTCGAGGCCAACAACCTTGTGCGCGTCGCGCCGGCCGCCGGCGAGACGTTCGACCCGCACCTGCATCAGGCCATGATGGAACAGCCCTCGACCGAGGTGGACGGCGGCAAGGTGGTCCAGACCCTGCAGGCCGGCTACGCCCTGTTCGGCCGTACCGTGCGCCCGGCCATGGTCGTGGTGGCGGCCAGGGGATCGGGTGCCCCGGCGTCGGCCGTGGATCAGGTCGCCGGCGCGGCGGCCTATGCCCGCGCCAGCGAGCAGGGCTGACGGCTCAGGCCTTCAGCCGGGCGTCGAAAAGCTCCAGAAGCCGGCGCCAGCCGTCGCGGGCGTCCGCCTCGCGATAGCTGTCGCGGTAGTCGGCGTGGAAGCCATGCGGCGCGGCCGGATAGACGTGGATGCCGCTATCCGTGTGACCGGCCCGCTGGAGGGCCGTCGCCATCGCCTCCACCGAGGCCAGGGGAATGCCGCGGTCGGCCTCGCCGTACAGGCCCAGCACGGGACATTTCAGATCGTCGGCGAGGTCGACGGGCCACGGCTCGCCGGCGGCCCTCTGTTCCGGCGTGGCCTCGGCCGAAGGGGCAAGGCGGCCGTACCAGGCGACCCCGGCGTCCAGCGAGGCGAACCGGGCGCAGGCCTGCCACACCACCTTGCCGCCCCAGCAGAAGCCGGTGATCCCCATCCGGTCCGCATTGGCCCATAGCTGGCCCGAGGCCCACGCCATCGTCGCCGAGACGTCGCCCATCACCTGGGGATGGGCCGCCGCCGCGACGATCTCCTGGACGCGGCGCATGTCCGACAGCGGCGCCGGATCCTCCACCCGGACGAAGAAGGCCGGCGCGACCACGGCGTAACCGGCCTTGGCCAGACGGCGGCAGACGTCGCGGATGTACTCGTGCACGCCGAAGATCTCGGACACCACGATCACGATCGGGAAGGGGCCGTCGCCTTGCGGGCGGGCCACATAGGCCGGCAGGGCGAAGCCGTCGGGGGCGGGGTAGGTCACGTCCCCGACCTCAAGACCCTCCGCGTCGGTGCGGATCGGCGCCGCCTGGGTCGCGAGGGCGGCGGGCGCGTAGCCGGCGAAGAACAGGCTGCCCGCCGACACGCCGGCCAGCGCACGGCGGCTGAGGGCGAAGTCCCGGGGTTCGGAGCCTTCCGGGCGGGTCAGGCGGACGGTCATGGGGGCGCTCCACATCGGCGAGGGCGCGACCTTGGCCGTGACGCGGCGGTCCGTCGAGTCCCGATCCCGTGAGCTAGCGCGTCAGGTACCAGTCGGCGATGCGGCAGACGTTGACGTTCGGCCGGTCCAGGGTCTGGCCGTTGGCCAGCACCGCGCGGACCGTCAGCAGACAGGCGCCGGAGCCCGCGTCCAGGACCAGCTGCCGGCTGCGGCCCGGTTCCAGCGCCTCGCCCGCCAGAAGGTCGGCACCGTGGACCCCGCCGGCCTCCGCCACGCTGAGACCGCGCACGGCCACGCCGGTCTGGTTGTGCACGCGGACGCGACGGTTCTCCGCGTCGGCGGATCGCGACTGGGCCAGGGCCTCGCCGCCCATGGCCGCGCCGAGGCCGACAACCGTCAGGATGAGGGCGGCGCGGGCGAGGGGCGGCATGGCGAACTCCGTGCGAGGGCACCGCATCCTGCCCCGGACGCCCGCGCGGTGCCAGTGACGACCTCTGACGGACGCCCGCCGCATTCCGCTCTTGCGGGGCGGGGCATGCTTCCCATATGCCCGCTGACCCGAGAGACCCCGAAACCCATGGGGCTTTCGACCAGTTGATTTGAAACCCACGGGGGCGTTCACGCGCGGCGCTTGTTCAAGGCCGCCGCATCGCCCGCCGAAACGGAGACGAAGACCAGACCATGGCCAAGATCATCGGCATCGACCTCGGCACCACCAACTCCTGCGTCGCGGTGATGGAGGGCGGCTCGCCCAAGGTCATCGAGAACGCCGAGGGCAACCGCACCACCCCGTCGGTGGTCGCCATCCAGGACGGCGGCGAAGTGCTGGTCGGCCAGCCGGCCAAGCGCCAGGCGGTGACCAATCCGTCCAACACCTTCTTCGCCATCAAGCGCCTGATCGGCCGCAATTTCGACGACCCCGTCGTGGCGAAGGACAAGGGCATGGTGCCCTATGAGATCGTCAAGGGCCCGACCGGCGACGCCTGGGTGAAGGCCCACGGCAAGGACTATTCGCCCCAGCAGGTGTCGGCCTTCACGCTCGGCAAGATGAAGGAGGCCGCGGAGGCCTATCTGGGCGAGAAGGTCACCCAGGCCGTCATCACCGTTCCCGCCTATTTCAACGACAGCCAGCGCCAGGCCACCAAGGACGCGGGCAAGATCGCCGGCCTTGAGGTCCTGCGCATCATCAACGAGCCGACCGCGGCCGCCCTGGCCTATGGCCTCGAGAAGAACGAGGGCCAGAAGATCGCCGTCTACGACCTCGGCGGCGGCACCTTCGACGTCTCGATCCTGGAGATCGGCGACGGCGTGTTCGAGGTGAAGTCGACCAATGGCGACACCTTCCTGGGCGGCGAGGACTTCGACCTGCGCCTCGTCGACTACCTGGCCGACGAGTTCAAGAAGGAGCAGGGCGTCGACCTGCGCTCCGACAAGCTGGCCCTCCAGCGCCTCAAGGAAGAGGCCGAAAAGGCCAAGAAGGAGCTCAGCTCCACGACCCAGTACGAGGTCAATCTGCCGTTCATCACGATGAACGCCTCGGGCCCGCTGCACCTGAACATCAAGCTGTCGCGCGCCAAGCTGGAGGCCCTCGTCGAGGACCTCGTCGCCCGCACCATCGAGCCGTGCCGCAAGGCCCTGGCCGACGCCGGCATGAAGGCCTCGGACATCGACGAGGTGGTGCTGGTCGGCGGCATGACCCGCATGCCCAAGGTGCAGGAGGCCGTGAAGGCCTTCTTCGGCAAGGAGCCGCACAAGGGCGTGAACCCGGACGAGGTCGTGGCGCTGGGCGCCGCGGTCCAGGCCGGCGTGCTGCAGGGCGACGTCAAGGACGTGCTGCTGCTGGACGTGACCCCGCTGACCCTCGGCATCGAGACCCTGGGCGGCGTCTTCACCCCGCTGATCGAGCGCAACACCACCATCCCGACCAAGAAGAGCCAGACCTTCTCGACCGCCGACGACAACCAGTCGGCCGTGACGATCCGGGTCTTCCAGGGCGAGCGGCCCATGGCCCAGGACAACAAGATCCTCGGCCAGTTCGACCTGATGGGCATCCCCCCGGCCCCGCGCGGCATGCCGCAGATCGAGGTCGCCTTCGACATCGACGCCAACGGCATCGTCCACGTCACCGCCAAGGACAAGGCGACCAACAAGGAGCAGTCGATCCGCATCCAGGCCAACGGCGGCCTGTCGGACGCCGACATCGAGAAGATGGTCAAGGAAGCCGAGGCCAACGCCTCGGCCGACAAGGCCCGCAAGGAACTGGTGGAGGCCCAGAACTCGGCCGACGCCCTGATCCACTCGACCGAAAAGGCCCTGTCAGAGCACGGCGACAAGGTCGGCGCCGAGGAGAAGACCGCCATCGAGACCGCCCTGACCGACCTCAAGGCGGCGAAGGACGGCGCCGATCCGGAGGCGATCCGCGAGAAGACCAACACCCTGGCCCAGGCCTCGATGAAGCTGGGTGAGGCGATGTACGCGGCCCAGCAGGGCACCGGCGACGGTGCCGCGGCCGAGGGTCAGGCCGCCGACGACGGCGTGGTCGACGCCGAGTTCGAGGAAGTCTCCGACGCCGACGACAAGAAGAGCGCCTGACGCGCCTGAAATCCGGGAACGGCCCCGCTTGTCATCCGACGGGCGGGGCCTTTTCTTAAGTCTTGCATCACCGGATCGGGTTCCCATGTCAGCCCGGTCATCGCCGATCCTTCAGACGTCGGAACGACGCGGAGGGGCGGTAGAGAGTCAGAGGATCCCCGCCGCATGGCGCAGCGCGACTATTACGAGGTGCTCGGCGTCGAACGCTCGGCCGACGCCGCCGCCCTGAAGGCCGCCTACCGCAAGCTGGCCATGCAGCATCACCCGGACCGCAACGGCGGCTCGGAAGAATCCATGGCCAAGTTCAAGGAGATTTCCGAGGCCTATTCGGTTCTTTCCGACGATCAGAAGCGCGCCCACTACGACCGGTTCGGCCATGCGGGTGGTGGCGGCGGCGGGAACCCCTTCGGCCAGGGCGGCCAGGGCTTCGCCGACGTCAACGACATCTTCGCCCAGGTCTTCGGCGACGCCTTCGGGGACGTCTTCGGCGGCCGCGCGGGCGGCGCCGCGCGCGGCGGGCCGCGCCGCGGCTCGGACCTGCGTTACGACCTCGAGATCACGCTGGAACAGGCCTATCAGGGCGCCGAGGTGGAGATCTCGGTCCCCGCCACCCTCACCTGCACCACCTGCGAGGGTTCGGGCGCCAAGCGGGGGACCCAGCCCGTCACCTGCACCACCTGCGCCGGTCAGGGCCGCGTGCGCACCGCCAACGGCTTCTTCCAGATGGAGCGCACCTGTCCGCGCTGCGGCGGCCAGGGCAAGATGATCGCCGAGCCCTGCACCAGCTGCATGGGCCACGGTCTGGTGCGCAAGACCCGCACCCTGAACCTGCAGATTCCCGCCGGCGTCGACGACGGCTCGCGCATCCGCCTGACGGGTGAGGGCGACGCCGGCCAGCGCGGCGGCCCCCGCGGCGACCTGTACGTCTTCCTGTCGGTGACGCCGCACGACCTGTTCGAGCGCGACAACCTGGACCTGCTGGTCACCGTGCCGGTGCCGATGACGGTCGCGGCCCTGGGCGGCGACATCGAGGCACCCTGCCTGGTCAGCCAGGCCTGCGACGGCAACTGCAAGGCGCCGGTCAGCGTCCCGGCCGGCTCCCAGACCGGCAAGACCGTGCGCATCAAAGGCAAGGGCATGCCGCATCTGAACGGCAAGTCGCGCGGCGACCTGGTGGTCGAGCTGTTCGTCGAGACGCCGACCGACCTGACCGCGCGCCAGAAGGAGCTGCTGCAGGAGCTGGCGGATTCGCTGGGCGAGACCCAGACCCCGCGGAATTCCAGCTTCACCGGCAAGGCCCGGCGCTTCTGGGCCGACATTCTCGGAACCGGCGAGACCGCCCAGTGAACGGCGTCCTGCACGTCGGCATCTCGGGGGCCCGGGGCCGCATGGGCCGGGCCGTGTCGGCGGCGCTGGACGCCCGCGACGACGTGGTGGTGGCGGCCCGCTTCGACCGCGGCGAGACGCCGGACCTGTCGCGCTGCGACGTGGTCATCGACTTTTCGACGCCCGAGGCCTCGCTGGAACTGGCCCGGGTCTGCGCCGAACGCGGCGGGCCCGCCCTGGTGATCGGCTCCACCGGCCTGACGCCGGAGCAGCTGGCCGGGATCGAGGCCGCGGGGGAACGGATCGCCATCGTCCGCAGCGGCAATTTCTCGCTGGGCGTCAACATCCTGATCGGCCTGGTCGAGCACGCGGCCCAGCGGCTGGACGCCCGCGACTGGGACGTCGAGGTGCTGGAGGCGCATCACCGCAAAAAGGTCGACGCGCCGTCGGGCACCGCCCTGATGCTCGGCGAGGCCGCCGCCCTCGGCCGCGGGGTCGAGCTGGCCGACGTCCGCGCCGCGCCGCGCGACGGCGTGGGCCAGGCCCGCAAGGAGGGCGAGATCGGCTTCGCGGCCCTGCGCGCCGGCGGCATCATCGGCGATCACTCGGTGATCTTCGCCTCCGAGGACGAGACGGTGACGCTGAGCCACTCCGCCGTCGACCGAAGCCTGTTCGCCAAGGGTGCCGTCGCGGCCGCGGCCTGGGCTTGCAACCGCAAGCCGGGGCTCTACGACATGCAGGACGTGCTCGGCTTCCGCCAGGCCTGACGCCGGCGCCGCCGGCGACGAAGTCCCTTCAGCCCCGTCGCCCAAGGATGCCCATGCGCCCCTCCGACCGCCGCCCCGACCAGCTCCGGACCGTCACGCTGGAGACGGGGGTGAACCGCCATGCCGAGGGGTCGTGTCTGGTCTCGTTCGGCCATACCCGGGTGCTGGTCACCTGCTCGGTCGAGGACGGCGTGCCGGGCTGGCTGCGCGGCAAGGGCCAGGGCTGGGTCACGGCCGAATACGGCATGCTGCCGCGCGCCACCCACACCCGCGGACGGCGCGAGGCCGCGGCCGGCAAGCAGTCGGGCCGGACCCAGGAGATCCAGCGTCTGATCGGCCGGTCGCTGCGCGCCGTGGTCGACCTGAAGGCGCTGGGCGAACGGCAGGTGACGCTGGATTGCGACGTCATCCAGGCCGACGGCGGCACCCGCACGGCCGCCATCACCGGGGCCTGGACGGCCATGGCCAGCGCCTTCTCCTACCTGCGCGCCGAGGGCGTGCTGAAGTCGGATCCGATCCTGGATCAGGTCGCCGCCGTCAGCTGCGGCGTCTTCGCCGACGCGCCGGTGCTGGACCTCGACTACGAGGAGGACTCCCAGGCCGAGGCGGATTCGAACTTCGTCCTGACCGGGTCGGGCTCGATCGTGGAAATCCAGGCCACGGGCGAGAAGCGCGGCTTCACCCGCGCGGAGTTCGAACGCCTGTTCAGCCTGGCCGAGGGCGGCTGCGCCGAGCTGTTCGTCCTGCAGCGGGCCGCGCTGGCCTGACCGCTACTGGGCGGTCAGGCCGCCGTCGATCTTGAACTCCGAGCCGGTGACGAATTTCGACTCGTCCGACGCGAGGTAGATCACGCAGTACGCCACGTCGTCGGGCTCGCCGATGCGCTTCAGCGGGATGCCGCGCGCCAGCTTCTGATGCGCCGCGCCCTCGTCGCCGCCGGCCATGGCGACGAAGGGGTCGAGGATCGGCGTCTTGATGAAGACCGGGTGGACCGAGTTGCAGCGCACGTTCCACTCGGCCTTGGCGGCCTCCAGCGCGATCGTTTTGGTGTACATCCAGACCCCGGCCTTGGTAGCGTTGTAGGCCCCCATGCCCGGCCCGGCGGCGAGGGCGGCGATCGACGAAATGTTGATGATCGAGGCCGGCGCGGCGGCGCGCAGGTGCGGCATGGCATGCTTGCAGCCGAACATCACCGAGCGGAGGTTGATCTGGTACTGCCGGTCCCAGTTGGCCGCGGTGTCGCCCTCGACGAAAACCAGATCGCCGCCGACGCCCGCGTTGTTGACCAGCACCGACAGGCCGCCCATCGCCGCCGCCGCCTCGGCGACGACCGACGCCCACTGCGCCTCGTCGGCGACGTCGTGGGCGAAGCCGAAGGCCGCGCCGGCGATCTCCGCGTCGATCTCGGCGGCCAGCGCCTGCGCCGCCGCGCCATCGACGTCGGTGATCGCGACCTTCGCCCCCTCGCGCGCCAGCATCCAGGCCATCGATCGGCCCAGCCCGCCGGCCCCGCCGGTGATCAGGGCCGTCTTGCCCGCGACGCGTCCGGCCATCACTTGCCTCCCATGGCGGCGGCCGCCTCGTCGATGAAGCCGGCCAGGGCCAGATCTTTTTCCGTCACCCCGCCCGCGTCGTGGGTCGTCAGCACGATCTGCACGCCGTTGTAGACGTTGGACCATTCCGGATGGTGGTCAGCCCTGTCGGCCCACAGGGCGACGCGGGTCATGAAGCCGAAGGCGGCGTTGAAGTCGGCGAATTTCAGATCCCGCCGGATCGCCGGCCGGTCCCCCGGCTCCGCGCGCCAGAGCGGCAGGTTGTTCAGCACCGCGTCCAGTTCCAGCCGGTCGGCCATGGCGTTTCCTCCGTTTGCTCCCGCCTAGTCCGGCGGGGGCGCGCCGACAAGGGCGACGGAACGCCCGGCCAAGCTTGGCGTTTTCGAACGACGTCACGCGAAGGGTCTGTCGATGGAGAATCTCTGGATCGCCGCGCTCGAGCCCGCCGACCGCCGGCGGATAGAGCCTCATCTGACCGAACGCCCGATCCAGCAGGGCCAGACCCTGTTCGACGCGGGCGAGGCCGTGGACGAGGTCTGGTTTCCGCTGGACGGCGTGGTGTCGCTGATGACCGTGCTGGCCGACGAGCGCATGGTCGAGACCGCGGCCATCGGCCGCGAGGGGCTGGTGGGCGTGACCTGCGGTCCCCTGAACGCGCGCGCCTCCAGCCGGGCCATCGCCCAGATCGAGGGCTCCGCCGCCTGCTGTCCGTCGGATGTCTTTTCCGACGCCCTCGCGAAGAGCGAGTCGATGCGAGCCGCCCTGTCGCGCTTCACCGAGAATCTGCTGGCCCAGGTTCAGCAGACCGCGGCCTGCAACGCCCAGCACCGTCTCGACGAACGGCTGGCGCGCTGGCTTCTGACCCTGCACGACCGCGCCGACTCCGACCGGTTCGACCTGACCCAGCAGGACATCGCCGGCATGCTGGGCGTGCGGCGCGCCACCGTCAGCGAGGTCGGTGCAATGCTGGAAGACCGGAAGCTGATCGCGCGCGGCCGGGGTTGGGTCGAGGTCCTCGACCGGCGCGCCCTCGAGACAGCCTCGTGCGGCTGCTACGGCATGATGCGCGCCGTCTCGACCGACCTCGGCGTGCCCCTGCCGACGTTCGACTGAAGCCGCGACTTCGCCGACCGGTGACGCGGCCCGCGCGGGCAGCTAAACCCCGCCCATGACCGACGCCGCCTCCGGCCCCCAGAAGACTTCGCCCTTCGGCTTCCGTGACCTGGAGTCCGGCGAGAAGGTGCGCGCCGTCCGCGGCGTGTTCGAGTCCGTGGCGCCCAGCTACGACCGGATGAACGACCTGATGTCCGGGGGCGTGCACCGCCTCTGGAAGGACGCGGTGGCGGCGCGGATGAACCCCCGCCCCGGGGAAACCATCCTGGACGTCGCCGGCGGGACGGGGGATCTGGCCCGGCGCTATGCAGCGCTGGCGCGGAAGGCCCAGGCCCGGAACGGCGGCCCCGACGTCTCGGTGATCGTGCTGGACTACAACGCCGAGATGATCCGGGCCGGGATCGCCCGCGGGCACGAGCCGGAGCTGACCTGGGTGGTCGGCGACGCCATGGCCCTGCCCCTGCCCGACGCCTCGGTCGACGCCTGCTCGATCGGCTTCGGCATCCGCAACGTGGCCGACGTGGACCAGGCCCTGCGCGAGGCGCGGCGGGTGCTGAAGCCGGGCGGGCGGTTCCTCTGCCTGGAGTTCAGCCGACCGACGACGGCGGCGATCCGCGCCGCCTATGACGCCTGGTCGTTCCACGCCATTCCGAAGATCGGAAAATGGGTGGCGAAGGACGAGGACAGCTACGTCTACCTCGTCGAGAGCATCCGCCGCTTTCCCGACCAGACCGCCTTCAAGGCGATGATGGAGGCGGCCGGCTTCGGCCGCGTGACCGTCACCAACTTTTCGGGCGGAGTCGCCGCCCTGCATCAGGGGTGGGCGATCTGACCCGCCTGACCGACGTCGCCACGCCGCCGCCGGCGCCGGTCGCCCAGCCGGTGCGCCGGCCGCTGGACGCCTTCGCCCGACTGATGCGCTGGGGCTGGGTGCTCCTGCGCCACGACGCCCTGATCCCGCGGGAAGTCACGCCGATGTTGCCGCCGGCCGCCCGGCTGGCGGCGCGGGCCTGCCACCTGTTCGCCGGGCCGCAGTCTCGGGACGGAAGACCGGGCGAACGGGTGGGCCGGGCCTTCGAAAGCCTGGGGCCCGTGGCGATCAAGCTGGGGCAGGTGCTGGCCACCCGCGCCGACATCTTCGGCATCCAGTTCGCGCGCGACCTGGGCCGGCTGAAGGACCGCCTGCCGCCCTTCCCCCTCGAGGAGGCCCGTCGCGAGATCGAACGCGCGCTCGGCCGGCCGGTCGAGAGCCTGTTCACCGACCTGCAGCCGGCCGTCGCCGCGGCCTCGCTGGCGCAGGCGCACCCCGCGCGGCTGGCGGACGGCCGCAAGGTCGCGGTCAAGGTTCTGCGTCCCGGCGTGGAGCGGCGGGTGGCGCGCGGACTGGACGCCATGCGTCTGGCCGCCCGGCTGGCCGAGCGCTTCGTGGAGCCGTCGCGGCGGCTGGAGCCGCGCGCCTTCGTCGAGATCGTGGCGCGGTCGATGCAGATCGAACTGGACATGCGGCTGGAAGCGGCCGCAGCCTCCGAACTGGGCGACGTCATGGCGAAGGCCCGCGCCGACGGGCGCGCCCACATGTCGGCTCCCGCCGTGATCTGGGACGGCGTGGGCCGGCGGGTGCTCACCCTGGAGTGGGCGCACGGCGTGCCGATGACCGACGCGGCGGCGGCCGAGCAGCCCGGCCTCGACAAGGACGCCCTGGCCGACAACGTGGTGCGGGCCTTCCTGATCCAGGCGCTGGACCACGGCACCTTCCACGCCGACCTGCACGAGGGGAACCTGTTCTGCCACGCCCCGGCGGAGCTGACGGCGGTCGACTTCGGCATCGTCGGCCGTCTGGGACCGGCGGAGCGGCGGTACCTGGCCGAAATCCTGTGGGGGTTCCTGAACCGCGACTATGACCGCATCGCCCGGGTGCATTTCGAGGCCGGCTACGTGCCGCCGGAGCATTCCGTCGAGGCCTTCGCCCAGGCCCTGCGCGCGGTCGGCGAGCCGGTCATCGGCAAACAGGCTTCGCAGGTGTCCATGGGGCGGCTGCTGGGCCAGCTGTTCGAGATCACCGACCTGTTCGACATGCGGCTGCGGCCGGAGCTGATCCTTCTGCAGAAGACCATGGTCTCGGTCGAGGGCGTGGCGCGACGGCTGAATCCCGATCATGACCTGTGGGCCGCCGCCGAGCCGGTGGTCGCCGCGTGGATCCGTCGCGAACTGGGCCCCCAGGCCCAGGTCCGCGACCTGCTGGAGGAGGCGCGGGCGGTGCTGAAGGCGCTGGCGCGTCAGGCCAGAACGCCGCCGCAGACGGCCGTCGTCGCCGAGACCCCGTCGCCCCCGGCCTGGCCCGCGGTGTTGGCCGTCGTCGGATTCGTCGCGGGAACCTCCGCCCTCGTTCTGTCGCTTTGGCCCCGCATCCTCGGATGATCAGGGCCGCGTTCAGGAGTTCCCCCGTCATGAAGACCCTCGCCGTCGGCACCTTCGCCGCCGCCGCCCTGCTCGCCGGGGCCGCCGCCGCCCAGGAGCAGACCGTCGCCGCCGGGCGGATCCAGAACACCTTCGACGCCTCGGGCCGGACCGCCACCGTGAGCCTTCCGGCCCGCACCGACGCGGACCCCCGCGCGGAACCGGCCATCCGCGCCTTCATCGGCGGCCTGCAGACCGGCACGGTGGACTGGAACGCCTTCACGCCCGGACTGGCCGAGCAGATGCGGCCGACCGAGGCCCAGGCCGTCGAGGTCATCCGCGGTCTGGGGGCCCTCGAAAGCGTCGAGTGGTTCCAGCACCGGGACGGCGCGGACCTGTTCCTGGTCCGCTTCGAACAGGCCGACACCCAGTGGGTCATCGGCTTCGAGGAGGACGGCAAGATCGCCGCCCTGCTGTTCCGCCCGGCGCCGCCGATCCCCCAGACGCCGGAAGTCGCCGAAGACTGAGATCAGTCGAGGTCGGGCCGGCCCCGGCCGGACTTGACCCCCGACCGGACCGACTTGGCCTGCAGCCGGCGCTCCTTCGAGGCGCGGGTCGGCCGGGTGGCCACGCGTTTGACGGGGCGAACCGCCGCGCGGTCGATCAGGTCGTGAAGACGCTCCAGCGCGTCCTGCCGGTTGCGCTCCTGGGTCCGGAACCGGACGGCCGAGATCAGGATCACCCCCTCGTTGGTCAGGCGCGAGCCCGCCAGCTTCATCAGCCGCTCGCGCACGTCGTCGGGCAGGCCGGGCGAGTTCCGGGCGTCGAAGCGCAGCTGGACCGCCGTCGACACCTTGTTGACGTTCTGCCCGCCCGGGCCGCCGGCACGGAAGAAGCGGAACTCCAGCTCTGATTCTGGCGGGCGGAACATCGCCCCATGATGACGCCCCGGGGCCTCAGCCCCAAGGGCCGCGCGGTCGATCCATGGTCGTCGGCACGCTGGTGCCCACGATCGCGGCGAAGGCGGGCGGAGCCACCGGCGCGGGGGCGGACCCGGCCGGGCGGGCCCGGACGCCGAGGCGCTCGGCCATCTCCATCAGGGCCCGGACGCGGTTGCCCGTCGCCGGATGGGTCGAAAACAGATTGTCCGCGCCCTGACCCGACAGGGGGTTGATGATGAATAGCTGGGCCGAGGCCGGATTGCGTTCCGCCGTGTGGTTGACGACGCGGCGGGCGTGGGCCTCGATCTTCTGCAGGGCGCTGGCAAGGGCATGGGGATCGCCGGCGATCTCGGCCCCGACGCGGTCGGCCTCGTATTCGCGCGAGCGGCTGATGGCCATCTGCACCAGCGCCGCGGACATGGGGGCCAGCAGCATCAGGGCGATCGTGCCGACGATTCCGCCCGGCCGGTCGCGGTCGCCGCCGAAGATCAGGGCGAAATTGGCGAGCGCCGAAATGGCGCCCGCGACGGTGGCCGTCACCGTCATGGTCAGGGTGTCGCGGTTCTTCACGTGCGCCAGCTCGTGCGCCATGACCGCGCGCACTTCGTCGCGGGTCAACATGTCGAGCAGCCCCGTGGTGGCGCACACGGCCGCATTCTGCGGGTCCCGGCCGGTCGCGAAGGCGTTCGGCTGGTCGTTCGGAATGATCGCCACCTTGGGCCGCGGCAGGCCGGCATCCCGGGCCATCTCCAGCACATCCGACACATAGGCGCGGACCATGGCGTTGGGGTGGGTCTCGTCGACCGGCTGGGCGCGGTAGAGGCGCAGCACGATCTTGTCGGCGTTCCAGTAGCTGAACAGGTTCATGACGCCGACGACGACCAGGGCGATCAGCATGCCGGTCGCCCCGCCCAGCCACAGGCCGACGGCGCCGAACAGGGCGGTCAGGGCCGCCAGCAGGACGAAGGTCTTCAGATGATTCATCGCAGGTCCAGGGTCGCGTCCGACGCGAGGCCCCATTAAATGAGATCGTGCCCCTCCGCCTCAAGAGATCGCCCCTGTGACCGAAGCGCCCACCGACGCCCAGCCCGACCTGAACCCGGACGTGCCCGGTGCCCGGCCGGACCGGCCGCTGACGCCCGTGGAACGCGCCGCCCTGCTCGAGGCCGAGGCACGCCGCCGGACGCCCGTCGCCCTGCCGCCCGAGGACGGCGGGCCGCGCGGACCCGAACCGACGCGCTACGGCGACTGGGAGAAGAAGGGTCTGGCGATCGATTTCTGATCGCCCGGGCGGCGAATTCGCCCCCATCGACTCGCCCGGTGCAGGTTTTCCGAACCGGCGGGCCCGAACGGCGTTAACCTTTCCGTAATCGCGCGGAGGAGGGACCCATGCGTCGCATCGTTTTCGGAGCCCTGGCGGGCGCCGCCGTCATGGGCCTGGCCGGCGTCGCCTCGGCGCAGTCCGGCTACGTCACCTACGGCCAGCCCACCGTCCAGGACTACCGCTACGCGCACGGGGGCCAGGTGGTGGCCGAGGCCCGGGGCGCCTCCTACGCCGCGACCGGGGCCTGGGCCGACGGCCGGTCGGGCTATGGCTACGCCTATGAGACCTACGGCGGCGGCTGCAGCGACCGGTGCGGGGGGCACCATCCCGCGCCCCCGCGGCCGAGCCAGGGGTGCCACGACCCCTGCGGCGGCCAGGGCTACGGCGTCGGCTACGCCTATTCCGGCGGCTATGCGTATTCCGAGACGTCGCACTGGTCCGAGCGGCGCGGGCACTGGGGCCGGTACCAGCCGCGGGGCCATCAGGACCGCGGCGGCCGCTACGGCTACAGCGAACGCCACGACCCGCGCGGCTACCACGACCGCGGCGGGTATCACGACGACCGGGCACCCTCGCGCCGCTATCCGCACCGCCATCACCCCGGCTGCGGCTGCGACGTCATCCTCGACGACCGCTGAGAACGCGGGACGTCAGGCGGGGGAGCCGCGCATCTCCGCCGCGATCCTCGCCGCCACCGCGACCGGCGAGGCATCGGCCACGATCGGTCGGGCGACGACCAGGTGGGTCGCCCCGGCGGCGAGGGCCTGGGCCGGGGTGGCCACGCGCTGCTGATCGCCCGCCTCGGCACCGGCCGGCCGCACGCCCGGCGTGACGATCAGGAAGTCCGGACGCCCCGCCGCGGTCGCGATCTCGCGCACCCGCGCGGCCTCCAGCGGGCTGGAGACGACGCCGTCGACGCCGCAGTCCAGCGCCTGCCGCACCCGGCGCTCGACCAGGGCCGCGGCCGTGTCGGCGTGGCCGAGCTCGACCAGATCGGCGTCCGACAGACTGGTCAGGACGGTGACGCCGAGAATCTTCGTGTCCGATCCCGCGGCGTCCCGGCCCTTCACCGCGCCGCGCATCACCTGCGGATGGGCGTGGACCGTCAGCAGGTCGCAGCCGCCCTCGGCCACGGCGCGCGCCGCGCCTTCGACCTGGGCCCCGATGTCATGCAGCTTCCAGTCCTGGAACACGCGCTTGCCGCGCGCCCGCAGCGCGTGAGCGAAGGCGACGCCGCCGGGCCGGGCCAGCAGGGTCAGGCCGATCTTGTAGCTCTCCACGGCGTCGCCCAGACCGTCCACCATGGCGCGCGCGGCGTCGATCGACGGCAGGTCCAGCCCCACGATCAGGCGCGGGTCGGCGAGCACGGGGCTGGTCATTCTCGGTCCTTTCGGCGCGCGGGGGTGGACGCGCGGGCGCACGTCCGCGCAAATGGGCGCACAGGCTGAATTGCGGGGCAAGGCAAGGTCATGGACGCCGTCGATCTGGGGGTCAACCTGTTCGTGGCGCTGTTCGCCCTGGTCGACCCCATCGGCAACATCCCGATCTTCGCGGCCGCCACCGCCGGGGCCAGCCTGCGGCAGAGGGCCTCGCTGGCGGCGCTGATCTGCATCTTCGCCGCCTTCCTGCTGGCCTTCTTCTTCCTGACCGGCCTGTCGCTGTTGCAGTTCTTCGGCATTTCGCTGGCGGCGTTCCGGATCGCGGGCGGCATCCTGCTGCTCCTGCTGGGCCTGCACATGACGGGCGACGACTTCCTGAAGAGCTTCACCGACGGCGACGCGGGGGCCGATCTGGCCGACGTGCGCGGCTATGCGCGGCGGCGGTTCCAGCGGCTGGTCGTGCCCTTCGCCATGCCGCTGATGATCGGGCCGGGGGCCATCTCGACCATGATCATCCAGGCCGGCGAGGCGGCCAAGATCGGGCCCGCGGCGCAGGCGGCGGGGTATGTGGCCATCGGCGCCGCCTGTTTCGTCACCTTCCTGTGCTTCGCCCTGACCGGGCCGATCAGCCGACTGCTGGGCGAGGTCGGCATGGCGATCATCGTGCGGGTGCTGGGCCTGATCCTGTGCGCCCTGGCGATCCAGTTCATCCTGCTGGGCCTGTCGGAAGCGATCCCCGGCATGATCTCCTCGGTCGTGACCACGCCCTATCCGACGGGCGGGCACTGAGCCGTCAGAAGGCGGGGGCGTTCGCCGTCCGCCGGTCGAAGTCGTCCTGGGCCGCCACGGTGGAGCGGCGATAGAGCAGGGCCTCGGCCACATGGGTGCGGCGGATGCCGTCGGCACCGTCCAGATCGGCGATGGTGCGGGCCAGCCGCAGCGTCCGGGTCCAGCCCCGGGCGGTCAGGCCCGCCGCCTCGCCCGCCCGCGCCAGCAGCGCCTTGCCGGGCTCGTCGGGCGCCGCGAACCGCTCCAGCGCCTCGCCCTCCAGCCGGGCGTTGATCCCGCCGGTGCGGGCGGTCTGGGCGTCTCGGGCGGCGGCGACGCGGGCGGCGGCCTCGGCCGTGCCCTCGGCCGGGGCCGGCAGGGCCATGTCGGCGGCGGTGACGGGCGGCACCTCCACCGTCAGATCGATGCGGTCGAACAGGGGACCGGAGATGCGCCCGGCGTAGTCGCGCTGGCAGCGCGGAGCCTTGCCGCAGGCGCCCTTGCCGGCCCCGCCGAGACCGCAGCGGCAGGGGTTCATGGCCGCCACCAGCTGGAACCGGGCCGGATAGCGGACGTGGGCATTGGCCCGCGCCACGGTGACCTCGCCCGTCTCCAGCGGCTGGCGCAGGGAATCCAGCGCCTGGGGCGAGAACTCCGGCAGTTCGTCGAGGAACAGCACGCCGTTGTGGGCCAGCGAGACCTCGCCCGGCCGGGCGCGGTGCCCGCCGCCGGTCAGGGCCGCCATGGAGGCGGAGTGGTGCGGGCTGCGGAACGGCCGGTCGCGGGCGATGGCGCCGCGCTCGATCATGCCGGCGACGGACCAGACCATGGAGGTCTCCAGCAGCTCCTGGGGCGTCAGCGGCGGCAGCAGGCCCGGCAGGCGCTGGGCCAGCATGGACTTGCCCGAGCCCGGCGGGCCGACGAACAGCAGGTTGTGGCCGCCGGCGGCGGCGATCTCCAGCGCCCGCTTGGCCCCCTCCTGCCCCTTGACCTCATTCAGGTCGCGCACCGCCTCGGCCACGCGCAGGGGGCCCGGCTCGGGCTGGGACAGGCGCTGGGTGCCCTTGAAGTGGTTGATCAGGCCGATCAGCGAGCGCGGGGCGAGGATGCGCGCGTCGCCGGCCCAGGCGGCTTCCGGCCCGTTCGCCTCGGGGCAGATCAGGCCCATGCCCATGGCCGAGGCGGTGACCGCCGCCGGCAGGGCTCCGCCCACCGGGGCGATCTGGCCCGACAGGCCCAGTTCGCCGACGGCGCACCAGCCGTCCAGCGCATCCAGCGGAATGACCCCCATCGCCGCCAGCAGGGCCAGGGCGATGGGCAGGTCGAAATGGCTGCCCTCCTTGGGCAGGTCGGCGGGGGCCAGGTTGGCGATGATGCGCTTGGCCGGCAGGGCCAGGCCGATCCCGGCGAAGGCCCCGCGCACCCGCTCGCGGCTTTCGGCCACCGCCTTGTCGGGCAGGCCGACGAGGGTGAAGCTGGGCTGGGTCGCGCCGACCAGCTGGACCTCGACGTCGACGCGCCGCGCATCCACCCCGTCGAACGCCACCGTCACCGCCCGCGCGACCATGTCCGCCTCCGCTCGCCGCGACGGAACAGAACATGAACCAATGCCGGTTGGCAAGGGCGGGCTGGATCCTCACCCGCAGGGTGAGGAGGAGGCGTTCACGCCCGCCGCTTCCCGATCGCGTCCCACATCAGGGCGGTCGCATCCACGCCGGTGAAGGTCTTCAGCTGCTGGGCCCCGGTGGGCGAGGTGACGTTGATCTCGGTCAGGAAGTCGCCGATCACATCGATGCCGACGAAGACGAGGCCGCGGGCCTTCAGTTCCGGGCCGATCATCGCGCAGATCTCGCGATCGCGGGCGGTCAGCCCGACGGCCTCGGCGGTGCCGCCGACGCGCAGGTTGGAGCGGACCTGACCCTTCAGGGGCACGCGGTTGATGGCGCCGACCGGCTCGCCCTCGATCAGGATGATCCGCTTGTCGCCGGCGGAGACCTGGGGAACGAATTTTTGGATCACCAGCGGGTCGCGGCTGCCGGTCGCGTGGATCTCGACCAAGGCGGCCAGGTTCGGGTCGCCCGCCTTCAGCCGCACCACGCCGGAGCCCGCCGCGCCGTGCAGGGGTTTCAGCACCACGTCGCCGTGGCGGGCGTGGAAATCCTCCAGCGCCTCGACGTCCGAAGAGATCAGGGTCGGGGGCTGCAGGTCCGGCCAGCGGGTGACCATCAGCTTCTCGGGGGCGGAGCGCACCTCGGCCGGGTCGTTGAGCACCAGGGTGTCGCCCTTCAGCGCCTCCAGCAGATAGGTGGCGGTGACGTAGGCCATGTCGAACGGCGGGTCCTGACGCATCAGGATCACGTCGACGTCGGCGTGCAGGTCCAGCTTTTCAAAGTCGCCCAGTTCGACGACGTCGCCGTTCAGGACCGTGCGGCGCGCGCGGCAGGACAGGCGGCCATTCTCCAGCGCGAGGGTGCGGAAGTCGTAGGTCCAGGTCGTGAAGCCCCGGTCCTGGGCCGACTGGATCATCAGCCAGGTGGTGTCCGCGTGCGGGTTCACCTGTTCGATGGGGTCCATCTGGACGGCGACCCGGGTCATGCGCGGCTCCTGAAGCTGGGATGCGAAGGGAATGGGCGCAGGGCGGGCGAACCGCAAGTCTCAAGGAGCGCGGACGTCCCGGTCCGCGACAGGTGCGGTCGGGGGCATCGCGGAACTGGAGGTCCGCGCTCCGTCTACCCTTCGAAGGCCAGCCGTTTGAGGTGGCGCGGCAGGCGGCCGGGGCCCAGGGCGATCAGGTCGATGCGGAGAGTCAGGGCCCGCAGCGCCGGTCGGGATCGGCGCACCGCCTCGCCCGCCGCCAGCAGCCGTCGCGCCTGCTGCGGCGTCAGGGCCAGTTCGGCCGCGTCGCGCCGGGCCCGGCGCTTGACCTCGACCACGATCAGCTCGCGCCCCTTGTGGGCCAGCAGGTCGATCTCGCCCTGCGGCGTCTTCAGGCGGAAGGCGAGGATGCGGTGGCCGGTCGCCATCAGCCAGGCGGCGGCCAGCCATTCGGCGGCATGCCCCTCGCGCCACGCCGCCCCGCCCCGCGCGCGGCGGTCGGGGCGGGCGGAGGTCACGCGCCGGCCTTCATCTGCAGGGCGCGGGCGTACAGCGCCTTGCGGTTGGCGCCGGTCTGTTTCGCCACCTCGGCCGCGGCGGGGCCGGGGGCGAGGCGGGTCAGGGCCTCGGACAGGGCGGCGTCGACGTCGTCGGCGGAGGTTTCGATCACCTCGCCGGGCCCCACGACGACCACGATCTCGCCCTTCGGCGCCTGGGCGCGCGGGTGGACGGCCAGTTCGGACAGGGTCCCGCGCAGGCACTCCTCGTGCAGCTTGGTCAGCTCGCGGGTGACGGCGGCGGGGCGGTCGCCCAGCACCTCGGCCATGTCGGCGAGGCTGGCGGCCAGACGCGGGCCGCTTTCGAAAAAGACCAGCGTCCGGCCCGGCTCGGCCAGTTCGGCCAGCGCCGTCTTCCGCGCCGCGGACTTGGGCGGCAGGAAGCCCGCGAACAGCACCCGGTCGGCGGGCAGGCCGGCGAGGCACAGGGCGGCCAGCAGGCTGGACGCGCCGGGGATGGGGTGGACCGGCAGGCCGGCCGCGATGACCTCGCGCGCCACGACGAAGCCGGGGTCGCTGACCATCGGCGTGCCGGCGTCCGAGACCAGGGCCACGACCTGACCCTCGGCGATGCGTTCGACGGCGATCCGCGCGGCGCGTTCCGACGCGTGGTCGTCGCACCGTTCCAGCTTCGCCTTGAGCCCATAGGCGGCCAGCAGTTTGGCCGAGACGCGGGTGTCCTCGGCCAGCACCAGATCGGCGGCGGCGAGCACGTCGAGCCCGCGCAGCGTCATGTCGCGCAGGTTCCCGATGGGGGTGGCCACCAGATACAGCCCCGCGCTGACCGGCCGGGGCGGCGGCGCGGCGGGGGGAAAGGGACTGGGTTCGGGCATGCGCGCGACCGTGCCAGCCGCGGGCGGCGGGCTCAAGCGGTGAGCAGGCGGCGGGTGACCGCGTCCAGGAGCGGACGGCCGGTGGCGGAGGCGATCACGCGGCCGTTGGCGACGATCAGGAAGCCTTCCTCGACCATCTCGGCCAGCGGCCGGGCGGCGGCGGGCAGGGTGTCGAGATCGGACAGGGCCACGCCCTCGACGGTGCGCAGGCCCAGCAGGACGCGTTCCTCAGCGGCTTCCTGAGGAGACAGGGCGGTGTGCTCCTCCCACGGGGCGCCGGCCTCGACGCCCGCCACGTAGGCGTCGATCTTCCGGTGGGCGACGGTGGCGGTGCGGACGCCGTCCCGCGTCAGCCGGCCGTGGGCACCGGGACCGAGACCCAGATAGTCGCCGCCGCGCCAGACGTGCAGATTGTGGGCCGAGCGGGCGTCGACGCCGCGCGCGTGGTTGGACACCTCATAGGCGTCGAAGCCGGCGGCCCCCAGCGTCGCCTGGGTGGCTTCATAGAGGGCGGCGGCCAGATCCTCGTCGGGCGGGGACCAGTCGCCGCGGCCGACGGCGCGGGCGAAGGCGGTGCCCTGGGCGATCGTCAACTGATAGGGCGAGACGTGCTCGAAGCCGAGGTCCAGCGCCTGGGTCAGGGCGGCGCGCCAGTCGGCGACCGACTGGCCCGGCAGGGCGTGGATCAGGTCGATCGACAGGCGCGGGAAGGCACGGGCCGCCACGGCGACGGCGCGCCGGGCCTCGTCCGCGGAATGGTTGCGGCCGAGGAAGGCCAGCTGGGCGTCGTCCAGCGCCTGCACCCCCATGGACAGGCGGTTCACCCCGGCGGCGGCGAAGGCGGCGAAACGGTCGGCCTCGGCGTCGGTCGGATTGGCCTCCAGCGTGACCTCGACCGGACCGCCAGGGAACAGGGCGCGCGCGGCCGCGACCACCGCGGCGACGTCGGCCGCGTCCATCAGGGACGGGGTGCCGCCGCCGAGGAAGATCGAGGCCAGACGGCGCGGGCCGGTCAGGGCGGCCTGGGCCCGCAGGTCGGCGAGGATCGCGGCGGTCAGACGGGCGGCGCGGTCCGTGTTGCCCCGCGCCCGCACCACGTTGAAGTCGCAATAGGGGCAGATGCGGGCACAGAAGGGCCAGTGGACGTAGAGGGCGACGTCCGGGCCGGGATCGGGCGGCTCAGTCCTCAACCAGCGCGGCCTTGAGCTTGGCGAACGCCACGGCGCGGTGGCTCATGGCGTCCTTGGCGTCGGGATCCATCTGGCCGAAGGTTTCGGTGAAGCCTTCCGGGATGAAGATCGGATCGTAGCCGAAGCCGCGGTCGCCGCGCGGGGGAAAGGTCACCACGCCGTCGACGCGGCCCTCGACCACCACGGTCGGTCCGCCGGGCCAGGCCACGGCGAGGGCCGAGGTGAACCAGGCCGAGCGGTCGTCGCCGCCGACCTCCTCCAGCCGGCGCTCGACCTGGGCCATGGCGTGGGCGAAATCCTTGTCCGGACCGGCCCAGCGGGCCGAGAAGATGCCGGGCGCCCCGCCCAGGGCAGCCACCGACAGGCCGGAGTCGTCGGCCAGCGACGGCAGGCCCGACCGTTCGGCCGCATGGCGCGCCTTCAGCACCGCATTGCCCACGAACGTGCTCTCAGTCTCGTCGGGTTCGGGCAGATTCAGCTCCCCGGCGGTGACGATCGTGTAATTTCCATCCAGCAGGGCCGCGATCTCGCGCGCCTTGCCCGGATTGTGGGTCGCCGCGACAAGCCGCATCCCCCTGATAAGCTTGGGTTTCATCGCGCCTGTCTCCCTGCTGCGCCGACCTTGCCGAAGTTTAATATCGTTAAACGATATGTAACGTGCATTCCCGGCGAGCACGTCCTATCTATGATCTCAAGAACGAGGGGCCGCATCGTTCCCCCAGAGCTCCAGAAAGGGCACCGGAATGCAGCGGCAAAGAAAAACAAGCAATGACGCACCTCAATCAGGATAAACGGAGACACACGATGCACACCATGAGCGCCACCCGCTTCGCCGAAAAAGTCGGCTACGCCCTCGTCAACGGCGCCCTGCTGGCCGCCCTGCCTACCGCCCTGGTCGCCATCCTGCTGCAAGCCTTCTGAGCGGCGGGACTTTGACCGGAATGACAGTCGAAGCGATGCTGGAGCCGCGCGCGGTTCTCCCGAACCCCGCGCGGTGATCCGGCCCCGACCGTCATAAGGACTTCGAATGCCCCTGTCGCCCCGACGCCTTGCCCTGCCCGCCATACCGGGCCTGCGCGCGCTGGGGCCGGGGTCGGTGTCCAGCCTGCTGAAGACCGCGCTGGACGTCGCCTACGCCGTGCTGATCCTGCTGACCGCCCTGGGCGCGGTCCTGTTCGTCACGGTCGCCTTCATCCCCATGGGCCAGCTGGGCGTGACCGTCACCGACGACGCCGGCGGCACCCAGATCCCCCTGCCCCGCTCCCACGCCCTGTTCGCGGTCGGGGCCTTCATCGGCTATTTCGCCGGCTTCGCCCTGATCCTGCGCAACCTGCGCCGGGTGTTCCGCACCTTGACGCTGGGCGATCCCTTCCAGCCCGAGAACGTGGCGCGGCTGCGCCAGATCGGCTGGATCCTGGCCACCGTCACCGGCGGCGTCTGGGTCGGCCAGATGCTGGTCTCGCGGCTGGCGCGCGGCGTCATGGACCCGCCCAGCCTGTTCAACCTGGTGACCCCCGCCTTCTCCGTCCTGGTCGTCTTCGTGCTGGCGGAGGTGTTCCGCGAGGGCGCGCGCCTGCGCCGCGAATCCGAACTGACGATCTGACCGCTCCGGTGTAAGAGCCCGCCATGGCCATTCGCGTGAACCTGGACCGACTGCTGGCCGAGCGCCGGATGTCGCTGACCGAGCTCAGCGACCGCGTCGGCGTGACCGTGGCCAATCTGTCGATCCTGAAGACCGGCAAGGCGCGGGCCATGCGCTTCTCGACGCTGGACGCCCTGTGCCGCGAGCTGAACTGCACCCCCGGCGACCTGCTGGGCCATGCGCCGGGGCCGCAGGCCGGCGGCGACGACGCCGAAGAGGCATGAGCCGGGGCGACGACCTGTCGCCGGAGGATCGCCGCATCTGGGCGCGGGTGGCGGGGTCGGCGGTTCCCCAGAAACGCAAGAAGGCCCTGCTGACCTCGATGATCGAGGTGCCTGCGGCCGCGCCCGGCGCCGGGCCGCTTCCGCCCGGAAAACGCAAGACGCCCGTGCCGGCACCCGCGCCCTCGCCCTTGACGCCACCGCCCGCCGCCCCGCCCCGCAGCCGCGGCACGCCGGAGGCGCTGGAGCCGCGCCACCAGCGCCGCCTCTCGCGCGAGCGCGACCCCATCGACGCGCGCATCGACCTGCACGGCTATGGCCGCTTCCAGGCGCAGGACGCCCTGACCGCCTTCCTGATCGGGGCGCAGGCGCGGGGGCACGGGGCGGTGCTGGTCATCACCGGTCAGGGACGGCGCGGCGGCTCGGGCGTGATCCGCGCCAGCGTGCACGAATGGCTGACGGCGCCGGCCCTGCGCGGCGTCGTCTCCGGCTTCGCCCCCGCCGCCCGCAAACACGGCGGCGACGGGGCGCTGTATGTGACGATCAGGCGGGGATCCTGAGACCTGTCATCCCGGCCGGAGCCGCGCAGCGGCGGAGAGCCGGGACGTGGGTCCGCCCCGGCGGTCGGCGGCCGGGATGACAACGGGCGGGATCAGGCCTGAAGCCGCAGCCCGGCCTCTTTGGCAAGCCCTTCCAGCGACACCATCGGGCGCGGCCCCCAGTGGGCGATGACCTCGGCGGCGGCCAGCGAGCCCAGCTTGCCGGCGTCCTCCAGCGGCAGGCCGCGGGCGAGGCCCAGCAGGAAGCCGGCGGCGTACTGGTCGCCGGCGCCGGTGGTGTCGACGACCTTCACCCCCGGGACGGCGGCGACCTTCACGCGCTGGTCGCCCGAGATGATCACGGACCCGTCGGGGCCGCGCGTGACGGCGGCGATCTCGACCATGGCGGCCAGCTGGTCGGCGGCGGCGTCGAAGTCGTCGGTCTCGAACAGGGCGGCCAGCTCGGACTCATTGGCGAGGACGACGTCGGCCGAGGCCGCGATGAAGTCCAGCAGTTCGGCGCGCCAGCGGTGCACAACGAAGGCGTCCGACAGGGTGATGGCGACCTTGCGGCCGGCGTCGTGCGCGGCCTTGGCCGCCGCCTCGAAGGCCGCGCGACCCGGCGCCGGGTCGAACAGATAGCCTTCCAGATAGACGATGGCGCTGTCGCCGATCAGGGCGGCGTCGGCGTCGGCCACGGTCAGCTGGTTGGCCGCGCCCAGGAAGGTGCACATGGTGCGCTGGCCGTCGGCGGTCACATTGATCAGGCAGCGGCCGGTGCCGAGGCCGGCGGCGACGCCGTCGACCAGGGGCGCGACGTCGAAATGCACGCCCGCGGCGCGGATGTCGTGGGCGAAGACCTCGCCCAGCTGGTCGTCGGCGACCTTGCCCAGATAGGCGGCGCGCCCGCCGAAGCTGCCCACGCCCGCCACCGTATTGCCGGCCGAGCCGCCGGACGCTTCCACGCCCGCGGCCATGGCGTCGTACAGGGCCGCGCTCTGGTCGGCGTCGACCAGCTGCATGGAGCCGGCGGTCAGGCCCTGCGCCTCCAGAAAGGCGGGGTCGCACGGCGCGAGCACGTCGACGATGGCGTTGCCGACGGCGCAGACGTCGAAGCGGGCGGGGGAATGGGTCTGGGTCATGGCGCGCGCCTTAGCGGTCCGACCGGGGTTTGGCCAGCGCCGGGATGGGGCGCGACCCCCCGAAATCTTGACCGCGGACGCCCCGGAGCCTACCTCGACGGCATGACCGTGCGCCGCATACTGACCGTCGACAACGCCGCCGACCTGGCCGTGCTGAAGCAGGTTTCGACCCCCGTCGAGGCCGTGGACGACGGCGTGCGCGCCCTGATGGATGACATGCTGGAGACCATGTACGCGGCGCCCGGCATCGGCCTGGCGGCGGTGCAGATCGGCGAGCTGACCCGCGTGGTGGTCATGGACCTGGGCGACGGCGCGCCGGATCCGGACGCCGGGGCAACCGAGGGCGACGAGGAACCCGCCCGCGTCCCCAACCCCCGCTTCTTCGTCAATCCCGAGGTGCTGTGGACCTCTGAAGAGACCCTGCCGTACGAAGAGGGCTGCCTGTCGATCCCGGAGTATTTCGACAGCGTGGAGCGCCCCGCCCGCGCCCGCGTCCGCTATCTGGACCGCGAAGGCCGCACGGTCGAGGAAGAGATCGACGGCCTGTACGCCGTCTGCTTCCAGCACGAGCTGGATCACCTGAACGGCGTGCTGTTCATCGACCACCTGTCCCGGCTGCGGCGCGACCGGGCCATGGCCAAGGTCAAGAAAGCCGCGAGGATGGCCGCCTGATGCCCCGTTTGAAGCGCAGCCCCGACCGCATCATCGACCCGCGCGGCCGCCGCCGCCTGACCCGCAACGAAAAGGTCGGCGTGGCCGGCCTCGTCACCCTGCTGGGCGTGGCCCTGGCGGGCGTGGTGGCGGGCATGATCATCGACCGCCTGCTGAGCTTCGACGACGCCCTGGACCCCGGCGGCGAATGGGACGAGGGCGGCGGGGTCTTCACGCGCTGGGAGTGACGCGCGGCGGACTGCAGCAGGCCGACGCGGCAGAGGTCCGCGATGGGTGGGAAGCGGACATCAGATAGCGCTGATGCTAGAGCCCATCGCATCAGCGTCGACGAGAGAGTCTCACTCGCTTGCCGCGATCAATGGACCTCCGAACCCGGGCCGCGCGGAATAAGGATGAGACCGTCACAACAGCGATTAGGGTCAGGGCGGCTGAAGCCCATGCGACGGTTGGGATCGCAATAATCCACCATAGAAGTCCCCGGTGGTGACCGAGTGAGTCGGGAAGAATCAACAGAAAAACTGGTGCGACCCCGATGAGCCCCATTCGGGAGATTTGTCGGTTTGACCGGCTTAGTCCAGTTGCACGCAGGCTGGCGCTTCGGCCATTGTTAGCCTCCAGCGCGCCGAGCAGAACAAGCGACGCCCAGCGACGCAGAGGCGGAACGACACGAAGGTTGAGTGACCTCATGCCCGCAAACTCTACCGTCCCCAAGCAGTCCGCAATGGGTCGGGATCGGTCCTGACCAACAGGCCGGAACCGGACCTATGCCTCAAGCAGGGTCAGCGATGTCGAAGCGTAGCGAAGGACGTATGGCTTCTCAGCCGGTTTGCCGTCGGGGATCGCGTCCCCGAAGAACGCAATGTAGCAGTCGTGGGTGCCGATCTCCTCGCTGAGCCAGCAATGGACGACGATCCCGTCCTCCCAACTGTGATCGACATGGTTGATCAGCCGCACTGCCGTGCCGGGTTCCAGATATCGGTCCATCCCCGAGAAGTCGCCTAGATGTCCGGAGTCCGCAACGGGTCGAGGCCGTGTAAAAACGTGCTGAGCCACGGCGAAGCGGAAGTGGCGACGGGGCGCGGAGCGCCCTCTTCTCACGCCCTGATCGCTTCCATCAGCGGCTTGGTCCCCAGCACCGCCATCACCCGCTTCATGTTGTAGGC
>JAHJOO010000063.1 GCA_018820275.1 Alphaproteobacteria bacterium
CGCGGCGCCCGCCAGCGCCAGCGCCGAGGCGACGACCAAGGCGACCGCGCCCGCCGCCCCGGCGGTGAGGGGCTGGGGCTGGAGGATGCGGGCGACGGCGGCGGCGGCGAGCAGGCCGGACGCGGCCAGGGCCATGCCCGCGAGGAAGGGCCTTCCCCGCCGATCCGGCCCGGCCCGGCCGCGCGCGATGAGCAGATCGACGAAGCCGGCGAGGTGCAGGGCGGTGGCCACGAGGGCGGCCGCGGCGGCGATCGAGCCGGTGGCCGCGAGGGCGAAGGCCTGCAGGGCGGCGATCGCCACGGCGACGAAGGCCACGACAGGTCGGAGGCGGGCGGAGGCTTGGCGCGGCGCGGCGTCGGCGGTCATGACCCGCTTCTAACCTGCCCGGTTTCGGCCCGCATTATAGATAATGTCATGAAACGCCGTCATGCCAAGCGGCGGACGGACGCGGGGGGTTCCGGATGGACGGCGGCATGGGCTGGATCGGGCGCGGCGAGGCGCTGGCGCGGCTGGGGGTCAAGACCCAGACGCTGTACGCCTACGTCAGCCGCGGCCGGATCACCGCCCGCCCCGATCCCGCGGACCCGCGCCGCAGCCAGTACGCCATCGGCGATATCGAGCGCCTGATCCGGGGCGAGGTCGGTCCCCTCGTCGCGAAGGCGGCGGCGCGCGGCGAGGCCGAGCTGCTGTCCAGCCTGGGCGCCGAGATCGACGGGCGACCCTACTACCGGGGCCGCGACGCCCTGCAGCTGGCCGAGACCGCGACGCTGGAAGACGCCGCGCGGCTGCTGTGGGCCGCGGGAGAGTCCCGCCCCTTCGCGGACCTGAGGCCGCGGGTCGACCTGTTCACCGCCGGGACCATCCGCTCGCGGGTGTTCGCCACCCTGGCCCGGCGCGCGGGCGAGGCCGGGCCCCGGGCGGGCAACGATCCGGCCGCGATGATCGCCGAGGCGGCCGCCGCACTGAACGAGGCCGTGGACGCGGCCTCGGGCCCGGGACCGCGCTCGCATTTCCACCAGCGGCTGGCGCGCGGCTGGAAGATGGTGGAGCGCGACGCCCACCTGCTGCGGCGGGGGCTGGTGCTGTGCGCCGACGGGCGGATGAACGCGGCCGTGCTGGCGACGCGGACGGCGGCGTCGGGCGGAGCCTGCATGGCGGGGGCCGCGCTGGCCGGGCTGACGACGCTGGGCACGTGCGAGCTGATGCGCCGGACGCAGGCGGCCACGACCTTCGTCATCGCCGCGCGGCGCGACCCCGCGACGCCGGCCGAGGAAGCCCCGGAGGCGGACGATCCGCGGGGCGCGGCCCTGCTGTCCACCCTGATCCTGCCGCCGGATCTGGAGGCCGTGCGTCGGCGCGTCGAGGCCGAATGGGGGCGTCCGCCGGATCTCGCCCTGGCGCTGGCGCTGACGGCGCGGGCCCTGGACCTGCCGCGGGAGGCGGCGGGGGACCTCGTGCTGCTGGGCAGATTGACCGGCCTGCTCGGGCACGCGCTGGATCAGCGTCGTTCAGGCTCGCCCATCCGGGCGCGGTTGCGCTATGTGGGGCCGCCGCCGGGCGCGAACTGACCCGGCAATCGGACATCGGGGACCTCATGGCGGACTGGCTGGCGGCGATCCTTCTCGGCCTGATCGAGGGGCTGACCGAGTTCATCCCGGTGTCGTCCACCGGCCACCTGCTGCTGCTGCGCGAGGCGCTGGGGCTGCAGGGGCAGAACTGGAACACCTTCGTCGTGATGATCCAGCTGGGCGCCATCCTGGCGGTGATCAGCGTCTATTTCGCCAAGCTGTGGAAGGTCCTGGTCGGCCTGCCCACGCGGCCGGAAGCCCGGCATTTCGCCATCAGCGTCCTGATCGCCTTCCTGCCGTCCCTGTTCGCGGGCGTCTTCCTGTACGACTTCATCACCCGCATCCTGTTCGAGTCGCCCGAGGTGATCTGCATCATGCTGATCGTCGGCGGCGTCCTGCTGATGGCGGTCGAGCGGTACGCACCCCTGCCGCAGCATTTCGACGCGATGAAGCTGACGTGGAAGACGTCGCTGCTGATCGGCCTGTTCCAGTGCCTGGCCCTGGTGCCCGGCGTGTCGCGCTCGGGGGCGACCATCTCCGGCTCGATCCTGATGAAGCTGGAAAAGCCGGCGGCGGCGGAGTTCAGCTTCTTTCTGGCCATTCCGACCATGGTCGGCGCCTTCGCCTACGCCCTGGTCAAGGAGTTCGAGACGATGGACTTCAGCTTCGGCTGGATCATCGGCATCGGCTTCGTGACCGCCTTCCTGGCGGGCCTGGCCGTGGTGCGCTTCCTGGTCGACTTCGTCGGCCAGCACGGGTTCACGCCGTTCGCCTTCTGGCGGATCGTGGTGGGGACCGTCGGGCTCCTGGCGCTCTGGATCTACTGAGTCAGAACGTCGCCTTCTCGGCGAACTGGCCGCCCCGGCGGTAGCGCCACAGATACGAGGGCACGACCGCCTCCATGCCGGTGGGCTGGACGCCCAGGGCGGCGAGGCCCTCGGCACCCTCGGCGACGACGTTGTCGGTCTCGAGCGACAGGACCTGGTCGCGCGTCAGGACCGGGGGGATGCCGAGGAGCGTGCTCAACTGCGCCACCGCGCCGACGGCCCGGGCCACCGGGAAGGGCAGCGGCGCCAGCAGACGGGTGCGGCCGGTTTCGCGCAGGACGAGGTTCAGCACCTCCTCGAAGGTCAGGACGCCCGGCCCGCCCAGCTCGAAGGTGCGGCCGGCCAGCGCCGCGTCCTCGACGGCACGGGCGATCGCCTCGGCCACGTCGCCGACGTAGACCGGCTGGAACCTCGTCTTGCCGAAGCCGACCAGCGGCAGCGCGGGGGCATAGGTCGCCATGGCGGCGAAGCGGTTCAGGAAGCCGTCGCCGGGGCCGAACACGATGGACGGCCGCAGCGTCACGGAGTCGGGGAAGATCTGGCGAACCGCGGCCTCTCCCGCCGCCTTGGACCGGGCGTAGGCGGACTTGCCGTCGGGGTCGGCGCCGATGGCCGAGATCTGGACGAAGCGGGTCGCGCCGGCGGCCCGGGCCTGTTCCGCGATGCGGCGGGCGGCGTCGACGTGCATGGCCTCGAAGGTGCGCTTGCCCGATTCGAACAGGATGCCGATCAGGTTCACCACCGCGTGGCCCCCGCGGCAGGCCGCGGCCACCTGGGCCGGGTCGTTGACGTCGCAGCGGACCAGCTGGATCTGGCCGGGGTCGCCGGCGGGTTTCAGCTCCACGGCCTGGTTGGGATTGCGGACCGCGACGCGCACGCGCCAGCCGCGCCGCGCCAGCACCCGCACCGCCTGGGCCCCGACGAAGCCGGAGCCGCCGAAGACGGTGACCAGACCCTGGGTGGTCGCGACCATGCTGAAGCTCCGCAAGCGTCGGCCGGCGCACCCTGCGCGCGGCGTTCGGGGGCGGGATAGACGAGGACCGCGCGGCGGGCAACGCGGCGGCGTAAAAAGGCCGTTGACCCGCTCAATCCGCTGCCTTAAGGGTCCGCGCCTTCCGGTCGGGCTGCCCCTGCGGCGGCCGGTCCAGATGCCCAGGTGGCGGAATTGGTAGACGCGCTGGCTTCAGGTGCCAGTGATCGAAAGGTCGTGGAGGTTCGAGTCCTCTCCTGGGCACCAATTCTCAAAACGGCGTCGCGAGCGATCGCGGCGCCGTTTTTGATTCCTGACGCCCTACCGCTCGCGACGCGGTCGCTCGCTGCTTGAGGGCGGGGTGATGCCGGCCCCCCTGTCGTGTATGAGCCTTCCCATGACCGTGCATTTTCATCAGGGCGACCTGCCCGACGGCCTGGACCTGGGCCCGATCGTCGCCGTGGATTCCGAGACCATGGGGCTGCGCTACCGGCGCGACGCCCTGTGCGTGGTGCAGCTGTCGTCGGGCGACGGCGACGCCCACGTGGTGCGACTGAACCGGCCCGCCTATGACTGTCCCAACCTGAAGCGGGTGCTGGGCGATCCGCAGGTGCTGAAGATCTTCCACTATGGCCGGTTCGACGTGGCCATGTTCCAGCTGCACCTGGGGATTCAGACCGCGCCCCTGTTCTGCACCAAGATCGCGTCCAAGCTGGCGCGCACCTACACCGACCGGCACGGGCTGAAGGACGTGGTCCGAGAGCTGGCGGGCGTTGACCTGTCCAAGGCGCAGCAGTCCAGCGACTGGGGGGCCGACGAACTGAGCCCCGAGCAGCTGGCCTATGCCGCGTCCGACGTGCTGCATCTGCATGCGGTCCGCGAGCGGCTGATCGTCATGCTGGAGCGCGAGGGGCGCATGGACCTGGCCCAGGCCTGTTTCGACTTCCTGAACACCCGGTCCCGGCTGGACCTCGAGGGGTGGGACGAGGTCGACGTCTTCGCCCACGCCTGATCCCATGACCGACGCGCCCCCCTCCTTGCCCGAAGACGACGGCCGCCTCGGCCGGGAGGCGGCGCGGTGGCGCGCGCGGTCGCAGCGGGTGCGTCTGTTGCGGCGGGTGCTGCCCATCCTGATCGTGGTGCTGGCCGGCGGCGTGGTGGCCTGGGTCGCCCTGCGCACCGTCATCTCGGGTGCCGAACGCGAGGCCGAGACGCGGCAGGAGCAGGCGCTGGTCAACGCCGTCTTCCACGGTCAGGACGATCAGGGGCGATCCTTCCTGATCGGGGCCAAGGGGGCGACGCGCGACCCGACGACCGGCCGCTATCGCCTGATCGGCCCGGTGCTGCGGCTGAACCTCGGCGGGCGCAAGGTGACCGAGATGACGGCCGACGGGGGCGAGTACGACCAGGCGGCCAAGACGGTGACCATCGGGCCGAACGTGCGCATCGCCGACGGCGAGAGCGGCTTCACCCTGGTGACGCCCGAGGCCGTGATGGACACCGAAACCGGCACGGTCACGGGCGACAAGGGCATCGAGGGAACCGGACCGCTTGGAACCATCAAGGCTTCGGCCTATGTGATCGAGGACCAGGGCGAGCGGATCCGCTTCCGTGGGCGGGGCGATGAAAAGGTGCGCGGGGTGATCTATCCCGCCGGATCGGATCGGACGGAATGACGACAGCGCGCAACATCATGGGCCTGCTGACCGGCGCGGCGCTGCTGGTCCTCCCGGTTTCGGGAGGGGCGCAGGTCGCCCAGAACTCCGCCGACGCGCCCGTCTATTTCGGTGGGGACGACACGGAGTTGGGCCCCGGGACCTATTCGCTGGTGGGCAGGGCCGAAATCACCCAGGGTGCCAATCGGCTGCGGGCCAACCGGGTCAATCTGTCGTTCGGCGACGACAACGGCGTCACGCGCGTGGAGGCGATCGGCGAGGTCTACTTCGTCACGCCGACCCAGACCATGCGCGGCGACCGCGCGGTCTACGACCTGGGCACGGACGAGCTGATCGTGACCGGCGAGGTCATCCTGGCCCAGGGCGAGAACGTCGTCCGCGGCGGCCGGCTGGTCTACAATGTGCGCACCGAGACGGGCCGCATGGCCGGCGCGCCGACGGCCGCGGGCAACCGCGTGCAGGGCGTCTTCTATCCCGAAGGGAACGACTGAGGCGTTCGCCCGGTCGACGAGCGCGTGGCCCGCAAGGAACTGTCCGCCCTGAACCTTGAGCCCGAGGCCGCGCCGGACGCGGCCCCGGGTGCCGTGCGCGGCGAGAAGGGTCTGAGGGTCGAGAACCTGGCCCGCAGCTTCGGCCCGCGGCAGGTGGTGCGCGACGTCTCCCTCAGCCTGGACCGCGGCGAGGTGGCGGGCCTGCTGGGTCCGAACGGCGCGGGCAAGACGACCTGTTTCTACATGATCACCGGCCTGATCCCGCCGGACTCGGGCCGCATCCTGCTGGACGGGCAGGACGTGACAGCCCAGCCGATGTACCAGCGCGCCCGCATGGGGCTGGGCTATCTGGCGCAGGAAGCCAGCATCTTCCGCGGCATGAGCGTGGAGGAGAACGTCCGCGCCGTCGTCGAACTGCACGAGGCGGCGCCCGCCAGGGTCCGCGAGGAAACCGACCGCCTGATGGAGGAGCTGGGCGTGTCCCACCTCGCCAAGGCGTCGGCGGCGGGCCTGTCGGGCGGCGAGCGGCGCCGCGTCGAGATCGCGCGCGCGCTGGCGGGCAAGCCGGCCTTCATGCTGCTGGATGAACCCTTCGCCGGCATCGACCCCCTGGCCATCGCCGACATCCGCCAGGTCATCCGCTACCTGGCCGACCGGGGCATCGGCGTGCTGATCACCGATCACAACGTGCGCGAGACGCTGGACATCATCGACCGCGCGGCGATCATCTCGTCCGGGGCCGTGCTGTTCGAGGGGACCGCCGCGGAGATCGTGGCCGACCCCGAGGTGCGGCGGGTCTATCTGGGCGACAGCTATCGGTGACGCTCTTGCGTTTCACCGGGGTGTAACACATCTGTCCGACCATGAACGCGCCCCTGCCCGACCTTGCCGTCGTTTATGAACACCCGGAGTGGTTCGAGCCCCTGTTCCGGGCCCTGGAGCGGCATGGCGTCTCCTATGTGAAGGTCCCGCTGGCGGGCGGGTCATTCGATCCCGCCGGCTCTCGCGCGCCGGCGACCGTGGTGTTCAGCCGGGTGGCGATGAGCTCCTTCCTGCGCGAGCCGGAACATCCCATCTTCTATGCGCAAAGCCTGTTCGAGCATTGGCAGGGGTTGGGCACGCGGGTGGTCAACGCATCCGCGCTGAACATCGACACCTCAAAGGCTCGCCAGATGAGCCTGATCGCGCGACTGGGCCTGAAGGGCCCCGCGACCCGCGTGGCCCATCGGCAGGCGGACATCCCGGCAGCGGCCGACGGTCTGCGGTTCCCGGTGCTGGTCAAGGCCGACATCGGCGGTGCCGGCGCGGGGATCACCCGCTATGAGACGCCGGAGAAACTGGCCGAGGCCGCCGGCGAGAAATGGTGCCCGGTGGGCGTCAACGGCATCTCTCTGGTCCAGGAATACGCCCCGCGCCGCGACGGCAAGGTGACGCGCGTCGAGACGCTGGGTGGCAAGTATCTCTACGCCATCGACATCGAGAGCCCGGGCGACGCCTTCGACCTGTGCCCGGCCGACGCCTGTCTGGTGCGGCCCGGCGCACCGACGCTGACCATGACGAAGGCCGAGCCATCGGCGGAGATCATCGCGGCAGTCGAACGCATCGCGGTGGAGGGCGGGCTGGAGGTCGGCGGGGTCGAATATCTGATCGACGAACGTGACGGTTCGGTCCTGTTCTACGACATCAACGGCCTGTCGAACTTCGTTGCAAACCCCGTCCAGGTGTTGGGTTTCGACCCGCACGATGACCTGGTCGGGTGGCTGAAGGGCATCATCGCGGACGAGAAGGCCAAGCGCGGCGGGGAACTGGCGGCATGAGATATGGATACTGGGCCCCGGTCTTCGGCGGCTGGCTGAGGAATGTCGACGACGAGCGCGAGGCCAGCTGGGAGAACCTGTCGCGGCTGGTGAAGCGGTCGGAGGCGATCGGCTGGGATCTGACCCTGATCGCCGAGCTGAACCTCAACGACATCAAGGGCATCGAGGCACCGGCGATGGACGCCTGGTCCTCGGCCGCGGCCCTGGCTGCCGTCACCGAGACGATTGAGCTGATGGTGGCGGTGCGGCCGAACTTTCACCAGCCGGCGCTGTTCGCCAAACAGGCGGCGAATATCGACCGGATTTCCAACGGGCGTCTCGCGTTGAACGTCGTCTCGTCCTGGTGGGCCAAGGAAGCCGAGAGCTACGGCCTGCAGTTCGACCAGCACGACGACCGCTATGCGCGCACCGGCGAGTGGCTGGAGGTGCTGAACCGCCTGTGGACCGAGAAGCGCGTCGACTTCGCGGGTCGCCACTACACCCTGAAGGACGCCATCGTGGAGCCGAAGCCGGCGGCGAGCCCGGAGCGGCCGCGCCCGGTGATTTATGCCGGGGGCGAGAGCGAGGCGGCCAAGACCCTGATCGCGCGATTCTGCGACGCCTACGTCATGCACGGCGACGAACCCGAGCACATCGCCGCCAAGATCGCCGACATGAAGGCGCGGCGGGAAAGCTTCGGCCTGCCGCCCATGAGCTTCGGCATGGCGGGCTACGCCATCGTGCGCGACGGTCAGGCGGAGGCGGATCGGGAACTGGAGCGCATCACGACCATCCCCGGGCTGGCCGAGGGCAAGCCGCCCGCCGGCTTCGCCAACTTCGACCAATGGCTGTCGGGAACCGAGCTGGAGCGCGAGCTGAAGATCCGGGAGTACAGCGTGTCGAACCGGGGCCTGCGTCCCGGCTTCGTCGGAACACCGGAGCGCGTCCGAGACCGTATCGCCGAGTTCGAGGACGCGGGTCTGGACCTGCTGCTGCTGCAGATGTCCCCCCAGGAGGAGGAGATGGAGCGGTTCGCCGAGCAGGTCATCAACGCCTGAGCCGGACCGTGAGGGCGGACTTCAATCGCCGTTAACCGCTCCGCTTCATCGTGACTCCAGCAAGTTCCGGGCCATCCGGGAAGCGGGAGCGACGACGTGCTGGGTCAGAGGCTTGAGGTCAGGCAGGGACAGGGGCTGGTCGTCACGCCCCAGCTGCAGCAGGCCATCAAGCTGCTGCAACTGTCGAACATGGAGCTTGAGGCCTTCGTCGAGGCGGAGCTGGAGCGCAATCCGCTGCTGCAGCGCGACGAGCCCGACGCCGGCGGCGAGGGCGAGGCCGCGCCCGTCGAGGCCGCGCCGACGTCCGAGACCGAACTGAGTTTCGAGGATGGGCGCTCGTCCGCCGCCGAGGAGGCGATGGACGTCCGCTCCGAGGACGCCTGGGGCGAACCGTCCGCCGAGCGCACCGACGCGCCCGCCGACGCCCAGCCCGGGCTGAACGACTGGAGCCGCGTCGGCGCCGGGGGCTCGGCCCCCGACGGCGAGCTGGAACGGCCGGACACGCGCGAGGCCACCCTGTGGGAGCACCTGCAGGCCCAGGCCTCGGCCGCGCGGCTGTCGGCGGCCGATCTGGCCATCGCCCATGTGCTGATCGACATGGTCGACGACGGTGGATACCTGCGCGGCGAGCTGGACGAGGTGGCCGACCGGCTGGGCTGCGGCCTGGAGCGCGTCGAGGCGGTGCTGAAGGTCTGCCATGGCTTCGAGCCGACCGGGATCATGGCGCGGTCGGTGCCGGAATGCCTGGGGCTGCAGCTGGCCGAGCGCAACAGGCTGGACCCGGCGATGCAGGCCCTGCTGGACAATCTGGACCTGCTGGCCAAGCGCGATCTGCCGGGCCTGAGGAAGGCCTGCGGCGTCGACGGCGAGGACCTGGCCGAGATGATCGGCGAGCTAAAGGCCCTGACGCCGCGCCCCGGCGCCGGCTTCGGCGGCGAGCCGGCGCAGACCGTGGTGGCCGACGTGATCGTGAAGGCCGACCCGGCCGGCGGCTGGCGGGTCGAGCTGAACGCCGACACCCTGCCCCGGCTGCTGATCGACAAGCGCTATCACGGGGTGGTGGCGTCGGGCGCGCGGTCGGATCAGGAGAAGACCTTCGTCGCCGAATGCGCGGCCCAGGCCAGCTGGCTGGTCAAGTCGCTGGACCAGCGGGCCAAGACCATCCTGAAGGTGGCCAGCGAGATCGTGCGCCAGCAGGACGCCTTCCTCGCCTTCGGGGTGGAGTGTCTGCGCCCGCTGAACCTGAAGACGGTGGCCGACGCCATCGGCATGCACGAATCGACCGTCAGCCGGGTGACCTCGAACAAGTGGATCTCCACGCCGCGAGGGCTGTTCGAGCTGAAATTCTTCTTCACCGCCTCGATCGCCTCGGTCGGCGGCAATTCGACTCACTCCGCCGAAGCCGTCCGCCACCGGATCAAGTCGATGATCGAGCAGGAAGCGGCCGAACGCGACGTTCTGTCCGACGACGCGATCGTCGAGATCCTGAAGGAGGCGGGCATCGACATCGCCCGTCGGACCGTCGCCAAGTACCGGGAAGCGCTGCGCATTCCCTCGTCGATGCAGCGACGGCGGATGCTGCGGACCGCCTGAGCGGCCGCAGAAAGCTTGACCACAAATTTGTGAGGTCCGTTGACACCGAACGCGCCCGGTCGCGTTCTGTGTGCATGCAAGTCCAAGTCAGCGGTAAGCACGTGGATGTCGGCGACGCGTTGAGCTCGCGCATCTCCCAGGAACTCAACGACGGGGTTGGAAAATACTTCGAGAGAGGTGGCCAGGACGCCGAGGTCGTCGTCTCCAAGGACGGCCCCGGATTCAAGGTCGACTGCTGGGTGCGACTGGCGTCGGGACAGACGCTGGTGACCACCGGACTGGGCGGCGACGCCCACGCGGCCTTCTCCGATTCGCTCGACAAGCTGGAGAAGCGGGTGCGGCGCTACAAGCGCCGGCTGAAGAACCACCATGCCGGTCCGGCGGGCCTGTCGCCGGAGAAGACCGAGATGGCGGCCGCCACCGTGTTCCGGTCGCCCGACAGCGTCGAGGACGAGGAATTCGGCGACGCCGGCGGCCCCGGAGAGGCGCCGGCGGGCATGGTGATCGCCGAGGGCCATTCCCAGGTCAAGGTGATGACCGTCGGCCAGGCGGTGCTGGAGCTGGATATGACCGGCTACCCGGTCCTGATGTTCCGCAATGCGGGGCACGGCGGCGTGTCGGTGGTCTATCGCCGACCGGACGGCAACATCGGCTGGATCGATCCGGCCCGGACCGGCGCGAACGGCCGCGGCTGAGGCGCGTCGGAGTTTCGTCTTCTTTTGGTGACGGTCCGCGGCTAAGAGGCCGCTCACCGCGCCGCAGTGAGCGTAGAGCGTTCGGGGAATATTATGCACATCGGCGCATTGCTGCCCGCGGACGGCGTGGTCCTGCGGAGCGGCGTGACCTCCAAGCGGCAGGCCCTGCATGCGGTGGCCGAGGCCGCCGCGCACGCCTACGGACTGGACGCCCAGGTCGTCTACGACGCCCTGATCGAGCGCGAGGCGCTGGGCTCGACCGCGCTCGGCTCCGGCGTCGCCGTGCCGCACGCCCGGCTGGCGGGACTGGACAGCGTGAGCGCGGTCTTCGTTCGGCTGGATCAGCCGGTGGCCTTCGCCGCCCTGGATGAGCGGCCCGTCGATCTGCTGCTGGGGCTGTTCGCGGCCCCGGAGGACGGGGCCGGGCATCTGCGCGCGCTGGCGGCGGCGTCCCGCGCCCTGAGGTCGCCCGAGCTGCGCGAGCAGCTGCGCCGGGCGGAGAACCCGGATGCGGTCCTGGCCCTGCTGCTGCGTCAGTCGGAGGCGGAGGCGGCCTGAGCCGCCTCAGTGAACCGAGACCGGATCCAGCTCGTGGGCCACGGCCGCGGCGAAGGCCGCCTCGCGGTCGATCAGCACGGCCAGACGCTCGCCGTCGGCGCTGTGCACGGCGTACAGGATCTGGTCAGGATCGATGTTCAGTCCCTTGAGCGCCTCGCTGGGGGCGTCGCCGAGAATGTCGGCCGCCGCGACCTGGCGCACATAGACCATGTCCGGAGCGCCGAGTTCGGCCAGGTCTCGCTTGGTCATGGAGGGGGACATGAGGGTTTTTCCTGAGGCTCCGTAAGTCTTTCCGGGGCTGCCGGTCACGGGTGTGAGATGGGAATGCGACGGACGGCGGGACGTTCCTCCGGCCGGGTCAGATCGACGTGAAGCAGACCATGCTCGAGCTGGGCCCCCGTGACCTCGAGGCCGTCGGCGAGGACGAAGGCGCGGGCGAAGCCGCGCGCGGCGATGCCGCGATGCAGGTAGGCCTCCGGATCACCCTCGGCCCCTTCGCGCTTGCCGGACACCGTCAGCTGGCGGCCCTCGACCGTCACGGAGAGGTCGTCGGGCGTGAAGCCGGCCACGGCCAGGGTGATGCGCACGGCATGGGCACCGCGCTGTTCCACGTTGTAGGGCGGATAGCCCTCTCCCGCGGCGCGCTGGGCGCGGTCGATCAGGGCTCGGGTCTGGTCGAAGCCCAGCAGAAAGGGGCTGTCGAACAGCAGGGTTCGCGTCGTCATCTCGTCTTCCGTGCCCCCGAAGCGGGCGATCGCCTCAAGGCCCCCCACGATCGGCGGGGCCCGGCAAGAGGGTCAGATGGGGACCGGCCCGGGCGGCTTCAACCGCGGCGAACGGTCTTGCGGTCCGGGGCAATCTGCCGTCCCCTGTCGCCATCCCGGCGCGGCCGGCCTGTACCTGTGGAGTTCCGTCATGCGCGTGCCGATCCTGGCGTCGATCCTGTTTCTGGCGGCGGCGAGCCCCGCTCTTTCCCAGGCCCGGACGCCGCCGGACGCGGCGGCCCAGTACCGCGACATGCGGGCCCGCGCCGAGGCGGGCGACGCGGCGGCGCAGTGGGAACTGGGCATGATGCTGCTGAACGGAGACGGCGCGCCGAAGAACGAGCGGGAGGCCTATCGCTGGGTCCGCGCCTCGGGCGCGGCGGGCAATGAAAGCGGCATGATCTCCACGGCGGTGATGCTGGCCATGGGTCAGGGCGTGGCGCGCGATCCCGCCGAGGCGCGCGACTGGTATCGGCGCACGGCGGAGACTCACGGCTCGGCCCATGCGCTGCGCGGCCTGGCCGGCATGCTGATCACCGGCGACGGGGGGCCGACCGACCTGAACCGCGGAATGGCCTATCTGGAGCTGGCCGACGAGGCCGGCGACGAGAACGCCGCGCGCCTGCTGGCGATCGTCGGCCCGCAGGTCGGCGCGCAGGTGGATACCGCCCGGGTCGAGGCCCTGAAGGCGGAGTGGATCGCCGCCCACGGCCGGCCGAACTGAGGCGCCGCGTCTCCTTGGAATGGTCACGACGGCGGGGCATGGTGGCGGCATGTCCCGACTGAGCCCCCTGCCCCTCGTCGTCGTCGCCGTCGCGGCCCTGGCCACCGGAAGCGCGACCGCCCACGCCAGCCTGGTGGCGGCGACCCCCGCCCCCAACTCGACCGTGGCGCCGACGCGGACCGTCAGCCTGACCTTCAGCGGGCGGATCGTGGCGACCTTCTCCAGCTTCGACGTCGTCGATGAGGCGGGGAACACGGCGACCGTGCGCGTCGCCCATGCCGAGGACGGCAAGACCATGACGGGGACCCTGTCCCGGCCCCTGGCGCCGGGCCTGCACCGCGTGGACTGGCGCATCGCCTCCAGCGACGGCCACCGCATGACCGGATCCTACGTCTTCACCGTGCGGTGATCATGGACGAGCCGATCGTCGTCGGCCTGCGGCTGATCCAGTACGTCGGCGTGGCGCTGATGCTGGGCGTGCCGGCGCTGCTGGCCGGGGCGGGGTCGCCGTCCGCGAGATGGACGCGTCCGCTCGTCGCCGCCGCCGCCCTGACCACCGCCCTGGCCGCCGCGGCGGGCCTGGTGGCGCAGTCGGCGGTGATGGCCGGCTCATGGAGCGAGGCCCTGAAGCCGGCCAGCCTGTCGATGGTGGCGGCGCACACGTCCCTGGGCCTGTCGATGGGGATCCGCTCGGCCGTGGCCCTGCTGGCGCTGGGGCTGGTGCTGATCCTGCCGCCGGGTCGGGCGGCCTGGGCGGCGCTGACGGCGGCGGGGGCGGTCGCGGCGGCCAGCTTCGCCTGGAGCGGGCACGCGGGTTCCGCCGAGGGACCCGGGGCGACCCTGCATCTGGGAGCCGACGTGGTGCACGCCGTGGCCGCGGCCTTCTGGCTGGGCGCCCTGGCGGCGCTGGGCCTGACCTGCCTGCGCCGCGACGGCGCGCAGGACCCGGCCGTCCACCGGACCTTCCGGGCGTTCTCCGGGCCGGGGACGATCGCCGTCGTGACGCTGACCCTGACCGGGCTGATCAATGCCGGCTTTCTGGTCGGGCCGGACCGCGTCGGTGACCTGATGACGACCGGCTATGGCCGTCTGCTGGTTCTGAAGATCGCGCTGTTCGCGGTGATGCTGGCGCTGGCGGCGTCGAACCGCTGGCGGCTGACGCCCGCGCTGGGGGCGGTGCAGGCGGCGGGCGGGGACGCGGGACCGGCCTTCCGGCGTCTGCGGACCAGCGTCGCGGCCGAGGCGGCGGTCGGGCTGGCGCTGCTGGCGGTGGTGGCGCTGCTGGGCGTGCAGCCGCCGCCGGGACGGATGTGACCGCAAAAGGAAACGGCCGCTCCCTTTAGGGAAGCGGCCGTCGTGGTGGAGCTAAGCGGAGTCGAACCGCTGACCTCTTGAATGCCATTCAAGCGCTCTACCAACTGAGCTATAGCCCCAAACCCTTGCGGGTCCGGATCGCCGGGGGATGAATGCGCCCCCCGGCGAGGCGGCGGAACCTATGTCAGGGCTTTTTGGCGATCAAGCCCGGTTCCGCCTTTTATTTTCACTCGTCTTCGCCGGGCTTGACGATCTCGTCCTCGAAGGAGTCGTCGTCGTCCTCGTCCTCGATGAAGGGGACGGAATCGTCGTCGTCGTCGGCCAGATCGTCGTCCTCTCCGGCCTCGCCCATGCCGGACTCCTCGGTCGGGTCCTTGGCGTCCTCGTCCTCGTCGTCGGGCGTCAGGATCGGCTCATGACCCTCCTGGTCGATCTCGGGCGTGACGACGGCTTCTTCTTCCTCGTCCTCGTCGCCGTCGGCCTTCTTGTCCTTGACCTGGTCCTCGGCCTCGTCGTCGGCCGGATAGCCGGCCGGGCGGCCGCGACGGTTGCGCAGCTTCAGCGCCTCCTCCGGGTCGAAGTCGGTCGCGCATTTGGGGCAGTGGGCCGGGCGACGGCCCAGGTCGTAGAATTTGGCCTGGCAGTTCGGACAGACCTGCTTGGCGCCCAGTTCGGGATTGGCCACGGATAGACCTTGGGAAGGAGTTGCCGGATAGCGGGGCGCTCCCTTGCCACCGCGCGAGGCCGCTGTCAAAACCCGCGTCCCTCAAAGCTCCGGAGCCTTGCCGGAAGTGTCCGCCCCCTCGCACCTGACCGCGCGCCCCGGACGGCCCCTGACGGGGGTCGTGGCGGCCCCCGGCGACAAGTCGATCAGCCACCGCGCGCTGATCCTCGGGGCCATGGCCACGGGGATCACGGAGATCGAGGGCCTGCTGGAGGGCGACGACGTGCTGGCCACCGCGCGCGCGGTCGAGGCGTTCGGCGCCGGTGTGGAGCGGCTGGGGCCCGGGCGCTGGCGCGTGACGGGGCACGGCGGGTTCCGGACGCCGGACGGCGTGATCGACTGCGGCAATGCCGGCACGGGCGTGCGCCTGCTGATGGGGGCGGCGGCGGGGTATGCGATCCCGGTGACGTTCGACGGCGACGCGAGCCTGCGGAAGCGGCCGATGAAGCGGGTGACGGGACCGCTGGCGGAGATGGGCGCGCGGTTCGAGTGGGCACGGGAAGAGGATCGCTTGCCGCTGACCCTGACCGGAGGGGGGTTGGCCGGGCTGGAGTTCGTCCAGACCGTCGCCTCGGCCCAGGTGAAGTCCGCGATCCTGCTGGCGGGGCTGAACGCGGCGGGGCGGACCGTCGTGGTCGAGCCGGAGAAGAGCCGGGATCACACGGAGCGGATGCTGGCGGCGTTTGGCGCGCATGTGCAGGTGAACGATGAGAGCGCCGGCTGGCGGGTGACGCTGGAGGGCGGGCAGGCGCTGACGGGGACCGACGTGGCCGTGCCGGGCGACCCGTCGTCGGCCGCCTTCCCGCTGGCGGCGGGGCTGATCGTGCCGGGGGCGGAGGTGACGGTCCGCAACGTCATGCTGAACCCGCTGCGCACGGGCCTGTTCGAGACGTGGCTGGAGATGGGGGCCGACCTGACCGTGTCGAACCGCCGCGCGGCGGGCGGCGAGGAGGTCGGCGACCTGACCGCGCGGTACTCTGAGCTGACGGGCGTGGTCGTGCCGCCGGCGCGCGCGGCGTCGATGATCGACGAGTATCCGATCCTGGCGGCAACGGCCGCCTTTGCCCGGGGCGGGACGGTGATGCGCGGCATCGGCGAGATGCGGGTCAAGGAGAGCGACCGCATCGCCCTGATGGCCGCCGGGCTGCAGGCGTGCGGGGTAAGGGTGGAGGAGGAGCCGGAGGGCTTCGTCGTCACCGGCGGGCGCGTGCCGGGCGGCGCGACCGTGACCACCCACGGCGACCACCGCATCGCCATGAGCCACCTGATCCTGGGCCTGGCGGCGGAGCAGGCGGTTCTGGTGGACGAGCCGGGGATGATCGCGACGAGCTTCCCGACGTTCGTGGAAATGATGCGCGGGTTGGGGGCGGAGATCGGATGAGCGGGAGCCCCCCGATCATTCAGCGGACCTCCCGGTTCGTCGCCTGGCGCGAGGGGCTGCGCGACCGACGAGCCGCCATCGCCATCGATCGTCGGATCGATCGCCTCGGGCGCGGGCTGATGGGAGACGTCAAATCGGTCGGCGGTGAGGTGAGCGAGTTGAGGGTTGATCTGGGCCCCGGCTATCGCCTGTACTTCACGCGCCGGGGATCGAGGATTATCATCCTTCTGTGCGGAGGCGACAAAAGCAGCCAGACCCGCGACATCGCATTGGCGCAAGAGCTTGCCGAGTTGGAACTATGAGCAGCGGCGAGAAGCTGGACCTCAGCCCCTTTGACGCCACGGAATACCTGACCGACGACGAGTCGATCGGCTACTATTTCGACGACGCTTGGCAGTCGGAGTCGCCGGTGGAGATCGCCGACGCCCTGGCCGTGATCGCCAGGGCCAAGGGCCCGGCCGCGCAGGCCGCGATGAGCGCCGCGGGCCTGCCCGCCGACTTTCGTGACCGTGAGGTCGACTGGAACAACCCGCCCAGCTGGGACGTCATCCTCGCCGCCATCAAGGCGCTGGGGTTGAAGCTGGAGGGCTCGGTCGCCAAGCCTGCCGCGTGACGGGCTTGATCATCGCCGTCGACGGCCCGGCCGCGTCGGGCAAGGGGACGGTCGCGGCGCGGCTGGCCCGGCACTATGCCCTCCCCTACCTCGACACCGGCCTGCTGTACCGCGCGGTCGGGCTGGCGGTGCTGGACGCGGGCGGGGATCTGGACGACGCGGCGGCGGCGGCGGCGGCGGCGCGGGGGATCGACGCGGCGCATCTGGTGGACGTCGAACGGCTGACCGACCGGGGCGCGGGCGAGGCGGCCAGCCGGGTGGCGGGGCATCCGGGCGTGCGGGCGGCGCTGCTGGACTATCAGCGGGCGTTCGCGGCGCAGCCGGGGGGCGCGGTGCTGGACGGGCGCGACATCGGCACGGTCATCGCCCCGGACGCGCCGGCCAAGCTGTTCGTGACCGCCACGCCCGAGGTGCGGGCCCTGCGGCGCTGGAAGCAGCTGACCGGCCGCGGCGAGGTCATCGCGTACGAGGACATGCTGGCCGACATCCAGCGGCGCGACGAGCGCGACGCGGGCCGGGGCGCGGCCCCCATGGTGCAGGCGGACGACGCGGTCTTGCTGGACACCACCGAAATGGATATAGACGCGGCCTTCGATGCGGCCCGCCGTATCGTCGAGGCCGCGCGCGTCCTTCGGGACTAAATCCACCGCACGGTTCTCGATCTCCGCGGGCGCTCTGGCCATCGGCCTCGCATCCCGACGACCTGACTCCCGAAACCTCAACCCCGCGCGGGACCGACCGGTCGCGCGCCCCAGCCTTTCATTCAACCCCAGAGCTTCATGACCGACACCCTCACCCCCACCCGCGACGATTTCGCCTCGCTGCTGCAAGACACCCTCGGAGACCGCGACCTCGGCGAAGGCCAGGTCGTCCACGGCCGCGTCGTCGGCGTGGAAAAGGACATCATCATCATCGACGTCGGTCTGAAGACCGAAGGCCGCATCGCCGCCCGTGAGTTCGGCATCGGCGAAGGCTCGGTGATCCCGAAGGTCGGCGACGACGTCGAGGTCTATCTGGAGCGCGTCGAGAACGCGCTGGGCGAGGCCGTCATCAGCCGCGACAAGGCCCGTCGCGAGGAAGCCTGGACCCGTCTGGAAGTCGTGTTCGCCGAAGGCCAGCCGGTCAACGGCGCCATCGTCGGCCGCGTCAAGGGCGGCTTCACCGTCGACCTGGGCGGCGCCTCGGCCTTCCTGCCGGGCTCGCAGGTCGACATCCGCCCGGTGCGCGACGTCGGTCCGCTGATGGGCAAGGAACAGCCCTTCGCCATCCTGAAAATGGACCGTCCGCGCGGCAACATCGTCGTCTCGCGTCGCGCCATCCTGGAAGAGGCCCGCGCCGAACAGCGCACGGAGCTGGTCGGCCAGCTGCAAGAGGGTGAAGTCCGCGACGGCGTCGTCAAGAACATCACCGACTACGGCGCGTTCGTGGATCTGGGTGGCATCGATGGCCTGCTGCACGTCACCGACATGTCGTGGAAGCGCGTCTCGCACCCGTCGCAGGTGCTGGCGGTCGGCGATACCGTCAAGGTGCAGATCGTCAAGATCA
>JAHJOO010000074.1 GCA_018820275.1 Alphaproteobacteria bacterium
GACCGTCAGGCAGCAGCCTGCATGGCTGATCGAGGCCCCGAGGTCGATCGTGGCGCTGTCGAAGGCCGTTTCGATCTCATAGCGGTGATCGCGCGCCGTGGCCTGGATGCGGCGCACCCGACCCACATCTGTGACGATGCCGGTGAACATTCAGATCCTTTCAAGCCGCTCCCACAGATCGTCCCCGACGATCTGGACGGCCTTGCGCCGAAACTTGGGGGCATCCGCCAGCTTTGCAAGCGACAGGGCCGCGACACAGGGCCGTCCCTCGCTGCCCAGCAGGATCGGCGCGCGAAACCATTCCATGCGGTCGATCAGGTTTTCACGCAGGAAAGAGGCCGCGACCTCGCCTCCCCCCTCGATCAGCACCGAGCGAACGCCACGCCCATGGAGGATGTCGAGGGCGGCATGGAGGTTCGCGCGGCCGTCCACATCGACAACCTCTACGACTTCGGCCTCGCCGACCGGGCGCGGCTCGACCGTCGTCAGGATCAGACTGTTCCCCTCTGCGACCTGCGCCGTTGCGGGCGTTCTCAGTCGGCTGTCCAGCACCACGCGCAGCGGCTGGGGGCCGCTATGGTCGGGCAGCCGAATCGTCAGCGCGGGATCGTCGGCCAGTACAGTCCCGATACCGACCAGAATGGCGTCATGGCGGGCTCTCAGCCGGTGCCCTTCAAGCCTTGCCGCCTCGCCCGTGATCCACTGGGACTCGCCCGATGCCATGGCGATACGGCCATCCAGCGAGGTGGCCAGCTTCAGCGTGACACCCGGACGGCCGGTCATTCCGGCGCGCCGTCGCCACCCGGCTTGTCGTCGCTGTAGCCCTCGTCGCCGAGGAAGCGGGCGTAGTCGCCCGTGTGCCGGAAGTCTTTGCAAACAGAGGCATAGCGGACATAGGCCACCTCATCGAGGCCCTTCAGCGCCTTCATGATGAAGTCGCCGACCACGCTGGACGGGATCTCCGTCTCTCCGAGGCTCTCCAGCTGACGCACGATCCGGCTGACCATCTGCTCGATCTGGTCGGGCTGGACCGGGCGCTTGCGCAACGCAATGCCCAGCGATCGCTCCAGCTTGTCCCGATCAAAGGGCGTGCGCCGGCCATTGCGCTTAAGGATCACCAGCTCGCGCAACTGCACCCGTTCGAACGTCGTGAACCGGCCGCTGCACTGCGGGCAGGACCGACGTCTGCGGATCGCCGCCCCGTCATCGGACGGCCGGCTGTCCTTCACCTGGGTATCCGCATGACCGCAGAAGGGACATTTCATCAGACGGTTATCCGTAAATGGGGAAGCGACGCGTCAACTCGCGTACCTCTTCCGCAACGCGGCGCGAGACCTCGGGATCGGCCTCGTCGCCGCCTTTCATGCTGTCGATGACATCGGCGATCCAGTGGCCGACCTGCTGGAACTCGCCGACGCCGAAGCCGCGGGTGGTGCCGGCCGGGGTGCCGAGACGGACGCCCGAGGTGATGGTGAAGGGGGCGGCGTCGAACGGCACGCCGTTCTTGTTGCAGGTCATCAGGGCGTGTTCGAGGGCCGCCTCGGTGGCCTTGCCGGTGACTCCCTTGGGCCGCAGGTCGACCAGCATCAGATGGCTGTCGGTGCCGCCCGAGACGATGGCGGCGCCACGCTCGACCAGCACGGCGGTGAGGGCGCGGGCGTTGTCGACCACCTGTTGGGCGTAGAGTTTGAACTCGGGCTTGAGCGCCTCGCCGAAGGCCACAGCCTTGGCGGCGATGACATGCTCCAGCGGTCCGCCCTGCAGGCCGGGGAAGACGGCCGAGTTGATCTTCTTTCCCAGTTCGACGTCGTTCGACAGCACCATGCCGCCGCGCGGGCCGCGCAGGGTCTTGTGCGTCGTGGTGGTGACGACGTGGGCGTGGGGCAGCGGGTCGGGATAGACGCCGCCGGCGATCAGGCCCGCATAGTGGGCCATGTCGACCATCAGATACGCCCCGACGGAGTCGGCGATCTCGCGGAAGCGTTTGAAGTCGATGTGGCGGCTGTAGGCGCTGGCCCCGGCGATGATCAGCTTCGGCTTCTCGCGCTCGGCCATTTCGGCGACGTTGTCATAGTCGATCAGGCAGTCGCCCTGGCGGACCGTATAGGTCACCGGGCGGAACCATTTGCCGGACTGGTTGGCGGGCGAGCCGTGGGTCAGGTGGCCGCCGGCGGCCAGATCCATGCCGAGGAAGGTGTCGCCCGGCGACAGCAGGGCCTGGAACACGGCCTGGTTGGCCTGGGCCCCGGAGTGCGGCTGGACGTTGGCGAAGGCGCAGCCGAACAGCTGTTTGGCGCGCTCGCGGGCGAGGTTCTCGGTGACGTCGACATATTCGCAGCCGCCGTAGTAGCGCCGGCCCGGATAGCCCTCAGCGTATTTGTTGGTCAGGACGGAGCCCTGCGCCTCCAGCACCGCCTTCGAGACGATGTTCTCGGAGGCGATCAGCTCGATCTGTTCGCGCTGACGGCCCAGTTCGCCCTGGATGCCGCCGAAGATGTCCGGATCGGCCTCGGCGAGGGATTTCGAGAAATAGGCGTCGTGGGTGAAGGCGGTCACGGGCAGGGCCTCAAACGTTGCGGTGGATCATTTAGGCCCCGGGACGTTCGACCACAACATCTTGTGGGTCACCGTGACAGAAGCGCCCGCCGAAGCTTGGCCAGGGCGATGCGTTGGAGGCCCTTCGGCTCGGCCACCGGCCCCACGGCCGAGACCTCGACGCCGGTGGCCACGTGGATGGCCGAGCATTTCAGATACGGCCCGTTGCGGGTCAGTTCGACGATGACCTCGCCCAGGTCGGGCTCAGGCGACGGCAGGGAGGCGCGCCACGTTGCAGTGGGTCCACAGCCTGTCCATCGCCTTGACGAGGTCGTCCATCATGGCGTCGGTGTGGTTGGGCGAGGGGGTGAAGCGCAGTCGCTCGGTGCCCTTGGGCACGGTCGGATAGTTGATCGGCTGGACGTAGACGCCATGGTCTTCCAGCAGCATGTCGGAGATCATCTTGGCGTGCACCGGATCGCCGACGAACACCGGGACGATGTGGCTGACGCTTTCCATCACCGGAATGCCGGCGGCGCGGAA
>JAHJOO010000064.1 GCA_018820275.1 Alphaproteobacteria bacterium
CGTCCTGACCGACGACGCGGCCGCGCAGGGCATCCTCCATCTTGAGCAGCTTCTCGCGCTCGCCCTCCAGCATCTTGTCGACGGGGACGCCGGTCCAGCGGGAGACGACCTGGGCGATCTGTTCGGCGTCGACGACCTCGGGGGTCAGGGGGCCGGACTTGTCGGCCTCATTGGCCTCGGCCTCGGCCAGCTGTTTCTCGATCTGGGGGATCTGGCCGTAGGCGATCTCTGACGCGCGGCCGAGGTCGCCGGCGCGCTGGGCGGCGGCCAGTTCGGCGCGCAGGCGGTCCAGGGTCTCGCGCAGCTGGGCCCCGCCGGCGACCTTTTCCTTCTCCGACTTCCAGCGGGCGGTGAGGTCTTCGGACTGGCCCTCCAGATCGGCGATCTCGTCCTCCAGCTTGTCCAGACGCTGGCGGGAGGCGGAGTCCGTCTCCTTCTTCAGCGCCTCGCGCTCGATCTTGAGCTGGACCAGACGGCGGTCGATCTCGTCCAGGGCCTCGGGCTTGGAATCCACCGCCATGCGCACGCGCGAGGCGGCCTCGTCGATCAGGTCGATGGCCTTGTCGGGCAGGAAGCGGTCGGTGATGTAGCGGTTGGACAGGGTGGCGGCGGCGACGATGGCCGAGTCCGAGATGCGCACCCCGTGGTGGACCTCGTACTTCTCCTTCAGTCCCCGGAGGATCGACACCGTGTCCTCGACCGTGGGCTCGGACACGAAGACGGGCTGGAAGCGGCGGGCCAGCGCGGCGTCCTTCTCCACGTGCTTGCGGTACTCGTCGAGGGTGGTGGCGCCGACGCAGTGCAGCTCGCCGCGGGCGAGGGCGGGCTTGAGCAGGTTGGAGGCGTCCATGGCGCCGTCGCCCTTGCCCGCGCCGACCAGGGTGTGCATCTCGTCGATGAAGAGGACGATCTGGCCCTCGGCGGCGGCGACCTCGTTGAGCACGGCCTTGAGCCGCTCCTCGAACTCGCCGCGGTATTTCGCGCCGGCGATCAGACTGCCCATGTCCAGCGCCATGACGGTCTTGTCGCGCAGGCTCTCGGGCACGTCGCCGTTGACGATGCGCAGCGCCAGACCCTCGACGATGGCGGTCTTGCCGACGCCGGGTTCGCCGATCAGGACGGGGTTGTTCTTGGTCCGGCGGGCCAGCACCTGGATGGTGCGGCGGATCTCCTCGTCGCGGCCGATGACCGGGTCGATCTTGCCGTCGGCGGCGGCCAGGGTCAGGTCGCGGGCGTAGCGTTTCAGGGCGTCGTAGCCGTCTTCCGCCCCGGCCGAGTCGGCGGTCTTGCCCTTGCGGATCTCGACGATGGCGGCGTCCAGGGCGTCGGGTTTGGCCCCGGCGGCGGCCAGCACGGTCTTGGCCACGCCGCCCTCGCGCGCCAGGGCGGACAGCAGGCGCTCGGTCGTGACGAAGGCGTCGCCGGCCTTTTTCGAGGCGGCCTCGGCGGCGGCGAAGACGCGGGCGGTGTCGCCGTCCAGATACAGCTGGCCCGAGCCGCCGGAGACCTGGGCGCGTTTGCTGAGCGCGGTCTCGACGTCGGCCTCGGCGCGTTTGGCGTCGCCGCCCGCGGCGGTGATCAGGTTGCGGGCGAGGCCGTCGCGCTCCTCCAGCAGCACCTTGAGCAGGTGCTCGGGCGCGAACTGCTGGTGGCGGCGGGCCAGGGCCAGCGACTGGGCCGACTGGACGGCCTGTTTGGCGCGGTCGGAGTAGAGATCCAGATTCACGGTGCATCCCTTCGAGAAGCGGACTTCCGCCGACGCGCCCTCATGCAAGCGACGCGCCGTGCGGCCGCGCCTGAGTTGGGTGTGGCCGAAGCGTCACACAAGGGGCGTTGACGCGGGATTTCGCGAGGGCCCAGGGTCGGGGCGAGGAGGCGACCGTGATCCCCCATTCCGCCTGGCCCGTCGACCCGGGCGTGATCCTGCCGTTTCTGGTCGCCGTGCTGCTGATCGAGCTGACGCCGGGGCCCAACATGGGCTGGCTGGCGCTGGTGGCGGCGGGCCGGGGACGGATCGCCGGGCTGGCGGCGGTGGCGGGGGTGACCCTGGGGCTGACGGTGTGGATGCTGGCCGCGGTGGCCGGGCTGACCCAGGCGTTGCTGCGGGCCCCGGCGCTGTATCAGGGCCTGCGCTGGGCGGGGGTGGCCTTCCTGCTGTGGCTGGCGTGGGAGGCGTGGCGCGTGCCGCCGGACCGGACCGCGCCGGTGACCGCGGAGACCCGGCGCGGCCTGTTCCTGCGCGGCCTGACCGGCAATCTGCTGAACCCCAAGGCGGCGGTCTTCTACGTGGCCCTGCTGCCCGGCTTCCTGCGGCCGGACCACGGGGCGGCGTGGGTGCAGGCGCTGTGGCTGGGGAGCTTGCACATCGTCATCGCCGTGATCATCCACGCCGCCATCGTGCTGGGGGCCGACCGCGCCGGGCACGTGGCCCTGACCCGGACGCAGGGGCCGATGGTCCGCGCCCTGATGGCCGGCGGGATCGCCGCGGTGGCGGTCTGGACGGCGTGGTCGACGCGCTAGCGCGGATCCAGCAGCAGGCCGGAGACCGTCGCCGCCAGCAGGCGCGGGGCCAGCGGCAGGCGGGCGACCTTGCCCAGCACGTGGTCGCGGATCCACGGCAGAAGTTTGCCGTCGGCCTGATAGAAGGGGGTGAAGCCGAGGCTGAGGGCCTGATACAGGCGCACGTGCCCGCGCCGCGCCGTCGCATAGGCCGTCAGGGCCGCGTCCAGATCCGCGCCCTCCGCCAGCGCCAGATCCAGCGCGGCGGCGTCGAGCAGGCCCATGTTCACGCCCTGCCCCAGCTGCGGGCTGGTGGCATGGGCCGCGTCGCCGATCACGGCCAGCCGCGCCGCCGCCGGGCGCCGCAGGGTGTGGTGACCGTAGCGCGCGAAGGTCAGATGCTCCGTATCCGGAATGTTGGCCAGCACCGGCGCGACCTCGGGCCACAGCGTGAGCACCTCCGCCTTCCACGCCGCCGTGCCGTTGGCCCGCCAGGCCGCGTGATCGGCGGCCTTCAGGCTCCAGAAGAAGGTCGCCAGCCGGGCGGGGTCTCCGGGCCGCGCGCCGCAGGGCAGGACGCCGACCATCTTCGCTGCGCCGCGATAGACCTGTTCCAGAGCCGTCTCGCGGAAGGGGGCCCCGGGCCACGGGACCGTGCCCCAGAGGGCGCCATAGCCCAGCTCGCGCCGCCGCAGGCCCAGCGACCGGGCGACGGCGGAGCGCGCGCCGGACGCGTCCACGACGAGATCGAAGGCGGGCCCGGCCCGCCCCGCGGCGTCGGTCAGCCGTCCGTCGGCGGCGGCCGTGATCTCCCGGCCGGTCTCGAACACGACGCCGGCGTCCCGGCAGGCGTCGAACAGCACCTGGAACAGGGCCGCCCGGTGTACGCCCAGGGCGCGCCGCGGCCGGCGAAGGTCGCCGTAGCTGACGTCCAGCACGATGCGCCCGCGCCGCGCCTCGCGGCCGAAGAGGCGGTCGATCGGCTGCCCCATGGCCTCCACGGCCGGGGTCAGCCCCATGCCGTCCAGCACGTGCAGCCCGGTCGGCTGAAGCATGAAGCCGGCGCCGACCGGGGCCGGCGTCAGGAACCGCTCGTGCACGGTCACGCGCGCGCCGCGACGCGCGAGCCGGGCGGCGACCGCCAGCCCGGCCGGTCCGGCCCCCACCACCGCGACGTCCTTCAAGGCGGCCATGGCCCCTCCCCCGACCCTGACTAGCAGCCGGGCGTCGGCGCGCAATCCTGCCCGCATGGACAGGGCGTCGCGGCCCGCGCTAGCGTCCGCGCCTCAGTCTTCGGGAGCGTCGCATGTCCGTTCGTCTCAGCCGCCGGTCGGCCCTGTTCGCCACGGCCGGCGCGGCCGCCGCCCTGCCGCAGATCGCGTGGGCGCAGGAGGCGGCCAACGACGACGCGGCGCTGGCCGAGGCCGTCGACGCCTATGTGCGGCAATGCCTGGAAGCCTGGCCCGACCAGCCGGCGCTGTCGGTGGCGGTGGTGAAGGACGGGCAGGCGATCCTGACGCGCGGCTATGGCGTCAAGGCCATGGACCGGCCGGGCGCGGCCGACGCGCGGACCCTGTTCGCGGTGGCGTCCAACACCAAGGCGGTGACCTGCGCGGCGCTGGCCATCCTGGTCGACGAGGGCAAGGTGAAGTGGGACGAACCTGTGCGGACCTACCTGCCGGGGTTCAGCCTGTCGAAGCCCGAGCTGAACGACATGGTGACGGTGCGCGACCTGGTCAGCCACCGCATCGGCTTCGGCCTGGGCGCCGGCGACCTGCTGTTCTGGCCCAACAGCGACCGGACGCGGGCGGAGATCCTGGCGGCCATCCCGCACGTGCCGATCGAGGACCAGTTCCGCACGCGCTACCATTATTGCAATCTGATGTTCGTGGCCGCCGGCGAGGTGGTGGCGGCGGCGTCCGGGATGTCGTGGGAGGCGTTCGTGCAGACGCGCATCCTCGACCGGCTGGGGATGACCGACACCCTGCCCGTCATGCGCGGGGCCGATCCGGCCAGATGCGCCCTGCCGCACGGCCGGGTGGGCCCGCCGTTGCGCTATCAGGGGGCCATGACCCGCATCGCCGACAGCGTGCAGGAGGTCTGGGACTGGTCCGAGGCGGGGGCCGCGGGCGGCTTTCTGACCAATGCGGTCGACTGGTCGAAATGGATGGCGGTGCAGCTGGCCAACGGGGCCCCGCCCGACGGGACGCGGCTGTTCTCGGAGGCGCAGAGCCGCGAGATGTGGCGGCCGAACGTGATCGTCTCCAACTCCGCCGGGCCGACGCCCGACCTGCCGGGCCGGGCGATCACCGCCACCTACGCCGCCGGCTGGCAGGTCATGGACTATCGCGGCGAGCGGCTGATCACCCACGGCGGCGGCTCGCCGGGCGGCATCTCCGGCACCGTCCTGCTGCCCGGGCGCAGGGTGGGCTTCAGCTATTTCTCCAACGCCGAGGAGAGCCTCCTGCTGCGCGCCCTGCGCTCGGGCATCGCCGACGTGATCATGGGGCCGACGCGCATGGGCCCGACCTTCGACTGGATCGCCGATTCGAAGCGGCTGGAGACCGAGGGCAACGCCCGTTCGATCGCCGCCGCGGCGGAGATCGACGCGAAACAGGCGGCGGGGGCGAAGCCGTCCCTGCCGGCCCCGGCCTATGCCGGGACGTGGCGCGATCCCTGGTACGGCGACGTGACGATCACCCCGCGCGACGGGGGGCTGTGGCTGGACTTCACCCGCTCGCCCGCGCTGAAGGGGCCGCTGGAGCCCTATGACGGCGAGACCTTCCGCACCCGCTTTCCGGACCGGCGCGAGGAGGACGTGCTGGTGACCTTCGAGCTCGAGGACGGCCGTCCGGTCCGCGCGACGATGAAGGCCGTCAGCCCCGATGCCGACTTCAGCTACGACTTCCACGACCTGCGCCTGACCCGGGCCTAGCCGCGTCCGGGCGGTTCAGGGCTTGCGCGCGGCGCGGTCCGTCTCTTCGCCGGCGGACGATCCTTCCAAGGGCATGCCGGGTCACGACCGGGCGGACTGAGGCCGCGGCCGCCGCCGCCCCGCGTGAACTGACGCCGGGCCATCCGGCGGCGGTGCCGACGCCGGGGTCGTCGTCAGGCGAACGGCGGCGTGCCGGCGCGGCTGGCGGCGGCGCCGGGGGTGACGTCGGCCAGTTCCGCGGCCTGGGACCGCGCGGGCGCCGCGTCCAGATCGTCCTGGGTCGCATAGGCCTCGACCGCCTTCACCGCCATGACGCTTTCGCCCGGGAGCGCCAGCGGCATGGCCGCGTCGGTGGCCTGGACGTCGGTTTCGGACGGCACCCGGACCGTGCGGGTCTCGCCGTCGCGCCCCAGCGTCACCTCGTAGACTTTCATGCTCATGATTCCGCTCCTTCCCATGCGGAGCGCCGAAGGCCGCGACGGGGTTCCCGACCCCGGCCCGCGATCGCCGCCCGCGCGAGCCCGCGGCTACGTCGGGTTGCGGACGGAACGATCGACCGCCCCCACCGATTTGAAGACGAGGATTTGACGCCGACGGAACCGCCCATGACCCAGACCGAACCCACCACCGACGCCGCCATGGCGCCGAGCGCCTTTCTCGATTCCGACCGCCACGAGGGCGACCATGCGGCCGACTCGGTCAGGGCCGTGATGATCAACCGGCCCCGGCGCGAGCTCTACGATTTCTGGCGCGACTTCGCGAACCTGCCGCGCTTCATGGAGAACCTGCTGGACGTGAGCGACCTCGGCGACGGCCGCTCCAGCTGGCGGGTGGCGGGGCCGGCGGGCTCGGAGGTGGAGCTGGTCAGCGAGATCCGCGAGGACGTCCCCGGGGAGCGGATCGCCTGGACCTCGACCGAGGCGTCGGAGATCGATCACGAAGGCTGGGTCGCGTTCCGCGACAACCCCTTCGGCCGGGGCACGGAGGTGCGGCTGTTCATCGCCTACGATCCGCCGGGCGGCGCGGTGGGCAAGGTCGTGGCCAAGGTCATGCAGCGCGAGCCGCGCATCCAGGCCCGGCGCGAGCTGCGCCGCTTCAAGCAGCTGATGGAGACGGGCGAGATCCCGACGTCGAAGGCACCCGACGCCGCGCCGCGCGCCGCCCGTCATTTCTGACCCTCTCCCTCCCCGACACAAGGAATTCGCATGCGCGCCCTGACCTGGCACGGAAAGCACAATGTTCAGGTGGACACCGTCCCCGACCCCCAAATCGTGAATCCGCGCGACGCCATCATCAAGGTGACCTCGACGGCCATCTGCGGGTCCGACCTGCATCTCTACGACAGCATGATCCCCGGCATGTCGAACGGCGACATCCTGGGCCATGAGTTCATGGGCGTGGTGGAGGACGTCGGGCCGGGCTCGACGCTGAAGGTCGGCCAGAGGGTGGTCGTCCCGTTCGTCATCGCCTGCGGCAGCTGCTTCTTCTGCGGCAAGCAGCAGTTTTCGGCCTGCGACAACTCCAACCCCGCGGACAAGTCCGACGCGTCCGAAATCGCCTACGGCTATCCCGTGGCCGGCCTGTTCGGCTATTCGCACCTGACGGGCGGCTATGCCGGCGGTCAGGCGGAGTACGTCCGGGTTCCCTATTCTGACGTCGGCCCGCTGGTCATTCCGGACGGCATCGAGGACGAGAAGGTCCTGTTCCTGACCGACATCTTCCCGACCGGGTGGATGGCGGCCGAGAACGCCGGGATCGAGCCCGGCGACACGGTCGTGGTCTGGGGCTGCGGGCCCGTCGGCCTGTTCACGATCAAGAGCGCCCTGCTGCAGGGGGCGGCCCGGGTCATCGCCATCGACCACCAGCCGCGACGGCTGGAGCTGGCCAGGGCCAACGGCGCGGAGGTGCTGAACTACCACGAGGTGAAGGTGCGCGAGGCGCTGATGGAGATGACGGCGGGCATCGGCCCGGACGCCTGCATCGACGCCGTGGGTATGGAGGCGCACGGCTTCGCGCCCGACAACATCCTGGACGCGGTCAAGCAGGAGACCCGACTGGGGACCGATCGCCAGCACGCCCTTCGGGAGGCGATCATGGCCTGCCGCAAGGGCGGCAGGGTGTCGGTTCCGGGCGTCTACGGCGGCATCGGCGACAAGTTCCCGCTCGGCGCCTTCATGGAGAAGGGCCTGACCATCAAGACCGGGCAGACCCACGTGCAGAAATATCTGCCCGAACTCCTGCAGCTGATCCTCGACGGGAAGATCGACACCACCGACCTGATCAGCCACATCCTGCCGCTGGAGCGCGGCCCGGAGGGCTACAAGCATTTCCACGATGACCCCAACGAATGGACCAAGGTCGTCCTGAAGCCTCACTAGGGCCGGCTGGCGCGGGGCGAAGGAGCGGGCGACGGACTCCCGCGCGCCCCGGACATGCCGTCGGCGCCCGGCCAGGGCGTTCACATGGGTCGAGGCCCGCGCGCGGTGCCAGACCTTGCGGTCGGACACATTTCCGTTAGTCTGGAACTATGGAATTGTCCGAGGTCGCGCCGGCGCTGGCCGCCCTGGCCCAGCCCACCCGGCTGGAGACCTTCCGTCTGCTGGTCCGGCACGAGCCCGACGGCCTGCCCGCCGGCGAGATCGCGCGCCGCCTCGCCATCCCCGCCAACACCCTGTCGGCCCACCTTGCGGTGCTCTCGCGGGCGGGACTGGTGACGCCGGAACGGCGCAGCCGGTCGGTCATCTATCGCGTCGACCTGGACCGGCTCCGGGGGCTGATCCTGTTTTTGGTCCAGGACTGCTGCGGCGGCCGCGCCGAGCTGTGCGATCCGCTCGTGGCCGACCTGTCGCCCCGCTGCGTCTGAACGAGAAGCCGATGGACGTCGTCATCTACCACAACCCCGCCTGCGGGACCTCGCGCAACACGCTGGCGCTGATCCGCCACCTCGGCATCGAGCCCCACGTGGTCGAATATCTGAAGACCCCGCCGTCGCGGGCCCTGATCGCGCAGCTGGCGGCGCGCACGGGCGAGCCGCTGCGCGCGCTGATGCGCGAGAAGGGCACGCCCTGGGCCGAGCTCGGCCTGGACGACCCGACGCTGTCGGACGACCGGCTGCTGGACGCCATCGAGGCCCACCCGGGGCTTCTGAACCGGCCGCTGGTGGTGTCGCCCCGCGGCGTCCGGCTGTGCCGCCCCTCCGAAGCGGTGCTGGACCTGCTGCCCGACGAGGGGTTGAAACCGTTCGTCAAGGAGGACGGCGAGGTCGTGGTCGACGCGGCCGGCCGGAGGGTCCGCTGATGGTCGATGCGCCCGTCGCCCCCGCCGCGCCGCCGCGCCGGCTGTCGTTTCTCGACCGCTGGCTGACGCTGTGGATCTTCGCCGCCATGGCGCTGGGGGTGCTGCTGGGCACGACGGTCCCCGGCCTTCCCGCCGGCCTGGAGCGTCTGTCGGTCGGGTCGACCAACATCCCGATCGCCGTCGGCCTGATCCTGATGATGTGGCCGCCGCTGGCGCGCGTGAAGTACGAGGCGCTGCCCCGCGTGTTCGCCGACCGACGGGTGCTGGCGTTGTCGCTGTTCCAGAACTGGGTGCTGGGCCCCGTGCTGATGTTCGCCCTGGCGGTGATCTTCCTGCGCGACCAGCCGGAATACATGACCGGCGTGATCCTGATCGGTCTGGCGCGGTGCATCGCCATGGTGCTGGTGTGGAACCAGCTGGCGCGCGGCGACGCCGAGTACGTGGCCGGTCTGGTGGCCTTCAACTCGGTGTTCCAGATCGTCTTCTTCAGCGCCTACGCCTGGTTCTTCCTGTCGGTCCTGCCGCCGCTGCTGGGGCTGGAGGGCAGCGTCGTGGACGTGGGCTTCTGGACGATCGCCGGGGCGGTGCTGATCTATCTCGGCGTGCCGTTCCTCGGCGGCTTCCTCACCCGCCGGACGCTGATCGCGCGCAGGGGGGCGGACTGGTACGCGGAGCGGTTCCTGCCGCGCATCGCGCCGATCACCCTGATCGCCCTGCTGTTCACCATCGTCGCCATGTTCAGCCTGAAGGGCGGGGAGGTGGTCGCCCTGCCGCTGGACGCGCTGCGCATCGCCCTGCCGCTGACGATCTATTTCCTCGTCATGTTCGCGGTCAGCTTCCTGATGGGCCGGCTGATCGAGGCCGACTATCCGCGCACCACGGCGCTGGCCTTCACCGCGGCCTCCAACAATTTCGAACTGGCCATCGCGGTGGCGATCGCCGCCTTCGGCCTCGCCTCGCCGGTGGCCTTCGCCGCGGTCATCGGTCCGCTGGTCGAGGTGCCGGTGCTGATCCTGCTGGTCTCGGTCGCCCTGTGGCTGGGGCGGCGCTGGTACGGGATCCCGGCGTCGCAGAAGGACGCCTGCTGACGGGCCGGCCGGTGGGAGCGGGGTCGGGCGGCGATCAGCGAGGGTCGGGGCCGCGGACGTCGGACCTGTCGGACGGAGCCCCGGTCACGGGAAGAAATGGCGCACCCGAAGAGATTCGAACTCCTGACCCCCAGATTCGTAGTCTGGTGCTCTATCCAGCTGAGCTACGGGTGCGCGCGGCCGCGAACGGCGAGGGCGGTCATCTAACGGTTCGGCGGCGGCAAGGCAAGCCGTGCCCGAACGGTTTTCGGCCCGGCCTACCAGTCGGTCGGCATCGGACGGTCGGGGCCTTCGCCGGCCCAGGTGATGGAGGTGATCCACCAGCGCTTGCCGTCGTTGAACAGGGTGACGGAGTTGACGCCGCGCTGGGTGGCGGGACCGCCCGCGGTTTCGGCGGTCTCATAGGCGGTCAGGACCTGGGTCAGGGGCCCCCAGGTCTGCACCTTGCGGCCGACCTCGCGCTCGAAGAAGGCGGTCTCCATGAAATAGGCCCCGGAGCCGCGGACGTAGTCGTCGGTCGTGCCGAGGCGCAGGCGCGCCACGCCGTCGCGCGCGGGTCCCGCGCCGCCCATGACGGCGCCGGGCAGGAACAGGCCGCGGAAGCGGTCCCAGTCGCGCGGGCCGGCGGGGCCGGAGATGACGTCGTAGAGGGCGGCCATGATGCCGTCGAGCGTCTCCACGTCGGCCGGGTTCGGCACATGGGCGGGGGCCGCCGCGGCGGGGGCCGGGGCCTCCTGGGACAGGGCCGGGGTGGCGGCGAAGGCGAGCACCAGGGCGGCGGCGAGGGGGCGGATCATGGCGAACTCCCAAGGGTCAGGCGCGCATCAGGCATGGCGCGCGGGCTTGGCGCAAGCGCCCCCCTCCCCTAGGTGTCGAGGCATGACCTCGAGCTTCTCCCGCCGCGCCCTGCCCGTCCTCGCCGCGGCCGCCGTTCTGGCCCTGGGAGGATGCGGCGCCGCGCCGACGACCGCCCCGGCCCCGGCCCCGGTCTCCGCCCCGCCGCCGGCGCGCGGGCCGTTCGTCTCGGCGGCCAATCCGCTGGCGGTCGAGGCGGGGATGAAGGTGCTGAGCGACGGCGGCTCGGCCGTCGACGCCGCCGTGGCGATCCAGGCCGTGCTGGGGCTGGTCGAGCCGCAGTCCTCAGGGCTGGGCGGCGGCGCCTTCATGATGCACTACGACGCCGGGACCGGCGACATCACCAGTTTCGACGGGCGCGAGACGGCGCCGGCGGCGGCGACGCCGGAGCTGTTCTACGAGAACGGCCGGCCGCTGGGCTTCCGCGATGCCGTCCTGTCGGGCCGGTCGACCGGCGTGCCCGGCGCGGTGGCCATGCTGGGCCTGGCGCACGGCAAGCACGGGCGGCTGGCGTGGAGCGCCCTGTTCGGCGACGCCGAGCGGCTGGCGCGCGAGGGCTTCGTGGTCTCGCCCCGGCTGGCGGGCTTCGCCGCGTCCCGATCGGGACAGGGCGGGACGCCGTGGGCCGAGGCCTATTTCACCAAGGCCGACGGCACGCGCGTGGTCGCCGGCGACGTGCTGAAGAACCCGGCCTATGCGCGGACGGTGGCCGAGCTGGCCGCGGGCGGACCGGACGCCCTGTACGAAGGCCGGATCGCCACCGAGATCCTGACCGCTGTCGGGGCCCAGCCGCGGCCCGGCGCGCTGAGCGCGGCGGACCTGACCGGCTATGAGGCGAAGGAACGGGGCGCCCTGTGCCGGCCCTACCGGCTGTATCTGGTGTGCGTGCCGCCGCCGCCGTCCTCGGGCGTGGCGGTCCTGCAGTTCCTCGGCATGGCCGAGACGGTCCCGGCCATCCTGGAGGGTCCCGACAGCGTCGAGGCCTGGGTGACCTTCGCCCAGCTGCAGCGCGTGATGTACGCCGACCGCGACCGCTACGTCGGCGACCCCGCCTTCACCGGGGTGCCGGTGCAGGGGATGCTGGACGAGGGCTATGTGGCGGAGCGCGCGGCGCTGGCCCTGACCCTGACCGGCGCGGCCGAGGCGGGACGGCCGCCCGGCGGCGTCATCCGCGGCTTCGACGCGACGCAGGAGCCGTCGGGCACCAGCCATTTCGTCGTGGTCGACGCCGAGGGCGACGTGGTCAGCATGACGACGACGGTCGAGAGCGTGTTCGGCTCGGGCCGGATGGCGGCGGGCTTCTTCCTGAACAACCAGCTGACCGACTTCTCGTTCGAGCCGCTGCGGCCGGACGGCCAGCCGGCGGCCAATGCGGTGGCCCCCGGCAAGCGGCCGCGCAGCTCGATGTCGCCGATCATCGTGCTGGACATGGAGGGCCGGTTCGTCGCCGCCCTGGGCTCGCCCGGCGGGACGTCGATCCTGGCCTACAACGTCAAGGCGCTGGTGGCGGTACTGGACTGGGGCCTGCCGATGCAGGAGGCCTTCGACCTGCCCAATCTGGTGGCGCGCGGGAACGGCTTCGGGGCCGACGCCGAGCGGTTCTCGCCCGGCCTGCGGGCGGCGCTGGGGGAGCGGGGAATCGCGATCCGGCCGAACACCAGCGAGAACTCCGGCCTGCACGGCGGAATCTGGCGGCGGGGTCCGGGCGGAACCTGGGGCTGGGACGGCGGCGCCGACGACCGGCGCGAGGGCGTGGTGGCCTGGTAGCGGCCTACCACTCCGGCTTGATCGAGAGCTGGAAGGCGAACAGGCCCTCGCTGACGTCGGTGTCGACGCCCTCGCCGAAGCGGATGCCCTCGACCTCGACCTCGCGATAGACCAGGCCGACCGAGCCGTGGACCGGCCCCTGGCGGATCGCGACGCCGAGGGAGGCGTCGCCGATGAAGGCCCCGGAGTCGTGGCTGACGCCCGACCGGGCGAACTCCCCGTCCCGCGTGCGGGCGAAATTATAGCCGAGGGCCCGGCCGGAGCCGGCGGCGTAGACGTACCAGCGGGGACGGTCGCCGAAGGCCTCGCTCCCGTCCGGCACCATCCGGTCGAGGTCGTTGCCGATCTTCAGGGTCGCGCCGGCTTCCGCCGAGCCGCCGCGCGATCCCAGACCGAAGCCGGCATGGGGGATCAGCGAGACCTCGATCCCCGACCCGGTGCGGGCGATGGCGGTGGGCCAGCCCCGCGTGAAGGTGAGATCGAACGCCTCGGCGTCCAGCGAGGCCGCGTCCAGCAGTCCGGGCGGCAGGGGGGATCCGTCGAGACGCCGCATCTGGCCCGACCGGGTCAGCCGGAAGCGGTCCGTCGCGCCCTCGGTTTCCCGCCAGACGTCGCGCTCGACCGCCACCCAGGGCGAGTCCGGCTGGGCCAGCACCCGGGCCGAAGACGGCCCCGGATCGGCGAAGCCGGCGCCCGAAGCCATCGTCGCCGGGGGCAGGCGGTTCAGGCGCGAGGTCGCCTCGGGGCCGTCGCCCCAGGTCTGGGCCAGCGTGGTCTGGGCCGCGGCGGCGCCGGCGACAAGGCACAGCGCCGCCGTGACGACGCCCCCCGCGATCCGGCCGATGCCTGTGGTCCAACGCATTCCGGTCCCCTCAAACCGCCGTCAGCCCCCGCACTGTGCCTCATGCAGGGCCCGGGCGCCAACTGACGATTTCACGACATGTTCGTGCCATCGAACGGACGCCGCGGGGCGACGGTTCCTTTCGGGCCGCCCGCGGGCCCCGAACCGCCGCCGGACCGCGGTCACTGACAGGCCAGGCACTCGTCGTAATCGGTGCGGGCGGCCGAGAAGAGGTCCGGCTGATTCGGGTCGACCTCGGCCTCGGCCTTGTCCTCGGCGCCGGCGAAGGCGGCGCGCTGCACCGACTTGGAGCGCAGGTAGTAGAGCGACTTCACGCCGGTTTCCCACGCCTTCCAGTGCAGCATGTGCAGATCCCACTTGTTCACGTCGCCGGGGATGAACAGGTTCAGCGACTGGGCCTGGCAGATTTCCGGCGCCCGGTCGGCGGCCAGGTCGATCAGCCAGCGCTGGTCCAGTTCGAAGGCGGTCTTGAAGATCGACTTCTCGTCGTCGTTCAGGCCGTCGAGGTGCTGGACCGAGCCTTCGTTCTCGAGGATCGACGACCACACCGCGTCGGTGTTCAGGCCCTTGCCGTCGAGCAGCGCCTCCAGATACGGGTTCTTGACCGCGAAGGAGCCCGACAGGGTCTTGTGGGTGTAGATGTTGGCCGGGATCGGCTCGATGCCGGCCGAGGTGCCGCCGCAGATGATCGAGATCGAGGCGGTCGGGGCGATGGCCAGCTTGTGGCTGAACCGCTCCATGACACCGCGCTCGCGGGCGTCCTCGCAGGGCCCCTTCTCCTCGGCCAGGACGCGGCTGGCCTTGTCGGCCTCGCGGCGCAGGTGCTTGAACAGGCGCATGTTCCACGACTTGGCCATGGCGCTTTCGAAGGCGACGCCCTGGGCCTGCAGGAAGGAGTGGAAGCCCATCAGGCCCAGACCGACCGAGCGCTCGCGCATGGCCGAATAGACCGCCGCCTTCATCGCCGGGGGCGCGCGGCGGATGAAGTCCTCCAGCACATTGTCGAGGAACCGCATCAGGTCCTCGACGAACATCGGCTCCTCGCGCCATTCGAGGAATTTCTCGGCGTTCACCGACGACAGGCAGCAGACGGCGGTCCGGTCGATGCCGAGGTGGTCGCGGCCGGTGTGCAGCATGATCTCGGCGCACAGGTTCGACTGTTTCACCGACAGGCCCAGCTCCTTCTGGTGGGCCGGCATCTGGCGGTTCACCGTGTCGGAGAAGATCAGATAGGGCTCGCCGGTCTGCAGGCGGATCTCGAGGATCTTCTGCCACAGGCTGCGGGCGTCGACGGTCTTCATCACCGCCTGGTTCTTGGGCGAGAGCAGGTCGAAGGTCCGGCCGTCGCGCACCGCCTCCATGAAGGCGTCGGTGATGTTGATGCCGTGGTGCAGGTTCAGGGACTTGCGGTTGAAGTCGCCCGAGGGTTTGCGGATCTCGAGGAACTCCTCGATCTCCGGGTGGTGCACGTCCAGATAGACGGCGGCCGAGCCGCGGCGCAGCGAGCCCTGGCTGATCGCCAGGGTGAGGGAGTCCATCACCCGGATGAAGGGGATGATGCCCGAGGTCTGGCCCGCGCCCTTGACCTTCTCGCCGATGGAGCGGACGCCGCCCCAGTAGGTGCCGATGCCGCCGCCGTTGGAGGCCAGGGCGACGTTCTCGTTCCAGACGCTCTGGATGCCGTCGAGGCTGTCGCCGACGGCGTTGAGGAAGCAGGAGATCGGCAGGCCGCGGTCGGCACCGCCGTTCGACAGCACCGGGGTGGCCGGCATGAACCACAGCTTCGACATGTAGTCGTAGACGCGCTGGGCGTGGTCGGCGTCGTCCGAATAGGCCGTGGCCACGCGGGCGAACATGTCCTGATAGGACTCACCGGCCAGCAGGTAGCGGTCCTCCAGCGTCTTCTTGCCGAACTCGGTCAGCAGATCGTCGCGCGACCGGTCCAGCTGGAGCGAACGCACCACGGACAGCTGGGGTCGGGGCGGGGTCTCGCTCCCGGCGACCGCCTGGAAATCCGTCGTCTTCACTGCTTCGCCGCCAGCCATAATCTGCCCCGAACTGATTGAAATCGCCGTTTGCCACCCGCGTCCCGACCACATCATCTAGTGGCCGAAGCGCTTACCGAACCCACATATGGGGCGCAGATGGTGAACGGGGCGTCAACGGGGTTGACGATCACTTTCTGGGCGAATCGTCGTCGCGGCGGGGGATGAGCCTGTGGACGGCGCACGACGGAGGCATGACGCCCCTGATCACGAACCCGTGATCGGGAACGCGGCGGAAGCGTGACCGTTCACCCCGACCATGACCGAAGTCCAGATCGTCACCTTTCTGCGCCGCGCCCTTCGGGTCGGCCGCGCCGAGATCGTCGCCCTCGCCGCCATGCTGGTCGTGACCCTGGGCGTGGCGACCTTCATCGAGGTGGCCGACGACGCCACGGAAGCCGACGGCCAGGCCTTCGATATGGCGATCCTGACCTGGCTGCAGCCCGTGCCGGGCGACGCGCGCGGGCCGTGGTGGCTCGAGGAGGCGGCGGCGGACCTGACCTCCCTGGGCGGGATTTCGGTGCTGACGCTCTTCGCGGTCATCGCCGTGACCTTCCTGGTCATGCAGCGCAAACGGCTGTCGGCGCTGCTGCTGGTGCTGGGGCTGGCCGGCGGCGTGGCGCTGAGCGAGGGGCTGAAGGCCGTGTTCGAGCGGGCGCGGCCCCCGGCGGCCTATCAGGCGGTCGAGACGATCAACGCCAGCTTCCCGTCCGGCCACGCCCTGCTGTCGACCGTCTTCTACCTGACGCTGGGGGTGATGCTGACGCGCGCCTTCGCCCGGCGGCGCTTCAAGGCCTTCGCCCTGGGCTGCGGCGTCACGATCGCCCTGATCATCGGGATGACGCGCGTCTATCTGGGGGCGCACTGGGCCTCGGACGTGATCGCCGGCTGGTGCGCCGGCGCGGCCTGGTCCATGGCCCTGTGGCTGGTCAGCTATGCCGTGGAGCGGCGGCAGGCGGCGCGGCTGTCGGGCTTGCATGACGAGCCCTCTCCGCGCTAGGTGGCCCCCGTCATCGGGGAGTAGCCGCCCGCAGCGTCTCATGCGGGGTCCGCGTCAACATGCTTTCCCTCGCCCGGAGGGAATGGCGCGGGAGAGCATTCTTGTTGGCCTATCGCATCGCGCGCGGCGCGGTGCTGCTTGAGGCCGTTTCGGCGCCCTCATGCAGCGCGCCTCCGCGAGGCGCGCGTTAGGGCACAAGGAGGCTCCAGCAAGACCGCTGGCTTCGCAGGGCGCTTCCACGCGGGGGCCCGGCTGCGAACGCCACAGGTCCGCCCGTCGAGGTCCCCGCGCAAAAGGTGACGTCCCTTGGACGCGTTTCTGGTTTCCACCGGCCTGGTGGCGGTCGCCGAGATCGGCGACAAGACCATGCTGCTGGCCATCGTCCTGGCCGCGGCCTGGCGCCGGCCCGCGCCCATCATCCTGGGCATCTTTGCCGCCACCATCCTGAACCACGCCTTCGCGGCGGTGGCCGGAACGGTGCTGGCCCGGTTCATGGACGGCGATCATCTGAAATGGATCGTCGGCCTGGCCTTCCTCGGCTTCGGGGCCTGGGCCCTGATCCCCGACCGGCTGGACGAGCGGACCGACGCCGACGAGAAGACCTTTGCCGGCGTCTTCCTGACCACCGCCGCCGCCTTCTTCGTGCTGGAGATCGGCGACAAGACCCAGATCGCCACCGCCCTGCTGGCCGCGCGCTTCGACGCGCCGGGCTGGGTGCTGCTGGGCTCGACGCTGGGCATGATGATCGCCAACGTGCCCGCCGTCCTGCTGGGCGAGGCGCTGGCGAAACGGCTGCCGCTGAGGTGGATCCGTCTGGCCGCCGCCCTGGGCTTCATCGCCACGGGCGCGTGGATGCTGCTGTGGGGGTAGGGGTAGGGTAGGCCGTAGGGGTATCCCTGACGCCTACCGACTACCGCCTGCCGCCTTTCACACCTCGAACACCCGATACGGCACGTCGCCCAGGGTCCGCAGCACCGGCAGGGCGACGTTGTAGACGGGCACGCCCTTGTGGGTGCGGCCCTCGGGCGCGCCGCGGTGGGCGTGGCCGTGCACGACGAGGCTGACGTTGTCATAGCGGTCGACGGTCTCGCCCAGCCGCGAGGAGCCGAGGAAGGCGTGGATCTCGGGGGGTTCGCCCACCACCGTGTCGACCACGGGCGCATAGTGCAGCACGACCACGGAGCGTTCGGTCCTCAGCATACGGATCGAGTTCTCGATGACGCTGGCGTCGTCCACGGCCTCCTGCACGAAGCGTTTGATCTGGGGCTCGCCGAAGGAGCTGAGCATGTAGCGGCCGAAACCGCCGACGAAGCCCTTGCCGCCGGCGAAGCCGACGCCGTCGATCTCGTAGGCCTGGCCGTCCAGGACCCTTACGCCGGCGTCGCACAGCATGTCGCGCACGCGCTCCGGCTGGCCGCACTCGAACTCGTGATTGCCCAGCACCGCCACGATCGGGATGCGGCAGGCCTTGATGTCCTCCAGCAGGATCTCGACCTCGCGGGTCTTGCCGAAATTGGTCAGGTCGCCGGCCAGGCACAGGACGTCGGCGTCCTGGTGCACCTGGTCGAACAGGTCGCGGTGCGGCCGGTCGTGGCTTTCGCCGACGTGCAGGTCGCCGACGGCGGCGACGCGCAGCTTCCTGGCGGGTCCGGGTTCCAGCCCCGGCTGCTGGGTCTGCGGCGCGGAGCCGGTGTTGGCGGGGGTCGGGATGGCGGGATCGGTCATGGTCAGTGCACCGGGTCGTGGCGCTCTTCGAGGCCCTTGCCGACCACGTCCCCGAAGCCCCATTCGGCCACGTCGGAGATGTAGTCGCGCGGGCTGAACAGGCGGCCGCGGCACACCTTCACCCGCGGCGCCGGCAGGTCGACCTGGGCGCCCAGCCGCTCGGTGAGCTCGGTCATCAGCCACGCCGGCACCCGGCCGCGCTCGGTCGGATAGGCGAAGCGGAAATTCAGCAGGTGCGCCATCAGCACCTCCCAGTAGAGGTCCATCTGGTCCAGCAGGCTCTTCCAGTCGATGGCGTCGGACTGTTTCAGGATGACGTGGTTCACGTCGGCACCGTCGAAGCGATAGCGGTCCTGGATGAAGACCTTTGACAGGATCAGGGCGGTCGGCGGGGTGATGGTCACGCGGTGGCCGTAGACCTCGATGACGTCGTCGCCAAACCAGCTGTCGTTCACCGCGATGGTGCCGTTCGACATGGCGAAGATGACGTCGAAGAAGTGTTTGTCGTCCTTCCAGACCTTGGCGATCCAGCGTTCGTCCTCGACGTCGGTGCGATAGCCGCGGGCCTGGAAGAAGGCGAGGATGCGGGGGTAGTCGCCCGGCTTGCAGAAGACGTCCAGATCCTTGGTCGGCCGCCGGATGCCGGTATGGGCCGTGACGGCGTAGGTGCCCGACAGCAGAAAGGGGATGCCGCTCTCCTTCAGCAGGCGCAGGCTCTCCTCATAGAATTCCACCGCCTCCTCGGGCGGATGAAAACTGGGGTCGAGCACGGGGTCGGACATCGGGGCCTCTGGACGCGAGGCAACGGGAACGGACGCGCCCGAAGCGCGGTTCCGGCCGTTTCATCCGGGATCGGCGTAGTCGCCGTCGAACGGGAAGCGTTTCGCCCAGAATTCCTGAAGCTCCGGCAGGGCGTCGACGCGGCGCGCGACCCGGCCCAGACGCGGGGCGACCTCGTGGAACCGGCGGCGCAGCGGCCGCCAGCGGCTGACGACGGCCATGTAGAGGTCCAGCACCGTCAGGTCGTCGCCCAGCACGAACCGGCCCGGATCGGTCTGGCTCTCCATCGCGCCCCAGCATTCGGCGATCCGCGCCAGGGTGCGGCGATCGACCTCGGCCTGGGCCGCCGGATCGTCGCCGACCAGCCGCGAGGGCTCGTCCCGGACCCAGTACAGCGAATAGATCGCGGCCGGGATGAAGGTCATCCAGCGCAGGAACTGGCCCCGGCGCGGGTCGCCCGGCGGCGGCGCCAGCCCCGCCCCCGGGTGCCGTTCGGCCAGCCACAGCAGGATGGCGGCGCTCTCGGTGATCGTCTCGCCCCCGGGCGTCACCAGGGCCGGAACCTGACGCAGGGGATTGTGCGGGGCCATGCGCGCCCGCTCGGCCTCCGAGGCGTAGGTGACGATCTCCTCCACCCGATACGGCGCGCCGATCAGGGTCAGCGCGGCCTCGACCGGGACCGAGCCGGAGCCCAGCGCGCCATAGACGACATAGGTCATGCGGATCCTCCTCCGGTCAGCCTGGCACGTGGAGGGCGGCGGCGCGCCCGAGTTCCCTGCCGGCCGCCATCAGCGCGCCTGATCCGTCCCCCGTGCGGCCCACAGAAAATCGGGGGTGCGACACTATATCTAGCGTTCGATGAAAATGTGATCGCAACATAGCCGCATTCCGGCTTGGCACCGCGCCGGTTCGCCCGCATGGTGAATGCCTCGTTCCGTCCCAGAATCGCCGAGTCCCCGAATGAACGCGCACGTCCCGTCCTCGTCGCTCAAGGTCCCCGGCCTGCTGACCCCGTCGGCCGCCTACAAGCCGTTCCGCTATCCGTGGGCGTTCGACATGTGGAAGAAGCAGCAGCAGGTCCACTGGATGCCCGAGGAGGTGCCACTGGGCGAGGACTGCAAGGACTGGGCGGCCAATCTGAACGACGGCGAGCGCAATCTGCTGACGCAGATCTTCCGCTTCTTCACCCAGGCCGACATCGAGGTCCAGGACAACTACATGGAGCGCTACGGTCGGGTGTTCAAACCGACCGAGGTCAAGATGATGCTGGCGAGCTTCGCCAACATGGAGACCATCCACATCGCGGCCTATGCCCTGCTGCTCGAGACCATCGGCATGCCCGAGGCCGAGTTCGGCGCCTTCATGGAATACGAGGCCATGCGGGACAAGCACGACTACATGGGCCAGTTCGGGGTGGACACCGAGGCGGACATCGCCCGGACCCTGGCCATGTTCGGCGGCTTCGCCGAGGGGCTGCAGCTGTTCGCATCTTTCGCGATGCTGATGAACTTCCCCCGCCAGAACAAGATGAAGGGCATGGGCCAGATCGTCAGCTGGTCGGTGCGCGACGAAAGCCTGCACTGCGAGGGCATCATCAAGCTGTACCATGCCTTCAACAAGGAGACCGGCGCGGTGACGAAGTCGGTGGCCGAGGACATCGTCGAGTGCTGCCGCACCGTGGTGGACATGGAGGACAAGTTCATCGACCTGGCCTTCGAACAGGGCCCGGTGAACGGCATGGTCCCCCAGGACATCAAGGACTACATCCGCTTCATCGCCGACTGGCGCCTGCGCCAGCTGCAGCTGCCGGAACTGTACGGCGGCTCGCGCGAGAACCCCCTGCCCTGGCTGCAGTCGCTGCTGAGCGGCGTCGAGCACGCCAACTTCTTCGAGGCCCGGGCGACGGAATATTCCAAGGCCGCGACGCAAGGGTCGTGGCACGGCGCCGAGGGCGTCTGGGACAGTTTCGATGCCCTGATGAAGAAACGGAAGCAAGAGCCGGCGGAGGGCTGAGTCAGCTGGCCACGAACCCGGAATCTCACGGAGAAGACGGCGCGTCTCCTGCTGTTGATGACGCAGCGGAACAGCCCTCCTCCTTGTCCAGGCTGGCCGGGGGCACGGAGACCGCTCGTCAGAAAGCCGTCCGGTGGGCCGCGTCCATCGTGATCGGATGCGCAGTGGCCGGCATACTGATCTCATATCTGGGCGCTCGATACTCGCCGACGAACGAGATTCGCATCTGGCTCGCGGTCGGCGGAATGGCCTTTTCCGCGTCGGTGTTCGTCTGGGGCCGATACGTCTTTTCTGTCGCGCGTCGGTTGACGCCGAACGGGGATTGAGCGGCCGCATCCCCTCCCGGTCCGTCGCCGTGGATCAAGCCTCCTTCGCGGCGAACGAAGGTGTTCCTTCGGTCCCGTGACCTCCCACTGCGCCCTGTTTGTGGAGAGGAGATGAGCTCACGTCCCCGGCTGGACATAGGGGATACGGGCGAAGAAGGCGCGTTCGTCGCCGCGGGGGTCGTCCTGCATCCGCGGCGGCAGGTCGAGGATCAGCGTCTCGCGCCGGTCCAGCGAATACGGCGTCCACGGCGGCAGGCCGGGACCGTCCGGCGAGCCCGTGCGGGCATGGCGGACCAGCAGGTCGCTCATCAGGTCGGCCATGGCCTGCGCCTGCGGCCCGATCGCGCCCGAGCCCGGTGCCGAGAGGGTGTCGAACATCAGGGGGATGTCGCTGGTGTGATAGGCGCCAGTGCGTCCCGACGGCATCCGCGCGGGCCAGTCCAGCTGATAGACCCGGGCCGGCGCCCCCTGCGCCGCCCGCGCCTCGGCCTCGATCACCGCGGCGCGCCAGCTACGGCCCGCCGTGGTGGCGCGGATCAGGACCTCGTCGGGGGTCAGGGCGGGGTGGTTTTCGCGGTACCAGGCCACCACCGCCTCGGGGGCCACGTCCAGCCGCATCTGGGCCGGGGTCAGGCGCGACGGCAGGACGTCCCACGTCAGGCCCTGATTGGCCGGATCGTTCCCCAGGAAGGCCAGGGTCTCCTCGCGCGTATTGCCGAGGATCATCGGGATGTGCGCCGACTGCGCCGGGGCGTCGGGCCAGAACGGGTGCCGCGGCAGGCTGAGGCCGTCCATCACCGGCCCGAAATAGAGCGCGCCGCCGAGGATCGGATCGGTCGCGCCGGCCGCCTCGATCAGGCGTTCGACGGGCAGGGTCCGCGCCTCGGCCGCGCGGTCGGGGCTCAGGCCCAGGGCGTCGAGCCAGACCCCGGCGCGGCGGGTGGCGTTGAGCGGGCCCGAGGCCGTCACCTGCTGGCCGCTCATGGTCAGGACGCGGTGGAACAGGCTGGCGGCCGCGGGGGTGGCCATCAGGGTGGCGATCTTGGCCCCGCCGCCCGACTGGCCGAAGACGGTGACGCGGTCCGGGTCGCCGCCGAAGCGCGCGGCGTGGGTCCGCACCCACTCCAGCGCCAGGACCAGATCCAGCTGGCCCAGATTGCCCGTATGCCGGAAGCCGGGGGCCAGCCGGTCCAGATAGGCGTAGCCCAGCGGGCCGAGGCGGTGGTTCAGCGTGACCACGACCACGTCGCCCCGGGCCGACAGCCGGGTTCCGTCCGTGAGCGGACTGGACCCCGAACCGGTCGCATAGGCGCCGCCGTGGACATAGACCAGCACCGGGCGACGGGCGGCGTCGACGCCCGGCGTCCAGACGTTGAGGCGCAGGCAGTCCTCGGACTGGTCGGGCTCGGATCCCCGCTGCGGACTGGCCGGGCCATACCGGTCGGCCGTGAAGGGCGCGCGCCACGCCGGTGGCGGGCCCGGGAGGTCGAACCGGGCCGCGGCGCCGTAGGGAATGCCGAGGAAGGTGGCGATGCCGTCGCGGAGGAGGCCCCGAACCGGCCCGTGGGCGGTGCGGACCTGCGGATCGCCCGATCCGGCCCGGGCGACGCCGGCCCACGGCAGGGCGGCGGCGGCCAGCCCCAGACCCCGGCGGGTCAGATGCCCGCGTACCACTCGTAGCCCCGGTCTTCCCAGTAGCCGCCCTTGCCCTTGCCGATGTGGGCGAAGCTTTCGACCGCCTCGATCCGCTTGATGTATTTGGCCATCTTGTAGCCCAACTGGCGCTCGGCCCGCAGGCGGATGGGCGCGCCGTGCTTGATGGGCAGGGGCTGGTCGTTCATCTCGTAGGCCAGCAGGGTCTGGGCGTGGAAGGCGTCCACGAGGTCGATCGAGGTGTAGTAGCGCTCGCCGTCCTCGCGCTGATCCAGGGCGTCGAAGCAGTAGAACATGATGTATTTCGCGTTCGGCTTCAGCCCGGCCTCGTTGAGGATCGCCGACAGGCGCGCGCCCTTCCACTTGCCGATCGAGGTCCAGCCCTCGACGCAGTCGTGCTTGGTGATCTGGGTCCGCGAGGGCCGGCGCTTGATGTCCGCCATCGACAGCGACAGCGGCCGGTCCACGAGGCCGTCGACGATCAGGCGGTAGTCGCGGAAGCCGTTGGCGCGCAGGGCCCGGTACTCGCGGTCCGCCGGGTCGAGCGAGCCGTTGGCCTTGAAGTCCTTGGAGATCTCCCGCTCGGTGTACTCGGGTGCCAGGGCCGTGCGCGGGATCACCGCGCGCTGGGCCCCGCGGGTCAGGCCCTCGGCCTTCTTGACCGTGCAGGTGGCGGCCGGGTTGCGGACGAGGGCGTCGCATCCCGACAGGGCCGCAGCCCCGCCGAGGATCAACAGGCGGCGATCAGGCCGGATCATCGGGTGTCTCTCCGGGTTCGGTGCGGATCACGTACCAGCCGGTGACCATGGCCCGCAGATTGTTCAGGGGCCCGGACAGGAACACCAGCAGCACGTGGACGACGGTGAAGGCGACCAGACCCATGGCCGCGAGGAAATGCAGGGTCCGCGCCGACTGGCGGCCGCCGAACAGCTGCAGCAGCTCCGGCAGGACGGCGTTCATGCCCGGCGACATGGCCAGTCCGGTCCCCAGCATCAGGGGCAGGAGAAGGAACAGCACGACCAGATAGGTCAGCTTCTGGATCACATTGTAGCTGCGCGCCGCCTCGCCTTCGGGGAAGTGCAGCCGGGCGTGCTCGACGATGCTCTCCGGGATGTGGCGCAACTCCTCGGCCGAGGGCTCCATCAGCCGCCGGATCCGCCCGGAGATCAGCGCATACGCCAAGTAGATCAGCCCATTGATGACGAAGATCCAGGCGAGGAAGAAGTGCCAGTTCCGCCCGATCGCCAGATCGCGCCAGCTGGGCAGGGTCATCCAGCCCGGAATGTCCGGAAAGCTGAGCCAGGGATCGTCGAAGGTGGACGCCAGACCCCAGTAGAGGTGCGGGTGGGCCCTGAGGATCTGCAGCCCGGTCATCAGCAGCAGCACCAGGCAGACGACGTTGACCCAGTGCGTCAGCCGCACGGGCCACGGATGCCGCCAGGTGGCGATGCGGCCGTCGGTCAGGGGGCGGTCGGGCCGGGTCATGTCTGGCAACATGACAGGGGAATACGGCCAAGCCTAGCGTCCGGTTACAGCCGCGCCGCCGTTTCGCTCAGAGCAGGTCCGCGATGGCGGCGCGCGCCGCCTCGCCGAGGTCGGGCCGCTTCAACGCCAGGGCGACGTTGGCGCGCAACAGGCCGATCTTGTCGCCGCAGTCGTGGGTGATCCCGTCGTACTTGACCGCGGTGAAGCCCTGGTCGCGCATCAGCCGGGCCATGCCGTCGGTCAGCTGGATCTCGCCGCCCGCCCCGCGCTCCTGGGTGGCCAGGATGTCGAAGATCTCGGGCTGGAGGATGTAGCGGCCCGAAATGGACAGGGTGGAGGGCGCCTCTCCGCGCGGGGGCTTCTCGACCATGCCCTTCATGCGGATGCGGACGCCCGACGCGTCGCCGTCCGGGTCGATGATGCCGTATTTGTGGGTCTCGGTCTCGGGCACCTGTTCGACGCCGATGACGTTGCCGCCCAGTTCCGCATAGACGTCGGCCAGCTGCTTCAGGGCGCCCGGCTGCGAATCCACGATGACGTCGGGCAGGATGACGGCGAAGGGCTCGTCGCCGATGATGTCGCGCGCGCACCAGACGGCGTGGCCGAGGCCCTTGGGCTGCATCTGGCGGGTGAAGCTCATCTCGCCGGCCACGGCCAGTTCGGCGTTCATCATTTCCAGGATGTCGGTCTTGCCCTTGGCCTCCAGCTGGGCCTCCAGCTCGATCTGGTGGTCGAAATAGTCCTCGATGGCCTGCTTGGCGCGACCCGTGACGAAGACGATGTGCTCGATCCCGGCCTCGCGCGCCTCCTCGACGATGTAGGACAGGATCGGCCGGTCGACGACGTTGAGGAGTTCCTTGGGCGTCGTCTTGGTGCCGGGCAGCACGCGGGTGCCCAGACCGGCGACGGGAAGCACGGCCTTGCGCAGACGACGGGGGGCGGCGGTCATGGCGAATCCTGAACGGTGAAGGTCGCACCCTAACGCATCAGACGACCGGGGCGATCATTCCACGGTGACGGACTTGGCGAGATTCCGCGGCTGGTCGACGTCGGTGCCCTTCTGGACGGCCGTGTAATAGGCCAGCAGCTGGATCGCCACGGCGTGGACCAGGGGCGCGATCAGCGAGTGACAGGCCGGGGCGTCGACCCGGCGGATGCCCGCGCCGTGCGGATCCGGGGCCTCGGCCGGGGCGATCATGATGACCGGACCGCCGCGGGCGGCGACCTCCTGCAGGTTGGACGCGGTCTTTTCGTAGACCTCGTCCAGCGGGGCCAGGGCCACGGTGGGCGTGAACTCGTCGATCAGGGCGATCGGCCCATGCTTCAGCTCGCCGGCGGCATAGCCCTCGGCGTGGATGTAGCTGATCTCCTTCAGCTTCAGCGCGCCTTCCATGGCCAGGGGGAACATCGGGCCGCGGCCGAGGAACAGCACGTCGGTGGCCTTGGCGAGATCGTGGGCGACCTCGCGCAGGGCCTCGTCCATCTGCATGGCCTCGGCGATCAGGCGCGGGCTTTCGAACAGGGCCTGGATCAGTTCGGCCTCGCCGGCCGCGTCGATCCGGCCGCGCTGCACGCCCGCGGCGACGGCCAGCGCCAGCAGGGCGGCGACCTGGGCGGTAAAGGCCTTGGTCGAGGCCACGCCGATCTCCGGCCCCGCATGGGTCGGCCACAGCACCGCGGCCTCGCGCGCCATGGACGAGGAGTGGACGTTGACGAGGGCGGCGGTCTTCAGCCCCTGGGCCTTGCACCAGGTCAGCGAGGCCAGGGTGTCGGCGGTCTCGCCCGACTGGCTGACGGCGACGGCCAGCGTGCCCTTCGTCACCGCCGGGCACCGGTAGCGGAACTCCGAGGCGATCTCGACGTCGCACGGCAGGCCGGCCAGCCGCTCGAAGGCGTAGCGGCCGATCTGGGCGGCGTAGAAGGCCGTGCCGCAGGCGACGACCTGGATGCGCTCGACGGCGGCGAAGTCGACGGCGGTGGGCCTGGCCGTGCCGTTCACGAAGTCGAGGTACTCCGACAGGGTGCGCTGCACGCTGTCGGGCTGCTCGTGGATCTCCTTGAGCATGAAGTGGCGGTACTCGCCCTTTTCGACCATGGCGGACGAGCCCGAGACCTGCACCACCGGACGTTCGACGGCCGCGCCGGAGACGTCGAACATGCGCGCGCCGGCGCGGTCCAGCGCGACGTAGTCGCCCTCCTCCAGATAGCTGATGGAGGTGGTGAAGGGGCCCACGGCCAGGGCGTCGGAGCCCAGATACATCTCGCCCTCGCCCCAGCCGACGACCAGCGGGCTGCCGCGTCGGGCCCCGAGGATCAGGCCGTCCTCGCCGTCGATCAGCACGGCCAGGGCATAGGCGCCCGTCAGCCGGTCCAGCACGGACTTGAAGGCGACCACGGGGTCGTTGGCGGCGGCCAGCTCGGCGTCCAGCAGATGGGCGACCACCTCGGTGTCGGTCTGGCTCTCGAAAATCCGTCCGTGGGCGGCCAGTTCAGCCTTCAGTTCCGCGAAATTCTCGATGATGCCGTTGTGGACCAGGGTGACCCGTCCGGCCTTATGCGGATGGGCGTTGGCCTCGGTCGGGGCCCCGTGGGTGGCCCAGCGGGTGTGGCCGATGCCGACGGTGGCCTCCAGCGGCTCGGCGGCCAGGACGGCCTCCAGCTCGCGAATCTTGCCCTTGGCGCGGCGGCGCTCGACGCGGCCGTTGACCACGGCGGCGACCCCGGCGGAGTCATACCCGCGGTATTCCAGCCGCTTGAGGCTGTCGATCAGCCGGGGGGTTGCCGGGCCGATGCCCGTCACGCCGATGATGCCGCACATGGATGGTCGCCTCAGTGTTTGGCCGGGGGCCGACTTTGCGCCGCCGCGCGTTGGGGCCATAAGCCTTCACGATACGGAAGCGTCTCGCCGTTAGGGGATGCTTGGACTCGTGACGACTGAAAAGTCATTACGCAAGATTTCTCCGCTGCGGAGCGGATGGGAGGAAGCCCTTGGGCGACAGGCGATATTTCGGCACCGACGGCATCCGCGGCCGGGCCAACAGCCATCCGATGACGCCGGAGGTGGCCCTGCGCGTCGGCCTGGCGGCGGGTCGCCTGTTCATGTCGTCCGACGACCGCCGCCACCTGGTGGTGATCGGCAAGGACACGCGGCTGTCCGGCTACATGATCGAGCCGGCGCTGGTGGCCGGATTCACGTCCGCGGGCATGGATGTGCGCCTGTTCGGCCCTCTGCCGACGCCGGGCGTGGCGATGATGACCCGCTCCATGCGGGCCGACATCGGCGTGATGATCTCGGCCAGCCACAACAACTACGCCGACAACGGAATCAAGCTGTTCGGACCCGACGGCTACAAGCTGTCGGACGACGTCGAGCTGAAGATCGAGTCGATGATGGACGCGGCGCTGGGCGAGGGCCTGGCCCCGCCGGACAAGCTGGGCCGGGTCAAGCGCATCGACGACGCCCAGGCCCGCTACGTCGAGATCGCCAAGGCCAGCTTTCCCAAGGCGCTGAACCTCAGTGGACTGAGGATCGTCATCGATTGCGCCAACGGCGCCGCCTACAACGTGGCCCCCACGGCCCTGTACGAGCTCGGGGCGGAGGTCTTCCCGATCGGCGTCGATCCCAACGGGCTCAACATCAACGCCGAGTGCGGATCGACCCATCCCGACCTGCTGGCCGAGACCGTCCGCCTGCACCGCGCCGACATCGGCATCGCCCTGGACGGCGACGCCGACCGGGTCATCATCTGCGACGAGAAGGGCCAGGTCGTCGACGGCGACCAGATCATGGCGCTGGTGGCGCTGGACTGGGCCCAGCGCGGCCTGCTGGTCGGCGGCGGCGTGGTCGCCACGGTCATGTCCAACCTGGGGCTGGAGCGGGCGCTGGCCGCGGCGGGGCTGACGCTGGAGCGGACCCGGGTCGGCGACCGCTACGTCATGGAGCGGATGCGCGAGGGCGGCTTCAACGTCGGCGGCGAACAGTCGGGCCACATCATCCTGCACGACCACGCCACCACCGGGGACGGCCTGATGAGCGCGCTGCAGGTGCTGGCCGTGCTGGTCGCCTCGGGCCGCAGGATGAGCGACCTGGCGCGCCAGTTCGACCCGGTACCGCAGAAGCTGGTCAACGTCCGATATGCCACCGGCAAGCCGCTGGAGGACGCGAAGGTCAAGGCCGCCATGGCCGAGGCCGACGCGACCCTGACCGCCGCCGGCGGGCGCCTGCTGGTCCGTCCGTCGGGCACCGAGAAGCTGATCCGCGTCATGGCCGAGGGCGACGACGAGGGCCTGGTGAAGACCATGGTCGACCAGGTCGCCGCCGCGGTGAAGGCGGCGGGCTAGGGCAGGGCCGCCACGACGTCCTCGATCCGCCTGCGGATGTCCGGCACGGCGATCGACTCCCAGAAGACGGCGCGGGCCGGGGGCCCGAGGACGAACAGGACCGGATCGGGCGCGCCGTCGGCGCCGACGACGCGGCCGGCGTCGTCGAGGTCGAGACCCACGCCCAGCGGCTCCAGCCGCGCCCGGCCCGACGCCAGCAGGGGCGCGGTCAGGGGATCGCGCGTCGGGTCGTGACCCGGGCCGGAGCAGTCGATCACCCGATCCACGACCAGGTCGCGCGGGGTGGTCGCGCGCGGCGGCAGGCAGGCGACGACGACCCCGTCGCGGTCGATCGCGTCGGGGCCGACGGCCCTGACCCCCGTGACGCGCGCCGCCGAGACGGTCAGCCGGCCGTCCGCGATCATCCGGTCGATCCGGGCAGCGACGCCGGGCGCGATGCGGTGGCGGTGCACGTCCCACCAGGGCCGCAGATGGCGGAACAGCCGCGAGCGCGTCGACGCGTCGGTCGCGCGCCAGAGGTCGCCGGTGACGGGCCGCAGCCCCTCCATGACGCCGCGCCAGTCGTGGTCGCGGGCCAGCCGGCGCCCGGCCCCCAGACGTCGCGCCGCGGGTCCGTCCAGCATCTCCGGCGTCGGCGTCACGGCCGCGTCCGGGGTCTCGCCATGGGCCCGCGGAAGCAGCCCGCGCAGCGAGAACGCCTGCATCTTGCCCGCCCACCCCCGGGCCTCCAGCGCGAGGGCCACATCGACCATGGTCAATCCCGTGCCGATGACGGCGAGGGTCTCCCCGGGTCCGACCGCCGCGAGCGCCCCCGGCGCCCAGGGATCGCGGATCACCCGCGCCAGCGGTTCGCCCGCCGTCTTCGGTGCCGGATTGCCGGTGGCCAGCACCACCGACCGGCCCGCGAGGCGGCGGCCGTCGTCCAGCCGCACGTCCGTGCCGTCGATCGCGGCGACGCGGGCGTGCACCTTTTTGATCAGGCCGGGGTGCGCCGCCTCGACCGCGGCCAGCCGGTCCTGCACGTAACGTCCGTAGAGGCCGCGCGGGGCGAACGCCTGCGGGTCCGCCTGCGCCGGCGCACGGGCCCGCAGCCAGGTCACGAAGTCGTCCGGCCGCCCCTCGACCGCGCTCATGCGCGCGGCGCGCACGTTCAGCAGATGGCCGTCGAAGTCGGTGGAATAGGCCACGCCGCGTCCGAAGCGCCCGGTCGCGTCGATCAGGACGGAGGCCCGTCCGCGCTCGGCCAGCCGCGCCGCCAGCATGGCACCGGAGAAGCCTCCGCCGACGATCAGGATGGGCACCGCAGTCACCGGGACTCCATGGACGGCGGAGGCGCGCCGGTCAAAGGGGTCAGACCTCCTGGTTGAAGACCCCGACCGGAGGCGTGCAGCATGCCGCAGGGCTTCAAGGCCCGGCGCGGGGGACAAACGCCCGGCCACCGGCTAACGTCGGTCGGTAGATCAGGAGCCCGCCATGCGCACCCTTCTTCTCGCCGCGCTGGCCGCGCTGTGTCTCCCGGTCCCGGCGGCGCGGGCCGTGCCGCCGTCGATCCCGGCGATCGCGGAGCGGCTGCAGGCGGTGCCCGGCGGCTTCTCCGGCATCGTCGGGGCCCGCCGCGGCGGGAACGCGGCGCACTATTCGTGGAGCGGTCGGGGCGGCGAGCGGCCGTGGCGTCCGGTCCGCTGGGCCTCGGTGACCAAGTCCGTGACGGCGGTTCTGGTGCTGCAGGAGGTCGACGCCGGGCGTCTGTCCCTCGACGCGCCCGTGTCCCGATACCTGCCGGGCTGGCCGGTCAACGGCGACGCCACCCTGCGGCAACTGCTGATGCACACCTCCGGACTGGCCGACCTGAACGCCTCGCCCGACACGGACGGCGACGGCATGCCGGATTTCCATCAGACCGGCGGCGACTGGCGGACGTTCTGCGCCGCCCCTCCCCGGGCGGCCGTCGGCGCGGGCTTCACCTACAACAACTGCGACTACCTGCTGCTGGGCGCCGTGCTGGAGTCGGTCACGGGGCAAGGCTGGGCCGAGCTGGTCCGGACCCGGATCAAGGAGCCCCTGGGGCTCGTGTCGCTGGAACCGGCGACCGGCGGTCCCCGATCGGAAGCGTTCGACGGAGTCGCGCCGGAGCCCCCGGTCGACGTCTCGACCTACGGACCGGCCGGCGACCTGTACGGCGGGGTCGAGGCTCTGCTGGCCTTCGATCAGGCCCTCATGGACGGGCGTCTGATCTCTGCGGGCGCCCGCGCCGAGATGTGGAAGGCGGGGCCGGAGACCGGATACGGTGGCCTGTCGGTCTGGGTCTACGAGGTCGCCCTGCCCGGCTGCGGGATCACGACGCGCGTCGTCGAGCGGCAGGGCGGGATCGGCGGCGTGCAGGTGCGAAACTTCCTGATGCCCGAGCTGGACGCCGCCCTCGTGATCTGGACCGACGACGCCGCCCTCGACCTCGGCGAGACGTGGACGGGGTCGGGGCTGGGCATTGATCTGCTGGCCGCGCTCGCCTGCGGCGAGGGTCGCGGGTCCCGCCCCGCGGCTTGACCCGGCGGGACCCGGGTCCTACCCCGGCGCGACTGAACGGAGACGCCCATGCCCCGCCTCGTCCTGCTGCGCCACGGCCAGAGCCAGTGGAACCTCGAGAACCGCTTCACCGGCTGGGTCGACGTCGACCTGACCGACAAGGGCGAGGCCGAGGGCCGGCGCGCGGGCGAACTCCTCGCCGCGGCGGGCTTCGTCCCGGCCGTCATGTTCACCTCGGTGCTGACGCGGGCCAGGCGCACCGGGGCGCTGGCGCTGCAGACCGCCGGGCTGGCCGACGTGCCGGTGGTGGCTGACTGGCGGCTGAACGAGCGCCACTACGGCGGGCTGACGGGCCTCAACAAGGCCGAGACGGCCGAGAAACACGGCGAGGACCAGGTGAAGGTCTGGCGCCGCAGCTATGACGTGCCGCCGCCCCCACTGGAACCGGGCGGCGAGTTCGATTTCGCCGCCGACGCCCGCTACGCCGGGCAGGACATTCCGGTCACGGAGAGCCTGAAGACCACGCTGGAGCGGGTCGTGCCCTACTGGGACGCCGAGATCGCGCCGCGGCTGAAGGCCGGCGAGGAGGTGCTGATCGCCGCCCACGGCAACAGCCTGCGCGCCATCGTCAAACACCTGTTCGACGTGCACAACGACCGGATCGTCGAGGTCGAGATTCCGACCGGCAATCCGCTGGAGATCGATCTGGACGGCGATCTGAAGCCCGTCGCCGCCCGCTATCTCGACTCCGAGCGGGCCACGGCCCTGCCCGAGGTCGCCGCGTGACGTCGGCGCGGGACGAGGTCTGGATGGCCCGGGCGATCGACCTGGCCATGGCCCGCATGGGCCGGACCTGGCCCAACCCGGCCGTCGGCTGCGTCATCGTCCGGGACGGTCTGGTGGTCGCCGAGGCCGCGACGGCCGACGGCGGCCGGCCCCACGCCGAGGAACAGGCCGCGCCCGCCGCCGGCGAGGCCGCGCGCGGCGCCACCGCCTACGTCACCATGGAGCCCTGCGGCGCGCGGTCGTCGGGGCGGACCTCGTGTTCCAAATTCCTGCTCGAGTCCGGCGTGACGCGGGTGGTCGTGGCGGCCGTGGACCCCTCTCCGTTCGCGGCCGGCCGGGGCATAGAGAAGCTGCGCGCCGCCGGGCTGGAGGTCGAGACCGGCGTGCTCGCGGACCGGGCGGCCGTCCTCTACGAGGGCTATCTGCACCGGGTCGAGACCGGTCGCCCGCTGGTCCGGCTGTCGGACGACGGCGAGGGCTTCGACGCCCGCTTCGCCGCCTCGCCCCGGGCCGATCTGACCACCGAGCTGAAGCGGCTGGGCGAGGCCGGCTACACCCGCGTCTGGGTGGGGCCCGGCGAGCTGGCCGACGCCCTCGAGGCGCAGGATCTCCTGACTCGCTGACCGCGGGTTTCCAACGATTCCTTAAGCCTGTTCGCGCCATCCTGACGGCATGGGAGAGGCTGCCCCCGCCATCGCCAGGCGTCGTCTGAAACAGGAGGAGCTGGACGCGATCTGCGCCCGGCACGACCGCCTGTGGCAGGCGCGACCCGGGGGGGCGCGCGCGGTCTTCGCGTGGATGGACATGTCCGGCCTCAGCCTGAGTGGCCGGAACCTGGCGGACGCGGACTTCGCCGCCGCCTGCATGATCGGCTGCGACCTGACCGGGGCGCGGCTGGACAACGCCACCTTCTTCGGCACGGACCTTCAGGACGCCACCCTGGTGGACGCCAGCCTGAGGCGCGCCGACCTGCGCGGGGCCTGCCTGCGCGGCGCCGACCTGTCGGGTGCCGACCTGTTCGAGGCGGACCTGCGCGAGGGAGCCATCGCCGCCGCCGACGCGGACCGCGGATATCGCATCGTCGAGGCGCGGGGCCGGGACATGGCCGACGCCACCCGGGCCCACGGCGCCTGCCTGGTCGGGGCGAACCTGCAACGCTCGCGCATGTCCGGCGTCGTCGCCGTCCAGGCCGACTTCACCGACGCGGTGATGAAGGACTGCAAACTGGTGCGCGCCAATCTCAAACAGGCCAGTTTCCGCGGCGCCGATCTGGCCGGCGCCGACCTGTCGGGCGCGGACCTGTCGGGCGCGGACCTGCGCGACGCGGTGCTGGTGGGGGTGACCGCCGCCATGTGGCGGACCGACGGCGCCAATATGGACGGGGCCCTGACCGACGACCGGTCCGCGGCCGCCCCGGTCAGCCGCCTGCCGGCCGCCGAGATGCTGCGCGAGCACGCCGCCTGGTGCGAGACCGGGGGGGTCGAGGGACGGCCGTCCACGTTCGACGGGGTCGATCTGCGCGCGCTGCGCTCCATCGGCGGGTTGAACCTGACGGCCCTGTCCGCCCGCGGCGCGGTCTTCTACGGCCTCGACATGGAGGGCGTGCAGCTGCAGGGTGCCCATCTCGAGAACGCCGACCTGCGGTCGACCAACCTGCGCGGGGCCGACCTGCGCGGCGCGCGGCTGGCGGGCGCGCGTCTGAACGGGGCCGACCTGCGCGAAGCCCAGCTGGGTCCGCTGATGATCGCGCCTGACCGCCTCCTGCCCGCCGACCTCAGCCGGGCCTGCCTGCGCGGGGCCGACCTGTCGCGCGCGGACCTGCGGCGCGCGGTCCTGGACGGCGCGGACCTGACGCGCGCGCGTCTGGACGGGACCCAGGGACTGTCTTCGCCGCGCGCGGGAGCCGCCGCATGACCTTCGCCCGGCGCGAACTGGGCCAGGGCGACCTGGACATGCTGATGACGGCCCACGAGCGGCTGGTCGACGGGCGCGCCGGCGGGCGCCGGCTGGCGTTGAAATTCATGGACCTTCGCGGGCGCGACCTGCGCGGCCGCAACCTGGCCGACGCCGAGTTCAGCGGCTGCACCCTCGAGGGGGCGAATTTCGCGGGCGCCGAACTGAGCCGCGCCGTCTTCTTTTGCTGCGATCTGAAGGGCGCGGACTTCTCGGACGCGAACCTGACCCGCGCCGATTTGCGGGGCGCCTGCCTGCGCGGCGCGACCCTGCACCGGGCCGACCTGTCGAAGGCCGACTTCCGCGAGGGCGTGATCGCCATCCCCCACGCCAGCAAGGGGCTCGCCCAGGTCCGGCACGAGTCCCGCAGGGGCGTGGCCGACGGGGCCAGCTTTTCGGGCGCCCGCCTGGACGGGGCCGACCTCGACGGCTTCTCCGCCTTCAAGGCCGACTTCACCGACTGCGGCATGACCGGCACGGTCCTGACCGGGGCGAACCTGAAGGAGGCCGACCTCTCCGGCGCCATCATGAACGGGGCCGACGTCGGGGGCGCGAACCTGTCGGGCGCCCGGCTGGTGGGTGCCGTCCTCATCGGGGTCGACATGGAGCGCGCCCGGACCGAACGCACCGACATGACCGGCACCGTGCGCGAACCGAGCGCGGCGGCGATGGCGCGGGCCGCGGACCTTCTGGAGCGGGCGCTGGACGGCAACGCCTGGGCGGAGAGCGGCGGCGTGCTGGGCGCTCCCGCGGTGTTCGACGGCGAGGATCTGCGTCCGCTGGCCGGGCGCCTGAAGGGGCTGAAACTGCCGGCGATGAGCGCGCGAGGCGCCTGTATGGTCGGCCTGGACCTCGCCGGAGCGGCCCTTCAGGGCGCCAATCTGGAAGGCGCCGACCTGCGCGGGACGACCCTGCGCGGCGCCGACATGCGCGGCGCGCGGCTGGGCGGCGCCCTGCTGAACCAGTCGGATCTGCGCGGCGCCGACCTGTCGCCGCTGCCCCTCGGGGCCGGGCGCGCGCTCGCCACGGACCTCCGCAAGGCCAGCCTGCGCTATGCCCGACTGGACGGGGCCGTGCTGACCGGAGCCCAGACCGACGGCACGGATTTCAGCGGCACCGACCGCGACCTCCTCGACGCGGTGGCCTGACGCGAAAAGGGGCGGCGTCGCCGCCGCCCCCGGGATAGCCGGCGCGAGGCGCGGCCTTACGCGGCCGTCTTGCCGGCCTTTCCGGCCTTGTTCTCGATCAGGGCGCCCGTGCCGATCGCGATGGTGCGCGGCTTCAGCGCTTCCGGCAGTTCGCGGGCGAGGTCGATCGTCAGCAGGCCGTGGGCCAGATCGGCGCTGCGGACGACGACGTAGTCGGCCAGCTGGAAGCGGCGCTCGAAATCGCGCTCGGCCAGGCCGCGATGCAGGAAGGTCCGCTCGCCGGCGTCGTCATTGGCGGTCTTCCGGCCGGTGACGGTGAGGAGGTTCTCCTTGACCTCGACGGTCAGCTCGTCCGGCGCGAAGCCCGCCACGGCGACCTCGATCCGGTACTGGTTCTCGCCGGTGGACTGGATGTTGTAGGGCGGCCAGCCCTGCTCGCTGGTGCGCGCCGCGCTCTCCAGCAGGGTCGCCAGACGGTCGAAGCCGACGGCGGAACGATAGAGGGGGGTGAAGTCGAAGGTACGCATGGTCAGCCTCCTGAAAGGTCAGCAAGGGTGAACCGCCGGGAGGGACCCGGACGGCGGGGTTTCGTTCCGGTCGGTCCCCGCGGGGCCCCGACCGGTCCGGAGGGCCCGGCGTCGGCGCCCTCGTCCGTCGATTTGGGAAGTCGCGCGGGTGCGTCAAGAGGGGCCTGTTCCCGCCGGCGATCTGGCCGTAGACATGAGCCACACCGGACCGGAGACGACCCCCATGCGCCTGACCGCCCTCGCCCCCTTCGCCATCGTTCTGGCGCTGCCGCTCGCCGCCTGCGCCCAGTCGCAGGAGGACGCCGCCCTGCGCGCCGCCGTGGCGTCCGAAACCCGGCCGGAAGCCGACCGGGCCCGCGACGTCTTCCGCCATCCCTATGAGAGCCTGACCTTCTGGGGTCTGGAGCCCGGGCAGACCGTGGTCGAGATCGCGCCCGGCGCGGCCGGCTGGTGGCGCAACATCCTCGAGCCCTACGCCGGCGCCACCGGGGGGACCTATGTCGCGGTCGACCGCATCCAGGGCGGCCTGGGCGTGCCCGAGGGCTCGGCCGACCTGGTGCTGGTCGCGCGCTCGATCCACAACTGGCACGTCGCCGGACGCACGGACGACCTGATGGGCATGTTCTTCGCCGCCCTCAAGCCCGGCGGCGTGCTGGCCGTCGAACAGCATCGCGCCGCCGAGGGTGCGGACGCCGACGTCTCCGCGCCGACCGGCTACGTCTCCGAGAGCTATGTCATCGCCGCGGCAGAAAAGGCCGGCTTCGTTCTGGACGAGCGGAGCGAGATCAACGCCAACGCCAAGGACGACCGCGACCATCCCTGCGGCGTCTGGACCCTGCCGCCGGTGCGCCGCGGCCCGGAACAGGGCTGCCAGATCACGCCCGAGCAGCGCGCCGGGTTCGACGCGATCGGCGAAAGCGACCGCATGACCCTGCGCTTCCGCAAGCCCGGCTGAGGCGGGCTCCGGCCGCGGCGTCCCGCTTTGACCCACGCGGCGAAGCCCTCTAAGCCGTTCGCTTCGGCGGGCGGCCGGGCCGCGCGGTCAGGCCAGCAGGGAACCGGCCATGGGTGACGGGGCGACACAGGGGCGGGGAGTTCCGGGCGGACGCGGGTCCGGCCCGGCGCGTCGCGGTCTGCTGACCGGCGCCGCGGCCCTGGCGCTGGCCGGACTGGCCGGGTGCGGCCGCCGCGAGGAAGAAAAGGCCGCTCCGGAAGCGCCGGACGGCCCGTCCCGCGGCACGCTGGAGTGGGCCGTGGCCGGTGCCTGGCGCGCCCAGGACCGGATCCGCGACGAGCATCGGCATCCGATGGAGACCCTGCGCTTCTTCGGCCTGCAGCCCCGCATGACGGTGGCGGACTTCTGGCCGGGCACGGGCTGGTACACCGAGATCGTCGCCCCCTATCTGAAGGAGGGCGGCGGAACCTACGTGGCCGTCGGCTTCCAGTCCGGCGCGGGGGCCGACCCCGCCCAGGCCGCGCTGAACGCCGCCTATCAGGCCCGCTTTGGAGCCGACCGGCGCCTGTACGGCGAGATCGTCTTCTCGGAATTCGGCGCCAGCAGCGGGCCGGTGGCCGAGGCCGGCACGGTCGACATGGTGCTGTTCCTGCGCACCCTGCACTCGTGGATGTCGGCGGGGATCGCGGAGAAGGCCTTCGCCGACGCCTTCGCGGCGCTCCGCCCCGGCGGCATCCTCGGCGTCGAACAGCACCGGCTGGGGCCCGAGCAGGATCAGGATCCGGTGGCCGCCAGCGGCTACGTGCAGGAGGCCTTCGTGCGACAGCTGGCGGCCGAGGCCGGCTTCGTCTTCGTCGCCGCGTCCGAGATCAACGCCAATCCGGAAGACGACAAGGACCACCCGTTCGGCGTCGAAACCCTGCCGCCCCGGCTGCTGACAGCGCCGGTGGGCGAGCCGCCGGACCCCGATTTCGACACCGCGCCCTTCGCCGCGATCGGCGAGAGCGACCGCATGACCTTGAAGTTCAGGAAGCCCGAGTGAGCCGAGCCGCCGACTACGCCGCCAATGCCCCCCTGATGGGCGTTCCCGGCGCCGCCTCGCCCCCGGGCGGGGAGGGCACGTGGTACCGCGGCGCGGGCGGCCTGCGCCTGCGCGCCGCCTTCTGGCGCCCGACGGCGCTCATGGGGGCGAGACCGCGCGGGACCGTGGTGCTGAGCCCCGGCCGCACCGAGCCGATCGAGAAATATTTCGAGCTCGTCGGCAATCTGACCGCGCGCGGCTGGTGCGTGCTGGCCCACGACTGGCGCGGCCAGGGCCTGTCGGCCCGGCTGCTGCCGGACCGGCTCAAGGGCCACGCCCGCGCCGTCGAGGAGTATCTGGACGACTATGCCCGGCTGCTCGACGCCTGGGAGGCGACCGCGCCGCGGCCGTGGGTCATGATGGGGCACTCGATGGGCGCCGCCCTGAATCTGGCCACGCTGGAACAGGGCGAGACGCGGTTTTCGGGGGCCCTGCTCAGCGCGCCCATGCTGAAGATCAAGACCGGCAAGCGGTCGATGTGGTCGGTGAAGCTGGCGGTGCGCTGGAACCTGCGGCACGGCAAGGCCGGCGACTATGTGCTGGACGAGCCGGACGACCCGTTCGAGCACACGTTCGAGAAGGACGCCCTGACCTCGGACGAGGCGCGCTACGAGCTGTGGCGGCAACAGCTCTATGCCTGCCCGCACCTCGCCGTCGGCGGCCCGACCTGGGGGTGGCTGGCCTTCGCCATCGATCTGGGGGAACGGACGCTGAAGCCCAAGGCGCTGAAGGCGGTCAAGATTCCGGTCTGCGTGGTTCAGCCCGGCGACGACGACCGCGTCTGGAAGCAGACCAACAAATGGGCGACCAAACGCATGGGGCGCGGCCGCTACGTCGAGGTTCCGGGCGCCAAGCACGAGGTCATCATGGAGACGGACGACCTGCGCGGCGTTTTCCTGCACGAGTTCGACGCCCTGGCCGCCTATGTGTCGCCGGTGGAGGATCTGTCGCCCGTGGCCGGGTCCGAGACCGCGTCGACCGAGGTCGCCTGACCGGCGTCAGGCGACCGGCCGGCACTGGGCGCACAGGCCGTGCGCCTCGACCGTCGCGCGCTGGATGACGAACCCCAGATCGCCGGCGGCCCCGGCCAGCTGGGCCCCTGCGCCCGCCGGCACCTCGGCCGTGGCGCCGCAGCAGTCGCAGATCAGGAAGGCCGCCGCGTGGTCCGGCTGATCATGGGAGCAGGCGACGTAGGCGCTGAGCGAGGCGATGCGATGGGCCAGGCCCCGCCGCTCGAGGAACTCCAGGGCGCGATAGACCGTCGGCGGCTTGGCCGCCTCCCCGTCCCGGCCGTAGGCGGCGATCAGGTCGTAGGCCTTGACCGGTTCGCCGGCCGCCAGCAGCAGCTCCAGCACCCGGCGCCGCGGGGCGGTCATGCGCTCCCCGTCCGCGACGCAGGCCGCCTCGGCCGCCTGGAGGGCGGTGCGCACCGCGGCCGGCTTCAGGCCGAGGTGAGCGTGATCGTGTCCGCATCCGTCCATGCCCTCCAGCTAAGGCGTGGGAGAGCGGAGGGCAACAGCGCTTGACGCGGCGTGATGTTATCTCATAACGATTGCGCCATGACCCCATTTCGCCTCTCCCTCGCCCTGACCGCCTCCGCCCTCGCCCTGTCGCCGGGCGTCGCGCTCGCCCAGGACCGCGCGTCGCCCGTCACCCGGGTCGACGATATCGTGGTGACCGCCGCCCCGTACGGCGTGGCGCGCCAGGCGACCAACATCGCCGTCGACGTGCTGGACGAGGAGGACCTGATCACCGCCCCGTCCGCCTCGCTGGGCGACGTGCTGAACGGGCTGCCGGGGGTGCGCTCCACCGCCTTCGCCGCCGGTGCCGGACGCCCGGTGATCCGCGGCCTGGCCGGGCCGCGCGTGCAGGTGCTGACCAACGGCCTGGGGCTGATCGACGCCAGCAGCCTGTCGCCCGACCACCAGGTCGCCGCCGATCCGGGCGAGGCGAACCGCATCGAGGTGCTGCGCGGGCCGCAGACCCTCGCCTATGGCGGTTCGGCCATCGGCGGGGTGGTCAACGTCATCGACGGACGCATCCCCGAAGGCGCGCCGGACGGCGGGTCCGAGGGCCGCGTCTGGGCCCAGGCCTCGTCGGTCGACGACGGCCTGAGCTACGGCGCGCGGGGTGCCTTCGGCGCGGGCCCGCTGGTCTTCACGCTCGACGGCTTCCGCCGCGAGGCCGGCGACTACGACATCCCCGTCCCCGGGGAATCGCGCCGTCAGGTGGAGTCGGAAGGCGAGACCTATGAGGACACCGGCGGGACGACGCTGGAGAACAGTTTCGTGGACCTGTCCGCCTATGGCGCGGGCGTCTCCTGGATCGGGAACTGGGGCTTCGTCGGCGGCTCGGTGAAGCGCACGGAGACCGACTACGGCGTGCCCGGCCACGCGCACGAGCACGATCCGCTGGCACCGCCCGCGGACGAGGAGGAACGGGTCACCATCGGCCTGGAGCAGACCCGCTACGACCTGCGCGGCGAGCTGCGCCTGCCGTCCGGACCGTTCGCGCGCCTGCGCGGCGGCGCGGCCTACGCGGACTACACCCACACCGAGTTCGAGGGCGACGAGGTCGGCACGGTCTTCACCTCCGAAGGCGTCGAGGGCCGGCTGGAGCTGGTGCAGGTCCGCCGCGGCGGCTGGGACGGGGCGGTCGGCGTCCAGGGCCTGAAGCGCGATTTCGACGCCCAGGGCGACGAGGCCTATGTGCCCGCCACCGACATCTCGGAGCTGGGCGTCTACACGCTGCAGCGCCTCGACCGCGGCGGCTGGGGTCTTGAGGGCGGCCTGAGGTTCGATTCCCGCGAGCTGGACAGCGTGGCCGGGTCGCGCGACTTCTCGACGGTGTCGGCCTCGATCGGCGCCTATTTCAAGCCGACCGACGCCCTGTTCCTGGGCGCCTCGATCTCCCGCAACGGCCGCGCGCCGACGGAGGCGGAGCTGTTCGCCGAGGGCCCGCACGTCGCCACCCGCGCCTTCGAGGTCGGCGACGCCGATCTGGGCGAGGAGGAGGTCACCTCGCTCGAAGGCACGCTGCACTGGGATCGCGGACCGCTGACGATCGATCTGCACGTCTTCAACGCCGACTACGACGGTTTCATCGACCTGGTCCCGACCGGGGTGGAGGACATCGACAGCGAGCTGGAGATCTTCACCTACGCCCAGACCGACGCGACCTTCCGCGGCCTGGAAGCGGAGCTGGGCTACCGGGCCTGGGAACGCGGCACGGACTCGCTGACGTTCGAGCTCGGCTACGACATGGTGCGCGGCGAGACCGATCTGGGGCCGCCCGCCCGCATCCCGTCCTGGTCGCTGAGCGGCCGGGCGGAACTGGAATGGGGGCCGTGGACCGTGCGCGGCCAGCTGCGGCACGTGGCGGAGCAGGACCGGGTGGCGGCCTTCGAGCTTCCGACCGACGCCTACACCACGGCGGACCTGTATCTGGGCTGGTCGCCGCGCGAGGACGGGCTGATCCTGTTCGCCGAAGCCCGCAACCTGACCGACGAGGAAGTCCGGGAACACACCAGTTTCCTCAAGGATCTGGCCCCCTCGCCCGGCCGCAATCTGCGCGTCGGGGCGGCCTACCGCTTCTGACGGAATTCCCGGCCCGCGCGGACTCGTTTGCCGCCCGCGCGGGCATGGGATAGAAGGCCCGCCTTCCGTCACCTTCAGAGCGTTTTCCGCCTCCATGACCGACACCAACATGCAGACCGGCCAGATGACCGGCCAACTCGCCGGCAACGTGCTGTTCTATGGCAAGCCCGAACCCCTGTCGGTCGAGAACCACAGCGCCCTGGGGGTCTCGCCGACCGACCGGCCCTTCGACTTCGTGGCCAAGTCGCACGTCGTGCCGCTGACGGTCACGGAGTTCGCCCCAGCGGCCCTCAGCTACCCGGTCATCTTCGTCGGCGACGCGCGCCAGCCGGTCGCGGTCATGGGCCTGCGCCCCGACCAGAACCTGTTCGTCGAGGACGGCCTGTTCAAGCCGGACGCCTACATCCCGGCCTACGTCCGTCGCTATCCCTTCGTCTTCGCCAACGACGAGACCCAGCAGCGCCTGATCCTGTGCATCGACCGCGACGCCCCGTTCGTGGTCGAGGGCGGCTCCCAGCCGCTGTTCACCGACGGCCAGCCCAGCGCCTTCACCCAGCAGGCCATGGAGTTCTGCAACAGCTTCGAGCAGGAGCGGCTGCGCACGGAGTCCTTCGTGGCCCTGGTGAAGGAGATGGACCTGCTGGAGACCCGCGAGGCCACCTTCACGCCCCGCGACGCCTCGGGCCAGCCCGCCGGCGAGGTGCAGAAGATCGCCGAGTACTACGCCGTGTCGGAAGACAAGCTGCGCGCCCTGCCGGCCGAGAAGCTGGTCGAACTGCGCGACAACGGTGCTCTGGGCCAGATCTACGCCCACCTGACGTCGCTGCAGGGCTGGGACCGCCTGGTCGCCCTGACCTTCGCCAAGGCCGCCGCGACGCCCGCCGCCGCCAACGCCTGAGGCCTCGACCGTTCGACGCGCGAGACGGCGGCTCTCCGGAGCCGCCGTTTTGCCGTCCGGCTTTCAGCGCCGCGCGAACACCGCGCGCGTCAGGCACGAGAAGACCAGCCGACCGGCCTCGTCCAGCAGGTCGTGCTGGGCGATGACGATGCCCTTGTCGTCGCCGACCGGATCCTTGCCGAGGATGGTCATCCGCCCCCGCAGCAGCTCGCCGGCTGGCGGGTTCCGCATGAAGCGCAGGCCGTCGACCGCCAGCACCTTGGACTGGGCCCAGGCGCGCGCCTTGTCGCCGAACAGGCGGCTCCACAGCACGTAGACGAGCGCGTCGGGCGCGCCGCCCTCGACGTCCCAGCCGGGCACGAAGCGTTCGGCGAACCCGGCCACCACGTCCGCGTCGGCGGCGCAGACCCCCAGCGGAATCACCTCGCCGGTGGCCAGGTCCTCATAGTGGACGTGCAGGGGCTCGGTCATTCCGCCTCGGGGCTGGACTCAGGGTTCTTCGGACACCCGTACCAGCAACTTGCCGTCGTGCGATCCGGTGAACAAGCGGTTGAGCGAGTCGACCGCCCCGTCCAGGCCGTCGTCGACGTGGACCTTCCACTTCACGCGGCCATCCGCCAGCATCGGCCCCATCCCCGCGACCATCTCCTTCGCCCGGGGCGCATAGTCCATCACCAGGAAGCCGCGGACGCTCAGCCGGTGGGTGATCAGGCGGCTGAAGTCCGGCGTGGGCGGGCGCCGCGTGGCGTTGTAGGCCGAGATCAGGCCGCACACGGCCATCCGGCCATGGATCTTCAGGCGGTTGAACACGGCGATCATGATGTCGCCGCCGACGTTCTCGAAATTCATCTCGACCCCGTCGGGCGCCAGCCGGTCCAGGGCCTCGCCGACGTCCTCGTTCTTGTAGTCGATCGCCGCGTCGAACCCGAGGTCCTCGGTCAGCCAGCGGCACTTCTCCGGCCCGCCGGCGATGCCGATGACCCGCGCCCCGTGCGCTTTGGCGACCTGGCCGGCGATCGAGCCCACCGCACCCGCGGCGGCCGAGATGACGATGGTCTCGCCCGGCTGGGGCTTCAGCACGTCGGTCACACCGAACCACGCGGTCATGCCGGTCATGCCCATGACCGACATGTTGGCCGTCAGCGGCAGGCCGGGCACGCGGTGCACCCGCGAGGCGGCGGCGGCGTCGACCACCGCCCGGTCGGCCCAGCCGCCGGCGGCCGTGGTCACCACGTCGCCGGCGGCGAACCGGTCGGACCGGCTGTCCTCGACCACGCCGAGCGTCAGTCCGCGCATGACGTCGCCCAGCCCGACCGGGGGCAGATAGCCCGCCGTGTCGTTCATCCAGGTGCGGTTGGTCGGGTCGAGCGAGAGGTAGACGGTCCGGACCCGGATCTGGCCCTCCCCGAGGTCCGGAAGCGTGGCCTCGACGAGCTCGAGATCCCCGTCCTGGATGAGGCCCTGGGGACGACGGCGAAGGACCCACTGGCGGCTGGCGGTCGGCATGGCGCGCTCCTGCGTTGCTTTTCGCCACGGACCTTATGCGCGACCGACGCAAAGAAAAAGGGCGGGATCGTTTCCGATCCCGCCCGAGGTCGCATCATCGAGAATGAGGTGCGGAGGCGACAGACCGGATTTCTCCGGTCTCGTGTCGGGGGGGCGTCGCCGCCTCCGCAAATCGAAAATGCCCGATCCGATTCGCGGTTCCCGCACCGGGCGACTTTTTTTCTCAGGCGGCCTCTTTCTGGCGCGCGGGGTGGAAGAACAGGGCCTGGCTGATCGCGGCCTTCACGGTCTCCGGCTGGAACGGCTTGGTGATCAGGAAGGTCGGTTCGGGCCGCTCGCCCGTCAGCAGGCGCTCCGGGAAGGCGGTGATGAAGATCACCGGCACGTCGAACCGCTTGAGGATGTCCTTCACCGCGTCGATGCCCGACGAGCCGTCGGCCAGCTGGATGTCGGCCAGCACCAGGCCCGGCCGGTGACGGGCGACGGCGTCGACGGCCTCGTCGTGGGTGGTCGCGGTGCCGGTGACGCGGTGGCCCAGCTCCTTCACCAGGCTCTCGATGTCGGCCGAGATGATGGCCTCGTCCTCGATGATCAGCACGTCGGTGGCCAGTTCGGCGTCGATGTCGGACTGGGCCTCGGCGATCAGCCCCTCGACGGAATGCGGATCGGCACCGAGGATCTGCGCGGCCTCGGACGGGGTGAACCCTTCCAGCGCGGTCAGCAGGAAGGCCTGGCGCGACCGCGGGGAGATGCGCATCAGCCGCTGCCCGGCGTCGGTCTCGTCGGTCTGCACGGTCTCGAGTTGCGCCCCCGTGGTGGACCAGATCGCGTGGAACACGTGGTACAGGGCCACGCGCGGCGTCATGTCGGGCGAAAGCTGGCGTTCGCCCGCGGCCAGGGCCTCCAGCGCGACCCGCACATAGTTGTCGCCGGTCGATTGATCCCCGGTCAGGGCGCGCGCGTAGCGGCGGACATAGGGCAGGTGCGGCGCGAGTCTGGCCAGAAGGCTCATGTGACGTATTCCCCGACGTAGGCGCTTCGAACGGACGAAGCGGGTTGCAACCGCCTCTAACGTGGGATCACGGCCACGGTTCCGCCCCGACGGCCGCGGGTCGGGAAAATTGCGGCGCCCTGGCGGAACCCCCGCCCGGAACTCACGTTGTGGCGGTTCGGAACGGGGCGGCGTGATGCCGAAAGACATGAGCGAAGACAAAGGCGCTGCGCGAAAACGCGCGGACAAGGCGCGGAAGGAACCTGGATTGGAAGAGGCCCGACTGCGCCAGCAGGCGATCGGCGTGCGTCTGCGTCACATGTTCGAGGAAGTGGTCAACGAGCCTGTGCCGCAGGACTTCCTCGACATTCTGAAGCGCGCCGACGAGAAGAACGGACCCGGGGGCGAAGGCTCGTGAGGGGATCGACCGCGCCCAAGCCGCCCTCCAGCGACGACGAGGCCTTCAAGAAGCAGCTGGTGACGCTGATCCCGCACCTGCGCGCCTTCGCGCGCACCCTGACGGGTGACGCCACGGCGGCCGACGACCTGGCCCAGGACGCGCTGATGAAGGCGTGGGACGCCCGGGCCAGCTATCAGATGGGCACCAACATGAAGGCCTGGACCTTCATGATCCTGCGCAACCAGTTCTATTCCGAGAAGCGGCGGTCCTGGCGGCAGTCGCAGCTCGACCAGGAGGCGGCCGAGCGGACGCTGGTGGCGGTCGACGATCCCGAGGCGCCGGTGGCGCTGGACGAACTGCGTCAGGCGCTGGACACCCTTCCCGCGGAGCAACGCGAGGCGCTGATTCTGGTCGGTGCCGGCGGCTTTGCCTATGAGGAGGCGGCCGAGATCTGCCAGTGCGCCGTGGGCACGGTGAAGAGCCGCGTCTCGCGCGCCCGCCGCTCGCTGCTCGGCATTCTGGAAAGCGGGGGCTATGCCCGCGACGGCCGCGCCGCCGGCGACGCCATGCGCTCCATCCTCGCCGACGCCGACCGCCTGAGCGGCCCCCTGCGGACCTGACCGGTTTGGCCGCGCGCGGACGCCTTTTCGGACAGGGCCTCCGTCCCCGCTTTCGCGGCATCCGCTTCCGCCTGGGCATGGCCATGGCCCTGGCCCTGCTGCCGTTCCTGATCTTCAGCGCCGTCCAGCTGCAGGCCGATTTTCGCGACGAGGCCTTCGCCCGGCGCGAGATGCTGCGCCTGGCCGCCGAGCGCAGCGTGGCCGATCAGCAGGGCCGCGTGCGGTCGACCGCCGCCCTGCTCGAGGTCCTCGCGCTGGAAGGCACGGGCCCCGGCTGCGCCGCGCGCCTCACCGCCCTCGACGCCCGGCTGCGGATCTACGACGGCTTCGCCCGCTTTGGCCCCGACGGCGTCCTGCTGTGCGGGTCGGAGGGCGCCCCCGCCGCGGGCGCGTGGATGGACGATCTGCGCGCCGGTCGTCGCGTCGTGGCCGCGCCCTCGGCCGGGGCGGCGCCCGGCGTGCTGATCGCCCTCCGGCTGGAGCGGCCGCTCGGGGCGTTCGACGGGGCCACCGCCGTGGTGATGCCGCTGGGCGAGCTGCTTCCCCGGCGCGACATCCGGAGTCTGCCGGCCGGCGCCGAGGCCGCCCTGGTGTCGCCGGACGGCCGGGTCCTCGCCACGACCCGCGCCGACGCCTTTGCGGACATGCCCGAGGTGTCGCCGCCGCCGGCGGAGACCGGCGAGGCCGTGGTCGTGGAACGCAACGGCCGCGTCTATGTCCGCGCCTCCCTGATCGACCGGGAGCTGCACGTTCTCTTCTCGGCGCCGGCACCGGGACTGCTGTCCTGGGCCCGGCTGAACCCCATCGGGGCCTTCCTGATGCCGCTCGCCGTCTGGCTGGCCGCCTTCGTGGCGGTCATGGCGCTGTCGGAGCGGTTCGTCATCCGCTGGCTCGACTATCTCCAGCGCGTCGCCGCCATCCACGCGCGGGGGCGTCTTTCGGTTCGGCCGGTGCAGGCCGACGCGGCGCCGACCGAGATCCGCACCCTGGCGCGCACGCTCGACGACCTGGCGGCCGGCGTCACGACCCGCGACCAGTCGCTCGTCAAGGCGCTGGAGGAGAAGGACGCGCTGATGCGGGAGATTCACCATCGGGTGAAGAACAACCTGCAGATCATCTCGTCCCTGCTCAGCATGCAGCAGCGCAGCGTCACCGACGCCTCGGCCAAGGCGGCGCTGGGCGACACGCGGCAGCGGATCTCGGCCCTGGCCCTGATCTACCGGACCCTCTACCAGGCCGAGGATCTCGGCCGCGCGGACATGAAGGACTTCCTCGACGCGCTCGTGGGTCAGATGGTGGCCGACCAGGCCGGCCGGGGACAGGTCATCGAGAGTTCGGTCCGGTCGGATTCGCTGATCGTCGACCCCGACAAGCTGGCCCCGATGGCGCTGTGGCTGGTGGAGGCCGTGGCCAACGCCCAGAAGCACGCCTTCACCACCGGCGGCACGGCGCTGGCCGTGCGGTTCCGCGTCGACGGCCAGACCAGCGTGCTCGAGGTGGAGGATGACGGACCCGGGCTGACGCCCTCGACCGCCTCCGGCGTGGGCCGCACCCTGATGGCCGCGTTCGCCAAACAGCTGCGCGGAGAGACCGAGATTCTGGCGGGCCCGCTGGGCGGAGCGCTGATCCGGATGACCTTCGTCACGCCCGGTGCCCCGTCGGCCCCGGAGCCCTCCGGAACCGTCTGACGGCGGCGACGTTTGTTCCCGCGAGACATCCCTCCAGGAGCCTGAAAATGCGCAAGCTGTTCGTCATTCTGAGCGCCGCCGCCGCCCTGACCACGGCCGCGTGCAACACCGTCGCCGGCGTGGGCCGCGACACCTCCGCCGCCGGGGAGGCCGTCACCGACGCCGCCCAGGACGCCGCGGACTAAGTCACGGGCGCGGCCTTCCCCCGGGGCCGCGACCGACCGCGCACGCCGGTCCCCCCACGGCCGTGACGCGAAGGCGAGGCCCCGCCGGCCCCAATCGGCGGGGTCTCCGCAATTCCGGCTTCCCCCGCTCGGCGCCCCCTTCTAACCTCGGCGGCGGCCGGGCCCGCCAAGAGGCCCGCCGGAGGAAACGACGAGGGGGCCATGACCGACAACGCCGCAACGTCCGCCAAGGACGATCCCCGAACCCTGCGCACCGTGGTGGCCGCCTCGGCCGCCGGCACGGCGTTCGAGTGGTACGACTTCTTCATCTTCGGCTCGCTGACGGCCGTCATCGCGCGGCATTTCTATGCCGACGTCAGCGAGGCCACCGGCTACATCCTCGCCCTCCTGACCTTCGGCGTCGGCTTCGTGGTGAGGCCTTTGGGGGCCCTGGTGTTCGGCTGGTTCGGCGACCGGACCGGGCGCAAGAAGACCTTCCTGGTCACCATCACCCTGATGGGCGTCGCCACCGTCGCGATCGGCCTGCTGCCCGACTATGACCAGATCGGCCTCGCCGCGCCGGTCCTGCTCATCCTCATGCGCATTCTCCAGGGCTTCGCCCTGGGCGGGGAGTACGGCGGGGCGGCGATCTACGTGGCCGAGCACGCGCCGGCGAGGAAGCGCGGTCTGCTGACCGGCTGGATCCAGACCACCGCGGCGCTGGGGCTGATCGGGGCCCTGTCGGTAATCCTGATCACCCGCGCGATCGTGGGGGCCGAGGCCTTCGACGAATGGGGCTGGCGCATCCCCTTCCTGCTGTCGGCCCTGCTGCTGGCGGTGTCGCTGTGGATCCGCATGAAGCTGGATGAAAGCCCGGCCTATGAACGGATGAAGGCCGAGGCGGGCGAGAAGCGCGCGCCCTATGTCGAGAGCTTCCTGCGCTGGAAGAACGGCCGCTTCGTGCTGATCGCCCTGTTCGGCATCATGATCGCCCAGGGGGCGGTCTGGTACTGCGGCTATTTCTACGCCCGCTTCTTCATGGAGCGGGTGCTGAAGGTCGAGGTGAACACGGTCGACCAGCTGATGCTGGCGGTGACGGCCCTGTCGGCCTTCCTCTATGTCTTCTTCGCGTGGCTGTCGGACAGGGTGGGGCGCAAACCCGTCATGCTGTTCGGCATGATCCTGGCGCTGGTGGCCTATTTCCCCGGGTTCCAGGCCCTGACCCGGGCGGCCAATCCGGCCCTGGCGGAGGCCCAGGCCACGGCGCCGGTGACGGTCGTGGCCGACCCGGCGACCTGCGCCGTCCAGTTCGATCCGGTGGGCAAGACGGCGTTCGCGTCCTCATGCGACATCGCCAAGAACGTCCTGTCCAATGCGGGCATCAGCTACGCCAACGAAGCCGCCGCGCCCGGAACCCTGGCCGTCGTGCGGGTCGGCGCGGCGACGGTTCCCTCGGTCGAGGGCGAGGGGATGGATCCGGCCGCCCTGAAGGCCGCGCGGACGGACGTGGAGGGCCGCATCAAGGGGGCCCTGGTCGCCGCCGGCTATCCCGAGCGCGCCGATCCCGCGCGCACCAACCTGCCGGCCGTGTTCGGCATCCTGATGATCTTCATCGTCGCCGCGACGGCGCTGTACGGGCCGCAGGCGGCCGCCCTGGTCGAGCTGTTTCCGACGCGGGTCCGCTACACGGCGATGAGCCTGCCCTATCACGTCGGCACCGGCTGGGTGGGCGGCCTGTTGCCGGCCGCCAGCTTCGCCCTGGTGGCCTGGTCGGGGAACATCTACTTCGGCCTGTGGTATTCGGTGGCTTTCACCGGGCTGGCGGTGCTCGTGGCCCTGATCTGGCTGCCCGAGACCAAGGGTCGCGATCTGGACACCATCGGCCGCTGAGGCGTTATGGCGTCTCCACCGCAGGAGACGCCCATGACCTCGCCCCGTAACGCCGGATTGAAGCTGCTGCGCGAGCACGCCCTGATCGCGGGCCAGCCGGTGACGGGCCCCGCGCGCATCGCCGTCGACGACCCCGCGACCGGCGAGGTGATCGGCCACGTGCCCGACCTCGGGTCGGCCGAGACGGAGCGGGCCATCGCCGCCGCCGCCGACGCCTTCCCCGACTGGTCGCGATCGGATCCCCACGCCCGGGCGAAGGTCCTGCGCGACTGGGCCGCGCTGGTCGACGAGAACGCCGACGGCCTCGCCGCCCTGATGGCGCTGGAGAACGGCAAGCCCTTCGCCGAGGCGAAAGGCGAGGTCGCCTACGCCAACGGCTTCCTGAAATGGTTCGCCGGTGAGGCCGAGCGGCTGCTGGGCGAGACCCAGGACACGCCGCTGGGCCACCTGATCCTGACCTTCCGCCAGGCGGTCGGCCCCTGCGCCCTGATCACGCCGTGGAACTTCCCCGCGGCCATGCTGACGCGCAAGCTGGGCCCGGCCCTCGCGGCCGGCTGCACGGCGGTGGTCAAGCCGGCCAGCCAGACGCCCTTCACGGCCATTGCCCTGGCCGAGCTGGCGGACCGGGCGGGCCTGCCCAAGGGGGTGCTGAACGTGGTCACCGGCGACGCGGCGACCATCGGCGGCGTGCTGACGTCATCGCCCCTGATCCGCAAGCTGTCGTTCACCGGCTCCACCCCCGTCGGGCGCAAGCTCGCTGAGCAATGCGCGCCGACGCTGAAGCGCGTGTCGATGGAGCTGGGCGGGGCCGCCCCCCTGATCGTCTTCGCCGACGCCGACCTCGAGCAGGCCGCCGAGGAGACGGTGAAGGGCAAGTTCCGCAATGCCGGCCAGACCTGCGTCTGCCCCAACCGGGTCTACGTCGAGGCCTCGGTGGCCGGGGACTACGCCCGCATCCTCGCCGGAAAGGTCGCCGCCCTGAAGGTCGGCGGTGCCTTCGAGGACGGGGTCAAGGTCGGCCCCCTGATCGAGGACAAGGCGCTGGACAAGGTCGAGGCGCATCTGGCGACCCTGAAAAAGGACGGGGCCGAGGTCCTGACCGGCGGCGGGCGGCACGACCTCGGCGGCCGTTTCTTCCAGCCGACGGTGACGCTGGGCGGCGACGACGCCCTGTTCCGCGAGGAGGAGACCTTCGGCCCGCTGGTCCCCGTCTTCCCCTTCGACAGCGAGGACGAGGTCGTCGACAAGGCCAACGACAGCCCCTTCGGCCTGGCCTCCTACCTGTTCACCCGCGACCTGGACCGCGCCCTGCGCATCGGACGGCGGATCGAGGCGGGCATGTGCGGCGTCAACACCGGCCTGATCTCGACGCCCGTCGCGCCGTTCGGCGGGGTCAAGCAGTCCGGCTACGGCCGCGAGGGCTCGGTCCACGGCATCGACGAATACGTGGACGTCAAGGCCGTGACTCTGGCGCTGAGGTAGGGGTCAGATCTTTTCGAGGGCCGCGATGAAGGCCTGGACTTCGTCGTTCATCAGGTCGTTTCCCGACCACCAGAAGCGGTTCAGGGCTTCCTGGTTTCTGGCCACCCAGGCCATGACCAGCGGGGCCATGCGGACGAAGGTCTTCTCATCGAAGTCCTCCGACCGTGCGACCACCCGAGGCTCGGACGCTACCGCCACGGAGAAGCTCGGTTGATGCCGGCCCGGCCTGGCGAAGTATTTGACACGCGGGCCGTGCCGACCCATCACGGTCGAGATCATGATGACCCCGGGGACGCCGGTGTCCTTCTCGCCGAGGTTCGCCATCTCGAGCACATCCTCGTCGCCCATCGCCAGCAACTCCTCGTCCAGAGTCGGCTCGCGATCCATCCAGACGGCGGGAGTTTCCGAAATGCCCATGACGCGATGATCCACGCAACGAATGGTTGGGTCAAACAGGTAGCGCGCCCCTCTTTACCACGGTCCGCATCGCCACGCTGGAGCTGACCCGCGTCACGCCGGGGATCCGCGTCAGTTCGCGCGCGTGGATGCGCTCCAGGTCGTCCACGTCGCGGCACACCATACGCAGCAGATAGTCGGACGATCCCGTCATCAGGTGGCACTCCACCACCTCGGGCACGGTGGCGATGGCGGTCTCGAAGGCGGTCAGGGCGCTCTCGGCCTGGCTGGCGAGCGTCACCGTCACGAACACGGAGAGCGGCAGGCCGACGGCGCGTTCGTTGATGATGGCGGCGTAGCGGCTGATGACGCCTTCGGTCTCCAGCGCGCGCAGGCGGCGCAGGCAGGCGCTTTCCGACAGGTTCACCGCCCGCGCCAGATCGGCGTTGGTCATGCGCCCGTCGGCCTGCAGGGCGCGGAGCATGCGCCGGTCGGTCTCGTCCAGGGTAACGGCAGATACGGTCTTCATCGGCGGCCCTATTCGCAGATTCTGTGACTTTACGCCGTTCAGTCAGCGAAAAGAACAGGAACCTGCCGCCGCACCGTCGCTAGATTGCGGGCCGACGCGAGCCGCCCGTCGAAGGCGGCCGCCCCATCCAGACGAGGAAATCCCAGATGCGCGTCGGCGTCCCCAAGGAGATCAAGAAGAACGAGCACCGCATCGGCCTGACGCCGACCGCCGTGCGCGAGTACGTGGCCCATGGCCACGACGTGACGGTCGAGGCCGGTGCCGGTCTGGGCGCGGGTTTCACCGACGCCGACTACAAGAAGGCCGGGGCGAAACTGGCCACCTCGGCCGCCGAGATCTTCGCCGGCTCCGACATGATCGTGAAGGTCAAGGAGCCCCAGAAGGTCGAGTGGGAGATGCTGAAGACGGACCAGATCCTCTTCACCTACCTGCACCTCGCGCCCGATCCGGAGCAGACCAAGGGGCTGATGGCCTCGGGCTGCGCCGCGGTGGCCTATGAGACCGTGACCGACGTGCGCGGCGGCCTGCCCCTGCTGGCCCCGATGTCCGAGGTCGCCGGCCGCATCGCCGTCTTCTCGGCCGCCGAGACCCTGCTGAAGCACAACGGCGGCATGGGGCTGCTGTTCTGCGGCGTGCCCGGCGTGGCTCCGGCGCGCGTGCTGGTGCTGGGCGGCGGCGTCGTCGGCCTGAACGCGGCGCGCATGGCCATGGGCCTGGGCGCCGAGGTGGTGGTGCTGGAACGCTCCATCCCGCGCATGGCCTACATCGACGAGGTCACCAACGGCCGCGTGACGACGCGCTATTCCTCGATCGGCGCGATCGAGGAGGAGCTGGTCAAGGCCGACGTCATCATCGGCGCCGTGCTGGTCCCGGGCGCCGAGGCCCCCAAGCTGATCAAGCGCGAGCACCTGAAGCAGATGAAGCCGGGCTCGGTGCTGGTCGACGTGGCCATCGACCAGGGCGGCTGTTTCGAAACCTCGAAGCCGACCACCCACGAGGACCCGACCTATGTCGTCGACGGCGTCGTCCACTACTGCGTGGCCAACATGCCCGGCGCCGCCCCGCGCACCTCGTCGGAAGCCCTGAACAACGCCACCCTGCCCTTCGGCCTGGCGCTGGCGGACAAGGGTCTGGACGCGCTGAAGGACAATCCGCACCTGGCGCGCGGCCTCAATGTCCTGAACGGCGAGCTGACCTATCCGGCGGTCGGCGAGGCGCTGGGGCTGACGTGGAGCGACCCCTACGGCGTGTGGGGGTGATCGCCGTCAGGCGGTGACCGAGACGCGGGGGCCGGCGCCGGCCCGGGCCGGCTCCCGCTCCAGCTCGGCCTGATCGCGGTCGAAGGCGCGCCAGTCCGCTTCGGACGGCGCGCGGAACGACGTCGTTGCCTCGCCCCGGATGTCGTCGCGGGCCTTCTTCAGGGCGGCGAGGAACCGGCGAATCTCGTCGAAAACGCCCTTGTCGCCCGTCATGTCGGCCTGCATGTCGGCGAGGCGGTCCAGTTCGTCGTCGGCGCGCCGGACCTGATCGTCGGCACCGGCGTCCGAGCCCGCCTCGCGTGCGGCCTCCACGCCCTCGACCCGGTGCTTCATCAGCGCCATGTCGGCGTCGGACACGTCGCGCCCGCCCGACTCCCTGAACGCCTTCGTCGCCGCCTTCAGCTCGCGCGCGATCTCGCCGGCGAGCTTGAGCGCCGAGCGCGGATCGATCTTCACCATCAGCTTCAGCGCCTCGACCTTGGCCCTCACGAAGTCGAGGCGGCGGGCGGCCATGTCGCGCGCCCGTTCCTTCGCGGACGGCACGGTCAGCAGGGGCGTGGCGGGCGCGGCGTCGCGCTCCGGCCCCGGCGCGGCGCCGACCCGGGACGGCAGCGTTGGTCCCGCGTTCGGCGGGCGGATGATCGAGATCATTCTGATCCCCTGGAGTTTCACCGACCGACGTTGCCCGGCCGTGCTTAAGGAAGCCTTTCCCGCCGCATCCCGCGCGCCTGTTTCTCGCCGCCCTTCTGCGGCATAAGCGCGGCTCAGGCAGCAAGCGACCGCGTCGCGAGCGGTAGCGCACAAGAAGACCCATGAAGTTCCTCGACCAGGCCAAGATCTACATCCGCTCCGGCAACGGCGGCGGCGGCTCCGTGTCGTTCCGGCGCGAGAAATTCATCCCCCAGGGCGGCCCGGACGGCGGCGACGGCGGCAATGGCGGCAATGTGTGGATCACGGCCGTGGACGGGCTGAACACCCTGATCGACTTCCGTTACCAGCAGCATTTCCGGGCCGAGACGGGCAACCACGGCCAGGGCCGCAACATGCACGGCGCCAAGGGGGAGGACGTCATCCTGCGCGTCCCTGTCGGCACCCAGGTGCTGGACGAGGACAAGGAGACGGTGCTGCTGGACATGGACCAGGCCGGCAAGACCGAGATGCTGCTGCGCGGCGGCAACGGCGGCTGGGGCAATGCCCGCTTCAAGGGCCCGGTCAACCAGGCCCCCATGCACGCCAACCCCGGCCAGGAGGGTCAGGAGCGCGCCATCTGGCTGCGGCTGAAGCTGATCGCCGACGTCGGTCTGGCCGGCCTGCCGAACGCCGGCAAGTCGACCTTCCTCGCCGCGGTTTCGGCCGCGCGGCCCAAGATCGCCGACTATCCCTTCACCACCCTGGCCCCCAACCTGGGCACCGTCGACCTGAGCCCCAACGAACGCTTCGTCATCGCCGACATTCCCGGCCTGATCGAGGGCGCCAGCGAGGGCGCGGGTCTGGGCACGCGTTTCCTGGGCCACGTCGAGCGGTCCGGCTGCCTGATCCATCTGGTCGACGCGACCCAGGACGACGTCGCCGGTGCCTGGCGCACCATCCGCCACGAGCTGGAGGCCTATGGCCAGGGCCTCGGCGACAAGACCGAGATCCTGGCGCTGAACAAGGTCGACGCCCTGACCGACGAGGCGCGGGCGGAGAAGGCGGCGGAGCTGAAGGCGGCGGCGGGCGTGGAGCCCGTCCTGGTCTCCGGCGTCTCGGGCGAGGGCGTGCCGGAGCTTCTGCGCGCCGCGTGGACCGTGGTTCGCCGCACCCGGGGCGAGATCGGTCCGATCGACGACGACGGCCTGCTCCAGGAGACGCCCGGCGGCTGGCAGCCCTGAGGGAACCGTCCCCCGGCGGGGACGGTTGCCCCCGGGGAGGAGACTGCCATGTCCAGACCCGACCAGACCGCCGGCCGCAAGGCCAACGGGGCCATCCCGCCCGGCAAGCCGGACGCGTCGACCCCGGACCGGGACGTGTCGCGCACCGGCGAACGCGCGCGCCGGTCCGCCGGGCCGGACGGCCCCGACGCCACCGAGGTGGGCGACACGTTTAAACGGACGCCCGGCTGAGGTTACAGGCGGCGCCACCCGTGTTAGGGCACTTCTGAGCATAAGCCCGGACGCGCCCCTCCCTTGAGCTTCTTCCATGCCGGTCCCGCGCCCCGCGCCTTCGGTCCCCGCCCCGGGGCGCTGCGTGACGGCCTGAGCCTGGCCCCGGGCCAGCGCGTCGGCCTGTTCGGCGGCTCGTTCAATCCGGCCCACGATGGCCACGCCCACGTGGCGGAGACCGCGCGCTCGCGGCTGGGCCTCGACCGGGTGGTCTGGCTGGTCTCGCCCCAGAACCCGCTGAAGGACGCGCGCGAGACCGCCTCGCTCGGGACGCGCATGGCGTCGGCCCGGCGGTGGGCCAGGGGGCCGGCGATGATCGTCTCGGACTTCGAGACGCGCGCGGGCACCCACTGGACGGTCGACACCCTCCGCGCCCTGCAGGCCCGCCATCCCGGCGTGCAGTTCGTGTGGCTGATGGGGTCCGACAACCTCGCCTCCTTCGATCTGTGGCGGGGCTGGACGGACATCATGCGGATGATGCCGATGGCGGTGATCGCCCGCCCCGGCAGCCTGCTTGAAAGCCGGGCCGCCCCCGCCGCGCGGCGCTTCGCCTTCGCCCGGGTGCCGGCGGCCCAGGCCCGCCTGCTGCCGGGCATGGCGGCCCCGGCCTGGACCTATCTGGCAGCGCCGCTGAACCCGCGGTCGTCGACCGCGCTCCGCGCAGCGGCGGGCGGGACGCCAAACTCATAACCGTTCGGCTATGGACAATTCCATAACCTTATGGTTATGGTTCAAGCATGACCACCTCGCCCGACCTCCTGTTCCGCGCGCTGGGGGACCCCACCCGCCTGGCGCTCTTCGAACGTCTGTGCCGCGAGGGCGACCAGACGGTCGGGGCCCTGACGCTCGGCGCCGGCATCTCCCAGCCCGCGGTCAGCAAGCATCTGGCGGTGCTGAAGCGGGCCGGCCTGGTCTCCGACACACCGGGGGGGCGTGCCGTCCGCTACCGCGCCCGGGCGGAAGCCCTGGGGCCCCTGCTGGACTGGGCGGGCGACATGGCCGGCTTCTGGGAGGCCCGGTTCGACGGCCTCGAAGACCTTCTCGAAAGGATGGACGAATGACCGACGTCGCCGCGCAGGTGCGCACCGTCACGGTGGAGCGCGAGTTTCCCCACCCGCCCGCGAAGCTCTGGCGCGCCCTGACCCGGCCCGAGCTGATCGCCCGCTGGCTAATGGCCAACGATTTCCGGGCCGAGGTCGGCCACGACTTCCGGCTGACCGGCGAGTGGGGCGGGACGCTGGACTGCCGGGTGCTGACCGTCGACCCCGAGCGGGAGCTGGCCTACAGCTGGGACTTCGCCCACGACGATCCGGCCTTCGCGCTGAAGAGCGTCGTGACCTTCACCCTGACGCCCACGGAGACCGGCACGCGCCTGCGCATGGAGCAGGTCGGCTTCCGCCCGGACCAGAAGCAGGCGCTGGGCGGTGCCCGGCACGGCTGGGGGGCCTTCATGGACAGGCTGGACGCCGTTCTGGCCTCCGAGCCTGAATGAGGCGAACCCCGCCGCTTTCCTTCGGCACCGCCGCCGCGCGGGCGAATCGGGCCGCCCGCAAGGCCGCGTGACGCTCCGGCCCGCGCGTGCTATGGTCCGGCTCACGTCCACCTGACCGGAGCCCTAAGCTGTCCCCGTCTTCCGCGCCCCGCGCGCCCGCCGTCTCCAACACGGCGCATGAGTCCGACCCCATCCCGCCGCTGCGCCCCGAGGACGGGACCGACGCGCCGCTGCCGGTCGGATCGACCCCGCTGGAACAGGCGCTCATCACCAAGCTGGACGAGGACAAGGCCCAGGATCTGGTCCTGATCGACCTCAAGGGCAAATCCTCGATGTCCGACGCCATGATCGTGGCGTCCGGCCGCTCGCACCGCCACGTCGGCGCGCTGGCCGACCATCTGCTGCGCGTGCTCAAGGACCACGGCCTGGGCAAGGCCAAGGTCGAGGGTCTGCCGCACTGCGACTGGGTGCTGATCGACGCGGGGGACGTGATCGTCCACCTGTTCCGGCCCGAGGTCCGCAGCTTCTACAACATCGAGAAGATCTGGGCGGTCGAGAGCGGCCACCGCGTCGACGCCCGCGCCTGATCCGGTGAGGCTGGCGGTCGTCGCCATCGGCAAGCCCGGGCGGGGCCCGGAGGCGACGCTGGCTTCGGACTATGCCGGACGGGCGACGCTGGCGGGACGCGCGCTGGGCCTCGGCCCCGTCGACCTCGTCGACCTGGACCCGCGCAAGCCCGGCAAGGCCCCGGAGGCCGAGCTGATCCTCAAGGCCGCCGAGGGCGCCCACCTGATCGCCTGCGACGAACGCGGCAGGACCTATTCCAGCCGCGCCTTCGCCGACCACCTCGCCGAACTGCGCGACCGCGGCGAGCGGCGCGTCGTCTTCGCCATCGGCGGCGCCGACGGGCTGGACGAGAGCGTGCGCGCCGCGGCCGCCTCGACCCTGGCCTTCGGCCCCCAGACCTGGCCGCACGCCCTCGCGCGGGCCATGCTGGCCGAGCAGATCTATCGCGCCGTGACCATCCTGGGCGGTTCGCCCTACCATCGCGACTGATGCGTCGCCTCATCCTTCCGGCCCTTCTCGCCCTCGTCCTCGGCGCGGCCCCGGCCGCCGGGGTCCAGCCGGAAGCGTCAGGCGAGGCGGCGCGGGTTCAGGCGCGCTACCGCGACGCCGTCGTCCGCCTGCGGCGCCTCGAGGAGGAGGCCGCGGCGGCGGCGCGGACGACCGGGTCTCGGGGCGACCCGCCGGTCGGGGCCGCCCCGGCGGCGGACCGGTCCCGCCTCGACGCCCTCGCCGCGCGCGGGGCGCCGATCCTGGCCGAACTGACCCGGCTGCGGGCGCGGCAGGGCCGGCTTCTGGGAGGACTCCAACGTCTGACGCGCCGCCCGCCGCCGCCTCTCGTCGTGCCCGCCGGTCGCGCGGTCGAGGCGCGCCGCGCCGCCCTGCTGATGCGGGAGGCCGCCCTGGCGCTGGACGTCCGGGCCCGCGCGCTCGACGCGCAAAGGGCCGGAGTGGCGCGGGCCCGACGCGAGGTGCTGCTGTCCCAGGCCGGCGCGCTCGCCGCCGAC